>JAZRRG010000076.1:0-2330 GCA_045650565.1 Acutalibacteraceae bacterium | reverse complement strand
TATTGGGTCACCTGCAAATTTTCATTTTTCAGTAAATATATTGTATCATATCACGCTATAAATATCAATACGCCACGAGTTACGAGCGGTATTGATTTTTGTGTTCTATATTACTTTTGGAAAACAATAGCAATATTGTGGGGTGCAGGGGTACGCCCTTGCCACAACTAACTAGCTATAAAAGGATTGAAAATAGCATTGCAAAATGTTATATTAAAATCAAGAAACATAGTGACCGCCTTACCTCCCTCTGACGATGGAGGCAAGGATATAAAAATCTGATTGGAGTTTAAAATAATGATAAAAATAATGTTCGTCTGCCACGGCAACATCTGTCGTTCGCCGATGGCGGAGTTTGTTTTCAAAGACCTTTTGGAAAAACGCGGTTTGACCGACAAATACTACATTTCCTCCTCGGCAACCAGCACCGAGGAAATATGGAACGGTATCGGCAACCCCGTTTACCCGCCCGCTAAAGCAGAACTTAAAAAACACGGCATTTCGTGTGACGGAAAACGTGCAGTACAAGCCACTCGCGAGGATTATGTAAACTACGACCTGCTAATCGTTATGGACTCCAACAATATGCGGAATATTATGCGGATTATCGGCTCTGACCCCGATAAAAAGGTTCATAAACTTTTGAAATTTGCAGGACAAGACCGCGATGTGTCTGACCCTTGGTATTCGGGCGATTTTACCACCTGCTACAACGATATTCTTTTGGGTTGCACCGCATTGCTCAACACATTAGAGAAAATTTAGTAAAATACAATATATTGTCAAAATTTTGTGTTTTTTGCACTTGTAAAACAATAAAAAGTATGTTAAACTATATAAGCGAAAAGAGTTTCGGCGAAATTCATTTCGCTTATTTTTTTTGAGAGACAATTTTGAAGTTTAGAGTAAAAGAGGTTTACCTATGTATCGTATCGGTTTTGATAATGACAAATACCTGCAAATGCAATCTGAACATATTCAGGAACGCATAAAGAAGTTTGGCGGTAAGTTGTATTTGGAGTTTGGCGGTAAGCTGTTCGACGACTATCATGCCGCACGTGTTTTGCCCGGTTTTGCTCCCGATTCCAAAATCAAGATGCTTGCCCGCTTGAAAGACCAAGCCGAAATTGTCATTGTCATAAACGCCGCCGATATTGAGAAAAACAAGGTCAGAGGTGACCTTGGTATAACATACGACCTCGACGTTTTACGCCTTATTGATGCTTTCCGCGGATTTGGACTTTACGTAGGCAGTGTTGTGCTTACCCGCTACACCGGTCAATCCTCGGCTGACGCTTTTGCTAACAAACTAAAAAATTTAGGCGTCCCCGTTTACAAGCATTATCCGATTGCCGGCTACCCTTCTAACCTTAAGTTAATTGTTTCTGACGAAGGCTATGGCAAGAACGAATATATTAAAACTTCACGAAACCTCATTGTTGTCACCGCACCCGGTCCCGGAAGCGGAAAAATGGCAACCTGCTTAAGCCAACTTTACCACGAGCACAAACGCGGTATTGAAGCAGGCTATGCAAAATTTGAAACCTTCCCGATTTGGAATTTAGCTTTGAAAAACTCGGTCAACTTGGCATACGAGGCCGCAACTGCCGACCTTAATGACGTTAATATGATTGACCCGTTCCACTTGGAAGCCTACGGTGAAACCACCGTAAACTACAACCGCGATGTTGAAATTTTCCCCGTTGTTAAGGCTTGCATGGAGAGAATGTTGGGCAGCTGCCCATATAAATCACCCACCGATATGGGCGTTAATATGGCAGGGAACTGCATTTTTGATGCCGATGCCGTAAAAAAGGCAGCCGATAATGAAATTATCCGTCGTTATTATGATGCACAGTGTCGCAAGAGTAAAGGCGAAGCCGACGATACTGAAACTATGAAAATCGAACTTTTGATGGAGCAGGCAGGTATTAATATTGCCGACCGCAAGGTTATCGCCGCCGCAAACGAGCGAGCCGAAGAAACCGGCGCTCCCGCCGCCGCAATTGAATTGCCCGACGGACGTATTATCACCGGTAAGACAACTCCCCTGCTCGGTGCAAGTTCAGCACTTTTGCTTAACGCTTTGAAGGCATTAGCCGGAATTCCCAAGGGAATCCGCTTGATTCCGCAAAACGTTATCGAACCGGTACAGGAATTAAAGGTAAACGCTTTGGGCAACCACAACCCGAGATTACACACCGACGAAATTTTAATTGCACTTTGCATTTCGGCAGTTACTGATGAAAATGCCAAAAAAGCAATGGACAAACTTTCGGAATTGCGTCATTGCGAAGCACACAGTTCGGTTATGTTAAGCACCGTTGACA
>JAZRRG010000075.1:0-1034 GCA_045650565.1 Acutalibacteraceae bacterium | reverse complement strand
CACCGTCCTTGCCACCTTCTCGGGCATACGTCTGTACTTGCCGTCATCGTAATACACACCGTGCACCGTAAAGGGTGCGGAGAGCGGATCGTGGAAGCTGATATCTTCCTTGCCGATACTAGTCTCTATCTTGAAGTTTTTGTCAATATCGTAGATGCTTGGCATTTTATATACCTCGTGCAATTTTTGTTTGGTAAGTATGTTTGGTAAGTATATTATAACAGAAGCTTTTAATTATTGCAAGAAGATGTTATAAAATAGGCGGCCCGGTGGTTGTCTTTTTTGTGGGGTATGCGAACCGTATTCGCACACGTTCTGAGTGCATTCATTGTTGTGTTGTAAGCTTTTGTGCAAACAAAGTGAGTAGTGCGAGCTGGTTCAAGTCCTATGTTGTTCCCACAAAAAAAGAAAAAGACACCTTTTCGGTGTCCTTTTGGTGGGAACAACTGGACTTGAACCAGTGACCCCTTGCATGTCAAGCAAGTACTCTAACCAACTGAGCTATGCTTCCGTACGCAATATATTATACACTTAACGAGTGTTATTGTCAAGGTGTTTTGTGGGAATAATGGCTTGTTTTTCGGCGTTATTCGTATCATTTTTGCAAAAATGTCGCTTTTTATCATTGTAAAATGAATTTTAAGGTTTTTAATACCCGCGCTCAATGATAGATATAATATAATGGTAATTTAATACATTGTTAATAATTCATTAAAGATTTATTCACATCTATTTGCTACAATATATTAGTCACACAACACATTTGGACCATTAGCTCAGTTGGTTAGAGCTACCGGCTCATAACCGGTCGGTCCTAGGTTCGAGTCCTAGATGGTCCACCAACCCCGAGATTTTTCTCGGGGCTTTTTATTTTCTGTCGGGCGAAATATATTGACATATCGCGCGCGATATGTTAAAATAATGGTAACCTAAAAACTTTTGGAGGCACGTTATGGATAACAAATACATTGGACATGAAAATCAGTTTTACGGCGTTGAAGAGGTAAGACTCGTCGGCGGTAAGGGCGACGGTA
>JAZRRG010000074.1:0-53402 GCA_045650565.1 Acutalibacteraceae bacterium | reverse complement strand
TTTTGCCTTTCGGCAAAGTGATATTGAAACTTACAGTTTCAGTGATATTATATTCGCCATTATAACTCGCAAAGCGAATATCACTTGGACTTTAGACCAAATATCACTGCGAAGCAATATCACTCGCCGATAGGCGAATATAATATCACTGAAACTGTAAGTTTCAATATCACTTTGCCGAAAGGCAAAATATCACTGTGAGACCTGTCTCACAATAACACGAATATTTTTATCTTTGAGTTAGGTATAATTTCAAAGTATGTAACCCACTATGACACTTTCAACAGATAAGTGTCATTTTTTATATAAAAAGAAATGTTGAGAGAAACTTCTTTACGAAGTGTCTCAAAGTAGGACTTTTTTGTTGGGTATTTATTGTTTTACATAAGCATATTTTTATAAGGGAAAACACGTTTAGGGTTCAAGAGCCACAAAAAGAAAAAGACTACTGTTTGCACAGTAGTCTTTGGTCCGAGTGACTAGAGTCGAACTAGCGGCCTCTTGAACCCCATTCAAGCGCTCATACCAAACTGAGCTACACCCGGAAACTTTAAATATAATACCACCAAAGAGATAAAAAATCAAGATGTAAATTGCATTTTTATTAAAAATATAATTTTTAGGGAGAAGAAATGAGAATTTACAGTATTTTTCTTATAATTATCTTCGCTGTGTATTTAATTGCCTTTATATATTTTTTAAAAAAGCATAATCAAAGCTTTAGATTTGTATTGTATCAGGCGGCAATTTCTCTTTGCATAATGGCGGTGCTTAATCTTACAGGGTTTGCAACAGGACTACATATACCTGTCAATGAATGTACCGTTTTAGGAATATCGTTCGGCGGCGTACCGTTTATATGCGGATTTTTGTTGTTGAGATTTATTTTTGTACTTTAAAAAGGACAATGGATGTGTTAAAATGGATTTGAGGTGAAAATAATGCTTCAAATTATTTTTGGTAGGGCAGGAACGGGAAAAACATATACCGTCTTTGAGAAAATCAAAAACGATGTTGAGATGGGCCGTCAGGTTGTTTTGCTCGTACCCGAACAGTTTACATTTGAGAGTGAGAGAACGCTTTTACATACGCTTTCAGAAAAGTCTACCACCAATGTGTCGGTGCTTAGCTTTACAAGACTGTACGATGAGGTTGCAAGATTTGTGGGAGGCAGAGTGGCTGACCTTATTAACGATTCTCATAAGGTTATTCTTATGGGCAGGGCTCTCGCATCCGTTTGTGACCGTTTAAAGCTTTGGGGCAAATATTCCGATTCACCAAAATTCACGCAGACCTTGCTTTCCGCTGTTAACGAAATGAAGGCGGCGGCGGTATCTCCTAAGCAGTTATCTCAAATAAGCTCCGGTATTGAGGATGCATATTTGAAAAGCAAACTCGAGGACTTATCCCTTGTTTATGCAGCGTACGAAGCACTGCTTGGCAATAGCTTTTTGGACCCCGAAGATAATGAAGTCCGACTTGCCGAAAATCTCTTAAAATATAAGTTTTTTGAAAACAAAACCGTTTATGTAGATGCTTTTAGAAGTTTTACGGGTGGGCAATATAAAATTATCGATAGGATACTTTCTCAAGCGGACGATGTTACTTTTTGCTTTACTGCAACTAACCTTCAAAGCGAAAAAATTGACATATTTACGAATATTAGAAAAACCGTTAAAAATGTTTTAGACCTCGCTAAAAAGAATCGTGTTCAAATTGCTGAGCCCACCGAATTAAAGGAATTTCATTACTCATCGGATTCATTAAAGGGTGTTGAAACCGTTTTCTCCGGCTGCGATGCGACTGAAAACGCCTATTCATCGGACAACCTGTCGATTTGCGAGTGTGAAACTCCCGCTGATGAAGCCGAGTTCGCCGCAAGGACTATTCGCCGTTTAGTTCGAGAGGGCAATTATAGGTATAGAGATTTTGTTATAATTTGCCGAAACGCCGAAGAATATAAGCTGTCGGTCGAACAGGCGTGTAGGCGAAATAATGTGTTTTGCTTTATGGACAGGCGTAAGGCAATCAAATATTTGCCGCTTACAGTATTTATTGATTCGTTGCTCGGTTTACTTAAAGGGTACAATACCGATGCCGTTTTAAGTATGCTGAAAACCGGTTTAGGACCTTTGAGTGACAGTGAAATTTCAGAGCTTGAGAATTACATTTTTGTTTGGAATATAAATGCTTCGGTTTGGGACACGGTGTGGACTATGAATCCTTCGGGTCTTTCAAACGGTGCTGCTGATACTGAAAAATTGAAATATCTAAACTCACTGCGTGAAAAAACAGTGGGCTTAATAAAACAGTTCCGCAATGATTTTTGCGGTACTCCCAATGATATGGCAAAGGCAATATTCAAAATAATTGAAAAGTATAATATATCGGATAAATTAAGGGGGAAAATGAGCGATTATTCCGAAATTGACGGGGTTACCGCTGATGACATTCGTCAGTCTTGGGATGTAATTATGGAAATACTCGATGGCTTGGTAAAGTGCCTACCGAACCAAGAAATTACGCAAAAGCAATTTATAGATTCGTGGGATATGGCGGTTTCCTTTGCTACAATAGGCAATATTCCGCAAATGCTTGATGAGGTTACCTTTGGCTCGGCGGACCGAATTAAACCATCAAGACCTAAGGTGGCATTTATTCTTGGCGCTAATATGAATGTTTTCCCAAAAAGCGCCGCAACGGGTGGAATTTTTGCGGGCAGGGAAAGAGAAACACTTAATCGTGCGGGACTTACGCTTATTAGCAACGATATAACCGCCGCAATTGATGAAGATTTCCTAGTGTATTCCTCGCTTTGTTGTGCAAAAGGTAAACTTTTTGTGTCTTACGCAAAACAAAAGGCATCGGGCAGTGCTTTAGAGCCATCCTCAATCATTAAAAACATTTGCGAATTTTTCCCAAGTGTTACTCTCTTGCACGATCCCGAGGTGTGCATAACAAAAGAAAATGCTCCCGAAACGAAAAATACTGCCATTTCAAAAATGTGCGAGGTATACAACACATCATATCAAGACTATTTAATGCTAAAATCGGCTTTGGAAGATGAGCAAATCGGTGTCGAAGATTATATAAAAGCCGCAAGTAAACGAGAGTTTGCCATTTCGCCCGAAACAGCCGAAAAACTATACGGAAGGCATATAAATGTATCGGCAACGAAATTTGATACGTTCAATAGATGTAAATTTAGGTTCTTTTGCAAATACGGTCTGAATGCAAAAAAAATAGAAGCTGCCGATTTCAATGTTTTACAGCGTGGTACTATCGTACATTTTGTTTTGGAAAATGTAATAATTGAGTACGGCAAACGGTTAGGTCAATTTACTCGTGAAGAGTGTGATTCGGTAACTGAAAAATACATAAACGCTTACTTTCAGAGCGTTGAGGGCTTTGCCGATATTGTTACTGCTAAGATGAAGTACTTAATTGGGAAAATCACTTTGATTATAAAGGATGTTGTTTATCACATTGCACGTGAGTTCTCACAAACCGATTTCACTCCACAGTTTTGTGAGCTTGGCATAGGAAAAAATGACACTATATCTGCAGTAACGGTAGATTTTGCGGATGGTGGCAAGGTAAGCATTAACGGAAGCATCGACCGAGTAGATACTTGGAATGGGTATTTACGGGTAATAGACTATAAAACAGGCACCAAAAATTTCCGCTTATCTGATGTTTTGGTTGGTCTTAATTTGCAAATGCTGATTTACCTTTATTGTATAGTAAAGGGTGATAATGAAACTTTATCCAATCTAAAACCCGCAGGTGTATTATATATGCCATCAAAAAGGGAACGAGATGCCTCTATGCTTACTATGAACGGCTTGGTGCTCGAAAACGAGGACGTTTACTCGGCTATGGATAAGAAAAACGAGGGCGAATTTATTCCAAAGTACGAGCTTGATAAAAACGGCAATGCAAAAGGTAGCACATATATAAGCAGTGAAACCTTTGATACGTTGTTTAACCATATTGAGCGTCTGCTTAAAGATATGGGCAGGGGTGTTCTATCGGGAGATTCTTGCGCACTGCCCGTTGATACATCGGGTTCTCCCGCTTGTAAATACTGTGATTATTATGCGATTTGCTGTATTGAAAACGGTGAGCATATAAAGGTGCCCACACTCAAAAACAGCGAAGTAATAGCAAAAATAAAGGAGGAAGAATAAATGGCATTTGAACCAACAAACCAACAAAAACAAGCCATTTACTGTTCCTCGGGAACATTGGTATCGGCAGCGGCGGGCTCGGGTAAAACGGCGGTTTTAGTAGAGCGTGTAATTGATAAAATTTGTGGTGAGAATGCTGTCCCCGCTGACCGCTTGTTAGTGGTTACCTTTACAAAGGCAGCAGCCGAGGAAATGCGTGGCAGAATTGAAAAACGATTGAGTGAGGAATATTCAAAGAATCCCGAAAATCAGTTTTTAATTGAGCAAAGAATAAAGCTTCGGAATGCCAAAATTTGCACAATAGACTCGTTTTGTATTGATTTAATTAGAGAAAACTTTGACCGTTTAGGCATAAGTCCTGATTTTGCAATAGCCGATGATGCGGTATTGATGCCTTTATCACAAATGGCTATTTCGGCGGTTATTGATGAGGCGTTCGAAAAGGGAACTCAGGAGTTTTCAGCGCTTATAGACGGCGTTTCAAGTGACTTTGATGAGGGCGATTTATCAAAATATATTAAGTCAATATATAATTTCAGTCAAAATATGCCGTTCCCTGAACAATGGCTTTTAGATCTTCAAGCCCGTTCACAAACATCTGAGTTTTTCACATTTTTAACCGATACCGCCTTTTCCTATGCACATGAACTGTTAAACACTTATGCTAACAATTTATATTCTGCTATCAGCCAATTAGGTGCTTTGGAGGGCGTTTTGGATAAGTACCAACCTGTTTTATCTCAATGTGCGGATGATTTGTTTATTATCGCAAAATACTGCAAGGAGAAAAATTGGAATAAGGTTTGTGAGCTGGTCGCCAATTTTGAAAGTGGTAGTTTGTCAACACCAAGAGGGTTTGCGGATGACCCCTTGGTTATAAGTGCACGTGAAATTAGAAATTCTGCCAAGGCGGCAGTTGCCGATTTGTCGGAATTGTTTTCGTCAAATGATGAGTCATTAAAGAAGGATTATAACGACAGTTATGTTCTTATAAATGAGATTATTTCATTAACACTTGAATATATGAGGGTGTTCAAAGGTTTACGCAAGGAAAAGAATGTGATGACCTTTTCTGATACCACACATGCAGCCCTCGAGCTTCTTTGCAAAAATGTTGGCGGAGAGATAGTTCGTACCGAGTTTGCCGATGAAATCATCGGTAGATTCGATGAGGTATTGGTGGATGAGTTTCAGGATACCAATGATATGCAGGACCTACTGTTTTACCTCATTTCCAATGAGGAAAAGAATATATTCATAGTAGGTGATATCAAGCAAAGTATCTACCGTTTTAGAGGTGCAAATCCGAATAACTTTATGAAAAAGAAGCAGCGGTATTTGCCGTTTGATTCTGCAACAAACGGAGAACTTAAAAAGATAATTTTATCAAGTAATTTCCGTAGCCGACATCAAATATGCGATTTTGTTAACCTTATATTCGGTGCCGTTATGAACGGAAAATTAAGCTCTGTGGCTTATAATAACGAGGAGCAGCTCAATCCCGAGGCGAAATTTCCTGAAAACAGTGCCAACTCGGTTGAGATAAAACTTACAAATATTGCCACGGCTACTGAAAAATGGGTGGCAGAAGCCAACTCCATTGCTGATTATATAGAAAAAAGCATGGCAAATGAGCTTGTGACCGATGATGAAACCAAGAAATTGCGCAGACCTCGCTACCAAGATTTTACAATTTTGTTTAGGTCGATAAAAAAGGCGGGACCTGTCTATGCCGAGGTGTTAAAGCAAAGGGGCATTCCTGTATCCTTGCAAAAAAATGATTTTTTAGAAAACACCGAAATACAAACGGCATTTTCATTTTTAAGGGCTATTGAAAATCCTACACTTGATATTCCGTTAGCTGCGGTAATGATGTCTCCCGTATTTTGCTTTTCGGCTGAAGAAATGGCAAACATCCGCTTAACCAACCGCAAATGCAGTTTAATATCGGCTGTTACTCAGTCGGCAGTGGCGGGAGAGAAAAAGTGTGCTGATTTCCTAAAGGTACTCAAACGCCTAAGAAACCAATTTTCCACAAGCAGCATCAGCGAAACGATAAATTATTTGTATAATCAAACCGATTTGCTCAATATTATGTCGGTTTTGCAAAACGGAGATAACCGCCGCCGAAATTTATTGTTGCTTGAGAGTATGGCGGCAGAATATGATGCTAACGGTTTTTCAAAACGGGTAGAGTTTTTTATCAAACATATAGAAAAACTTGCCCAAAAGGGAATTGATAGTGTATCGGCAGGGCAAGACGCAGTATCCCTAATGACAATTCATTCATCAAAAGGATTGCAGTTTCCGATTTGCATTATTGCCGACACTTCCTCGAGCTTCAATACCAAAGACTTAACAAGCAAACTGTTAATAAATTCAGAACTTGGTATATCGTTTAAGGTTAATGAGGATGATGGCGGTTCGCAAAAATCGGTAATTACAAGAAATATTATTTCGGTTGCCGCAAAACAAGAGCAGTTGGATGAAGAAATGCGCCTGTTGTATGTTGCCCTCACAAGAGCTAAGGAAAAACTCATAATATGCATTACCGAAAAGGATGTACTAAAACGTGCAATGGGGTATGCTGTGCCCATTATGCATTATAAGAATTTAGAAGATTATCGTAATTCGGTAACCGAGATGAATTCCTATGCGGATATGCTTTGGTTTGCATTGATGTCGGATAAAAATATGCAGGATTTTGTGTTATCCGATGTTGAAAACTGCACTTATTTTACTAAAGGCGAATATGATATTTCCTTTTCCAATTACCAAGCGAAAGAGTCGGAACAAGACACGGTAGAGCAGGTAGAGGAACAAGAGGTGGCTTACGATAAGCAGCTTGGTCTTGCGATAAAGGAAAATATAAACTATGTATATGAGTATGAGCAGTTAAAGGAAATAGAGTCAAAGAGTGCCGTTGCGATTATAGCGCATAAGGCAGAGGAGAAGGACTTTAGTTTTACTTCACGACCTGCATTTATGTCCAAAGGCGGTTTATCACCTGCGGCACGTGGCACAGCAACGCATAGATTTATGCAGTTTGCCGACTTTGCCAAGGCCAAAAAAGATTTAGCGGCTGAAATCGATAGGTTGTATGAGTGGGAATTCATAACCTATAACGAAAAACAGGCAATTCAAAAAGACACTGTAGAGCGTTTTTTTGAGAGTGGATTGTTTCGCCGCATACAAAAATCCGAAAAGGTTTCAAGGGAAATGCGGTTTTTAACCGAAATTCCCGCAGGTGAGCTTAACCCGACACTTGATAACACCCTTGCAAACGAAATGGTGGTAGTGCAGGGTAGTGTTGACTGTGTGTTTGTTGAGGATGACTCAATAGTAGTTGTAGACTTTAAAACTGATAGGGTGAATACTGTTAACGATTTAGCAGATGCTTATGCCAAACAGCTTGAAATGTATGCTGCTGCCTGTCAAAAAATATTTCGATTACCGATAAAACAAAAAATCATATATTCATTTTTCTTATCAAAGGAAATAGAAGTGTAAAAACACGGGAGGAAACTCCCGTGCTTTTATTTTAAAAGAATAGGTTGTAGCTGTTCTCCCTTTAGCGCCTTTTCTACCGTTTGCGGTATTTGCCCAAAATCAGAGATAAGCGAGGTGTTCTTACCGAAGGGGTCATCTTGACCAAAGGGAACAAAGTAGATGTTTTTTGTGTTTAGTAACTTGCCGATGTTAATGGCCGAGGCACTAAGGGCATCGTTTGTGGCTATAGCAAGTACAACGGGTCGGTTGTTGCGCAAATGCGCCTTTGCCGCCATTGTAACCGATGTATCGGTAATTCCGTTTGCCAATTTTGCAAGGGTATTGCCAGTACAGGGTGAAATTATCAAAATATCAAGAAGCTTTTTGGGGCCAATCGGCTCGGCTTGGGTTATGGTATGAATAATTTTGTTTTGGGTCAGTTCTTCAATACGCTCTCTTAATTCGTTAGCAAGGTTAAAGCGGTTGTCGGTTGAGTACACGGTATTTGAGAGAATCGGTAAAATTTCCATACCTGAATTCCTTAAAACAGGTATTTGTTCAAGCGATTCCTTTATTGTGCAAAATGAACCGCAAACCGCAAATCCCGCAGTTAAGCCATTCATAAATATCACCGTTTCTGTGTAGAGTCATTATTTAAAATTTTTAAAATTGTTGAGCTAATTATATCGGCGGCAGTTTTGTGTGAGGTTTTACCAGGCAACCCTTGCGCCATAATAACCCGTAGCCCGTACTCTTCGGCTGCCTTAAAGTCTATGCCGTACGGGTGGGAGGCCAACTCAACAAGTAAGCAGTCGTTTCGGCAGTTATTTAATACATCATTTGTAATGACGGGGGCTGCCACGGTGTTGAAAATTATATCATAATTCTTTGCCGTATCGGCAATTTCGGAGGTTTTAACACTTTTATAGCCCTTACTTTCAATAAAAGCCAGGTCGGTTTCACGCCTTGCACTTACTGTAACATCGGCTGTGAGGGCGGATAATCTCTCGGAGAGCGCCTTACCGATTCTTCCGTATCCTACCACAAGGCAACGGCTTTTCCAAAGGGTAAAGGGGGTATTGTTTATGGCAATTGCAATCGCACCCTCGGCAGTAGGTACGGCATTTAATATGGCTGTGGCTTCATCCTGTCCGTAATCGGTAAATTCAAAATGCTCGAAGGAATAATTCCCGCAAAGAATTTTCTGATTGATTAACCGGTCGGTTATATCACTGATTTTAATTTTATCATCGGTCAGAGTGTTGTTTATAAATACACCGTCACGTGTGGTGGGTAAGGGGAATATAACGGCTTCAAATTTCGAGAAGTCGGTTTCAAGGTCGGAATAATAACAAATATGCAGTACTTGGTGTCCTGCCTTCTCAAGCCGTTCCTTTATAATCAACTGTCTCGCATCGCCGCAAAGTAGTAAAATATTCATCGTATCACCTATAAAAAATAACGCCGCAAAATGCTTTAATACATTTTATGGCGTTATATTTATATTGTGCATTGTGTTTTTATGAAATCGGTTGCTAATAAAAGCAATTTTGTTTTATTGTTAAGGGTGGGGTCCTCTATAACCTTTTCGAGCAAAAAATTTAGTACGGTGCCGATAGCGGTATCTACACAGCCAAGGGAAAGTATATCGTTTCCGTCTACCTTAAGGTGAGAAATTTTATATGGCTCTCCAAGGTTGATTATTTTATCGATAATTTCAAATGCTTTGCATGCGTTGGTGTTATCTTTAATGATAAAGTAATCCTTTAAAACCTGCTCGTCGGCTAATTTTAATGCCTTCTTGATGCTTATAATGTTCGTATCGACACCCGTTTCCTCCAATATACCCATTGTTTTGCAGTAATTAAACAGTTTGTTATCCGTCTTAAGTGATTTGCACAAAACAGCGGCACTTATATTTGCAAGTCGGCAAAAGTAATAAAAACGTAGGTCAAACTTTTTAGGCATATGTCCAAGTGTCTTGCAGCTTTCAATTTTTTCAATACCTAAATGTTTAAAGCCGCCACCGTCAACAAGCGGCTTGACTTTTTCGGGATGGTCGGTAAGCAAAATTTGAGTAAATTCCCCAAAAATTCTTTCACGGCTTATTTGCTCTAACAAATGGGCGTTGTCGATTGCGGCTTTATAGGTGCTTGGCTCAATTTTAAAGTTTAACTTTGCGCTAAAACGGAAGGCACGGATAATTCGCAATGCGTCCTCGCAAAACCTTTCGCTCGGGTTACCCACAGCACGAATGATTTTATTTTTAATGTCCTCTTTACCGCCAAAAATATCAATGATTTCGCCATTTATTGAAAGGGCAATGGCGTTTACCGTAAAATCACGCCTTTTTAAATCCTCGGTGAGATTACCAACAAAACTCACGCTGTCGGGCTTTCGGTGATTTGTATAGCCGTTATCACTTCTAAAGGTGGTGACTTCAACGCTTTTATTGTCTTCAATTACGGTTACGGTGCCGTGCTTTATACCTGTTGGCACAGTCTTTTTAAAAAGTGTGGCCGTTTTCTCGGGTGGGCAGGAGGTGGTTATATCAAAATCGTTAGGTTTACCGCCTAAAAGCATATCACGAACAGCACCGCCCACAACGAAGGAATCAAAGCCGGCGTTGTGCAGTGTATTTAAAATTTTGCTTACATATTCGGGTAAAGTAAACATTTTTAACCCACTTTCAAAAATTATTGTTTATTTTTTCCATGGTTTGCAATATAATAGATATAATGAAAATATTAGTAGGGGTTCTTTTAGATGAAGCAGTTAAGAGAAGAAGATAAAATTATAAGCCGTGTAAAGCGTGTGCATATGATAGGTATCGGTGGCTCGGGTATGTGTCCGTTAGCCGAAATTTTGCACAGCAAGGGATATATACTTACGGGTTCTGATAATAATATTAGCGACCCACTGAAGCGTGTTCAAAATTTGGGTATTAAAGTATATATGGGTCATAGTGCGGAAAATGTAAATGATGCGGAACTGGTGGTGTATTCTGCAGCCATATCACCCGATAACCCAGAGCTTGTTTTCGCTGCCGAACATAACATTCCTGTTATGGAGCGCTCTCATTTGCTCGGTGCACTCACTCGCCAGTTTAGTAATGTAATCGGTGTTTGCGGCACACACGGAAAAACCTCTACAACATCAATGATTTCGCAAATTTTTATTTTAAACGATATGGACCCTACTGCAGTTATCGGCGGCAAATTACCGCTTATTAACTCAAACGGAATTGCGGGAAGTAGCGAAAATATGATTTGCGAGGCGTGTGAGTTTGTAGATACATTTTTACAAATGTCACCCGATATTTCGGTGCTTCTTAATATAGATAACGACCATCTCGATTATTTTAAAACAATGGATAACCTTATAGCTTCCTTTAGAAAGTTTATTTCAATGTCCAAGGTGGCGTTTATTAACGGTGATGATGAGCTGGTTTTAAGTGCGGCAAACGGTATAGATGCATCGATTGTAACCTTTGGGCTTAGGAAAGATAATACCTACTATGCCGAAAATATAACCCCAGCGAAGTACGGATATAGGTTTACTGCCGTAAAGAAGGGCGAAAAGCTTACCGAAATAGAAATGCATATTCCCGGTCATCATAATGTTTTAAACGCCTTGGCGGCCATTGCGGTTGCAGATTATCACGGAATAAAGCCCGAGGGGATTAAATCAGCCCTTGAAAAATTTACGGGTGCGGGTAGACGCTTTGAGTTTTTGGGGGAATATAATGGTTTTGTGTTGGTAGATGATTATGCACACCATCCTACCGAAATTAAGGCGACACTTACCGCCGCTAAAACACTTGATTATAAAAAGGTAACCGTTGTTTTCCAACCGTTTACTTTTTCAAGAACGGCACTGTTAAAGGATGATTTTATTAAGGCGTTGAGCATTGCCGATAAGGTTATACTTACGCCGATTATGGGCTCAAGAGAGGTTAATACCTATAACATTTCCTCTCAAACATTAGCCGAGGGGTTGAAAAATGCCGTTTGTGTAGAAACCTTCGAGCAGGTTGCCGATGAAATAATCAATAAATCGATTAAGGATGAGCTTGTAATTACAATGGGTGGCGGCGATATTTATAAGGCAGCACATATTATCAAAGAAAGATTAGGTTAAAATAAGCGGGTCGTATATGCGACCTGCTTATTTTTTCTTTATAACATGGCTAAAATCAATGCTACCGCCTATTGAATCAATTTTAAGATTTTGCAGCTCATCGGTGTAGGCAAAACAACTACCGAAGAAGCTTAGGGGTATAGTATATGAGTTGTTAAATACAGTAGCTTGTAATTGCTCGGCATTTTGGTAATCGGTATTATTTAGGTTAAGACCTTCAAGATACTTATTTATATTTTTCTCGTTTATTTCTACCCAATAAACGCCGATACCGTATCCGTTATTTGCATAATTTTTAGCTTCTGAATTACTACTTACGGGGGCGATATTTATATATGCACCCAGGTTTTGTTGCCAGTGTCCTGCAATGCATTTTACAATGCTTCCAATATCGTTATCACCATAATAATAAATTGTGTCGGTGGGGAATGTACCGTTATTTAATTTCTTGATTTCTAGGTTGTAAATCGCTTTGGCTGTTTGCGGTTTATAAATATCAACACTTCCCATATTTTCGAACTCAAAAAATTCGGGGAATAGGGTATTAGCGAATTTATATGAAGAATTAAATTTATTAAAATCATCAGCCGAAATCATACTTGAAAATAATGCGTTGCGCATCTGTGCGGTATAAGACAAACCAATACTCATGATAAGCACCTTGTTACCGAGAGTGGTAAGCTTATAACCCTTATCGTTTGCCTTGGAATAATCGGTTGTGGGTATTTCGGCTAAATCAACGTAATTTTTTTCAAGACATTCAAGACCCGTGTACTCTTTGTTTTTTGAAAAATAAACAGCGGCATTTTTAGGAATAAAGCTGCCGGTGTACTGCGTGTTTTTTATAATTCGCATTGCGAAATCCTCGGTACCCCATTTGCGCAGCTTATATGAGCCGTTGCAAAGCACGGTATCAAACGACATACCGTATTTACCTACCGATTTCTCAAAAAATTCTTCATTACAGGGCATTGCAGGGGCTGTGGTGAGTGCATATAAAATATCGGCATTCGGCTCGGATTCGATTTTTAAGGTGTGCTCATCAATAACAATAACACCGAGTGACTCGTTACCCAGAGAACCTTTATGCACCTTTTGAGCATTCTTAATTGCATATAAACAGTCGGCATTAGGACTGTTTGTCTCTCGGTTTAGGGCTCGTGTAATACCAAACTTAAAATCACTTGCTGTAAGAGGAGTGCCGTCACTCCAAACAGCGTCGTTTTTTATTTTAAAGGTATATGTATTGCCAGATTTTTCGTAGCTTTCGGCAACACCGTATACAATATTACCATCAATATCCCTGCGCATAAGCCCTTCATATAAATTCTTGACGAGCATAAGCTCAATAACGGTTTGGGCGCATTGTGGGTCAATATTCTTTGGCGGCTCATTTACTCCATAGTAAATAATAGCCGATGAATTAGCATCGGAACAGCCAACAAAGCAAAACACCGATACGATAACCATAATAAAGGCAATGAACCTTTTTAAAAACATTACTTTTTACCCCATAAATTGTTACTTTATTTATATTATAAAATACGCCAATATATATTTCAAGAAAAAACTTGACAAAGGTATATTTTGTTGTTATAATAACGCCTGTAAAGTAATTTACTTTGCAGCAGAGGTGTGATATGAAGGATTTAAATATTTCTATGTTGTTTGATTGTTACGGCAACTGCCTAAATGAAAAACAACGAGAAATTTTTGATTGCTATTATAATGAAGATTTTTCATTATCGGAAATTGCCGAGAATTTTGATATAACAAGGCAGGGCGTTAGAGATTCGGTAAAACGCACAGAGCAACAGCTGTTAGAGCTTGAAGCAAATCTTAAATTGCACAAAAAAACCACTGAACTAAGAGCGCTTTGCGATAGGGTCAAGGGAAATACCGAGGAGCTTGGCGAATTGCTTGATTTTATTGATAATTTTTAATTTTAAGGATAGTGTTATATGGCTTTTGATAATTTGTCCGATAAGCTGTCGGCCGTATTTAAACGGCTTCGCTCTCGAGGTAAGCTAACCGAAGCTGATGTTAAGGAAGCTATGAGAGAGGTACGATTAGCTTTGCTTGAGGCCGATGTTAACTATAAGGTTGCAAAAGATTTTACTAACAGTGTGGCCGAAAAATGCATCGGTGAAAATATAATGGAAAGCTTAACCGCCGCCCAAATGGTAGTAAAAATAGTAAGGGATGAATTAACCGCCTTGATGGGTGGGGAACAGGTGCGGCTCAAAACTGCATCAAAAATTCCTACTGTTATTATGATGTGCGGTTTACAGGGCTCAGGTAAAACTACCCATGCTGGTAAGCTTGCTAAGTTTTTAAAGGCACAGGGGCATAGACCGTTGCTGGTTGCCTGTGATATTTACCGTCCCGCAGCCATTGAGCAGTTAAAGGTTGTGGGAAACAGCGTTAACGTGCCCGTTTTTGAAAAGGGCAAGCAACCACCTGAAAAAACTGCGCTCGAAGCTGTTAAGTTGGCAAGAGATTACGGTAATGATTATGTGATTCTCGATACGGCAGGTCGCCTTCATATTGATGAAGAACTTATGGCGGAGCTTGGCAGAATCACCAAAGCGGTTGAGGTTAATAATATTTTACTGGTTATTGACTCGATGGTAGGCCAAGATTCCGTAAATATTGCAAAATCATTTAACGAGCAGCTTGAAATTGACGGTGTTATTTTAACCAAGCTCGATGGTGATACTCGTGGCGGTGCGGCGCTGTCTGTCAGGGCTGTTACGGGTAAGCCGATTATGTTTACGGGTGTTGGAGAAAAGATGGATGACCTCGATGAGTTCCATCCCGACCGTATGGCTTCACGAATACTCGGCATGGGAGATATGTTATCGCTCATTGAAAAGGTTGAAAACGAGATTGATGAGAAAAAAGCCGAGGAAACTGCAAGGCGTTTGCAGGAAAATAAATTTGATATGAATGATTTGCTTGAGCAATTTAAGCAAATTAAAAAAATGGGCTCGGTTAAGAGTATTCTTTCTATGATGCCCGGTATGGATAAACAAATAAGGGATGCCGATATTGATGAACGCCAGTTGTTGAGAACCGAAGCGATAATAACATCAATGACGGCTAAGGAACGGGCAAAGCCCGATATACTCAATGCCTCTCGCCGTCGTAGGATTGCGGCTGGCTCGGGCACCAGCGTTGAAGAGGTTAACAAGCTCATTCGCCAATATGAGCAAATAAAAAAAATGTTCAAGCAGTTGTCTTCCGCCAAGGGCAAACGTAAGTTAGGTAAGTTTGGCGGTATGCCTAATAATTTCGGTTTTTAAAAGAGCATTCTTTTTTAAATAACAAAAAATTTTGGAGGTGTTTTATAATGGCAGTAAAAATCAGACTTCGTCGTATGGGTGCTAAAAAAGCTCCTTTCTACCGTGTAGTTGTTGCTGATTCGAGATTCCCGAGAGACGGTCGTTTTATCGAAGAAATCGGTTACTATGATACAACTAAGGACCCCGCTGTAGTAAGCATTGATGCTGATAAGGCAAAAAAATGGATTGCTAACGGCGCTCAGCCCACCGATACCGTTAAAGCAATTCTCAAGAAAAACGGTGTGCTTTAATTTATTATCGGAGGAAAAATAAATGGAAGAACTTTTAGTTTCTATAGCTTCCGGACTTGTAGAAAATCCGGATGCCGTTACAGCTACTGCCGATGAGCCAAATGATGAGGGTGTTATTGTTTATCACCTCAACGTTGCCGAGTCGGATAAGGGACGTGTTATCGGTAAGCAAGGTAGAATTGCTAAGGCAATTCGTGTAGTTATGCGCGCAGCCGCCAACAAAAACAATATAAAAATAGCGGTAGAAATTGACTAATTTCGTGCGTGATTTTTAATACCCCCAAGTCGCATTGGGGGTATTGATATTATTAACTGTGGGAAGTAAATATGAAAAAACAATTTTTAGAAACGGGTAGAATTACCGGCACTCACGGCATACGTGGTATGGTGCGCATTCAGCCGTGGTGCGATGATATTAAATTTTTAAGCCAAATTAAATATTTTTATCTTGATGAAAAGGGGAATACAAAGCTTGAAAAAGAGCGTATTGCACCAAACGGCAACGTGTTTATAGCTAAATTTAAAGATATTGAGACGGTTGCCGATGCCGAAAAATTAAGAGACAAGGTAATCTACATAGATAGAAGTGCGGCAAAAATTGAAAAAGACAGTTACTTTATTCAAGATATTTTGGGCTGTGAGGTTTACGATACAAAAAGTGGAGAATTACTTGGCAGTGTGGGGGATGTTTCCAAAACAGGCGCTAACGATGTATGGCATATTGTAAACGCTAAGGGAGAATATCTTATCCCCGTAATCCCCGATATTGTGAATAAAGTTGATATAGACGAGGGCAAAATTCTTATAACACCCTTGAAGGGAATTTTTGATGATGAAGATTAGTATTTTAACGCTTTTTCCCGAGATGTGCGAGGCGTTTGTAAACGAAAGTATAATAGGACGTGCCATAAAGGGCGAAAAAGTAGAAATTGAGTGTATAAATATTAGAGATTATGCCAATAATAAGCATAATAAAGTTGATGATACGCCTTATGGTGGCGGTATGGGTATGATTATGGCGGCGGAACCGATTTATAATACCTATAAAAGCATTGCTACCGAAAATAGCCATTTAGTTTATTTGTCGCCTAAGGGCTCAACTTTTACCCAAAAGAAGGCAATCGAATTGTCCGAAAAAGAACACGTTATTTTGCTTTGCGGACATTATGAGGGCATTGATGAGCGAGTAATCGAAGAAATTGTCGATGAAGAAATTTCCATTGGCGATTTTGTTTTAACAGGCGGCGAGCTGCCTGCCTTGGTTGTTGCCGATGCCGTTTGCAGAATGCTCCCTGGTGTGCTTTCAGATGATATTTGCTTTACCGAGGAAAGTCATTTTTCGGGGCTGCTTGAATATCCGCAGTACACAAAGCCGTCGGTTTGGCACGATAGTCAGGTGCCCGAGGTGTTGCTCTCGGGTCACCACGCCAATATTGAAAAATGGCGTAGAGAAAAATCTCTTGAGATAACAAAAAAGCGTCGCCCTGATATGCTCAAGAAAGCAGAGCTTACAAAACAAGATATAAAATATATTGAGGCATTAAAGTAGACTTAATACGATATATTGTGTTTTTGGCAGGAATCCTTACAAAAATATAGTCAATTTGAACAAATATTGGTTATGGCTTTTGTTTGTGTTTGGTGTAAAACATAGAACTTGGGTTGTAAATATTGACACAAAAGGCAAAAAACGTATAATTTGTAGTATAAGAAACAATAAATTACACTGTTAAGGAGACTGTAAATATGGTTGTTAAAGAAGTTCTTGTTCAGAATCAAGTGGGTTTACACGCACGACCTGCCACATTTTTCATCCAAAAGGCAAATGAGTTTAAATCATCCATTTGGGTTGAGAAGGATGAGCGCAGAGTAAATGCCAAAAGTCTTCTTGGCGTTTTATCGCTCGGCATTGTAGGTAACACCGAGATTAAGATTATTGTTGACGGTATAGATGAAGCCGAAGCATTAAACTCACTAATTAAGCTTGTTGAGTCTGGCTTTGTAGATTGAAATATGCTTTGCCGATGCGCTGTTTAGCACATCGGCTTTTAAATTTTAATAAGTACTTGACAACCCTCCCAATAATAATGTATAATAATTTTACTTAGTGTTTACATTATGAATTTGCTAAGGGAGGGAAATATATGAGTCAGGTTCGTATTAAGGAAAACGAATCGCTGGATAATGCTCTTAGACGTTTTAAAAGACAAACAGCAAAAGACGGAGTTATACAGGAAGTTCGCAAAAGAGAACATTACGAAAAACCCTCAGTAAAACGTAAGAAGAAGTCGGAAGCAGCACGTAAGCGCAAGTTCCGCTAAGCTAAAATTTCAGCAAAAAAGCGGTTGTTAATCAACCGCGTTTCTTTTTGGAGAAGTAATATGTTGATAAAGCCGCATATAAAAATGAATAGAATTACCGATATAACCTTGCCGCTTTTAAGGGAAAACAATATAGAAGGTCTTATACTTGATGTTGATAACACTCTATCTACACATCACGGTGAGGTTTTGGTTGACGGCTTAACCAATTGGTTAAAGCTTATGGCGAAAAACGGTATTAAGCTTGTGATTCTATCTAA
This sequence comes from Acutalibacteraceae bacterium, assembly GCA_045650565.1. Lineage (GTDB taxonomy): Bacteria > Bacillota > Clostridia > Oscillospirales > Acutalibacteraceae > SIG565. The sequence goes on along the minus strand of JAZRRG010000074.1, from coordinate 35,407 downwards.
CTCTAAAGAAAAAAGAGTTAGTAGCTTTGCGAAAAAGATAAATCTTGATTATTTTTCATTGGGTCTAAAGCCGTTGCCGTTTGGATTTTGGAAAGCGGCGAAAAAAATGGGACTTGCCAATAGACAAGTTGCTGTTGTTGGTGACCAGCTTTTTACTGACTCTTTGGGCGGACATTTGGCAGGTATTAAAACAATTATTTTAAATCCTATTGAGCCAGAGGAAATGTGGAGCTTTAAGCTTCGCCGCCGTATTGAAAGGTGGCTTTATAAACGTTATAAATTCGAGGTGTAAAATGATAGCATTATTCGGTCCTGCCGGTAATTCTTTGAGCTTTACCGAAAAGGGATACAAGCACAGCTTACAAATTCCTGAATATTTAAAAGAATTTGGACTTACTGCCTTTGAGTATCAGTGTGGGCGAGGAGTGAATATAGGGCTCGAAAAGGCCGCACAGTTTGGTATTGCAATGAAGCGTGAAAACATAGCGGTATCTTTACACGCTCCTTACTATATTTCAATGTCCTCGGTGGATGAAGAAAAGCGCCTCAACTCGATAAACTATATTTTAAGCAGTGCACGTGCGGTAAATGCTATGGGCGGCGATAGGATAGTCGTGCATACGGGCTCATGCGGAAAGATTTCCCGTGAGAATGCCCTTGAGTTAGCGATTGATACAATGCGTCTTGCTATATCCGCTTTGGACAATGAGGGACTTTCTAATATCCGCATTTGTCCGGAAACAATGGGCAAGATAAACCAATTAGGTGATTTAAATGAGGTGCTGACCCTTTGTGAGCTTGATGAACGGCTACTGCCTTGCATTGATTTCGGTCATCTAAACGCAAGAACCTTTGGCTCACTTAAAACATATAACGATTTTGAAGATATATTTAATCAAATTGAAAACCGATTAGGCATATCACGCCTTCGAGAATTTCATTCTCATTTTTCAAAAATCGAGTATACTTCGGGCGGCGAAAAACGGCACTTAACATTTGAAGACAGTCGGTTTGGTCCGAATTTTGAGCCGATAATGGAAATTACGGCAAAGAAAAATTGCCACCCGATTTTTATTTGTGAATCTGACGGAACACAGGCAGAGGATGCAAAGCAAATGCAAAACTATTATATGGAGTTGAAAAATAATGAAAACAGGTAAAATTTTAGTACTCAATGGTCCAAACCTAAATATGCTGGGAATAAGAAATCCCGCAGTTTACGGTAGCAAGAGTCTTGATAGTATAAACACCACTATCTACAGCTATGCTGCAGGTATGAAGCTTAATTGTGAGTTCTTTCAGTCTAACTGCGAGGGTGAAATAATCGATAAAATACATAGTGTACTTAAGGAGTATGACGGCTGTATCATAAATGCAGGTGCACTTACTCATTACAGCTATGCAATACGTGATGCTATTGATGCGGTTGACAAGCCATTTATTGAGGTGCATTTATCAAATGTTGATGCCCGTGAGGATTTTCGCAAAATATCGGTAATAGCACCCGTATGCAAGGGAAGTATTTCGGGCTTTGGTGTAAATAGTTATCTTTTGGCAGTAAATGCTATGAGAGACCTTATTTAACCATATTTATTCTTGACAATGACATAAAAAGAAATTATACTACTATATGTAGATTTATAATATGGAGGCATAAAAATGATTACTGCAGGAGATTTTAGAAACGGTGTAACCTTCGAAATGGAAGGAAACGTATATCAAATTATAGAATTCCAACACGTAAAACCCGGTAAAGGTGCTGCTTTTGTCCGTACAAAAATTCGAAACGTAATTGCAGGTTCTGTTGTTGAAAAAACCTTTAACCCGAGTGATAAATTCCCAACAGCGTTTGTTGAGAGAAAGGATATGGAATATTCTTACAGTGATGAGGGACTCTATTATTTTATGGACCCCGAATCATATGAATTGGTACCGGTTAATGCAGATGAGTTGGGCGATAACTTTAAGTTTGTAAAAGAAAATATGACATGCAAGATTTTATCATATAAGGGTAAAATATTTGGTGTAGAGCCGCCGACATTTGTTGAACTTGAGGTTACCCAAACCGACCCCGGCTTTAAGGGTGATACCGCCACAAACGCTATGAAACCCGCAACACTTGAAACAGGTGCTGAAATCCGTGTTCCATTATTCATCAACGAGGGTGATATGATTCGTATCGATACTCGTACCGGCGAGTATATGGAACGTGCATAATTAGAATTTAAGGAGTTACCAAAATGACAATTTCCGAAAAGGTTGCTTATATCAAAGGTTTGGCTGAAGGTATGGATGTTGATACCCAGTCGAAAGAAGGCAAAATTCTTACCGCAATTATCGATGTTTTAGGCGATATTTGTGATGAAATTGATGCGCTTGATGATGCACAAATCGAGTTGGCAGAGCAGTTAGATGCTGTTGACGAGGACTTGTCCGATGTAGAGGAGCTTATTTACGAGGACTATGATGATGAGGATGAGTGCGGATGCTACGATGATGATGACGATGAGGTCTTCGAGGTAGTTTGTCCTAATTGCAACGATAAGATTTATCTTGATGAAGAGATGCTTATGGATGGCCGCATTGATTGTCCGAATTGCGGAACAGACCTTGAGTTTGAGTTCGATTGTGATTGCGATTGTGAAGATTGCAATTGCGATGACTGCAATGTTGAAGACTAATTTTAAAGGTGTGCCACACTTTACTTTGGTAGGGTGTGGCTTATTTTTAATTTGGAGGGTACGCTTAAATGACTGCGACGAAATATAAGCTTGAGTTTACAAGCGTAGAGGCAAATAAAGGGGATTACCCCGTAATTGTTGTGGCTGCAGGTTCCTCTCTCAGAATGCAAGGTAATGCGAAGCAATTTGTGAATCTATGCGGAAAACCGGCGATTATACACACCTTGTCGGCGTTCGAAAGCTCACCGCAAATTTCACGAATCATACTTGTTACCAAGCAAGAATATATAAATGAGATGCAGTTACTTGCCCAAAAGTATATGATAACCAAACTATCCGATATTGTTGAAGGTGGAAATAACCGTCAGGAATCGGTGAAATGCGGTTTGAGCAGATTAGCGGATGAAAAATATGTGCTCATCCACGATGGCGCACGTCCCTTGGTTAGCGAAGAAGTTATTTTAAGGGTTTGTGTGGCTCTCAATGATGCGGACGGTGTTGTGTGTGCCGTACCCGTAAAGGACACGGTGAAACGTGTAGAAGCTAATGGCTTCGTAGAGCAAACAATTAATAGGCAATCGCTTTATTGTGTTCAAACGCCGCAGGGTGTAAATGTAGAAAAATATAAAGAGGCGTTATCGGTTGCGGACAGTACTTTGTTTACGGACGATGCCTCGATTTTGGAATCGGCAAATATGTCGGTAAAGGTTGTTATGGGAGATTATAGCAACATAAAGCTTACCACTCCCGAAGATATTTCACTTGCAGAATATTATCTTGAAAAAAGGGGTAACTAAAATGCGAATCGGTAGCGGATATGATGTTCATAGGTTAGTGGAAGGCAGAAAGCTGATTCTCGGTGGAGTAAATATACCCTATGAGCTTGGCTTGTTAGGCCATTCGGATGCAGATGTTTTGTTGCACGCTGTGTGCGATGCGCTTTTGGGTGCGGCAGCACTCGGAGATATCGGTAAGCATTTTCCCGATACATCCGATAATTTTAAAGATATTGATAGTAGAGTTTTGCTGCAAAATGTTGTGTCACTTTTAGCTGAAAGGGGTTATAAAATCTGTAACATTGATGCAACTATTATCGCACAGCGACCCAAGATGTCGCCATATATAGAAAAAATGCGTGAAAATATAGCGATGGACTGTAAAATAAGTGTTGATGCAGTAAATGTTAAAGCAACCACCGAGGAGGGACTCGGTTTTACTGGCTCGGGAGAGGGTATTGCCGCAACAGCCGTTTGCCTTATTGATTAACGGAATTTTTAAAAATCATTCCGCATACTTATTATTGTGGAGTGATTTGCTTGAAATTTTACTGTATAAGTGTTAGAAGCAAGACCGCCCTGGTGATATTTTGGTTGTTGCTTATCGTGCTATTTGTATCCATTGAGTTTGTTAATATAAGCTCGGCACACGGAAACCCGATAATTACTAATGAGGATAGGGTGAACCGTATTAGCTCATTGGGCTATGAGGTTTTTCCCGAACCGATTGAGACCAAGCAAATTACCATTCCAGAGAAATTTTCTGATGTGTATGAGCAGTATAACGAGCTGCAACAAAAATCGGGCTTTAACCTTAAAGCTTATTCGGGCGTGAATGCAGCAGTTTATAAATATAAGATAAAAAACAGTAACGAAGAAAAGTATGTAAATATTATTATTTGTGATGGTGTACTTATAGGCGGTGATGTGTCATCAGCTATGCTGGGTGGAGAAATGCAACCGCTATAATGAGTGTGGGGAGATGTTAAATGAAAACGGTAAGGTTGGATAAGTTTTTATCTGATAATTCAAAATACAGCCGAAGTGAAATTAAAAAGCTTATTAGGGCATATAGAATTAGGGTTAATGCAGCTGTTGTAAAAAGCGGTGATTATCAAATAAATCCGAATGCCGATATTATAGAACTCGATGGAGAGAAAATCCTTTACAAACAATATGTTTATTTGCTTATGAATAAGCCGTCAGGGGTATTGTCGGCGTCTAACGATAAAGATAGAAAAACGGTTGTTGATTTGCTGCCCGAGGAGTATAGCCATTATACCCTTTTTCCTGTCGGGAGATTGGACAAGGATACAACGGGCGCTCTCATTTTAACTAATGATGGTGATTTTGCACATAGAGTTATTTCTCCAAAATCAAATATTGAAAAATCGTATATAGCCACAGTAGATGCTGTGCCGCCTTACGATATAACCGAAAGGTTTAAAAAGGGTATTGTACTTAGCGATGGCACTATATGTAAAAGTGCTGTAGCCGAGGTCCTGGAAGACTGTAAGGTGCGTATAATTTTAACCGAGGGTAAGTATCATCAAATCAAGCGTATGCTTGGAACTGTAGGACTTGGTGTTAATGCTTTGCATAGAGAAAGGATAGGAAAGCTTTGTCTGCCAAAAGGTTTATTGGCAGGGGAGGTTTGTGAACTTAATGTTAATGAAATCGATGAATTTTTTCCGCAAATAAAAAAGAATGCTTAGATTTTGTTTATTATTTACAAATAATTTCTTGAACGTTGGGCATTTTAGAGATAGTTTTTTAAAGCAATTGTTGATATAATAATATTGCTTGAAATAGTAAAAATACTAGGAGGTCTATATTAATGGCAAGTTTATCACTTCGCAACGTCTACAAAAGATATCCGGGTGGCGTTGTGGCTGTATCTGATTTCAATCTTGAAATCAAGGATAAGGAATTTATAATCCTCGTTGGTCCTTCAGGATGCGGTAAATCAACAACACTTCGTATGGTTGCCGGTCTTGAAGAAATTTCTGACGGTGAGATTTATATAGGTGACCGAGTTGTTAACGACGTTGCACCTAAGGATAGAGACATTGCAATGGTTTTCCAAAACTATGCTCTTTATCCACATATGACAGTTTTTGATAATATGGCATTTGGTCTTAAATTACGCAAGGTTTCTAAGGATGAAATCAAGCGTCGTGTTGAAGAGGCAGCCCGTATTCTTGATATCGAACATCTTTTAGAGCGTAAACCGAAGGCATTGTCCGGTGGTCAGCGTCAGCGTGTGGCACTTGGTCGTGCTATCGTTCGTGAGCCGAAGGTATTCTTGCTTGACGAGCCGCTTTCTAACTTGGATGCTAAGCTCCGTGCACAGATGCGTACCGAGATTTCTAAACTCCATCAGCGCTTGGGTACTACATTTATTTACGTTACCCACGACCAGACCGAAGCCATGACAATGGGTACTCGTATCGTTGTTATGAAGAACGGTCTTATTCAACAGGTTGATACTCCTCAAACTCTTTATCTTAAACCGTGTAACCTATTTGTTGCCGGCTTTATCGGTTCACCTCAAATGAACTTTATTGAGGCAAAGCTTCTTAAGGAAAACGATGCTTTCTATCTTGAGTATGGTTCTGAGGATACTAAGAGACGTGCAGGTGTTAAATTCAAGGTTAAATTACCTGATTCAAAGAATGCAAATGATTGCCTTGTTCCTTATATCGGTAAAGAGGTAATTATGGGTATTCGTCCCGAGCATGTTCACAACGAGGCGGAGATTATTGAAGAGCATCCCGATAGCATCGTAGAGGCAAACGTTGAGGTTACCGAGCTTATGGGTGCTGAGACATATCTCTATATGGTATCTGAAGGTCAGTATATCAATGCCAGAGTTGCTCCTACAAATACTGCTCGTCCTGGCGATAAGATTAAAATTGCCTTTGAAGAGCAGAACATCCACATCTTTGATAAGGATACAGAGCTTACCATTACAAACTAATTTTTAAAACCAAAGCCACCCAAATTTTGGGTGGCTTTTTTTGTAATAAATTTGTAACTTTTTTTGCAAATATACTTGAAAAATAGTCGAAAAAAGTGTATTATATTTATATATAAATATAAGTTGGGCTTTTATTTCTATTTTGTAGGGAGGAATTTCTTTTGGCTAATAGATTATTTCAAAGTGTAATCAATCAAATGAGAGGCGCTGTTGATAAAACAATAGGCGTTATTGATGGTGAGTTCAATATCATGGCTTGTAGTGAACTCGAAAAAATCGGTGAGGTTTTCGCCGATGTATCTTTAAAAGATAATTTAAGTGCTGAAATGGCAGTAATTAACGGTAATACAGTTAAGGCAATCGGCTCTAACGAGGTTGGTGAATATTATGTTTTTGTGTCTGGCACAGATGCAATGTCCGAGAAATACTGTTCAATAATGTCAATTTCTCTTACAAATATTAAATTTTACTATGATGAAAAATATGACCGTCGCAATTTTATAAAGAACATAATTCTTGATAACATTTTAGCGGGAGATATTTATCTCAAAGCACGTGAGCTTTGCTTTAACAGCGATGTTTCACGTAGCGTTATTTTCATTCGTATGTTGGATGATAACAGTGATATTTCGGTGTTCGATGTTGTTCAAAACCTGTTTCCCGAAAAAAACAAGGATTTTGTTATAAGCATAAACGAAACCGATGTTGCGCTTGTTAAAGAGGTTAAGAGCGATATTTCTTCAAGAGATTTGGAGAACTTGGCTTCCTCTATTGCCGATACACTCTCAGGCGAATTCTATTGCCACGTTGTAATAGGCATTGGCTCTACAGTAAGCAATTTGCGTGATTTGGCTAAATCATTTAAGGAAGCACAGGCGGCGCTCGAGGTTGGTAAGGTTTTTGATACCGATAAAACTATTATTAGCCATGATAATTTAGGTATTGCTCGTCTTATTTATCAGCTTCCTACAACCCTTTGCGACACCTTCTTAAGAGAAGTGTTTAAGCGTGGCTCAATCGAAAGTCTTGATAGAGAAACACTCTTTACAATACAAAAATTCTTCGAGAATAATCTTAATGTTTCCGAAACCTCAAGAAAGCTATTTGTGCACCGAAACACCTTGGTTTACAGACTTGAGAAAATTAAAAAGATAACAGGACTTGACCTGCGAGAGTTTGACCACGCAATTATATTTAAAATTGCTTTAATGGTTAACAAATATTTGAAAGCAAATCCAATTAAGTACTAAATTTAAAGGCAGGATTTTTTAATGGATATGGAAAGAATAGAAAAGCCGATTATTGAGTTTAATGGCGTTTCTAAAACCTATGTGACGGGCACACACGCTTTGAGTGATGTAAATATCAAAATAAACCGTGGGGAATTCGTATTTGTGGTTGGCTCATCGGGTGCTGGTAAAAGTACCTTTATGAAGCTTATTATGCGTGAGGAAAAGGCAAATACCGGCACAATTATGGTTAATAATTTTAACCTTACAAAGATGCGCAGAAAACAAATACCATTACTTCGCAGAACAATGGGCATAGTTTTCCAGGATTTCCGCTTAATTCCCACAATGAATGTGTTCGATAATGTTGCTTTTGCAATGCATGTTGTTGGTGAACCCAAAAAGAAAATCAGAAAAGAGGTTGCCCGTGTATTGAGTCTTGTAGGACTTGGACATAAAGCACGTTCAATGCCCAACCAGCTTTCAGGCGGTGAGCAGCAGCGTGTAGGTCTTGCCCGTGCACTCGTGAATAATCCCGATTTAATTATAGCGGACGAGCCCACAGGTAACGTTGACCCCAATATGTCATACGAAATAGTTTCCTTGCTCAGCGCTATAAATCAGCAAGGTACTACAATACTAATGGTAACCCATGACCATAATCTTGTGCGTGATTTTAGGCATCGTGTAATTATGCTCGATGGCGGTAGAATTGTAGCCGATAATGCGGGAGGTCTCGAATAATGAAATTACATAGTGTTCGATACCTCACGGGAGAGGGTTGTAAAAACGTTTGGGTTAACCGTTTAATGACTATTGCATCGGTTGGAGTTCTAACTGCTTGTATGGTTATGATAGGTTTAGCACTGCTTATTTCAATGAATATTGATAAAATCATCGGCAACCTTGAACAGCAAAATGTTGTTATGGTTTATTTTAACGACAAAAACTCGGTGCTTTATGGCGATGCCGAACCGATTTTGGCTGAGGGTGAGGAGTTTGATGTAGAAAAAATTGCCGACTCTCACTATCTTATCCACAATGAAGAGGAAGCCAGAACAGTTTGTGATGCTATTGCCACATTGGATAATGTAGCAAGTGTTGAGTATATTTCCAAAGAAGCAGCATTAGAATCGGTTAAGGCAACGATGCTTGACGGACAGGATGAATATTTTGAGTTTCTTGATGAGGAGAACGGCAACCCGCTTTCCGATGGTGCAAGGGTTCATCTTGAGGATATGGGAAGCTTTAATACGACCGTTCAAAAAATCAAGCTTGTGAGTGGCGTTAATTCGATTCAGTCACAGGGCGATATGGCTGAAAAAATCAATGCCATTAAAAATGGCGTAGGTGTTGCAGGTGTTTGGATAATTGCCATACTACTTGTGATTTCACTTGTAATTGTTTCCAACACAATACGTGTTACTATGTATAACAGAAAACTGCAAATCAGCATTATGAAGGCGGTTGGTGCCACCAATGCATTTATTCGTATACCGTTTGTGGTTGAGGGAATTTTAATTGGACTCATTTCCGCAGTTATTGCCGAAGGTGTGGTTTATTTCTGTTACCGAGTTGCAACCGAAACAATTATTTCCTCCCTTGATGCAAATCAGGTTATACCGTTTGGTGATGCGGCTTTGATGCTGCTTGGCGTATTTGCGGCTATTGGCGTATTTGCGGGTATGTTTGGTAGTGCGATCATGATTGGCAAGTATTTAAAAAGGGAAGGCAGCGAGTTTTCCGCAATTTAAAACGGAGGATTTTATGAAAATAAACATTAGAAGAGCTTTGTCGGTTTTACTTATCTTGATAGTTGTGCTTTCGAGTGTATCGGCAGTATCCTTTACAGCATCGGCTGATGCTGTGAGTGATGCCAAAGAGCAGCTTGCGGCAAATAAGTTAAAGGAACAGCAGTTAAATGCGCAAATTGCCGAGGCAAAAAAAGATAAAAGTAAACAAACAGAGCTAAAAAAGCTATTAGATGCAAAGATAAATAACTATCAGTCACGAATTGATATTTGTAATTCCTTAATCGCTTCCTGTAAGGCGGAAATCGCCAAGAGTGAGGCGGAAATCGAGGCGGCAAACAAGGAAATTTATGACACTAAAGAGCAGTTTAAAAAACGTTTGCGTTCTCTAAATAACAGTAATACAAATAATCCCTTGCAGGTTATAATGGGTGCGGAATCCTTCTCGGATTTTCTTATTAGGTTGGAGCTTACCAAGTGTATTACCGCACAGGACAAGTCACTAATTGAAGACCTAACCGAAGCAATTGGGGATATAAATAAGAAAATTGAAGAAAATAAAAAGCGTCAGCAAGAGCAGAACGAGCTTTTAAAGGAGCTTAAGGTTGCAAAATCGGGTTATGATGCCGAGGTTGATGAGGTAAACGGCGTTATAAGTGATATAAATAAGGATATTAATTCCGCCGAGGCGCAAAAGAAGGCATTGCAAGAGCAAAACGATTATTTAAATGTCTTAATCCAAGGCGGCGATGTTGATGCTGTGTTTGACGGTAAGTTTATTTGGCCCGTACCCGGTCACTACTATGTTTCATCTCCTTGGAACTGTAGCTGCAGTATCCATAAGGGAAATCATAAGGGTATAGATATAGCGGGTGGTAATATTCGCGGTAAGCAAATAATTGCTGCCGCATCAGGTTGGGTAACAAAGTTCACTAACAGCTGCTCACACGATTATTACAAAACGTATTCCTGCGGTTGCGGTAATGGTTTTGGCAACCACGTGCGTTTATCACACGGTAAATATAAGGGCGACTCTTATCTTACGATTTACGGACATATGATGAAGGTTGCATCGGGCATGTATATCGATAAATATTATGCGAGAGGACAAGTTATCGGATATGTTGGCACAACGGGCTTTTCGGCAGGTAACCATCTACATTTTGCGGTTAGTGTTAACAGTGTTTATAAAAATCCTAGTAACTATATAAAATGAGAAAAAGGTTAATTTTTAGATATATATTTTTGGCTTTTTCAATTGCAATAATGATTTGCATATTTGTTATGTCTGCCCAAACTGCTACTGTATCAACTCAAAGCAGTGGCAGGGTTATTAGAACAATTGCAAAAATCGTAATTGAGGATTTTGAAAACAAGCCGATAGAATATCAAATAAGCTTTATAAGCTCATTACAGCTTTTTGTTCGTAAGGCGGCTCACCTTGCCACATATTTTTCCCTTGGCTTTTCGGTGTGCGGCTTTGCTCTTACGTTTAAAAATAAAACAAACCTTTTTAAATCGGCAACTTCTTTTATCTTTTCGGTTTTATATGCGATAAGTGATGAAATACATCAGTTGTTTGTTACGGGACGTAGCGGACAAATTAGTGATGTTTTGCTTGATGCAGTGGGCGTTATTTTAGGCGTACTATTCATTAACCTATTGTTTTATATTGTTTTAAAACTGCATTATAAGCTTTCAGTTAGGGGGAATAAAATTGAACAGTAAGCTTCTAATAAAACAAAATAGAGAGCTGTTTGATAAACTGCAAATTTCAAATCTCAATTGCCGCCGCTTAACTGAAGAAAATATTGCATTAAAGCAAAAAATACAGTTTTTAACTGAACAGTTATCGGCAAGAAGCGAACCGTTAGCCGAACCTACGGTTGATATTAGCACTGATGAGACGACATTAGAAACAAAAGAAGAAACAGTTGAGCTTGTAGAAGAAATCGAGTTGGAACCCGAAATCGAGTATGGCTCAAAGATAATCGGTGAAATTGTTATGTCAGCAACCTATCATAGTAGTTTGATGGGTAGTGCAAACAAGGAGAATTTAAAGGAACTGCTTAACCTCATTCTCGGTAGATGTGAGGTTGCAAAATCTGAAATTCTTAATATTGCTTCGAGTGAGACAACTATTGACAACAAAATGAAAATGATAGATACCGAAAGGGACGAGGCAATAGAATATTTTAAGAGTATTTTAGGACAGTAAAGGGAGGAAAAACCTCCCTTTATTTTTTTATAAAATTTAGATTATTTACCAATATTTCAGGCAATAATTTTATTGTACGGAGGTGTTGGTTTTGTATAAAACAAAGGTTGTAATTTGCGGTGTAGATACATCGAAATTACCGGTGCTGAGCGAAAGTGAAAAAACAAAACTTTTGGCGAAAGCAAAGCAAGGCGACAAAAACGCACGGGAAGAACTGATAAACGGCAATTTGCGGCTCATTTTAAGCGTTATACAGCGTTTTACCGGCAGAGGTGAGAATTTAGACGACTTGTTTCAGGTTGGCTGTATTGGCTTGATTAAGGCAATAGACAACTTTGATGACAGCCACAATGTTAGATTTTCAACCTATGCTGTTCCGATGATAATAGGTGAAATACGAAGATATTTACGAGATAATAATTCGATAAGGGTTAGCCGTTCCATTAAGGATACCGCATATCGAGCAATGCAGGTAAAAGAAAAGCTTACTAATAAGTTAAATAGGGAGCCAACCGTAACCGAAATTGCTGCCGAGCTTGAAATTCCGTCGAGTGATGTTGTAATTGCACTGGAGAGTATTGTAGAGCCGATATCTCTGTACGAGCCGATATATTCAGACGGTGGGGACACCATATACGTTTTAGACCAGGTCGGTGATAAAAACGATGATAAAAACTGGCTTGAGGAAATCTATTTTCGTGAAGCAATAAAGAATTTGAGTGAGCGAGAAAAAAAGATTCTAAATTTGCGTTTTATGGAAGGGAAAACGCAGATGGAAGTGTCGGCGGAAATCGGCATTTCTCAAGCGCAGGTTTCTCGGCTTGAAAAATTTGCGCTGGAAAAAATTAAAAATTGAAAATTTTCCAAATATTTGTCATATAGATTATTAGGAGTGATTTATATGATATATAGAATTGATGAGTTAAAGGATAAGCAGGTGGTTTGCATTAAAAACGGGGGGATTTTAGGAAATGTATCGGATATTGAATTTGATACCGACACAGGACAACTGACAGCCATTGTTATTTACGGCAAAAACCACTTTTTAGGACTTTTCGGAAGGGATAATGATATTGTAATTCCTTGGAAAGAAATTGAAGTAATTGGAAATGAAACAATTTTAGTGAATTGCGAAATGATGAAAATGGGATAATAAGGCGAGGTCGAAAGACTTCGCTTTGTTTTTTACAAAATCTTACCCTTATAAAAATTTTCAAAATGCGCAAAGTAAAAGTGTAACTTAAATTCAAGGGGGGATTTTTTTGAAAATTACCATAAAGTTTTTTAAAATTGCAGCGTTTTTTTTAGCCGTAATTTCGGCTTTAATTTTTTGCGCTATAGCCATTGCAGATAGCACTACCGAGAAAAGTTATAAGGTAATCGGTAATAATGAATTATCGCTTGAAAGCAAAATACCTATAAAGGTAAAACGCTGTGATAATGTGTCGGTTGACGGTAAAGTAAATAATGTTGGCGTAAATTATGAGGTCGAGTTAAAGGTGTTCGGTATTGTTCCTGTCAAAAGAGCGAACGTCGAGGTTGTGGATGAAATGTCAGTATTGGTACTTGGCACTCCTTTTGGCATGAAAATTTATACCGACGGTGTTCTGATAATTGATATAAGCGATGTCGATTCAGCAAACGGCTACGTAAAACCCGCAAAAGAATGCGGACTTCAAATTGGTGACTTTATAATTTCAATTAACGGTCAACAGGTGTTTACAAATGAAAATGTAGCACAAATTATTGAAGAATCGGGCGGTGAACCGCTAAAGTTTATAATTAAAAGAGATGGCGTAATTAAAAATATTACTTTAACCCCTGTACGCTCGAGCAGTACGGGCGTATATAAAGCTGGAATTTGGGTGCGGGATAGCTCTGCGGGAATTGGAACCTTGACCTTCTATTGCCCAACAAATAATGTTTTATGTGGCTTAGGACATTCGGTAAGCGATAGTGACACAGGAAAGACACTAACGGTAAACAAGGGCGAAATTGTAGCTGCTGAAATTGTGTCATTCACTCGTGGAGAACAGGGAAGCCCGGGAGAATTGCACGGAAGACTATTATCAACAAAATATGCCAACTTTAATTTAAACTGTAATTCGGGCGTGTATGGTGTTTGCGATAGGACAATAACCACGGGGGATATGTTACAGGTTGCATTAAAGCAGGAAATTAAAAACGGACAAGCGTATATTTTATCAACTATAAATGGAGACACTCCAAAGAAGTATAAATGTAATGTAACAATAATCAAAGCGTCGAGTGAAACACAAAATCTGCTTATTGAGGTAACCGATAAGGAATTATTATCACTTACAGGTGGAATTTTGCAGGGTATGTCGGGCAGCCCAATCATTCAAAACGGAAAGCTCATCGGAGCCGTCACCCACGTGCTAATTGATGATTCAAGCAAGGGGTACGGAATCTTTGCGGAAAATATGTTAGCCACCGCACAATCTGTAGGGGAGGGGTCACCCCTCCCACAAAACAGCCAACAATTAAAAGATGCATCATAACAGAAAGGACTCCATTTCGGGGTACTTTTGCTATTGCATTACACAATAAAATATGATATACTAAAAATGCTAAACAAATTTTATAAAAGTATGATGGTTGATTTCCTTGCAAAGGGGTAAGTGTACCCTTTTTGCGCACAATAATCATGTGAATTTGGTAAGAACGCAAATTCTATCAGGTTATTGTGTAGTTAAACCTCTCATACTTGAAATTTGTTTGGCGACAATCGGGGTTTGCTTTTTTCGGTGCGTCGGCTTCGGTTGGCGCACTTTTTTAATACCAAAAATCCTTGGAGGAGGCTCATTATTATGAAGATTAAAAAGAAAGGAAAACGACTGTTTGCGGTGTTGATTTCTATTGCTATGATTATTACCACTATGCCTTTTGGTATAGTAACAGCAAATGCGGTAACTACGCAGTTTGCTGGTGGTAGCGGTACGGAAGCAGATCCCTATTTGATTGAGACAAAGGAGCATTTAAACAATGTTCGTAATGATCTTGATGCGCACTATAAAATGATTGCAGATATTGAATTTTCTGCCACGGATTTTGCCGTAGGGGGAGATTTTTATAATAATGGAAATGGTTGGAAAGCCATAATTACGACGAGCGGTTCTTATTATTGGTCTTTTACAGGAACCTTTGATGGAAACGGTCACTACATAGAAGGTCTTACAATATATGGTGATTCTTCTAATTTGGGATATATAGGTCTCTTTGGTGATGTATCTGGCGAAGTAAGAGATCTAGAAATGCGTTCGGTTGTTATTTCTCTTCAAACAAATAGGCATACTTTTGTCGGTTGTTTAACAGGTTCAGCATCAAATGCTACAATTTCAAATTGTAAAATTCAAGGAAAGATAACTGTTGAAACCTCTCCCACATACGAAACAACTTATGTAGGCGGTATTTGTGGATACATGTCGTGGTCCAATTTTGTCAACTGTACAAATAAAGTAGATATTACATGTGACGGGGCTTTTGATTGTGTAGGCGGTATCTGTGGTGCTGTTCAGGAGGGATATATAAATCAATCGGTGAACTATGGAAAACTTGAAGGCACACATAATGTTGGTGGTATTTCTGGTGATATAGTAGAAACAACAATTTCCACTTGTGCCAATTTTGGCGATGTTCAAGCCACGGGATTTTCTTCTGAACTTGCGAATTACTCCATTGCTGGTTATGATGGGATGGCCGGAGGAATCGTGGCAATTTCAAATTCCGATACCCAAGTGAACAATTGTTTTAACAATGGCAAAATCACATCTGACGGAACGGTCGGTGGTATTGTTGGGAATGCTGGTGCAGTAAGTGTAAATAATAGCTATAACACAGGATCGATTTCTGCGGATATACAAGGCGGTATAATAGGATGGACGACAAACGCTTCATTTGAAAATTGTTATTTTATCGATTCGGTTTCAAATGCAATTGGTTATGGCTCCTCAACAGGTAGTTCAACCAAATGCACCGCACAAGAACTAAAAGACAAGGAAACATTTGCTGGATTTGATTTCAATACTATTTGGGAATTTGCAGAAGGAAATTATTATAAATATCCAACATTACGAGGTGTCGACTGTTTTATTGTAAATGAAAACGCAACATTTAATGGTGGTTCTGGAACCGAAAACGACCCATATTTAATTAAAACTGCCGAGCAATTAAACAGAGTTCGTAATTATCAAAACGCTTATTTCAAAATGATTTCAGATATTACGTTTACAGATGCTGATTTTGAAGAAGGCGGAAGTTTTTATAACAATGGCCAAGGTTGGATTCCTATAGGCGAAAACAAAACAAATTCTTTTTCCGGTGTTTTTGATGGAAATGGATTTAATATTGAAAACCTGTATATCAATCTATCTCTTACTAGTGATGCCTATATTGGTTTATTTGGTTATTCAAAAGGTGAAATAAATAATTTAGAGGTCATTGCTACTAATTATGTTGTAGATGTTTCCAATAAAAATGCTTCTGTTGGAGGAGTTGTAGGTTACAGTGAATCAAATATATCCAATTGCAGCGTCGAAGGTAAAATAAATGTAGAATCAACATCCTCCATAGCCAATGAGGTTATTGCCGGAGGAATCGTAGGTACTCTAGGTGCTGACAAGCTAATAACTATTAACAGTTGTTTTAATGATTGTGATATTACGGTAATTAGAAACATCACTTCAACTGCAACTTCTGGCGGAGTAGCAACAACTTCTGCAGGTGGTGTAATAGGTAAAACAACATCTGATACTACGATCCTCAATTGTAATAATGCCGGAAATATATATACAACATATAACGGAGGACAACTTGTAGATATTGTTTCAGGAGGCATTCTCGGAAAATCGTGGTTTAACACATCAGTTTTAGACAGTTGTTATAATTGCGGCAATATTACCGCCTATTCTCCAGATGCGGAAAATACTATAAACAACCACGCAGGCGGAATTGTGGGAGATGCCTATTCGCTTAATATCACAAAATGCTACAATACTGGAAATATTAGTTCAAACCATAATTCAGGCGGCATTTTTGCTAATACAACCTCTTCTGTAGAAAGCGAAATAACCGATTGTTTCAATGTCGGTAATATATCTTCTGGATTTTCTTCCGGTGGTATTGGAGGATCAACAGAAGCAACGATAACAAATTGTTATAACGTGGGTTTTGTTGAAGGTAAAATCTATGGTGGTATAATTGGATTTAATAACGGTGGTAATGCCACGGTAACAAATTGTTTTTATTGGGATATAGTAGATAAAGGTGTTGGTAATTGGGATGATAATGCAGCAAAATGCAGTTTATCAGAACTAAAAAAATCAGACACATATCAAGGCTTTGATTTTGAAAATGATTGGTCACGGTCGTCCAGTTTGAATTATGCTTTTCCTGTTCTACAAGGAACAAGTTTTGTTTTTGAAAAAGAACTATCTGCTATAAAAATTAAGACGCTACCCACAAAGCTAAAGTATTTGGAAGCCAAAGATCCTTTAAATGTGTCAGGCGGCGAAATAGATTTGTTTTATAATAACGGAGATGTCGATAGTGTTAGTTTGACAAACAACATGATTACGGGCTTTAACAATTCCAAAGTTGGAATGCAAACACTTACAGTAACTTATGAAGGTAAGACCTGTAATTATGATGTAGAAGTTATTGCCAAGAGCTTAGTTTCTATTGCTGTTACAACGAAGCCGAGTAAACTCAGTTATCTCGAAGGAGAAAATTTTGAAACCGCCGGATTAGTCGTTAAAGCGTATTATAACAATGATACAAGCTCTGTTGTTAATGACTACACAATTAGTGGCTATTCGTCATCGGTTGGAACAAAAACCATTACCATATCTTATGGTGGTAAAACAACAACATTTACTGTTACGGTGAATTCAAGAGTACCCGCTACTGTTACTTCTTCAAAGCACACCATAAATGGTAACAATATTAGCAAGATAACTGCAGGCACAACGGTTTCTTCGTTGTTGTCCGGACTTAATGAAGGTTCTTACTGCAAGGTTTATAAAGGTGGCTCTGAGGTTAGTGGCAGCACGGCGGTTGGCACTGGAATGGTCGTTAAGATTATGGACGGCAACACTGTAAAAGTATCTTACACAGTTATTGTTACAGGTGATACCAACGGAGATGGCGCTATTTCAGTTACAGATATGATAGCCATAAAGGCTCACATACTGAATAAGTCAACTTTAACGGGTGTGTATGCTACTGCGGCCAATACAAATGGTGATAGCGGAATTTCTATTACAGACTTTATTCAGGTTAAAGCAAAAATCCTTGGTAAAGGTAACATAATAGCTAGATAAGGAGAATGGTTATGAAAAAAGTCATTTCAATATTAACAGTATTAATTTTATGTTTTGCATTAGTGTTGCCTATGACAGTTTCGGCGGCAAGCGCAAGTGCAAGTCTATCGGGTCCTGGTACTGTTCGCGCTGGAGATACCATTACATTAACTTTTAACCTTAATGGTAGCGGGCTTTACGGTGTTTCGGGTACACTTTCCTATGATAGCAGTCAGGTTACTCTTTCAAAGGCCACACAAAAAATAGGGTCTCCTTGGGTGGTTGAGTTCAACGGAAATAATTTCGTTGCATACGATAACAATTTAAGCAGTCCAATTAAAGGCAATAAAGCGTTATTTACAGTTACATTTAAGGTTAAAAATGTTGCGGTAGGCACAAATATTAAAATTTCCTATAAAAACGTTAAGGCATCTGACGGAAGCACAGACTCAAATGTAGGAACTGTTACATATTCAAAAACTGTTGCCGCACCTCTCGCAACTAACAACAATCTGGCATCTTTAACTGTTGGAAATGCTACAATTTCACCAGCATTTTCTGCTGGAACAACCAATTATACCGCAAGTGTTCCTTTTGATATTTCAAAGCTTAATATATCGGCAAAAGCATCAGATGGTAAAGCAAAGGTTGCTATTAATAACCCTAACCTGACTCCTGGTGGCAAAACCAATGTTACCGTAACTGTAACTGCTGAAAAT
The DNA here is from genome assembly GCA_045650565.1 of Acutalibacteraceae bacterium. GTDB lineage: Bacteria > Bacillota > Clostridia > Oscillospirales > Acutalibacteraceae > SIG565. The sequence goes on along the minus strand of JAZRRG010000074.1, from coordinate 16,733 downwards.
GGTTCTAAGAAAACATACACCATTGCGGTAACCCGTGCAAATGACCCTAATTATGTTGCAAGCGGTAACAATAAACTTTCGGGCATTTCAGTAGAAGGCTTCTTGCTTTCACCCGCATTTAATGCCGACACTACCCAGTATATAGTTTGGTTGCCTTATGAAACAACAAGCATTAGGATGGCCGGTACTGCGGCTGATAGTAAAGCTTCTGTAACAGTAGTTGGTGGTGATAATCTCGCTGCAGGTCAAGATAACCCTGTTAAGGTAATTTGCACTGCCGAAAATGGTGAAAAGAAAGAATATACTGTTATTGTAAAACGTGCAGCAGCACATGATGGCTCTGTAGAGGAACTTCCCGATGAACCTATAACAGATGAACCGGTTGACACTCAATCAAATACAACTGCAAAAACACAAGGCGGAATTGCTTTGTGGTTGCTAATTGTTGTAGGTGTGTCAGCCCTTGCAGTAGGTGCGGTTGGTGGTTACTTTGGCAAAGATTTTATTAAGAAAAAATAGTTAAATACATAAAAAGAACCAAGCGATAGCTTGGTTCTTTTTATGTATATTCCCAACAAAAAGGAAGGGGGTGAATTTTAATGGAAAAGGGTAAGAAAAAACAACTAACGGTTACTCTTCATATAAATGGCAAGCAAGTAGACACATTAACAGAAGAAAAACGCGCAAGACGGATGAAAGCAATCAAGAAGGCTGCGATTGACCTTATTATAGCGACAGAAAAAAGCAAAAAAGATGTTGGTCCTATATTGACACACTCGTGTCGGGCAGCCCCATAATTCGAAACGGAAAGCTCATCGGAGCCGTCACCCACGTGCTAATTGATGATTCAAGCAAGGGGTACGGAATCTTTGCGGAAAATATGTTAGCCACCGCACAATCTGTAGGGGAGGGGTCACCCCTCCCACAAAACAACCAACAATTAAAAGATGCATCATAGAAAAGACTCCTTTTTTAAGGAGTCTTTTTCGTTGAAAAATATTTAATTATGTGGTATGATATTACAGTAGTTAAGGTTATAGGAGTATATATAATGAGGGTAGTTTTTAACCAAAGATGCATTATTGGTGAGGGACCGATTTGGTGTGAATTTGATAATAAATTATACCACGTAAACGGCTTGGCGCAAGAGATTTGTTGCATCGATATTAAAACTAATGAAAACACAGTTCGCAAACTTGATTTTGTGGTTCCGGCTATTGGGTTTTCTAAAAAAGGCGAAATGCTGATTTCTTGTTTTGACGGTGCCTTTATACTAAATGATGATAATACCCGAACACCTTTGTATGACCAAGAAAAATTTGAAATTAAGTATGGTAACGATGCAAAGGTTGGACCTGACGGCAGATTTTATATTGGCACACAAAGTAGTAAATACTTTGGTGTGAGCGATGAAGTAGACGGTAAGCTTTACAGTATTGATAAAAATGGTGAAGTTAAAATCTTGCTTGATAAGCTTGTTGTTTCTAATGGTTTTGACTGGTCTATGGATGAAAAACGGTTTTATCACACCGATAGTGCTACAAAAATCATTAAAGAATATTATTTTGATAAAGAAAAAGGCGAAATTGCTTTTACCGGCAGGCAGGTGAGTGTCCCCGGGGTAGATGGTTTTACTATTGACCAAAATGATTTTCTTTTCGTTGCTTGTTGGGGAGAGGGACATATAGCAGTGGTTGATACTTTGGATATGAAGATAAAAGAGTATATAGACATTCCTGCAAAAATTCCTGCAAGCTGCTGTTTTGTAGGAAAGGATATGAATCAATTAGCCATTGTAACCGCTACATATGGCGCAGATTTACAAAAAGATAAAAATGCAGGATATACATTTATATGTGAAGCAGATACAAAGGGCAGAAAGCCGTATTTGTTTGGGTAAACTGTTCTTATAAAAAGTTGTTGGGAGTTGTTATTTTGAGCATTAAAACTGTTTTAGGAAACATATCCGAGAGTGAGTTCGGCTCCGCACTCGCACACGAGCATATTTGTTGCTATAGCGACTATGCTTATAAAATGGCGGGTAGAAAATATCTCGATAAGGAACGACTTATTTCGGTGGCGGTAGACTATTTTCGTAAGCTGATTGATAACTACGGCATTAAGACTTTTTTGGACTGCACACCCGTAAATATCGGTAGAGATATTGAAATGTATAAACAAATTTCCGAAAAGTCGGGGATGAATATTGTTTGTTCATCAGGTTTTTATTTTACCGAGGAAATTTTGCTATATTCAACACCTGCTGAAAGGGTGGCAGAATTTATTATTGAGGACACAAAAAAAGTCAATGCAGGAATCATTAAATATGCATTTGAGAGACCCGAGCCAAACGGTTATGATAAAAAAATGCTGAGAGCTTGTGCTTTGGCACAATTAGAATTAGGTATACCAATAGTATTACATACAAACTCAACCTGTAAAAATAGTATTAAAGGGTTAGATATTTTGTTTGATGAGGGTGTGAATCCACGCTCGGTTACGGCGGGACACCTAAGCGACACAGATGATATTGATTTTGTTAAGCAAATAGCAGAATTTGGCTGTTATATCGGTTTTGACCGACTAACAGGTGACACATCCCAGGAGTATATACAAAAAAAGGTTAGTAATGTGCTCAATCTATGTGAGGCGGGATATGAGGACCAAATTTTGTTTTCTCACGATGATACGTTTTTTAAGGGCTTTATGTCTATTCCGGTCTTTTCCGAAAATCCGAGATTTACATACTGCTTTGACCATATTTTGCCAAAACTACCCAAAGATATCGCACACAAAATAACTCACCAAAACCCATTAAATATGCTCAAAAGCGGAGTGCTATAGCACTCCGCTTTTCATTACAAAAATTTCCTGATATCAACAGTTAATTTTTCCTCAAGGTTTATTAGCCGCTTGGTAATGTCTTTAGAAACCTCATCAGCCGCCTCATATTCGTTAAGGTATTTATTGAGCGATTTTACACCCATATTACAACCATCGGTCATAAGGTCGGCTATGGTGTCGTCTGACTCCTTCATACCAAGCTTAATATTTGTTTTCATCCATGACATACCCTTGGCAATGGGGTTTGGATTTTTGCCTTCATCGTGATATTTGTCCAACTGTTCTTGTATTTCGGTATCAAGCTTTTCGTGTTCTTTTTTACAGTCGGTAAGCAGCTTCTCAAATTCCGCCGAGTTTACATGTGGCAGCACATCATCGATGGATGTGATACCCATTTTAACACCCGCATCACACTCTCTTAGTAGCCGTATAGTATCGTTTTCTATCATACTGTTTCCACCTTTCAGTAGTAGTATGCACACGAAAGTAGAAAATAATACTATAGGTATGTGTTCATATATTCGCCGGGTGTAACTCCCATATGCTTTTTAAATTCTCGACTAAAAAAGCTTTCATCAGAAAATCCGGCGAGAAAGCATACCTCACTAACATTGTATAGACCCGATGATAACAATTCCTCAGCTCTTTTGAGCTTTAGGTTCTTAATATATTTATTTGGCGACAAATTAAAGCGTTTTATAAACAGGGAGCGAAGGTATACCTCGCTAATATTACATACCTGAGCCAAATGCGCTACCGAAATATTCTCTAATAAATAGTTAGAGTGAATGTAATCTACCGCAGGTTTAATTTTGCTAAATACACCTATATTTTGCTTACCGTACTCACGCTGCATATTATAAATGATATCATAAAGATTAGACATTACCTTCATCAAATAACCGTTTTCACGCTTAAGCCAACGTTTTTGACTGCTTTTAAACCGTTCAATAAAGTATTCAGGGTTATCACATATGAAGGCAAATGGTTGAATATCAACCGATTCATCAAGCTGAAAGTTTATGGCATAGCAAGGACTTTTGTTTTTATCCTGAACGATATAGCTTGAGCCCTTAGGAAAATAAACTATTGAATTTTCTCCTATATGTATGCGGTTGCCGTTTTTAAAAATAAATGTCTTGTCGCCGTCGGGGAAGAATGCGAGTCCGTGATTGGGTCGGTTGTTATGAACCGTCGCCCCCGAACCTGAGGGGACAAAGCAGGCAATGTCAATTTTTTTAATGTTAAAATCGTGCGACATAAAGTTTTTCATACAATCACCAAACAAATTATAACATTTTGTTTCGAAAAAGTCAATAAATTACGAAATTTACATTGCAAAATGCTTCGTTTAGTTGTATTCTAATAATAGAAATCCTTAAGGAGTGATTTTATGAAGAATTTTGACATTAACAACCAGAGAATCAGGACACAGTTTAATGATATTCAGTGGATTGAGGAAAGTGGTGTCGGTGAGACTGAACTCAAAAAAATGATTGATGATTTTGTGAGTGCCAACAGTTCTTTACCGAGATGTATTATTAAGGCAAAAACCTATGATACAATACTTCGCAATTCAAGAATTGCCTTGGATGCCGATGATATCTTTCAAGATAAGCTTTTCGGTGTTGGCATTATATTGCAACAAAGATATAAATGGCTTGTTGAGGTATACCACAATGAACTTAAGGAGAAAAATGAGGAGAGAGAAGCTGCGTATGATACCGGTTGCTACAGTGCCGACTCGGATTTTGGTCATACTTCTCCCAACACACAGTTGCTGTTAGATGTTGGCTTTACAGGACTGCTTGACAGGATAAATGAGTTTTCTAGTAAAGGAAACCTTACTCAAAAACAAAAAGATTTTTATGAATCTTGCCGTATATATTTAGAGGCAATTTTACATTTTATTAAAAGATTAGCAAAGGCAATCGAGCCCTATAATAAGGAAAACAGTGTTGCGTTATACAATATTGCAAACGGAAAACCCAACAACTCTTATGAAGCAATGCAACTGTTAGTTGTTTATTTCTTCCTACATGAATTTATAGGTGGCACGAGGGTTAGAACTCTTGGACGCCTTGACGTTTTATTAGAGCCATTTTATAAAAATGATATAGAAAAAGGCACATTTACAAAGGCCGAAATCAAGGAAATGATTAAATTTTTCTTTAATAAGTTTTGGGCGGCAAATGTTGCTAACGATGTACCGCTTTGTCTTGCGGGTATAGATGACAGCGGAAGAGAAGTAACAAGTGAGCTCACATATTTACTTGTTGAAACATATAACGAGCTTGATATTCACAGTCCCAAAATTCATATAAGAGTCTCTAAAAAGACCCCTGCAGATTTTGTTAAATTGGTGCTTCGTTGCATAAGAGGCGGTAACAGTAGCTTCGTTTTTGTTAACGATGAGGTTACTATAAAGAGTCTTGTCGGCGTTGGTATTAAAGAGCATGATGCTATGAATTATGTTCCAATTGGCTGTTATGAGCCGGCTGTTTGGGCAAAAGAAATTGGCTGTACGGGTAACGGTGGAGTAAACTTGGCCAAGGCGATAGAGTTTACTATAACAAACGGAGTTGACTTAAAAACAGGTAAGCAGTTAAGCGTTAAAACGGGAGAGATTAACTCGTATGAAGAGTTTATTTCTGCCGTAAAAGAACATATTTGTTTTATGACAAACAGCGCATTAGACCAAATTCGTGAGATAGAAAAGTATTATGGCGTTATCGGTCCTGACCCGTTGCTGTCGGCACAGTATGACCGCAGTGTTGAAATAGGTCTTGATGTTTTTGAGGGCGGAGCTGAATACAACAACACTTCTTATTATTTTTACTTCATTGCAAGTCTTATTGACTCGATTGCAGCAGTTAAAAAGCTTGTGTTCGATGAAAAGCTTGTAACCTTCGGTGAACTGTGCGAAATCCTAAAAAACAACTGGGAAGGCAACGAAAAACTGCGCTTAAAGGCAAAAAGCATTCCCGAAAAATACGGTAATAATAACGAATTTGCCGATGCGCTCACAAAGGAATTTTCAGAGCTTTGTGCATCACTTGTTAACAACAAGCCAAATAGTCGTGGCGGTGTATTTAAAGCGTCCATTTTCAGTATCGATTTCTTTGTGTACTACGGCAGCAAAACTATGGCAACGCCTGACGGTCGTTTTGATGGCGAGGTGCTCTCAAAGAACCTTTGCTCAACCGTTGGTATGGATAAAAACGGTGTAACGGCACTTATAAATTCGGCAACTAAAATAGACCACTCGCTTTTCCCGAACGGAACGGTGCTTGACGTAATTCTTCATCCGTCTGCAGTAAGTGGGGAGGATGGCTTGGATGCATTCTATGGACTGCTTATAGCTTATATGCAAAAGGGCGGTATGGCTCTTCACGGTAATGTATTTAACCCTGAGGACCTTAAAAACGCACAAAAATATCCCGAAAAATACAAAAACTTACAGGTTCGTGTGTGTGGATGGAATGCGTATTTTGTTAATTTAAGTAAGACTGAGCAAGATTGCTTTATAAAGCAATCAGAAACCACTTTTCTTTAAGCTTTGGATGTTAAAAAGGTGTGTGAATTATGAAACCAAGCATTAAAACCATATCGCTGTCGCTACTTGTTATGGCTTTGTGGGGCTCGTTATTTCCGTTTGTTAAAATTGGGTATAACGTTTTCGGCATCAACTCGGGCTCGGTGCCTGATATCCTAATGTTTGCAGGGATGCGCTTTTTTATATGCGGACTTGTGGTATGTGCCTTTTCGTTTATAAAGAAAGAAAAAATTGCAAAACCAAAGCCGAAAAATATTTTTAATATTTGCATTGTCGGATTGTTTTCAATAGTGCTTCATTATTCTTTTACATACATTGGTTTAAGCTCAACCGATAGCTCAAAAACCGCACTAATTAAGCAGTTAGGCGCCTTGATTTATGTTTGTTTTGCATTTTTGTTTTTCAAAAATGAAAAATTTAGCATTATAAAAATTGTTGGTGCTATAGTTGGTTTTGTAGGCATAATTGCCATCAATTATAATCCGCAAGGGATTAGCTTCTCAACCGGTGATGTTTTGATAATATGCGCCTCGATTTGTATTGTGGTTTCCAATGTTATCAGCAAAAAGTCGGTTGAGGATAATTCTCCGTTTTGGGTAACGGGTATTTCTCAGCTTTTCGGTGGCATTATTCTATTGGTGGTTGCTTTGTGTCTTGGTGCGAATATGCTGACCTTCACGTTAGAATCTACCGCAGTTTTTGCCTATATTTGCTGTGCATCAATTTTGGCGTATACGCTTTGGTATTACATTTTGCAAAGCAACAGTCTTTCAAAAATGTTTATTATCAAGTTTGCCGAGCCGCTTTTTGCCTGTATCTTTGGAGCGCTTCTGCTGGGTGAAAACATTTTTAAAATTCAATATGCGGTTGCTTTTGTTCTAATTTCCTTAGGAATAATTTTGGGAAATAAAAGTGAGGCGAAAAAATGAAGGCACTAATTTCTGAAATTAAGCGCTTCGCAGTGCATGATGGTAACGGTATTAGAACAACCGTGTTTTTTAAGGGCTGTCCACTAAAATGTGTTTGGTGCCATAACCCCGAAGGTATCGACTTTAAACCGCAAATTGCATTTTATAAGGAAAAATGCATTGGCTGTGGTGAATGTATAAAGGTCTGTCCCATGGGCGCACACAAAAATGGTGATAACGCACATATCTTTGATAGAAACCTATGTATTGGCTGCGGCAAGTGTGAGTCGGTGTGTTTAGGTGAGGCGATTAAGTTTTACGGCAAAGAATTTTCTGTGGATGATTTATTGCCGTTATTATTAGAAGATAGAGAGTTTTATGAGTCGTCAGGCGGAGGTGTTACACTCTCGGGCGGTGAATGCCTGTGCTATGCCGATTTTTGTAGGGAGTTATTGTTTAGACTAAAGCAAGAGGGTATTGATACAGCCGTTGATACCAGTGGCTTTGTATCTCGTGAGGCGATTGACAAGGTTTTGCCTTATACCGATATGTTTTTATATGATATTAAGGCAATTGATAGAGATGTCCACATCAAATGTACGTCCCAAAGTAACGAAATTATTTTGGAAAATCTCAAGTACATAGATAGCCAAAATAAAAAGATTGAAATTAGAATTCCCTATGTACCTAAATTTAACTCGGACGAGATTGAAAAAATAAGAGATGCACTAAAAGGGTTTAAAAATTTAACGGCGGTAAAGGTCTTGCCGTATCATAATTATGCCGGTTCGAAATATGAGTCGTTAGATATGGAAAACACCTTACCCGAGCTTTTACCCACAAACGAAGAAATAAAAAAAGCACAAAGTATATTCGAATCAAAATAAACAAATTTTATAGTGGCTATCCATACGGGTGGTCACTATATCTATTATAATTATATACTTGATAATATAGAGAATAAGTGCTATAATAATGAACATTGTTGGTGTAATAATTGCAAAATTTGAGTGATTTTGCACAATTTTTTATAAAATTACGCTAACATGCGGTAAAATTGCATAAATATTTATTATTTACTTGACATTTATGCATAACGAAGGTATAATATGCATAAATTACTGAAAATTATTGCATATTTATTCAGGAGGTAACGAAAAATGAAAAAAGAAGATATTAAAAAGGTAGTACTTGCATACTCGGGAGGTCTTGATACATCAATCATTATTCCTTGGCTTAAGGGGAATTATAATAACTGCGAGGTTATTGCCGTATCGGGAAATGTTGGTCAAGCCGATGAGCTTGAGGGGCTTGAGGAAAAGGCAATAAAAACAGGTGCATCAAAGCTTTATGTTCTTGATTTAACCGATGAATATGTTGATGAATACATAATCCCAACAATGAAGGCGGGTGCCGTTTACGAGGAGTATTTATTGGGTACATCACACGCCCGTCCTTGTATTGCAAAGGGACTTGTTGAAATCGCACTCAAGGAAGGTGCTGATGCAATTTGTCATGGCTGTACGGGTAAGGGTAATGACCAGGTTAGATTTGAACTTGCAATTAAGCACTTTGCTCCCAATATGCCAATAATTGCACCTTGGCGTGAGTGGGATATTAAATCTCGTGATGAAGAAATTGAGTATGCCGAGGCACACAACATTCCTCTCAAAATAAACCGTGAAACTAACTATTCAAAGGATAAAAACCTTTGGCATTTATCTCATGAGGGTATGGACCTTGAGGATACAGGTAATGAGCCGCTATACGAGAAGCCCGGTTTTCTTGAAATGGGCGTATCTCCCTTGGCGGCACCCGATAAGCCGACTTATGTTGAAATTGAGTTTGAAAAGGGTACACCCGTGGCGCTTGATGGTAATAAGATGACTGCCAAAGAGATAATTTTAAAGCTCAACGAAATCGGCGGTGCTAACGGTATCGGAATTATTGATATCGTTGAAAACCGTCTTGTTGGTATGAAGTGTCGTGGCGTTTATGAAACCCCCGGTGGAACAATTCTTTACAAGGCGCACACTGTTTTGGAAACGCTGTGTCTTGATAAGATGACAATGCACGAAAAACAGAGATTGTCAATTACATTTGCTGAACTCGTTTACAACGGTCAGTGGTTTACACCGTTGCGTGAGGCGCTTTCGGCATTTGTGGACAAAACCCAAGAGAGAGTTACAGGTAAGGTAAAATTAAAGCTTTATAAAGGCAATATGATAAATGCAGGTGTTTGGAGTCCGTATTCACTCTACAGCGAGGAAATCGCTACCTTTGGCGAGAGCGATTATGACCAAAAGGATGCAGAAGGTTTTATAAATCTCTATGGCTTGCCCATTAAGGTTCAGGCAATAGTTGATGGTAAGTAATAGAATTATTTGTCCTGTACGGTAATTCCGTACGGGACGATTCTGTAATATAGGTTGGTGAAAAAATATGGCAAAAATGTGGGCAGGAAGAACTGATGGCACTACGAATAAATTAGCTGATGATTTCAATTCTTCGATACATTTTGACTATAAGTTATACAAACAAGATATCAAGGGTAGTATGGCTCACGCATCAATGCTTGCGGCGACAGGCATAATAACGCAAAAGGATGCAGAGGTTATAATTAATGGACTCGATAGCATTTTAAAGGATTTGGAATCTGGTGAACTCGAGTTTGATATGACGAGTGAAGATATACACATGTTTATCGAACAAGAGCTTACAGGCCGTATTGGAGATACGGGTAAAAAGCTTCATACTGCTCGTAGCCGTAACGACCAAGTAGCACTTGATGTTAGGATGTATTTGCGTGATGAGGTGGATACCACCACTAATTTAATAAAAAATCTTATAGCCGCACTGACCGATAAAGCCGAGCAGTACAAATCGGCTGTTATGCCGGGTTATACACATCTGCAGCGTGCACAGCCCATATCGTTCGGACATCATTTAATGGCGTATGTTATGATGCTTATGCGTGACCTTGAGCGACTTTCAGATTGTAGAAAAAGGATAAATGTATCCCCAATTGGCAGCTGCGCTTTAGCGGGAACAACATATAATACCGACCGTAAATTTGAAGCAAACGAATTGGGGTTTGATTCGGTTTGTCTTAATAGCTTGGATGGTGTATCGGACAGAGATTTTGCGGTTGAGCTTATGGCTGATATTGCTTTGATTATGATGCATTTATCTCGTCTTTCTGAAGAACTGATTTTGTGGACAAGCTGGGAGTTTAAGTTTGTTGAGTTGTCGGACGACTATACAACGGGCTCTTCAATTATGCCGCAAAAGAAAAATTCCGATATGGCAGAGCTAATTCGTGGTAAAACAGGTAGAGTATACGGTGATTTAATGTCACTGCTTACCGTTTTGAAGGGACTGCCATTAGCATATAACAAGGATATGCAAGAGGATAAGGAAAGTGTGTTTGATGCGGTAGAAACCGTTAAAATGTGTTTGCTTGTTATGACGGGTATGATAAGCACAATGTCGGTTAATACCGATAATATGCTAAGGGCTGCACAAACCGGATTTATAAATGCAACCGACCTTGCCGATTATCTTGTTAAAAAGGGTATGCCTTTTAGAACGGCATATAAGCTTGTGGGACAGTTGGTGGCGCTTTGCATTAAGGAAAACGCCGTGCTTGAGCAACTACCGATTGAAACCTATAAACAGTTTGATAGCCACTTTGAGAGTGACTTGTATGATGAAATAAATCTTATAAATTGTGTTGAAAAAAGAATAAGCGAAGGCGGAACCTCTTTCGCCTCTGTTCAAAAGCAAATTGATTATATTAGAGAGAGTTTGAATATATGACAAAAGTATTTATTGATGGCTCGGCGGGCACCACGGGACTTAGGATTTTTGACCGTTTATCCAAAAGAACAGATATCGAGTTAATTATTTTGCCCGACGAATTACGCAAGGATATAAATGCCAGAAAGGATGCACTCAACAGCTGTGATATTGCATTTTTATGCTTGCCTGATGCTGCAGCTATAGAGGCGGTTGAGCTAATTGAAAACGACAAAACGGTTGTAATTGATACGTCTACCGCACATAGAACAAGTAAGGGTTGGCATTACGGATTCCCCGAGTTAGCAGGGGATGCTGATTATTCTTCTATAAAAAGAATTGCTAATCCGGGCTGCCATGCAAGTGGTTTTGTTGCTCTTATAAAGCCGCTTGTTGATAACGGCATTATAAATAGAGAGGCAGAGCTTAATTGTGTTTCTATAACCGGCTATTCGGGTGGCGGAAAACAAATGATTGCTGAATATGAAACGGGCAAAAATGAGTTATTAACGGCACCACGACAATATGGTATTTCGCAACAGCATAAGCATTTAAAGGAAATGAAGATAGTGTGTGCACTTGAAAATGCACCAACCTTTTGTCCGATAGTAGCTCCCTTTTATAGCGGTATGGAGGTAACGATACCCTTGTTTGCTTCGCAAATCAGTGGGACAATCGACGATATTAAGAAAATATATAAAAACACTTACAAAAACGGCTTGGTGTATTTTAATGATAGTGCGGATGAGCAGGGCTTTTTATCTGCTGCGGCATTATCGGGCAGGGATGATATGGAAATAAGTGTTCACGGTAATGATGAAAGAATTATATTAGTGGCACGTTTCGATAATCTCGGTAAAGGCGCATCGGGTGCGGCAATACAAAATATGAATTTGGTACTCGGTGTAAAAGAGAACACCGGCTTGGAGGTTTAAAATGAAAATAGTTTCTGGCGGTGTTTGTGCAGCAAAAGGATTTTTAGCAAACGGCATACATTGCGGTATAAGGAAAAATCGCACAAAAAGGGATTTATCCTTAATTTTTAGTCAAACACCCGCAACGGCGGCTGCTGTTTATACAACTAACCTTGTAAAAGGTGCACCACTTGTGGTCACTAAAAAACATTTAGTAAATAACACCGCACAAGCGGTTATTTGCAATAGCGGAAATGCGAACACCTGTAATGCAAACGGCATAGAAATTGCTGAACAAATGAGCGGATTACTTTCTTGTGAGTTGGGTATTAGCGATGATGATATAGTTGTTGCTTCAACCGGTGTAATCGGTCAACCGCTTGATATTGAGCCCATCAAAAAAGGTATTCCGTCCTTGGTAAGTGGGTTATCAGTTGATGGCGGCAAATATGCTGCCGAAGGTATTATGACTACCGATACTGTCGAAAAACAGGTAGCGGTTGAGTTTGAAATCGGTGGAAAGCTTTGCAAAATGGGTGGTATCGCTAAAGGTAGCGGTATGATTCATCCTAATATGGCAACTATGCTTGTATTCATCACAACCGATGTAAAAATCAGCGGTGAGATGCTAAATAAAGCACTCTCAACCGACATCACTAACACATTTAATATGCTGAGCATTGATGGAGATACTTCCACTAACGATATGGTTGTTGTGCTGGCAAACGGTATGGCAGAAAACACCGAGATAACAACCGAAAATAATGATTTTAAAACATTTATGACTGCGCTTAATACCTTAACCGTACAGCTCTGCCGTATGATAGCGGGAGACGGCGAGGGGGCAACAAAGCTACTCGAATGTAAGGTGTCGTCTGCCGAGAGTTTAGAGGTTGCAAAAAAAGTTGCTAAGAGTGTTATTTGCTCGAGTCTTTTAAAGGCGGCAATGTTTGGTGCCGATGCTAACTGGGGACGAGTGCTTTGTGCTATTGGCTATAGTGGTGCAAATATTGATGTTAATAAGGTTGATGTTTGCTTTAAATCTTGCAAGGGAACAATCTCAGTTTGCAAAAATGGTGCGGGTGTCGACTTTTCCGAGGAAAAGGCAAAAGAAATACTTTTAGAAAAAGAGATAGAAATTTTAGTTGCTCTTAACAGCGGTGAGTTTTCTTCAACCGCTTGGGGTTGCGATTTAACCTACGATTATGTAAAAATCAACGGAGATTATAGAACTTAGGAGAAGGTTTTATGAATAATCATTTTTCAAATTTAGAAAGGGCAGAGGTTTTAACCCAAGCGCTTCCGTATATCAAAAGATATAACTCAAAGGTTGTTGTCATAAAATATGGCGGCAATGCTATGATAAATGAGGAATTAAAACAACAGGTTATGGAAGATATTGTTCTTTTATGGCTTATTGGTGTAAAGGTTGTTTTGGTGCACGGCGGCGGTCCCGAAATCAGTGATATGATGGAAAAGCTTGGCAAAAAAACCAAGTTTGTTGATGGACTTCGTGTGACCGACAAGGAAACCGTTGATATAGTTCAAATGGTACTTGCGGGTAAGGTTAACAAAACACTTGTAAACCTGCTTGAGAAAAAAGGCGGCAAGGCAATGGGTATATCGGGTATGGATGGTATGCTTATTGAGGCAAAAATTCGTGATGAGCGGTTGGGCTATGTAGGTGACATCACAAAAATCCACATAAAACCCGTTGTTGATTTGCTTGAAAAGGGCTATATTCCCGTAATTTCCACCCTGGGCTGTGACCGTGACGGCAATGCCTATAACATTAACGGTGATACAGCAGCTGCTTATATTGCGGGGGCAATAAATGCTGAGCGCCTTATTATGATGACCGATATTGCAGGAATCTTAAGGGATAAGGATGATCCTTCTACACTAATTGCCGATGTTACAGTAAGTGAAGCTGAGCAATTAAAAAAGGAAGGCGTTGTTTCGGGCGGTATGATACCAAAGGTTGATTGCTGCATTGAGGCAATAAATAAAGGCGTTAAAAATGTTGTAATTATGGATGGCAGAGTTCCTCATTCGATTCTTATGGAGATTTTAACCGATGAGGGTGCAGGTACAATGGTTATGGGTGATAAATAATGAATGGCTTTGCAAATATTGACAAAGATTTTGTTGCGGGTACATATAACCGTTTTCCGATAGAACTGGTACGGGGTGAGAACTCAACAGTTTATGATATTGGCGGAAAAAGCTATATTGATATGGGCTCAGGTATTGGCGTTACTGCCTTTGGCTTTGGCGATGAGGTTTGGAAGACGGCGGTTAATGAGCAGTTGTCTCTTTTACAACACACCTCTAACTTATATTTTACCGAACCGTGTGCTAAACTTGCCAAGGCATTGTGCGAAAAAACAGGTATGAAAAAGGTGTTTTTTGGCAATTCGGGTGCTGAGGCCAATGAATGCGCAATAAAAGCCGCACGTAAATATGCTGCCGAAAAAAAGGGGAGTGATTATTACACAATAATTACCCTTGAAAACAGTTTTCATGGTAGAACAATTACCACACTTGCCGCAACGGGACAGGAGCATTATCACGAGCTTTTTAACCCACTTACAAACGGTTTTGTTCATACACCCGCAAATGACCTTGAGAAGCTCATAAAAACAGCTCAAAGCCACAAAACAGCCGCAATTATGATAGAGTGCATACAGGGTGAAGGCGGGGTTAATGTTTTAGAGGATGATTTTGTTAAAGGGGTTTATGAATATGTCAACAAAAACGATATTCTTTTAATTGTTGACGAGGTTCAAACGGGCAACGGTAGAACAGGCAAATTCTATTCATATATGCATTATGGTATAAAACCCGATATAGTGACCACCGCAAAAGGTCTTGGCGGCGGTTTGCCGATTGGTGCAGTAATGTTTGGTGAAAAAGCCGAAAATGTTTTGGGCGTAGGGGAGCACGGCTCAACCTTTGGCGGAAACCCCGTTTGCTGTGCGGGTGCTCTTAGCATAGTTAACCGCATTGATGATAAATTATTAAATGAAGTTAATGCAAAAAGCGAGTATATTTTTAACGAATTATCGGTAGCAAACGGTATAATCAGCGTTTGCGGTAAGGGTTTAATGATAGGTATCAAAACAAAAAAAGATGTTGCTGAGGTTATAAAAAAATGTATGGATAACGGCGTGTTATGTCTATCAGCTAAGGATAAGGTAAGATTATTGCCTGCACTCAATATACCGATGGAATCACTAAAAAGTGCGGTTGCCGTTATAAAAAATGCCTGTGAAATTTAAGGAGAAAATTTATGAATTTTAAAGGAAAAAGCTTTTTAAAGTTGCTTGATTTTTCGGCGGATGAAATTTCTTATTTGCTTGATTTATCGGCAGAATTAAAACAAAAAAAGAAGAGCAACATTCCTCACAAAATGTTCGAGTGTAAAAATATTGCCTTAATATTTGAAAAAACAAGCACTCGAACTCGTTGTGCTTTTGAGGTTGCTGCAGCTGACCTTGGCATACATCCCGTATATCTTGACCCCTCGGGTTCACAAATCGGAAAAAAGGAAAGCATCGCCGATACCGCACGTGTGCTCGGTCGTATGTTCGATGGTATTGAGTATCGTGGCTTTGGTCAGGAGATAGTTGAAGATTTGGCAAAATATGCTGGTGTTCCTGTTTGGAACGGACTTACTAACGAATTCCATCCAACACAAATTTTAGCCGACTTTTTAACAATTAAAGAGCATCTTGGCAAATTGAAGGGCACAAAGCTTGTGTATATGGGGGATGCCCGTTATAATATGGGCAATTCACTAATGGTAGGCAGTGCAATTATGGGACTTCATTTTGTTGCCTGTGCGCCCAAAAAGTATTTTCCGAATAAGGAACTGATTGATAAGTGCCTTGAAATAGCAAAGGACTCGGGTGCAGTTTTAGAATTTATTGAGGAACCCGAAATTGCAGTTAAAAATGCTGATGTAATTTATACTGATGTTTGGGTGTCTATGGGAGAGCCCGCTGGGGTTTGGGAAGAAAGAATCAACGATTTAAGTCCATATCAGGTTAATATGTCTCTTATGGATACTGCAGGACCTCAGTGTAAATTTATGCATTGTTTACCTGCCTTCCACGATTTAAATACAACGGTCGGCAAAGAAATTTATGAAAAATTCGGCATTGACTGTATGGAAGTTACCGATGAGGTGATTGAGAGTGAGCGGTCAATAGTCTTTGATGAGGCAGAGAACAGAATGCACACAATCAAAGCAATTTTGGCAGCAACGCTATAAAAATAACACCGTCAGCTTGGCGGTGTTATTTTTTATGTATATATCGACAAAATATTGGTAAAATTATTAAAAAACAGTTGATTTTATTTAGTTTATATATTACAATTAATTTGATTACGGCAAAAATCAAAAAAACAATTTGTAGCATCAAGGGAGGTGCAAAAATGCCTGAAGCAATTCAAAATTATTTGTCAAATTTGCAGCCCGAGAAGATTCCTAACGGTTTAGTTGTGCTTCTTGGTGTTGGTATTGTATTTATAGGTCTTATAAGCATTGTTATTCTTATCAAGATAATTGGTTTATTCTTTAAAAACAGTACTGAGAATACTATTGTAGCACCAATCACACAGGTGGCCGAACAACCAATACAAAACCGACAAGAAATAATCGCTGGGGTTTCAGCCGCTATCGCCGAAGAGCTCGGCACGGACATTTCG
>JAZRRG010000073.1:0-56043 GCA_045650565.1 Acutalibacteraceae bacterium | reverse complement strand
GTGCTTAATCCCGTCTTTTAATACTAACTCGCACGCCTTGACCTTAAATTCTTTACTGAAAGTTCGTTTCATTGTGAACACCTCTCTGTATGTATTTTACCATTCACTCTTCAATGTGTCCACTTTTACTATACAACTTTCCACCGAAACTTCTTCACTATTCACTATTACTTATTACTTGCCAAAATCGACTTTGTAAGAGAATAGTGAAAAGTGAAGAGTGAAGAGGTAAAAAGTAAATCGACAAACCTCTGTCGAGATTTGTCGATTTTGGTGGAGCATAGGGGATTCGAACCCCTGACCCCCACACTGCCAGTGTGATGCGCTACCAACTGCGCTAATGCCCCCAATATTTAATTTTCCTACCGAGTAGTTATTCTACCACAACCATTACTCTTTTGCAAGTGCTTTTTTAAACAACGGGGGGTAATCCCCCGTTGTATTATTTTAAAAACAAAAAGATTTTTTTAATACGAGGCAGGGGTAGCTTATCAATAAGCCACATAAAAACGATTGGGATAAAGAACGCCAGCGCAAATCTTATAGTTGTTTGTGGTACAACTCCCGCTTGTGTGAATTCCGGAATCTTTTTAAGCTTCGAATTGGCAAAAATAAGCACAAGATTATGTGTTAAATAGATGCCGAAGCTTGACCTCGCAACAGTTCTTACCACCTTGCTGTTTTTTATCGGCAGACGCCGCAATATTTCAAAAAAGCATACTGCAACAGTTATTATAAAGGGAGAGGTATACCAGCTAAAAGCATCCACTTGATACAACCCTTTATTAAAAAAGTGCCTTGCCAAAACAGTATTTACAACAAACACCGTTACGAGAATTACCATCAGCATCACGAGTGGGATTTTTTTAAAAACCTTTTGGTTTGCAATATAATGCCCTATTACCATTATCACTCCGTATAATCCTCCAAGGAACCCTGTTCCCAAAAAAAGCTGCACTGCGGGAAGAAACAAATAACCATTGGCAACCGAATTGTATAACGGCACCAAAGAGAAGGCGGTAAAACCAATAATTAGTGGCAGTAAGACAGATGAAAAACATACGCCCTTTAACGCCTTTGCAACGAAAGGTATCACCAAATACATGCCGAGAATCATCGGCATATACCACATGTGATTTATCGGCGAGGGCTTTATAAACAGTATATTCCCTAACAATTCCTTTATGCTTGGAGATAGGGAATATCTATAGCAATTAAAGAAGTAGTTTATGACAATCCATATTTCAGTGGTTAAAAGCAGCGGAAGTACCGAGTGCTTATAATAGGTTTTAAGGTCATACTCTCTATCCAGCATAAGTGCACCCGTTATCATAAGAAACAAAGGTACTCCCAGCCGACCTATTGTAAAAAGTATATTGCCGAAAAACCACTGAAAATCGGTTGCCGGCGCTGCGCCTGTACGAACATAATAGTAATCCGATTCTACTGCATGGCAAATAACCACCAAAAAAATTCAATGCTTTTTAATATATCAAAGCTATCTATTCGACGTCTTTCCATATTTCCCCATTATGTTAATTGTTTTTTTAATTATATAACCTTTTGGGAGTAAAATAAATAGTTGATTTTATTTAGCAGATAGAAAATTTGTGCGAAAAAAGATGCTACCTTTTCGCTTTGTAAAATTCGTAATTTTTTAAAAATTTCCGTTTTTTTAGTGAAGCACCTTGATTTTTGGGGTTTTTATGAATATAATAAAATTAGAAATTTTGTTGTTAAAGGGGTGCTCGTTTTGGAAATTTTACAAGAAGTAAGCAACCATACCGTCAGCTGTAAAATACACTCTTATGGTGTTTTCACCTCGTTTTTGCATTGGCATGAAAATTTTGAGCTATGCCAACCCATAGAAAAGGCCTGTAAATTCCTCGTTAACGGAATTGTGTATGATGCGCAGCCGGGCGATATAGTTATTGTGAATCAACAAACGGTTCATAACTTTATAATTACCGAGGACAACACCCCCATTAGAGTCTTTCAGTTTTCTCCTAAGGTTTTGCTTGGCTTTGCGGCATCTATAAAGCCGGTTAAGGTACATATTAAGCATAAAGAAATTAAAAAAATACCGGGACTTGAGGAACGGTTGAATTTCTTTTTTGATGTATTACAACGGGAGCTAACCGAAAGAGACGCCCTTAAAAGCCCCTTTATACAGAGCTTGTGCGCAGCAATCTATTTTCTTTTAATGCGGCATTTTTCGTGCGGTGACGGTTGCCCCTCAAGCCAAGAGCACAACCGTGAATTTTTAAAGATTGTTGAATACATAAACGAACATTTTCAAGAGGACATCACTATTTTATCCCTCTCAAAAACGATGTTTTTATCCCGCGGAAAGCTTTCGGAGATTTTTATAAAATATTCGGGTATGACCTTGTCTGAATACCTTAACACTCTTCGTATGAATAGGGCAAACCAGTTAATAAGCCAGGGCTATAGCATAACCAATGCCGCCTTGGAAAGCGGTTTTCAAAGCATTAGAAACTTCAACATTTTATATAAAAAAATGTTCGGGATAACCCCAAGTCAGTATAAAAACGGAAACGCCGCTTCTGCCAAGTCAAATAAAAAAGATGTCCCTGCATAAACAAAACATCGCTGTATATCTTTCGATATGCAGCGATGTTTATTTTTATAAACTTAGTGTTCGCCCTCGTGCTTTGAAGCTTCCTTTTTATTGGCAGTCAACGCAACCTCTCCATTGAGATACATTACTATCAACCCTAAAATAACGAGTAAGGTTGAGGCATAAATTATAACGGGTATTATCTTTTTGTAAATTACCACGCAAATAGCGGTTGCCACCTCGCCACCTATAAACATAGCCGCAAGATATCCGAAAAAGGTAAGTCCGCCTGCAAACAGGCAAAGCATAATGCCGTAGCCGAAAACCGTTCTCAAAACTGCCGATACTTTTTTTGCAAACTGTTTCATCGTAACACCTTCCTTTAAAGACCTAATATGGGCAACCAGCCCATAAGGACAACTACTTCAAGAATAAACTGTGCGGCAACCCACCACAAATTATTTTTAAAGGTTTTGTCAAAATCCGATTCCGCCAAGGTCATACCGGCATACATGCCCAGCCCCAAAGGCGGTGTGATACCGCACATAACACCACAAATGCACGGAAGCATAGCCGCAACTAAAAGCGGACTACATCCGACAGCGGCTAAAACGGTTATAAACATAGGTCCGAAAATTACAACCAAGGACGAGCCGGGTATTACCATACCCATAAAGCAGGTTATTGCGCAAATGGCAATAACGGTGCCTAACTTTCCAAAGTTCCAACCCATAATGATGTTACCCATCTCTTCGGCTACGTTAAGGTCTCCAAACAGTGAGCCAATCATATAACCAAACACACAAACACCTATGGCAGGAGCGATGGTTTTAACCGCATCGCCAAACATTTTTGCAAGGTTTTTAATTGATACAACCTTTTTGTCCTCGGCGGCAACGCAGGCAAATATCGCCGAAACGCCACCAACGAACAAAAGAATAGAACTTGAAAAATATTTAGCGCCGGTCTCCCCCAACCGTGCAGTAAAGAATGTATCCTTAAGCAAATAATCAAGGATAAAGGGAAGGAGGATTATTACAGGAAGTAGCATTCCCTTCCAGCCCTTTTTGAGTGTTTCCTTAATGCTTGGAAATTCATCCTTCGACATCGGCTTTACCTTATAATATTTGCAAAAGCCCCAAACCATTACAATACGCTGCAAAATAAACCACAAAGATATTCCCCACAGCACTATCCAAAACTGTCCCGTTGTTATATTAAGTGTTGGATAAAGTGCCGTAAAGGCACCGAGTGCCGCCACGATATTTGATGAGGGCGGAATCATATTGCCCATATAGCTTGCATTACTCTCGATATTTGCCGCAAGCTCAGGGGGGAAGCCCGTGCGCTTCATTGCGGGAATGGTTATAGCTCCCGTTGCCATAACGTTACCGGGGCCCGAGCCCGAGAGTGCGCCCATAAACGCACTCGCTATGACCGCCGCATATCCTGCTCCGCCTGCAACCCTTCCAATAAGCGAAAGAATTATGGCAATACAGCTATCAATAATCTTGGTTTTTGTTAAAATTATAGACATTGCTACGAAGGCAACCATTGAATAAAGCAGGGATGTTGACAAAGCATCATCGATATACTCTAAAACATTACCCCATGTTCCCGTTATGGTAAGCAATAACAAAAAGCTTAAAAATACAGCTTCATAAACCGGTCTTTTTAAAACTGCAAACCATACAATTATTACAAAGAGCATAATACCTAAATAAATAAGTGGGGATGGCATAATTCAACTTCCTTTCATTTCTTTTTAGTTATACGTCTGATTACTAACAGGTTATATTATACTTGTTTTTTTCTTTTTGTCAAGCATGAAATTTTTCTTGAAAAAAGCAGGACAAGGGTTTATTATATATGTATACTAAACGGACACGGAGGGAGCAAAATGAACACCCGACAGCTGCGGTATGCTTTAATGCTTTATGAAAATCTTAATTTTTCATTGGTTGCCGAAAAGCTCGGCATAACTCAACCCGCCTTGAGCAAACAAATACTGAATTTGGAAAACGAGCTGGGTGTAAAGCTTTTTGACCGAACAACAACACCTCTTACGGTAACACCTGCGGGAGAGCATTTTTTTAAGGAATCTCGTAAGCTAGTATACCGTGAGGAGCAAATTTTACGCTCTATGGAGGAGTTTAAATCGGGAGAGCGCGGTCGCCTTACAATAGGCATCTCCCCCTTTCGTAGTTTGTACCTAATACCCAATATTATTAAAAAGGTAAAATTGCAGTACCCTCATGTTGAAGTTGTTTTGCACGAGGCATCAAGCGATGCTCTGCGCAAGGAGGCGGCAGAGGGGAAATACGATTTTGCCGTTGTTAACCTTCCTGTTGATGAAACCTTGCTGGATGTTACACCCATAGAGCTTGATGACTTGGTGCTTGCGGTACCAACCGATATGTGCGAAGGGCTTTGGAGCGACGAACAAATTGAGCTGTCCCGTTGCAAAAACCTACCATTTGTGGTTGTAGGTCAAACACAGGAGATGCGCCGCTTGTTTGATAAATGCTGTGCCGCTGCCGATTTTCAGCCAAAAATTGCTGTAGAGGTTGTTGGCATAAGCACCGCCTGGGCTATGTGCCGTGAAGGCATTGGCGCAACCCTCTTGCCACGGCAGTTTGCTACTTATATGGGAACGGGCGAGAGTGTTCGTCTGTTTTCGGTAAAACAAAACGTACGCACCCGCCAGCCCGCAGTTATCACCCGTAAAGGTCAGTACATTTCGGAATATGCCGAATATGCCATTGGTTTGTTAACCAATAAAACCACCTAATACAAACAATCCCCGCCCTTAATATCGGCGGGGATTTTTGCACTTTTTGATTGACTTGTTTCTAACAATATTGTATAATTCTATAGTATTTAATTTCTAAAAAAGAAGGTATGGGTATGAGCACATTATTAAGTTGGCTGGGCTCTGTTTTTACAAGCCCCATTATGATTGTTTTTTCCATTGCCGCGCTCGGTTATCTTGTGGGCAGCGTTAAAATCAAGGGTTTGTGCCTTGGCACCTCGGGTATTTTGCTCGTGGCACTTGTTTTTGGACACTTTGAGCTGATGGCTCCCGATGTTTTAAAGAATTTGGGGCTTATTTGCTTTGTCACTGCGGTCGGCTTTATCGCAGGACCTACGTTTTTCAGGAACTTCAAAAAATCGGCAATTTTTTATGTAATTTTGGGAATTGTAATTATTTTGGTGGGAAGCGGCGTTTGTATTGCCGCTATGAAGCTCGGCAAAATTGACACCGACTTAGCAGTTGGTATGATGTCGGGTGCGCTGACCAGTACTCCCGGTCTTGCCGCCGCCAAGGAAGCCACGGGTGAGGGTAGCCGTGCGGCTATCGGCTATGGCATCGCCTATCCCTTTGGTGTTGTTGGCGTTGTGCTTTTCGTCCAGTTAATTCCGAAAATCTTAAAAATCGATATCGACAAAGAGCGTGAGCGCCTAAATGCCATAACAAACGCTCCCAAAGAATCTAAGACAGCGACAAAAACCTATAAAATGCTTGATGATTTTGGTCTTTTGGCTTTTGCCATCGCCGCAATTTTGGGCTTTATAATCGGAAAAATTAAAATTCCGCTTCCCGGCGGCGCAGAGTTTTCATTGGGCACCTCGGGCGGTCCGCTTTTGGCAGGACTTATTATGGGTCATTTCGCTCACATTGGTCCAGTTTCAATAAGTGTTCCGAAAAAGACACTTGATGTGGTTCGTGAAATCGGTCTCGCACTATTCCTTATGGGTGCAGGCACCGAGGCGGGTAAGGGCTTTATTGCGGTTCTTGCCGAGCAGGGCGTTGCCTTGTTCCTTTGGGGCGTAGCAATGACCCTTCTGCCTATGATAGTGGGCTACATTCTTGCTGTGTTTATTGCGAAGATGGATGTACTCAGCGCAATGGGCTCTATATGCGGCGGTATGACCAGCACTCCCGCCCTTGGCACACTTATGTCGGTAGCCAAGACCGAAGCAGTTGCCACCGCCTATGCAGCCACCTATCCCTTGGCTTTAATTTCGGTAGTTCTATGCTGCGAATTTATTCCGCTGATTTTCGGTTAATAAATATACATAACAAAGCATCCACCCAATAAAAAGGGTGGATGCTTTTATATTTTTATATTAGTTTTTAAATAACTTATACCTACAAACCAAGCAGATAAAACGCAACAAACAATACTAACACAACTATAACTGTGTAAATGGCGGCGGGGATGGCGTTAACTCGGATAATTCTACCCTCACGACCTGCCGTACCCGCAGTGGCACAAGCCGCCACCACATTATTAACGCAAATCATATTACCAATCGAGCCGCCGATGGTATTTGCCGCTACAATAATGGCGGTATTCAGCCCCAAATTGCTGGCTGCCTGCTCTTGCAAATTAGCAAACAGCGTTACCGCTACGGTATTAGAGCCCGAAATAAAGGCGCCGAGTACTCCTATTATGGGCGAAATTACAATATAGAGCTTGTCTCCAACCTTGGAGAGTGCCTCCGCCATATAATAAATCATACTTTTCATTTCTGCGACTGCCGCAACATCATTAGAGCCCGAGTAACGCAAAATTTGCACCATAGCAAGACCGAACACCAAAGCAACCGCCGCACCGCTAACCTGCTTAAAGGATGCTCCCCATGCTGAAGCCATATCCTTGAGTTTCATTTTGTGCAACAAAACGGTGATAAGCGCCACAACGATAAACACTGTACCTGGAACATACGCCCATTTTAATGTAAATGCGGTGTTTTCAACACCGAATAGATTACCGCTTTTAATTACAAATATACTCGAAGTGTCGTTAAGCAACCCCTTAATGCCAAGTGCGGGTATGCGTGTTGCCACGAGCAGTAAAGCGATAACAACATAGGGAATCCACGCTTTTATGAGCGACATATTAGAATCCTTAGGGGGCGCCAGAGGATGTGTTGCCTTCCAGTCCTCCTCCCACTCGTTTTCATCCCCGAAACGCCATACTTTTTTTGGGGTAAGGAATTTACATTTGGCGGCAATAACAACTATTACAAGCGCTATAAGTGCGCCAAAAAGGGATGGAAATTCGTATCCGACAAATATATTTATAAGCACATAGGGCACCGCAAAGCAGATACCTGCGAACAAGCAAAAGGGAAGTGCGCTTAGTGCGGGTTTGATAGTTTTTTCCTTACTGAAAAACTTGCACATAATTGCAATGGCGATAAAGGGCAAGAAAATCATTACCACGGCGTGTGGTATGGCAGTCCATAAAGACATTTGTCCAATGTATGCGGCATCCAAATTCTCGGCGCCTCCGAGACAAATGATTGCCTGCTGTACAGGCGTTCCGATAGCGCCAAATGCAACACCGGCACTGTCACATACAAGAGCCACCACAACCGCTGCTACGGGCGGAAATCCGAGACTTATCATAAGCGGAGCCGCTAACGCCGCAGGGGTGCCAAATCCCGCCGCCGCTTCAATAAAGGATACAAACAAAAAGCCGATGATTACCGCCTGCACACGAGCGTCGGGACTGATAGAGCAAAAGCCGTTGTTTATAGCAACCATACCGCCCGACATTTTTAGCGTGTTCATAACCAAAATGGCGCCGAAAATAATAATCAGCACTTCTATAGAATTAAAAACTCCCGAAATCGAATAAGCGGCAATAGATAAAATATCTATATCCCATACCAGTATGCCAAGAACTGACGTAATAAGCCACGAAACAGGCATGGCAATTTTAGCAGGCCAGTTAAACGCCGCCATCACCACTACGCAGAACGCAATAGGAATAAATGCTAACAATGCGTACATAAAGAACACCCTTTGCTGTAAAACTCTTTTATTACTATGTTATTATCTTTTCCATATATACAAGATTCAATAACACACTTTTTTAAAAATACCGTTCCAGTTTGTATCATCAAGCTCTATTGTAACACCTTTCAAAAAATGTATTTCCAATGCATTTGCCCTCAGCCATACTTCGCTATAGCCAAAGCATTCATATTAGGCATACAACATTTCGCATAAAGCTGGGGTAGCAAATTTAGCTGCCAAAGGCAATTTAGCTCGCCTTAAGCAAATATATAGTTATCACGGACAACCAAAAATCTCTTGGATAAAATCCAAGCGATTTTTATTAACAATTATTTGTTGTCCTTGATAGCAGCCTGTGCTGCTGCGAGGCGGGCAATCGGCACACGGAAGGGTGAGCAAGATACATAGTCAAGGCCAATCTTATGGCAGAACTCAACTGATACCGGGTCACCGCCGTGCTCACCGCAAATACCGCAGTGAATTTCGGGGCGGGTCTTTTTACCCATTGCCACAGCCATATCCATAAGCTTACCAACGCCTGTTTGGTCAAGCTTAGCAAACGGGTCGTTCTCGTAAATCTTGCCATCATAGTAAGCGGTTAAGAACTTACCGGCATCATCACGGCTGAAGCCAAATGTCATCTGGGTTAAGTCGTTAGTGCCGAAGCAGAAGAACTCTGCCTCTTTAGCGATTTCATCCGCTGTGAGACAAGCACGGGGGATTTCCATCATAGTACCAACCTCGTACTTAAGCTCGGCTCCCGCTGCCTTAATTTCAGCATCGGCGGTAGCAACAACTACGTCCTTAACGAACTTCAACTCTTTAACTTCACCTGTTAAAGGAATCATAATCTCGGGAACTATGTTCCAGTCGGGATGAGCTTTTTTAACGTTGATTGCAGCACGGATAACAGCTGCTGTTTGCATTTTAGCGATTTCAGGATAGGTAACTGCCAAACGGCAACCACGGTGACCCATCATGGGGTTAAACTCGTGGAGAGAAGCAATGATATTCTTAATATCCTGAACGGTTTTGCCCTGAGCATCAGCCAATGCCTTGATGTCAGCTTCCTCGGTCGGAACGAACTCGTGAAGCGGCGGGTCAAGGAAGCGGATGCAAACGGGGTTGCCTTCGAGTGCTTCGTAGAGCTTCTCAAAGTCGCCCTGCTGATAGGGAAGAATCTTAGCAAGTGCTGCCTCACGTTCTTCAACTGTATCAGCGCAAATCATCTCACGGAAGGCGGCGATTCTCTCTGCCTCAAAGAACATATGCTCTGTACGGCAAAGACCGATACCCTCAGCGCCGAGCTCACGTGCCTTTTTAGCGTCAGCCGGTGTGTCGGCATTGGTACGAACCTTAAGTGTACGGAACTCATCAGCCCAATCCATAATTCTGCCGAACTCGCCTGCGATTTCAGCATCAACGGTAGGAATAATACCGTCGTAGATGTTACCTGTTGAGCCGTCAATTGAAATATAGTCGCCCTCATTGTAGGTTTTACCTGCCAATGTGAACTTCTTGTTTTCTTCATCCATAATAATGTCGCCGCAACCCGATACGCAGCAGGTACCCATACCACGAGCAACAACTGCAGCGTGAGAAGTCATACCGCCACGAACGGTGAGGATACCTTGAGATGCCTTCATACCTGTAATATCCTCGGGGGATGTTTCAAGACGAACGAGGATAACCTTTTCGCCACGAGCGTTCCAGTTATCAGCATCCACAGCAGTGAACACAACCTTACCACAAGCAGCACCGGGAGATGCGCCAAGTCCCTTACCTGCAGGAACAGCTGCCTTTAATGCCTTCTGGTCAAACTGCGGGTGGAGAAGTGTATCGAGGTTACGGGGGTCAATCATAGCAACGGCTTGTTTTTTATCTATCATACCCTCATCAACGAGGTCACAAGCTATTTTAAGAGCTGCCTTTGCAGTTCTCTTACCGTTACGTGTCTGGAGCATATAGAGTTTACCGTTTTGAATGGTGAATTCCATATCCTGCATATCACGGTAGTGGTCTTCAAGAATGCCACAAACCTTATTAAATTCAGCAAATGCTTCGGGGAACTTTTCAGCCATTTGAGCAATGGGCATAGGAGTACGAACGCCTGCAACAACGTCCTCACCCTGAGCGTTTACAAGGAACTCACCCATAAGACCGGGTTCACCTGTAGCGGGGTCACGTGTAAAGGCAACACCTGTACCGCAATCATCACCCATATTACCGAACGCCATCATTTGTACGTTAACAGCGGTACCCCAAGAATACGGGATATCGTTATCACGGCGATATACGTTAGCACGGGGGTTGTCCCAAGAACGGAATACCGCTTCAACGGCACCCATTAACTGCTCCTTCGGGTCGGACGGGAAGTCCTTACCGATTTTTGCCTTATATTCGGCTTTAAACTGATTTGCAAGTTCTTTAAGGTCGTCAGCTGTGAGTTCTACGTCCTGCTTAACGCCCTTTTCTTCCTTCATTTTGTCGATAAGCTCTTCAAAATACTTCTTACCAACTTCCATAACTACGTCGGAATACATTTGAATAAAACGACGGTAGCAGTCATAAGCCCACCGAGCGTTGCCCGACTTTGCAGCCATTGTTTCAACAACGTCCTCGTTAAGACCTAAGTTCAAAATAGTATCCATCATACCGGGCATCGATGCACGAGCACCTGAACGAACCGATACGAGAAGCGGGTTTTCCTTATCGCCGAACTTCATACCGGTGATGCCTTCCATTTTGTCGATGTACTCCATAATCTGCGCTTGGATGTCATCGTTGATTTTTCTGCCATCTTCATAGTACTGTGTGCAAGCTTCGGTTGAAACGGTAAAGCCCTGCGGAACGGGAAGACCGATTTTGGTCATCTCTGCAAGGTTTGCGCCCTTACCACCGAGAAGCTCACGCATGCTTGCGTCACCTTCTGAGAAAAGGTATACATACTTGTGACTCATTTTTTTACCTCCTGATTATTAGCAAATTTTATATTTGCATTATTTACCTATTTTACCCTATTTATTAAGGTAGCACTTAATTATACCACATTTTTGAAATTTTTAAAGTGTTTTTTACTATTTTTTAGTTTTTTTTTACTTTTTTAGCCAAAAATTTAAAAGCGGAGCGTTCATTTAGGGAGAAAACACCTACATAAACGCTCCAAAGCTCTTTTTTCTATTTTTTTGTTGACAACGACGTAATTCTAATAATTACGGGCGACAACACCGCATTTGACAACACTTCTACTATAAAATTTCCCATTGCCAATGCCCAGAACAATGCCATTCCCGAAAAGGGTAGCTGTAAATTTTGGGCAATGGCATCGGCGCTATTCATAAAGAAAACAAAGCAACCCAATAAGAACACTGCCGTATTCACAACGGGACAGATTATTGCCGCAAAAACGGTGGAAACAAATTTATTAAATCTTGAGAGCCATTTATAAACCCATCCTGCCGCTAAACCACACGCTATACCCTTTGCGAGTACAGTTATAATGGTTCCGGGAATGTTGAACGCCAAAAAAAGCGCCGCACCACCCGTAAGCAATACCACCATACCAAACACGAAGCCAAGCCATGCACCTATTGCAGGACCGCACATACACGCACCCAAAACAATGGGGATTAGCCCAACCGCCGTTGAGAATGGTCCGAAAAAGGTTGTAACGCCACCGAGCCATTGAAGCACGATAACCAACGCCGTCATTATCGCACCGATAACAAGTTTGCTTGTTTGTTGTTTTTTGTCTTTCATAATTTTTACCTCCGATACTATCTCTTTTGAGTACAGTTCTTTTGGAAATCTCTTTCCAAGCGCATTATACTACTATTTTTTAAAAAAATCTACCCCCTAATTTTAATTGAAATATATATACTTATGTGTTAAAATAGTTTTTTAGAGAGGTGAGTAAGATGCAAAACCGTACAATCGCCGCCATTTCCACGCCTTTAGGCGAGGGCGGAATTGGAATAATCAGAATATCGGGACCCGAAGCGCTGCGAATTGCCGAGCAAATTTTTGTGTCGAGTTCGGGTAAAAAAATAAGTGAGCAAACGGGCTATACTGCGCTTTTTGGTACTGCGGTTTGCGGTGAGGAGGTTATTGACACCGCCGTTGCATTGATTTTTCGTTCACCCCACAGCTATACGGGCGAGGACACGGTAGAAATATCGGTTCATTCCGGCTCTTATGTTTTAAAGGCGGTACTTCGTGCCGCATTGGCGGCGGGAGCAAAAAACGCCCAACCCGGTGAGTTTACAAAACTTGCATTTTTAAACGGTAAGCTTGATTTAACACAAGCCGAGGGCGTTATGGAGCTTATTTCTGCCGATGGTGAGAAGCAGTTTAAAATGGCAAACGGGGCAATAAGCGGTAAAATTAGCAAAGAAGTCGCCGAAATCGAAAAAATTCTTGTGTCGGCGGCGGCATCTATCGCCTACTTTGCGGACGAGCCCGATGAGATTTTGCCCGAGCTTAATCCCGAAAATTTTGCCAAAATGCTTATTGGTTGCGAAAATCAAATAAAAGAATTGTTAAACAACTATGATGCGGGTAAAATTTTGCGTGAGGGCGTTGATACCGCCATTGTTGGCAAGCCCAATGTTGGAAAAAGCACCCTTATGAATTTACTTGCGGGTACTACTCGCTCTATAGTTACCGATATTGCGGGTACCACACGTGATATAATAGAAGATACCGTTTTGGTTGGCGATATAACCCTGCGCCTTGCCGATACTGCCGGTATACACAACACCGATGACCTTGTTGAAACATTGGGTGTTAATCTCGCAAAGGACAAACTCCATGCCGCCGAGCTTATTTTAGCGGTGTTTGATTCCACCGCACCGTTAGATTTTGATGATAAGAGGTTGTTAGAACAAATAAAGGATAAAAAAACCATAGTTGTTATAAACAAAAGCGATATCGGAGGTGCTCTAAAGCCCGAGGACTTTGATACATTGCCTACCGTTACGATTTCGGCAAAAACGGGCGAGGGCAAGAAAGCGCTTACTGAGGAAATTGAAAAAATTACCAAGATTTGTTATCTGAATCCCGATTCGGCGGTGCTCGGTAGCGAGAGACAGCGTGACTGCGCCTGTCGTGCGTTGTCGGCAATAATTGCCGCAAAGGACGCTCTTTTGTCGGGGCAAACCATAGATGCTGTGGGTGTATGCGTGGACGATGCCTTGGCGGCGCTATTTGAACTAACGGGAAAGCGAGCCACCAATATTGTGACCGATGAGGTCTTTAGAAAATTCTGTGTAGGAAAATAGGTGTTTTATTTTGAGTTATACTGCTGACAGTTATGATGTTGCCGTAATCGGCGCCGGACACGCAGGCATTGAGGCGGCTCTTGCCGCAGCGAGACTTGGTGTTAATACTGTTATTTTTACCGTTAGTGCCGATTGGATAGGCAATATGCCCTGTAACCCATCAATTGGCGGCACCGCCAAGGGTCATCTTGTCCGTGAGCTTGATGCCTTGGGAGGAGAAATGGGCAAGGCGGCTGATGCTAATATGCTGCAAAGCCGTATGCTGAATCTCGGCAAAGGTCCTGCCGTTCACTCGCTTCGTGCCCAAATTGACCGCCGTGCATACAGCGGTTATATGAAGCATGCGGTTGAATTACAAAAAGGACTTGATGTTCGCCAAGCCGAAGTTATTGATATCGAGAAAACCGAAGGCGGTTGGTTTGTTCGCACAGTGCTCGGTGCTGAGCATTTTTGCAAAACCGTTATTTTGGCTACCGGCACATTTTTGGGCGGTAAAATATACGTAGGTGAGGTTTCCTTCTCAAGCGGACCCGACGGACAATTCCCCGCAAATTTACTCTCCGAGTCGCTAAAGCGCTTGGGACTTCCTTTGCGCCGTTTCAAAACGGGAACCCCTGCGAGAGTTTCCAGAGATAGCATTGATTTTTCAAAAACCGAGGAGCAACCGGGTGACGATAAAATTGTTCCTTTCAGCTACTCTACCGAAAGCCCTCGGCAAAACAGTGTTGTTTGCCATATTTCTTACACTAATGATGACACCAAAAAGGTCATTTTAGATAATTTACACCGTTCGCCCTTATATTCAGGCAGCATAGAGGGCGTCGGACCCCGCTATTGCCCGAGTATTGAGGATAAAATAGTACGCTTTGCCGATAAGCAACGCCATCAGCTGTTTATCGAGCCGTGCGGCGCCGATACTGAGGAGATGTACCTACAGGGTATGTCCTCATCGCTGCCTGAAGAAGTGCAAATCGCATTTTATCACACAATACCGGGCCTTGAAAATGTAAAAATCATCCGCAACGCCTATGCTATTGAATACGACTGCATTGACCCGATAGGTCTTAATGCCACACTTGAGATTAAAAACTTTGATGGATTATACGGTGCGGGACAGTTCAACGGGTCTTCGGGCTATGAGGAGGCCGCCGTTCAGGGCTTTGTTGCGGGTGTTAATGCCGCTAAAAAGGTTTTGGGCGAGGAACCGTTTACCCTCTCACGCTCATCAAGCTATATCGGCACCTTGATTGATGACCTTGTAACCAAGGGCTGTGCCGACCCCTACCGTATGATGACCTCTCGCAGTGAATACCGACTGCTTTTGCGCCAAGACAATGCCGATGAACGCTTGATGCCGACAGGACGAAAGCTTGGTCTTATAGATGATAAAACCTGGCAAAGCTTCCTTGAGCGAAAGGCACAAAAGGAAAAGGAAATCGAGCGAGTCCGCCACACAACCTTAGCGCCGAGCACCGAATTAAATGAGCTGCTTTCATCCCTTGGCACCGCACCGCTTAACACCGGCTGTAAGCTCGATGAGCTGTTGCGCCGCCCACAGTTAAGCTATGCCCTGTTAGCACCCTTTGATAAACAACGGCAGCCACTGCCCGACAGTGTTTGCGAAAAGGTTGAAACCGAAATCAAATACGAGGGTTATATAGCAAGACAGCTTTCTCAGGTTGAGGAAATGCTGCGGCTCGAGAACCAAAAAATTCCCGAGGGTATAAATTATGATGATATAACGGGACTGCGGCTTGAGGCAAAGGAAAAACTAAACCGTGTAAGACCCAAAAATATAGGTCAGGCGTCTCGCATATCGGGTGTGTCGCCCGCTGATGTTTCGGTGCTTATAATTTTCCTTGAAAAACTGCGACAGGAGAACAAATAAATGATAGATTTTCCGTTACATAAAATTTCCGATATCTGCGCCGAGTTTGGTCAAGACATAACCGAGAAAAAGGCGAGAAAGCTTAACCTCTACGGCAATTTACTGCTCGAGTGGAACCAAAAAATGAATTTGACCGCCATTACCGATACGGGTGAGGTTGTAATTAAGCATTTCCTTGACTGCATACTTTTTTTAAAGCATATCGACATTCCAGAAGGCGCCAAGATTATCGATGTCGGCACAGGGGCTGGGTTTCCCGGTGTTGTGCTTAAAATTATGCGTGAGGATATCCATTTAACATTGCTTGACGGACTGAACAAGCGCCTTGTGTTTTTAAGCGAGGTTATAACTGCTCTTGGTATCGAATCAAAATTAGTACACGCAAGAGCCGAGGAGGCGGGTAAAAAGGATGAATTCCGTGAGCAATATGATATCGCCACCGCCCGTGCGGTTGCTCGGCTTAATGTTTTGTCCGAATACTGTTTGCCTTTTGTAAAGGTAGGGGGACAATTTGTGGCGATGAAGGGTCCCGCCGCCGAGGAGGAAATCAAGGATGGCAAACGAGCTTTGTTGCTGCTGGGTGGTGAAAAACCTAAAATTATATGCGAAAAACTACCCACAAATGATGAAAGAAGCTTTATAATCACAAAAAAGATATCGCAAACTGCGCCAAAATACCCAAGAATATCAGCTAAAATTTCAAAACAGCCGTTATAATGCGGCTGTTTTTGTATTTATGTGTCGCTTTTGCACGAGCTGTTTTTCTTGATTTTTTGCTTATGCCTGTCTTATAATTTAGACACAGGGCAGGTGAGCGTATGTTGAGTGTTGAGAAAAGAAGCTTTAAAACCATAAATATAACCGATATTTTCCCCGATGAAAAACAGCCCCGTAAATTTTTTGATGACTACGAGCTATGCCGACTAAAAGACAGTATCAAGGAAAATGGAATCATACAACCCTTAACCGTTAGACGCAACGGCTCGGGATACATTTTAATAGCGGGCGAGCGCCGCCTCCGTGCCGCCAAAATGGCGGGTATGAAAAAGGTGCCTTGTATCGTTTACAATGCCGATGAGATGACCTCGGGCTTTTATTCGGTAATAGAAAACCTACAGCGTTGCAACCTAACCGTGTTTGAAGAGGCAGAGGGCATAAACCGCCTGATAAACGATTACGGACTATCGCACTGCGATGTTGCCGCACGGCTGGGCATTGCGCAGTCAACCCTTTCTAACAAGCTACGCCTTTTGCGCCTTGGCGAACCGCTTCGCCGAAGAATTTCGGGCGCCAAGCTTGGTGAAAGATACGCAAGAGCGTTGCTTAGAGTGCCCGAAAGAAACAGGGAGGATGTGCTCGATTATATAATAGCAAATTCTCTAACGCTTTCTCAAGCTGAGGGGTATATCGACAAGCTGATAAACGATAGCCCTGCTAAAGAACCAAATGAAAAGAAGGCAATAATTAAAGATTTGAGAATATTCTCTAACAGTCTTAATCGTCTTGTTGAAACGATGGTAAGTGCAGGAATAAATGCAAAGCAGGAACGCACCGAGCGTAAAGATTATATCGAATACCGAATTAAAATTCCCAAGGAGGCGAATGAAACCGATAGCGCCTCGCAGCTTAAAATTTGCTAACTTCGGATGACAGCCAAAAATTTTCCTTTGGCCGTCACCGTGTTAATTTCTCCTTTCCCCATATCCCCATATCCCCAAAAGCCAAGGACCGCAGGGTAAAACCTGCGGTCCTTGGCAATTTTTATTCTATCGTTTCTAACATATCTAACTGAGTGGCATCATCGGTTGTTTCTTTTTTCTTTTCGGGCTTATATAACAAAACAACATAGTAAACAATGTATGCCACCAAAACCATGTTGGTAAAGAAGGTTACCGTTTGGGAATGCAGCATATCGGCTTTGCCCGTAAACATTATTATTATTTGTGATACCGAGTAAACCGCACCCATAATAACCGCTGCAGTAGCGGAGGGTAACAACCGCTTTGAAATGCGTTCATCATCTATTTCGTTATCGTAAGCCACACTGTTAAGGAAAAACACAAGTCCGGTGCAAAGGGCTGCGAGCTCAAATATGTTTTCGGCTATTGTTGAAACCGAGATGTATGAGGAGAACACTATAATTACACGAACAAGCCAAAAAATTATGTGTATAACCTGTGTTATGGGCGCTATTTTTTTGCCCGAAAAAGCGTAATAGCCCGTGGCGGCAAACACAATGGCTGACAAAATACCAAAAATAATTTGCAAAAGTATTTGCCAGGTTTTTACCACATCAGATATTTGTGCAAATAATGTTTCATATATAATTGCCGCTGCAAGTATAAAATGCAAAACCGCAAAGGGCTTTGATACTGTAATTTTTCTTGCGCTGCCGCCCTTATACAATGCCGTATAGATTACCGTTACGGCGGCAAACAGCATTATTGCCGCTGTAACAAGGTTTCCTATAAGCTCATAGCCCTTTAGAAAGAAACCCGTTTCGGGTTCGGTTATAAGGGTTATTTGAATCACCCTTAAAAAAACCGCACAAACCGTAGCAACCGAGAAAAGCGGAATTATTTTTTTAGACCCAACCGACATTTTTACCAACTCTCAATTTGTTTTAATTTTTTATATTTTATCATCATATACATAATTATACAACAAAATATTAAGGAAATATGAAAAATGAAAAACTTTTATCTTTTTGTAACAGCACTTTTAATACTGCTTATGCTAACTCTGCCCTTAATAAGCTTGACGTCCGAGGGTGAGGGTAACGTGGCACCCGATGCGCCAAAAACATCGGAGGTTACCAGTACCGTTGTTGTATTGCATAGTGATACCGGACAAACCGAGGCGCTATCTATGCGAGATTATCTTTTCGGCGTGGTTGCCGCCGAAATATCTATGCAAAGCGAGACCGAAACCATAAAGGCGCAGACCGTAGCGTCATACACCTATACACTTTATAAAACTAAAAAGAACAAAAAAGAAAAATATGATATTACAACCGATTCCGCCACCGACCAAGCATATATCAGTAAGGCAACGCTCCGAGATAAGTGGGGCGATAAGGCGGATGAATATGAGGCACGACTTAACGAGTGCTTAAGTGCGGTTGAGGGAATTTATATCAGCTTTGATAACGAGCCGATTTTTGCGGCATACCACGCAATTTCCTCGGGTAAGACCGAATCGTGCGAATCGGTTTGGGGTAACAACCTACCATACCTTGTAGAAACGCAAAGTCTTGGCGACTTGCTCTCTGCCGATTATTTAAGTGAAAAGAGCGTTACCGCAACGGAATTTAAAGCCGCATTTTCTACCCTTTGCACATTGCCCGACAATGCCGCAAATTATATAGGCGAAATTACTCGTTCCTCGGCGGGTGGCGTTAAAACCATCGCCGTTGGTGATAAGGTGTTTAAGGGCAGTGAATTCCGTAAGGCGTTAGGGCTTAAGTCTACAAACTTTGATATTGAATTCTCCGATGACGCTTTTCATTTTACGGTGCGTGGCTACGGGCACGGCGTGGGTATGAGCCAGTGCGGTGCCGAATATATGGCAAAGCAGGGTAGTACCTTTAGTGAAATTTTAGCTTGGTACTATAACGGTTGTACCCTCAAAACTAAATAAGCTCCTTGTAAATATCGCCTTTTTTTATGCCCGAAACTGTCGCCGCTTCCTTTGCGGCAGCGGTGGTGGAAGCACCCTCCGCCATTAGCTTTTTAGCAACGGCGACTGCCATATCTAATGTATATTCCTCTTTTTCCTCTTTTGGCTTGCCGCCCACAATTAAAACATACTCGCCCTTGGGCGTGTTCTCATTAAAATACTCTATAGCACCTTTTAGGGTTAAATTAAGTACCGTTTCGTGTAGCTTTGTAAGCTCCTTTACAACGCTTATAGGTCTATCCCCCAAATAAGCATATAAATCGTTAAGCGTTGCAATTAGCTTGTGGGGTGCCTCATAAAAAATCATAGTGCGCTTTTCGTTTTTTATTTCTTCCAAATATGCCTTGCGGCTTTGCTTGTTGACCGATAAAAAGCCCTCAAAGCAAAACCTACCGCTTGGCATACCCGATACCGCAAGTGCTGTGATTACTGCGCTCGGTCCCGGTACTGCCTCTATTTGAACACCCCTTTGGTGAGCCGCAC
The DNA here is from genome assembly GCA_045650565.1 of Acutalibacteraceae bacterium. Lineage (GTDB taxonomy): Bacteria > Bacillota > Clostridia > Oscillospirales > Acutalibacteraceae > SIG565. The sequence continues at coordinate 36,322 of JAZRRG010000073.1, read as the reverse complement.
GGACGAGCTCTTCGCCGGGGTCTGAAATTGCGGGCATACCCGCATCGGTCACCAGCGCACAGCTTTCTCCCGATAAAATTCGCTCTATTATCATATCGCCCTTTATCTGCTTGTTGTGTTCGAAGTAAGACAACAGCGGTTTCTTTATGCCGAAATTATTAAGCAGCTTTATAGTAACCCTTGTGTCCTCTGCGGCAATGAAATCTACATTTTTCAAGGTCTCTACCGCACGGGGCGACATATCCGACAAATTGCCTATCGGCGTACCTACAACATAAAGCTTTCCACCCATTATAAATACGCCTCCTTATATGCTCCGTAAATTTTTTTCATTTCTTGGCTCCAACCTCCGTTTTCCTCCACATAAAGCGGCGGCGCTATGCGAAGACCCGTATTGGCGCATTTTTTCGCCTCTATAAGTATTAGCCACGGCTCCTCGCCCACACGCTGATGAACGGTGCGCAGGCGTTTTGGCTCTAATTTGTTTTCACGCATAAGAGAAATAAGCTCGGCTAATCTTTCGGGGCGGTGGCACATACAAAGCCGACCCGACGTTTGCAAAAGCTTTGATGACACCTTTATTATATCCTCGAGCGTACACATAACCTCGTGCCTTGCTACACGGTGCTTTTCGTTGGGGTTTTGAAGCCCCGCATTTGCCGCCTTATAGGGCGGATTACAGGTTATAAGGGTATGCATACCAAACTCCACCTTGCCCTTTAAATCATTTAAGTCGGCATTTATTATGGTAAAGTTGTCAAGGTTTAGCTCGTTTTTTGTTAACAACGCAAGGTCTGCCGCCTCTTTGCTTATTTCAACACCTATGCTACTGCTTGTTTTGTTATCTCTGAGCAGTAAAAAGGGTATAATTCCACAGCCCGTGCCCAAATCAATATGGCGCTCCTTGGCTGTGGCTTTGCAAAAATCAGCCAAAAGCACCGCATCGGTGCCGAATTTATGATTTTCGCTTACATTTATAAAGAAGCCCGAGCCAAGCGGCTCTTTTTTTAGTTTATTTTGCTCCATTTTACACCTTGAGGTGTGTCTTCCAACACAATTCCCATCTCTTTTAATTTATCTCTTATGGCATCAGCCGTGGCAAAGTCACGATTTTTACGTGCAGCGGTGCGCTGCTCGATTAACTTCTCAATTTCGCTATCAAGTGTTTCTTTCTTTCGATTATAGAGTATGCCTAAAACCTGTGTCAGCTCATCAAACAGCTCGGCTGCCGCTGTAAGCTCACCCTTTTTGCCTCCGCCATCAATGAGTAGGTTTATATCTCTCGCTAAATTAAACACCTCAGCCAAGGCATCGGCAGTATTTAAGTCATCCTCCATAGCTTCTATAAACCTTTCACGGCGAACCTTTGCAAAGGATGGCGCCTCGCCGCCATCCTCGGCGTGAGAAATGGCAAAATCCAGTCTGTCACGGCAGGTATACAAGCGCTCAAGCGCATTTTTGCCCTGCTCAATAATATCGGTTGAGTAGTTTATGGGACTTCTATAATGCGAGGAAATCATAAGATAGCGAATCGGCTCATAGCCGTATAGGTTTGCAACGTCACGAACGGTAAAAAAGTTGCCGAGCGATTTTGACATCTTATGATTATCAACATTTATAAAGCCGTTGTGCATCCAATAATGCGAAAACTCGCAGCCGTTAGCACACTCACTTTGCGCAATCTCGTTTTCGTGGTGGGGGAAAATCAAATCAAGTCCGCCACAGTGGATATCTATTGTTTTGCCGAGATATCTCGTTGACATCGCCGAGCACTCAATATGCCAACCGGGTCTGCCCTTGCCAAAAGGAGACTCCCAAAACGGCTCTCCCTCCTTTGCGCCTTTCCAAAGGCAGAAATCCATCGGGTCTTCCTTTATTTCACCCACCGAAATACGAGCGCCCGCCTCTAAATCTTCAAGCGGTTGGTGAGAAAGCTTGCCGTACTCATCAAACTTTTTAGCACGGAAATATACATCCGAACCCGACTCATAGGCAAAGCCCTTTTCGATAAGTGCTGTAATGATTTTTATTATCTCCTCAATATTTTCGGTTGCCCTTGGGTGCACACTGGCTTCACGAATATTCATACCCTTGGCATCAACCCAAAACTCCTTTATATAACGCTCGGCAACCTCGGGCACCGTAATGCCCTCCTCGTTTGCCTTTTTTATGAGCTTATCATCAATATCGGTAAAATTTTGAACAAAGGTTACATCAAATCCACGCCACTCTAAATAACGGCGCAAAACATCAAACACACAAAGGGGACGTGCGTTACCTATGTGAATGTAGTTATAAACTGTTGGGCCACAAGCGTATATTTTTACCTTGCCCTCCTCAATTGGCACGAACTCATCCTTTTTTCTTGTTAAAGTGTTAAATATTTTCATTGCTGTTTTCTCCTTTTAGCTTTTGCTCTAACTCAAAAATCCTACGCTCAAGGCGGCATATCTCTTGTGCTACGGGGTCGGGTATATGAATTTGGTCAAGCGGCTTTACCTTTACACCCTCCCGCTTTACAACACGAGCAGGAACGCCTACAACGGTGCTGTCGGGCGGCACCTCCTCGAGAACTACAGCTCCTGCGGCAATTCGTGAATTGTCACCCACCCTGAACGGTCCTAACACCTTGGCGCCCGAGCTTATCATAACATTGTTTCCGATTGTAGGGTGTCTCTTACCCGTATCCTTTCCTGTACCGCCCAAGGTGACACCCTGATAAATCAGTACATCATCACCTATTTCGGCGGTCTCGCCGATTACCACTCCGTGACCGTGGTCGATAACCAATCGGCGACCAATGGTAGCGCCCGGATGAATTTCAATTCCCGTACGCCTTGCCGCACTTTGTGAAATCCAACGGGCAACAAAATACATTTTTAATTTATAAAAGCGGTGCGCCCACCTATGCATCCTTATTGCCCTAAATCCAGGATATAGAAAAATAATTTCCAAGGCGTTTTTGACAGCAGGGTCACGCTCCCGAAATGCCTTTATATCCTCTATTATTCGTAACAAAAAAACCTCTCCTTAAAAATAATTTAATATGAATCTTAAAAAGCCGCCCCTGTGCCTTTCGACACGGAGGCGGCTTTGCCACGGTTCCACTCCTGTTTATAACTCGTTTGCCTTTAACGGAGCCATCCGCCCGAGCATACTGAAATTTCCGCACGGGTGCTGACGGGTGCATTCACCGTACCGCATCACCCGAAGACCTCTCAATCGCTGAGCCCTCGTCCCTGTTGTGCGCTTTAATACGGTTACTGGTCCCTTTTAACGCATTTCTTTTTTACACTATTATTATATCAAATTTTTTTGATTTGTCTACTGTAAATTATCTTCTTTTAGAAAAGCTATCATTAAGAACAAGAATATAATATTGCAAATCTCACCTGCCAAGGTTAAAATGCCCGAAATTCCGCTAATACCTGTTATACTCGAAACGGCGCTGATTATCGAAAACACCGTTAAAGCAATTAGCCAAGCACGTACACTTTTTTGCTTGGTTACAACATTAACCCCTGTATTTGCGGTTTCCTCATACTGCTTTGCACATTTAACAAAGGCGGTATACATTGTAGCGGCGAAAACCGCAATTATTGCGGCAACAAAAACAAAAATTGCACCGCAAATTATTATAAACAAATATGTGTTATCCACCAACGAACCTATGATTTCATCAAAGCCCGATAGCTCAATATCGACAATGCTCTCGCTAAAGCCCTCCATAAACGCTGCAGCAGCATCGCCGTTAAAGGTTGAGCCGATGGCTACCATCAGTAAGCCGACTACTCCGAAAATACCTGTCAGCATCCATAAAATAACACGCTGTATCGCATTTATAACACGCAAGGTTTTAAACGGTCCGCTAAACGCCTGTAGCGGAGCTTGACTTTGTGCGGCGGACTTTAATTTAAAAAATGCAATAATTGCAAAAATTTCAATGATAGGGAATGATATATTACTCGTAACTACACTTGCCAAAAAGTGCAGCGCAGTAGCTACCGTAAAAAGAATGGTGGCAACAGAAAAATTTTTGGAAGAAAAACGATTTATAAATTCTTGGTTTTCTGCCGACACAGCTTGTGCTCCCCACTCTACGCCCTTTCCGCATGCGGTGCAAAACTGAGCACCGTTTTCTAATTCACATCCGCAAAATTTACAAAACATATTTTTTCCTCCTATTTTTCGGTATTTATAATTTCCTTATTATCCAACAAATATATTGCTCCCGAAATTACCGCAACTACGGCTGATACCCAAAGGCAAATATCGGTAACTGTATTTAAAATACTTGTTAGAAAATCTATTTTAAATATTTTTATGACAATTTGAGCAGTTAAAATATATATGATGGCAACCATTTGGGTTACCGTTTTAAGCTTTCCCCACATGTTTGCGGCAATTACCTTGCCGCCCGAGGAAACCGCAACCAGCCGTAAGGATGAAATTAAAAACTCACGGAACAGTACTATAAACAAAATCCAACCGATACCCTTGCCTATATCCTTTATTGCAAAGCCGATAAATGCGGCGGTGGTTAGCATCTTATCTGCCAACGGGTCTAAAAACTTGCCAAAATCGGTAACTAAATTGTGCCGCCTTGCATACCTGCCGTCAAACATATCGGTAAGGGAAGCGGCTATAAACAAAAGCAAAGCGCAAATGTAATGTCCCGAGAATTCCCAGGTTAAAAAAAGCATAAAAACGGGGGTTGCTATAATTCGTGCCACCGTTAATTTATTTGGAAGATTTAATTTCATTGCACCTTTTCTCCTAATAAATCGTATTCCAAGCTGTCATTTATTAAAACCTTTACAAATTCGCCTAAAACCAGCGGTTTATCGGTTGTGAAGAATATTTTTCCGTCAATTTCGGGCGCATCAAACTGTGTTCTGCCGAAATAACAACGTATATAACTGTCATACCCCTCTACCAGCACTTCAACCGTTTTGCCTATTTTCTCTTGATTTTTTTCAGCCGAAATGAGCGTTTGGTCGCTCATAATTATATCGCTTCTGTCCTGCTTTGTTTGTTCATCTATTTGGTCGGGCATAGCGGCGGCTACAGTGTCCTCCTCAGCCGAATAAGTAAAACAGCCAAGGCGGTCAAACCGCATTTCCTTTATAAAGCTATGCAGCTTTTCAAACTGCTTATCTTTTTCCCCGGGGAAGCCGGTTATAAAGGTTGTGCGAATGGTAATTTCGGGAATTTCTTTTCGCAAAGTGGTTATTAACTTTTTATAGCCATCGCCATCTGACTTGCGGTTCATCCTTTTTAATATATCCTTATCAGCGTGCTGAAGCGGTATGTCAAGGTATTTAACAAGCTTTTTGTTGTTTTTTATGGTGTCTATTAGCTTTTTATCAATCTTTTCGGGATATGTATAGAGCGTTCTTATCCAATGTATATTATCAATTTTCGATAACTCTTTAAGTAACTGTGCTAATTTCGGCTCGCCGTAAATATCTTCACCGTAGGCGGTGGTGTCCTGTGCTACAACAATTAGCTCCCTTACGCCACCCTCGGCTAAACGGGTCGCCTCAGCTACAATATCTTCTATTTTTCGGCTGCGCATTTTACCCCTTATTTTAGGTATGGCACAGTAGGTGCAACAATTATTGCAGCCATCGGCAACTTTTATATACGCAGTAAACGGGAATCCGCCTAAAATTCTCGGTATGTTCATATCAAGGTCGCACTTATCCGCATAGGCGTTTTGACTTTTGCCCTCGATTGCCTCCTTGGTTATTTTAGCGATATCCTTATTTTTTCCTATTCCCACAACAACATCAACCTCGGGTATTTCCTCGGTTATGTCATCCCTGTAGCGCTCGGCCAAACAGCCCGTCACTATAAGCGCTTTTAAGTTTCCCTCGCTCTTGTATTTTGCCGCCTCGAGTATGTTTTCTATTGCCTCTGCCTTGGCGCTTTCAATAAAGCCGCAGGTGTTTATAATAATGGCATCTGCCTCTGATTCCTCGCAACCGATTTCAAAACCCGCCTGCTTTAATAAATATAACAACTGCTCGGCATCCACCTGATTTTTAGGACATCCGAGCGACACTATTGCAACCTTGTATCCCATATTATTCCTCGCTGTACTTTAATTGCTCACTATATTCCGATAAAACCGATTTTATATCGGAATAATTAAAACCTTTTCTTTGAAGCGCCGCAAAAACCTTGGGAATATTTTCCTTTTCCTTTAACTTTTCACGGTACCTTTTGTTAATCAGCATTTTTATTTGCTGTGTCGCATCAACCTCAAATAAATCGAGTGTATCCTTTGCCGTTTGCCTGTCAATACCCTTTAAAAGCAGCTTACTCTCGGTTTCGCGCACCGATATGCCGCTTGTAAGGTACTGCTCGACAAGGCGATACGCAAATTCGGCATCGTTTATGAGGTCTAATTCTTCCATTCTTAAAACGGCTTTATGACAGGCATCCTTACCGATACCTGCCTTTAATAGTTTTTCAAGCAATTTTTTTCTCGATAAGCTGCCCCTCTCCAAAAACCATATACTGCGAGAGACCGCACGGCGATATTCCGATAACTCGGCCGTTTTTTTAAGCTCGGCATCGGTAAATACATCGCCTGCTTTTATTGCATTTTCGCAAACTATGGACTTATCAAAAAAAACTGTTTTGCCGTTATCAAATTTTATTTCATAAAGATGATTCTTTTGCGACTTTATTTCGGTTATTACCATTATTCATCAACCGCTATGTCAATATTTACCTTTTTTCTCGGGCGAATTTCGGTTTCGGGTGCCGCTTCTGCTATGGGGGACTCGGGCAATTCTACCTTTTCACCCGCCATAGCGGCATAAATTTTCTCCTCAACCTCACGTGCTAACTCTTGGTTCTCGGTAAACAGCTGCTTAACATTGTCTCGGCCCTGACCTATACGGGTGTCCCCATAATAGAACCAAGCTCCGCTGCGGCGCAGCACCTCGAACTTAACGCCGAGGTCTACTATCTCGCCAACTCGGGAAATACCTGTACCATACATAATGTCAAATTCTGCCTCACGGAAGGGAGGTGCCACCTTGTTTTTAACAATTTTTGCACGGGTTCTTGAGCCAATCATCTCGCCATTGGCTTTAATGGTTTCAATTCGGCGGATGTCGATACGCACACTCGAATAGAATTTAAGCGCACGACCGCCCGTTGTGGTTTCGCTACTGCCGTAAATTACGCCGATTTTGTCTCGCAGCTGGTTTATAAATATGGCAACGCAGTTTGATTTTGAAATAACGCCCGCCAATTTTCTTAACCCCTGTGACATAAGTCGTGCGTGAAGTCCTACGTGGTTATCTCCCATATCTCCCTCTATTTCTGCCTTAGGAACGAGGGCGGCTACCGAGTCGATAACAACAACATCAATGGCGCCCGAACGCACAAGCGCCTCGGTGATTTCGAGCGCCTGTTCACCTGTATCGGGTTGAGATACAAGCAGCGAATCAATATCAACGCCTAAATTTTTGGAATATTCGGGGTCAAGCGCATGTTCAACATCAATAAATGCGGCATTGCCTCCATTCTTTTGCGCCTCGGCAACGATATGCAAGGCAACCGTGGTTTTACCAGATGATTCGGGTCCGTAAATTTCAACTATACGACCCCTCGGCACACCGCCTATACCAAGGGCAATATCGAGCGATACCGAGCCCGTTTTTATGTGCTCAACATTCATTCCGTAATTTTCGCCCAAACGCATAACTGCGCCCTTGCCGTACTGCTTTTCTATTTGGGATAACGCAGTTTCCAACGCCTTGTTCTTATCTTCTGCCATTTGTATCTTCCTTTCCGTTATATGAAAATTTGCTTTACATACTTATTATAGTTATTCCACTGTCCCAAAAACAACCCTTTGAACTCCGCCATAATCGTTTTTGGTGCCAATGTTACTAAAACCGTGATTTTTAAGTATCTGAATTACGGCTTGAGCCCCGTCAAAGCCGACCTCCAGCGCCAACATACCGCCTTGCTTTATATACTTTTTATAGCGAGATGCTATGCACTCATAAAAGAGCAGCCCATCCTCGCCCCCGTAAAGTGCGCTATCGGGCTCAAACGAGGTTTCGGTATCAATTATATCCATCCCCTTTGCCGACACATAGGGTGGATTTGAAACGATAATGTCATACTTTTTATCGGGGCAAAACTCGTAAATATCGGCTAATATCGGGTTTACCCTGGCCGTATTCCTTTTTATGTTTTTTTCAAGATACTCGTATGCCGCAGCATATTTTTCTACTGCATCAACGTGGATGCCCGTTTCATTGCTGATAGCTACCGCAACACAGCCGCTGCCCGAGCATAAGTCAAGCGCTGCCGCATCCTTTTTGTCCTTTAAAAATTCTATTGCCGTTTCCACTAAAATCTCTGTGTCCGCCCTCGGTATCAAAACGCCCTCTCCAACATAAAAATTGAGTCCGTAGAACGACCACTCGCCAAGTATGTACTGTAGCGGATAATGCTGAAGCCGCCTGTTTACAATGGAATTAAGCGTCGTTACCTTAAGGGGCGACAGCGACTCGTTATAGTGTGATAAAATCTCACTGTTTGTGTAACCCGTAACATAGCGAATAATTTGCTTTGCCTCGAAGTTGGCGGGGGTTATACCCGCTTGCTTTAACGCCTTTTTTGTTTCGTTATATGCCGAAAAAACCGTAACCTTACTCATCTTCCTTGGGTATTACTTCCTTTACTGCGGCAATAGCAATTTCTATCATATCATCTGTTGGCTCAATAGTGGTTATACGTTGCAGCCACATACCCGGTGCCGATATGATTTTTGTAAATATATTTTCATATCTACCGCAAATTTTTATAAGCTCATATCCTATTCCGCAAATAACCGGAATAAGCAAAATTTTTACCGCTACCCAAAGCAACGTGTATCCACGAAGGGTGGGGAAAGCTATTGTTATAGCCGAAGACACCACGATACTTACAAGCAACATAAGTATTAAAAAGGAGGTTCCGCAGCGTGGGTGAAAACGGGAATGTTTACGGATGTTTTCAACCGTTAGTTCTTGTTCTGCCTCAAAGCAAAAAATGGTTTTATGCTCGGCCCCGTGATACATAAACACACGCTTTATATCCTTCATACGAGACACCAAAAGCATATATAACACCATAATTATTATCTTAATAACGCCCTCAAACACAGGGGCTAAAAATTCCACCGAATTGCCAAAAAGTAAAATTAATCCATCAAAGGCAAGGGCGGGTAGATACACGAACAAAAACACCGACAGTATAACCGCCAACACCGATGCCACCGCCATGATAACGGCCATTACCGCCGAGGAGGTTTTCTCTCCTCCCTCTTCATCAGCAAAGCCCGATTTGTCAGCCGAAATCGAGAGTGCCTTATAGCCCTGCAGCATTGATTCCACAAAATTCACAACACCACGAATTATCGGCAAACCTAATATTTTATATTTTTCTTTAATGCTCTTTGTTTGCATTTCGGTAATGTCAATACTACCGTCGGGAAGTCTAACCGCCATAGCGGTTTTTTGGGGTCCACGCATCATAATGCCTTCAATCAGCGCCTGTCCGCCAATCGAAGTATATTTACATTTGCTCATTGTTTTCATCCTTCTGTGTGCTTTCGGGCTCTACCTCTATACCGATGCTCTCCTCTTCCTCGGGCATCTCATAGAGTGGGAGGGCAACCGTTACCGTAGTTCCGACACCCTCGGTACTTGCTATAAAAATAAGACCCTGATGCTGTTTTACAATTTCATCGGCAACCGCAAGTCCTATACCCGAACCACGCACCGTTTTGTTAGACTTAAAGAACTTTTCTTTTACACGGTCTATATCCTGTGCGGGAATGCCCACGCCTGTGTCTCTAACCGTTATATGCACACTTCCGTCGGCCTCGGTTTGTTCAACCAAAACCTGACCTCCCGCCTCGGTATATTTAACCGCATTGTCAACTATATTGATAAACACCTGCTTTAAGCGGTTTTTATCTCCCATAATAACCGAATCTTGCTTTGGCTTAATATATTCTATCGAAACATTTTGCTGATTGGCAAGTTCGGTATACATATCCTTGGTTTCATCCAACAGCTCGGAAATGCCAATGGGGTGCATACTAACCGACAGTCTGCCCGACTGCATACGGGAGAAGTCCAACAGTTCTTCAACCAATCCCGATAAACGCTCGGACTCGTTAAGCACAACATCCAGTCCCTTTTCAACTATTTGCTCGTCGGCTCCAAGTGACATTTTTGCCGTTTCGCCCCAACCACGTATGGCGGTAAGCGGTGTTCGAAGCTCGTGCGATACCGAGGAGATAAAATCGTTCTTCATATCCTCTGCCCGTCTTAATTCCGCCGCCATATAGTTGATTGAATCACACAGCTCACCAATTTCGTCGTTATTCCGAAGCTCTATTGAGGTTTCAAAGTCTCCGCCCGCAATTTTACGTGCGGCAGCACTTACCTCTCTTATCGGTTTTACGATTGATTTTGTAAAGAATAATCCCGACAAGGCGGTAAGCCCAATCATTAAAACACCTGTTGCCGCAAAAACAAGGCGCAGAGCACGTACCGTTTTGTTCATTTCCTCGAGCGATACCCTCCAGCGAATTGCGCCGTTTGAGCCGCTGCCGTAATCGGCAAGTATATTCGTGCCGCAAAGCACCGGCTCGCCGAATTCGGTTTTGGTTTCGATATAGGCACTGCCATCAGGTTGGTTTAGTGCCGCCTCGTAATCGAGCATTTCCTCGTTTTCGGGCGGTAAAAAGCCGTTGGTAGAGATAAACACATTGCCGTAGGTGTCAATAACTTCTATTTCAAGCTTATCCTTGAACTCGAAATTCTCGGCATATTCCCTTGCAGTTGAGTAAAAGCTTTCACTGGGAACCAGAGACAAAACAGAAAAATCCTGTGCATATTCATTAGCCATTGAGCGCACACGCTCAATATAAACCGTTCTGATAAAAGAGAACAGTATTATTTCGGCCAACATAACAAACAAAAACACTACAAGCAATACATTTACTATCCATTGCCTTGCAATGCTTTTAAAGCGGATTTGCAGTTCCATCTGTTTTACCTCCCTTCACTGTAATACATCTTTCTTATTCAGCAGTGTTCCACTTGTAGCCCATACCCCAAACCGTTACAAGATGTTTCGGTGCAGACGGCTGGTCCTCTATCTTCATGCGAAGGCGGCGGATGTTAACATCCACTATCTTTTCTTCTCCGAAATATGCGCTTCCCCATACCTTGTTTAGTATGTCGGAACGGTCAAGGGCGGTATCGGGATTGGTGAAGAAATATTCAATAATTTGAAATTCTACCTGTGTTAGCTCAATGTTTGTACCACGCTTTGAAAGTGTTCTGCGGCGCAGATTAAGAATAAAGTCACCAAGCTTGATTTCATCACTGTTCTTGTTTTTGGCGCTGTTGTTTTGCAGCTCTACTCGGCGATAAAGTGAATCCACACGGGCAAGCAGCTCGGCAGGGCTGAAGGGCTTGGTGATATAGTCATCAGCGCCTATCATCAGTCCGCTTATTTTATCCATCTCTTGTGCACGGGCGGTTAGCATAATAATGCCAAGCGTTTTTGTGCGAGAGCGCAGCTCCTTACAAAGTGTAAAGCCGTCCATGCCCGGCATAGAAATGTCGAGCAATGCTATATCAAAGCCCTCTTTATCATTATCAAAAATATCGAGTGCCTCCTCGCCCGAGCCGGCTTCAACCGTCGTATAACCAACACGTGCTAAATTTATTGCCTCAAACTCACGAATGGCTGCCTCATCTTCTACTATAAGAATTCTTTTCATTTGCTTCACCTGTTTCTAATCTAACATTTTAAACAACTGTTTAAGTTCTTCGAGTGTTACCGATGCCTTATGCGAGGTCACTCCAATGCTGACCATATAGCAGTACTCTTTATTCCTTGCTATCTCTATCGCATTTTCTAACTTAACAGCCCCTTCTTCACTCTTTTTGTCGATAGGAACTGTTTGTATACGAGCGAGAACCTCGGCAGAGTTTCCTGTTTTGGCATCTATTGCCATTACATTTCGTATGCGGTTGGGCGTATCTCTCGTTACGGTGATTTTTCCCTTCCACTTTTCAGGCACAACCACGTAATAGCCATCTACATAGTTCATAAGCGCCGATACCGTATGCTTTAATTTGCCTCCGGACAGCGAATACCACTCGGTGATATAAATGTTTTCGTTTTCAGCGCCGGGTGTTTGGGTGAGAAGTATCAGCTGCGGAATTTCATAAACCCCATCCTTGCCAATATCCCTTACAGCAACACTTGATGTGCGGAAGGTGGATGCTCGGCTGCCGTCGGAAGAAAGCAGTGCGTCGGTCATAATCGAATCTTTAATTTCTAATACCTCGGTAATGAGTCCGCCACCCTTTACCGCATCAAAATAAATTGCCGTGCTGCCGTTTGACAGTTTTCCGATAATGGGCGCATAGTAGGAGGTTGCAGTGCTGTCAAGCATACAATTGCCAAGCTCTAATATTCCCGTATCGGTTAAGCGGATGAGCTTTGCAACCGCCTTTTGATTTTTTGAATCAAGGTGGCTTATAAACACCTCTTTGTTGCCGTCAGCGTCAATATCCTCACACAAATAGTGGGTGTAGCTTTCCATCGCACGCTGTAGGAATTTGCTTTTTTCAAAGCTGTAAATTCCCAACGCTTTATCAACCGTTCCGTAAACCGACCAGCCAACGAGTATTTCCATGTTGCCGTCGGCATCCATATCCTTGAAATCAACCGTTTCAACGCCTGAAGCCACGCATCTGAAATTTCCAACCGAGCGCCATAATCCATTATCATCAATTATCAGGTTTATGTGCATTGTTACCGTATTGTCAGCAACCGTGCTGTAAAAGGCAATCGCCTCTTTTTTTCCGTCGCCATTTATGTCCTGCTGCAATATTGCTGAACGATGATTGCCCGAGGTTGGATATTTTAAGGTGTATTTACCCGCTACCGCCTTTTCGAGCGCCTGCTGTATTTCGTACATTTCGCCAATCGGACGAGGCGGTTTAAGCAACGAGTCCTCGGTGCCATCCTTTAAAGAGCAGCCGCAAAGCGAGAAAAGAAGAGCCAATATTAAAAATATTGCACAAATTTTTCTAAGTTGCACCTCAACCACCCCTTTAAATATTTATATATAATTATACATAATTGATTATAGCACAAACTTTCAAAAAAATAAAGTAAAACTTAACTGTATTGAATTCATAATTTTTGCCGCTTTTTCATACATTATACTAACAACATTTTGGAGTTGAGAGTTGATGAACGGCATTTATAAGGACAGGGCAGAGATTTTGGGGGAATATATCGTTGATACAGGCGCCACCGTTCGTGCTGCGGGTAGAAAGTTCGGTGTTAGCAAATCAACCGTACATAAAGATGTTACCGAGCGCCTAAGACACAACCATCCGCAGCTCTTTTTACGGGTAAAACAGGTGCTTGAAAAAAACAAGGAGGAACGCCATATACGAGGCGGTCTTGCCACACGAAGAAAATATAAGGGCGAATAAAAGCAACCGTTTTGGTTGCTTTTTTTGTTGTAAAAATTTTTGTTTTATGTTATTATTTTTGTGGTATAAAACTTTTGGAGATGTAAATAATGGCGAATTATAAAAAAAGGAGCGCTCGTGTGCGCCGAATTATTATGCGAAGAAGAATAATTTGCTGCACCGTTTGCCTTGCGCTGATTTTAGCTGTTTTCTTCGGCATTCGTTCTTGTAAGAATCCCTCTTCCCAAAACGGAGGTAACGGCGGCAATGGCGGTAACTCGGGCGTTACAAGCAGTAACGTGTCCTCGGGTTCGGACGAGCCGTATGTTGTATCAAGCGCTACAATCGGCTCAACGGGGGATGCTATTATGCACGACTCTGTCTTATGGTCGGTAGAGGATAGCGGTTATGATTTCAGCGGCATCTTTGCCACAGTAAAGCCATATTATTCTGCTTATGATATGATGGTTATGAACCTTGAAGTAACCTTTGGCACAAACACCAACTATAAGGGCTACCCCAGTTTTAATTGTCCTGCAACCTTTGCCGATGCGGCAAAGTGGGGCGGAGTGGACATGCTGCTTACTGCCAATAACCATTCTTACGATAACGGTCATTCGGGCTTTGCTAATACCTTAACGCAGCTTAAAAACCGCAACCTGCTATATATCGGTTCCCGATTCCAAAACGAAAAACCGTATATTGTTAAGGATATAAACGGAATTAAGGTCGGTTTTGTTTGCTACACATACTCTACCACCTCGGGAGAACAAAAGGGTCTTAACGGACACATTATGAGCGTGGCTGACAGTAAGCTTATAAACACCTTTGATTATTCTCGCCTTAATGATTTTTATAGCGATGCCGAACAAATAATTGAAAAAATGAAGTCGGATGGCGCTGATGCCACCGTTATATATGTGCATTGGGGCGACGAATATGCCGCAAAACCAAACAGCACACAAAAGTCAATGGCACAAAAGATTTGTGATATGGGCTACGATGTAATTGTGGGTAGCCATCCTCATGTGGTTCAAGCGATTGAGACACTCAAAAGCACTGCGGGACACGAAACTGTCTGCGCTTATTCACTCGGTAACTCGGTTTCTAATCAGCGCAAGGAAATTATGTCGGAGGACAACCATTCAGGGCATACCGAGGATGGTATGGTGCTTGAAATCAGATTTGATAAGTATAGTGACGGTACCGTGGTTTTAAGCGATGTAAACGCCCTGCCCACCTGGGTTGATTTAAGAACCGAAAACGGACAAAAGTCCTATAATATTATTCCACTTGATTTAACTAAAAATTGGTCGGACTTCGGTGTTTCAAGCGTTACAGAAGCCAAGGCATCCTACAACCGCACCTTGAAACGCATTGGCGAGGGACTAAACGCCTGGCGCACAATCCACGGCAAAGCCATAGTACCGCTTACCGCAAACTAAAATGTATGTTAAAACCCCAACCAAAAGGTTGGGGTTTTAACTACTTCCCTATAACTGCTTCTCGCAGTTTTTTGTTTTTTGCAATAAGCAAAAGCATCTCATCTACAGCTTTGTGCAGATGGTCCTTGCCCTCTGTATACTGTTTGAATATCGCAACGTTCTTTTCGTTATTATATGCCACTGCGCTGATAATGATTACAACTGCATCTACTGCCGATGTATCCCCCTCAACGTATATTTCCCACAGCATATCAAAAAGCTTTTTAATTGCTTTTCGGTTTTTCTTTTCATCCGATAGCATTTCTTTAATTAGTGGAACAAATCTTGTCATATAAAAATTTTGGTGTAAGAATTTTCCATACTCGCCAACAAACGCCTTGTAATCATCCTTGCATTCTGGGAAGGTGGCTAACAACTTTTGTGTAAGGGTGGTAATTGTAACTGCATCACCCTTTGAGGTGGTCGGCAATGCAACCTCACCTGTAGCTGCTGTTTTTACCCTTTTTACACCTAACTTGCCACCAAGCGTGTCGGCAAAATCGATACCTACCGCCGCCGCATCCTTTGCGGTTTGGTTTTCATCGAACAACCAGCTCGAAATTGTTTCAAACTCCGATATCTCACCATCGGCTATGTCGGCTAATTTTAATATAAACATTTTGGAATTATCATCAAAGCTTACCTGTACGGCCTTTGATTCATTCTTAAATATATCACCGTCAACAATAAACTTTTGAGAATCTAACACCGTTTTCATCTCGGCAATAACTGCATTGTAGCAATTCAAATCCATCAAATTCACTCCAACTTTTAGTATTTATGCTTATTATACTATATTTTTTACGCTTTGTCACCTAAAAATTTGTTGTATCATACATTTATCTCGTGTATAATGCTCTTATAGAATGTTTTAAGGGTGCTTTTTATGAATCTTGCAGATATTAAAACAATTGAACATATTTTAAAGAGCGAGGGCTTTGCCTTTAAAAAGTCGCTTGGACAAAATTTTTTGGTCAATCCCGACGTTTGTCCCGCTATGGCGGCTGCCGCCTGTGATAAGGATACCGCCGTTATCGAAATTGGTCCGGGTATCGGTGTGCTTACGGGTGAACTGGCAAAAACGGCAGGTAAGGTTGTGACAATAGAGCTTGATGAGCGTTTGCGCCCCGTGCTTAAAAAAACTCTTGCTGAATTTCAAAATGTTAAGGTGATTTTCGGCGATGCAATGAAGCTTGACTTGGGCGAAATTATTAAAACGGAATTTGTGGGATATAATAAGGTTTGCGTTTGCGCTAATTTGCCGTACTATATAACCTCGCCTATAATGATGATGCTTTTAGAAAGCCGCTTGCCACTTGAGTCTATTACGGTAATGGTGCAAAAGGAGGCGGCTGAACGGCTTTCCGCTAGGGTCGGCAGTCGTGAGGCGGGCGCCGTGACGGTTGCGGTTAACTACTATGCCGATGCACAAATTCTTTTTGAGGTTGATAGAAGCTCCTTTATGCCGCCGCCAAACGTGGATTCTGCCGTTATAAAGCTTAATATTAGGAAGCAGCCGCCTATAAAGGTGAACAATGAAGCCGATTTCTTTAGATTCGTAAAGGCGTGCTTTGCGCAGCGGCGAAAAACACTGGTGAACACCGTTGCAAATTCACTGCATGTCGAAAAAGAGGTTATCAGGGTTGCTCTTGTTTCACTCGGAATTCCCGAAACGGTCCGTAGCGAACAGCTCACAATGCAGCAGCTTTGCGACATTTCCAACCTTTTGTTTGAATGAGTGTGGTTTACATAATATGCATTATGTAAACTCATCGACTGTAATCTAACTTCCCCGTTTAAATAACCGCAAAAATACAAATCCCGTACGTTTCACATGAAACGTACGGGATTTTCTTAATGGTACATTTTTCCTAATCGTGCGGCTATATCACGTAGCTCTTCATCGCCATAGAATTCAATACTGATTTTTCCGTGTCCTTCGCCGATTTTGGTGATTTTTACTTTTCGGTGTAACGTCTCTGTTAATGCGATTTGCACCTCTCGGTAATACTTCGGTCCTGACGGATTATCGGTTATGTATGCGCCTGCGCCTGTGCGCTTTGCTTTTGCAGCGCTCACAACTCGTTCCAGCTCACGAACCGAAGCGCCGTTAATTGCCATCTCTATTAACTGCTCCCGCAGCATAAGGTCATCGGTTGCCAGTATTGCACGGGCGTGACCGGCGGTTAGATGTCCGTTTTTGATGAGTTCAAGCTCTCGCTCACCAAGATTTAGAAGGCGCAATGCATTTGCAACAGCAGGACGTGATTTACCTACACGTGCAGCAACCTCTTCCTGAGTTAGGTTGAAGGTTTCTATTAGTGTGCGATATCCAAAAGCTTCTTCAACGGGATTTAGGTCCTCTCTTTGAAGGTTTTCGATAAGTGCGACCTCCATAACCTGTTGCTCACTTAAATCTCTTATTACAACCGGTACCGTTTCAAGCCCCGCAATTCTACTCGCACGCCAACGCCTTTCACCCGCAATAATGCGATATGTGCCGTTTGTAAGCGGCTTTACAATTATTGGCTGCAATAAACCGTGCTCTTTGATGCTGTCAGCCAATTCAGCCAATGCGGTAGGATCAAACGCCTTGCGTGGCTGCTGCTTGTTGGGCTCTATGTCTACCAGTTTAACCTCTATAAGATTATTGTTGTCTGTGGAATTTTCGCCAAATAAAGCATCCAACCCCTTGCCTAGACCACCTCTTTTTGCCATTTTATTACCCCCTGCTTCTTTTTACGAATTCTTTTGCTAAATCGTCATACGCCCTTGCACCCTTTGAGCGCTTGTCGTAATACTGTATCGGCATTCCGTAGCTTGGCGCCTCTGAAAGACGCACAACACGTGGTATTGTGGTTTTATACATTTTGTTGGCGAAAAACTTTTTCAGTTCCTCAACAACCTGGTGTGTCAAGTTAAGCCGTGCATCATACATGGTTAACAACACACCCTCCAGCTCAAGACCGGGATTATAAAGGCGTTTGATTTGCCGAATGCTCGCCATTAGCTGCGAAAGTCCCTCCATTGCGTAATACTCGCACTGAACCGGTACCAACACCGTATCACACGCCGTAAGAGCATTTATGGTGATAAGTCCTAATGATGGCGGACAGTCTATCAATATGTAATCATACTGCTCACGCACGAGCGATAGTGCCTTTTTCAGTTGTGCCTCACGGTGCTCAATTGATATAAGCTCTACTTCGGCGCCCGCCAAATCCATATTGGAAGGAATTACCGTAACGTTTTTAAAGGTCGTGGTTAACGACACCACCTCGGCTTTTTGAGAACCTATCAAAAGGTCATAAGAGGAAAAAATTACATCCTTCTTGTTGATACCAAAGCCACTGGTTGTGTTGCCTTGTGGGTCGGCATCCACCAAAAGAACCTTTTTCCCTATGTTTCCAAGCGCCGCCGCAAGGTTTACTGCAGTAGTTGTCTTTCCAACACCGCCTTTTTGATTTACAATTGATACTATTTTCCCCATTTTTTCACCAACTGTTTATTATTGTTTTAAACTTTTGCTATAAAACTCTTTTTTGCCTTTATTAAGAACATAATTATTATACCACACTAAACATTTTTGCACAAGTAAATAAATTATACAAAAACAAGCCACCATATGCAGTGGCTTGTTTCACGTGAAACTACGTTTTATCGCCCGGTTTAAACGCTATGCTCATAGCAAGTCCGAACAAGATTGCAGCCGTAATTCCTGCAGCTGTCGCCGTAAGCCCGCCGCACAGTGCGCCAATTAGGCCGTATTTAGATATTGCCTGTTCAACACCCTCAGCCAGACTATAGCCAAAACCCGTAAGAGGCACGGTAGCACCCGCACTGGCAAACTTTACAAGCGGTTCATACACACCAATGGCGGTTAAAACTACGCCTGAAACAACATACCCCACCAAAATACGTGCAGGGGTAAGCTTTGTGTAATCTATCAGCAGTTGGCCAACAGCACACAGCGCACCGCCAACCGCAAAGGCATAAAGACAGTGCAAAAATATATCCATACGCAATTCACCTCGGATATATTTTGCTCAATAAAGCGCTTTTTATGCGGTAAAATTAGTCACCGCCCATCGGCTTTTGACAGTCATTGCCTGCTCTTTTGCTTTACTTCTTAATATCTTTCCAATACTCTCCGAATTTTTTCTCAACCGAATTGTCTCCGAAGGTATAATATGTGCGATTTTTTAGATTATCAGGTAAATATTGTTGCTTTACGTAATGATTTGGGAAATTATGCGGATAAAGATAATGCTGACCTTTAACCTGCGCATCCTCCCCGTCGAAGTGCTTGTTTTGTAGATGTCTTGGTATAACACCGGTCAGTCCGCTCTCGATATCGGCCATTGCAGCAGCTATCGCATCGTGTCCTGTGGCAGATTTGGGACTTATTGCCGTCAATATAACCGCATTTGCCAATGGTATGCTTGCTTCGGGCAAGCCGACCTGTAATGCTGTGTCAACCGCCGCCTTAACAATAGGTATTATTTGCGGATACGCAAGTCCCACATCCTCATTGGCGCACACCAACAGTCGCCTACATGCGCTTTGTATGTCTCCCGCAGCCAAAAGCCGCCCAAGATAATAAATGGCGGCATCGGGGTCGCTTCCGCGCATTGATTTTTGATATGCTGATATTATATCGTAATGCTCGTCGCCCTCACGGTCGTACCGCACGGCATTGTTTTGGAGGATTTCCTCGGCAACACTGTCATCAATAGCCACCTTTTTCTCGCCGCTTTGTGTAACAAAGCACAAATCAAGAATATTAAGACAGCGGCGCACGTCACCCGCTCCCGCACGTGCAATTTTAAGCGCCACACTCTCTTGCAACTCTATTTCGACATTGTTCTCCTTTTCAAGAACATCTTTGGCGCGCAATATAGCTGGAACTATATCATCCGGCTCTACTATTTTGAATTCAAATACCGAAGAACGACTTAAAATTGCATTGTAAACGTAAAAATACGGGTTTTCGGTGGTCGATGCTATTAGTGTAATATCGCCGGTTTCTATGTATTGCAGTAGTATTTGCTGTTGTTTTTTGTTGAAGTACTGTATTTCATCTAGATAAAGCATTACACCGTCAACAGCTTCTATTGTGTCTAAGCTCTCGATGATTTCCTTGATGTCGGCGATTGATGCCGTTGTTGCATTTAGGTGATACAGCTTTTTTCCGCATTGTGCCGCAATTATATTGGCCACGGTGGTTTTTCCAACTCCCGACGGGCCGTAAAAAATAAGATTTGGGATGTTTCCAGAATCTATTATTTTGCGAAGCACCTTTCCTTCTCCCAATAAATGCTTTTGACCGCACACTTCATCAATACTTTGAGGGCGCACTCGGTCTGCTAACGGACTTGGCATAATACACCTTCTTTTCTAATATATATATTTTATTCTACTACTTTTACTTACAAATTTCAATTCTTAAATGGTGTAACTATGAAAAAAGTGTTATTTATAAAAAACGCCCTGATTTTAACCGCCACTTCGCTGGTTTTGCGCCTATTAGGCGTCGTTTTTAGAATTTGGCTGTCGGCAAGAATTGGTAGTGAGGGCATAGGACTTTATCAAATTATACTTTCCTTCTATATGCTTGCTGCAACCTTTGCTACAAGCGGTATTTATACCGCAGTAACTCGCCTTGTTGCCGATGAAATGTGTGTTGGTAGCGCTTCTTCGATAAAAAAAATAATGCGGCGCTCCTTTGCAATTATTATTCTCATTGCTCTTTTTTCGCTGATTCTTGTGTTCTTTGGCGCCGAGTTTATAGCAAAACACATCATTTTAGATGCACGAGCCACTCTTGCAGTTAAAACGTTGTCGCTAAGTCTTTTGTTTATGGGCATTTCCTCTTGCATTAAAGGGTATTTCCTCGCACGTCGTAAAAGCGTTCCGCCGTCGCTCTCGCAAATAATTGAGCAGCTTGTTCGTATTTTGTCGGTATTGTTTCTCGTGAAACATTTTGCCGCAATAAGCATCGAGCTTGCCTGTGCTGCAGTGTTAGCGGGAGACCTAATCGCCGAATTTTGCTCCTGTCTTTACCTTTACATCTATTACCGACGTGATTCTAACCGCCTTTCATCTCTTTCGGGAAGAGCTTCTCCCAACTTTTCTGTTACCAGAAAACTTATGCACATATCGTTGCCCATCACGAGCGGAAAATATATAAATTCCGTTCTTCGCATAATAGAAAGCTCTTTGGTGCCGCAACGGCTTATGCTTGCAGGGGTTTCCCGTGCTTGTGCACTTTCATTTTTTGGCATGATTAAAGGGATGGCGCTGCCTATTTTGTTTTTTCCTTCCTCTCTTTTAAATTCCCTCTCAACCCTTCTTATTCCCGAAATTTCCGAGGCGACCGCCAAGGGTTTTTCGGGCTCGGTTAGACGCTCGGTTGAGAAAATTCTCACCGTAACCGCACTGTTTGGCTTTATTTTTGCTGCTATTTTTTTCTTTTGCGGCGAGAATCTAGGGACAATCATCTACAAAAGCGAGGAGGTTGGCTCTCTTATAAAAATATTGGCACCGTTAGTGCCTCTTATGTATCTTGACAGCATAAGCGATGGCATTCTAAAGGGGCTTGACCAACAGTTCGCCACCTTTCGCAACTCGGTAAGCGATTCTGCGGCACGCATTCTTTTGATTTTCTTTTTGCTGCCCATCTACAAAGAAGCCGCTTTTATATGGATAATGTACGGTAGTAACGCATACACCTGTATACTAAATCTTGTAAGACTACTTCGTGTATCAGGCGCCAAAATAAAGCTCTTTAATAACGTTTTGTTGCCGGTTCTTTTGTCCTTTGCCGTCACATTTTGTCTTGATTCGCTTGTGCGCCTTTTTTCGCTTGCTATATTACCACACCTCATCCTTGTTTGTGTTGGCTCGTGTGCCGTTTACTTTGTGTGTCTGGTCGCATTCGGCTGTATAAAAAAAGAAGAAATGCGATTACTTACCTAAAAAGCTTCGCATTCCTCTCTATTACTTCTACTCCACGCCAGGCGTATGCACGATTTTCACTTGACTCGCCGTGTATATATTCGTCTCGATAACCATCGGTGAATTCTTTTATATAAGTTATGGGAACATTTCTGTTCATTGGGCAGACCTCGCTACAAATATCACAGCCCCAAATATATCCACTTTTCTTAATTTGCTCTATTTGTTGCCCATTTAGCGGTTTTTTCTGCTGGTTTACAGCCGATAGGCAGTCCTCTTTACACAGTTTGGTAGGACAAGCTTTGCTGCATTGTCCACAATCGAGGCATTTTTTGCCACCTTTGTCGGGTAACAGCTCCAAATCTGTTACAATTTCACCTATAAAAACAAAAGAGCCGTATTTCTCGTGGAGTAGTAAACCGTTCTTACCAAGCATGCCAAGACCCGAATGCGCCGCTGCCGCAACCTCCGGTATCGGAGAGTTATCAATAAAAGCGCTAAACTCATTTTGCGGGAAGCGCTCCTTTAATTGTGTTGCCGCCGTATTAAGCAGCTTGTGGCAAACGCTGTGGTAATCGGGTACTGCAGCATATCGGCTAATCCCTTTGGGCGCTTTTTCTTTAACCTTGTACGGAAACACCGCCATTATTATGCTTTTTGCATTTTGAGGAATTTCCTTAATCTTTCGGCAGGGAAGTAGCTTATCCTTTACAAAATCAAAGTCGCAAAATGATATATAGGGCATGTTGTTGGTTGACATAATATTTATTATGTCAACCTTTGCTTTACTTTTGTCCATTTTTTCTTTTGTCCTTAAAAAAATCAGTTAATAGCTTGCGGCACTCATCCTCACAAATGCCGCCGTACACCTCGGGCGTGTAGTTAAACGGTAGATTTGCAAAGTTAGCTACCGAGCCGAGCGCACCGCACTTGGTATCATAAGCGCCGAAAATTACCGTTTTAATTCGTGAATTTATTATAGCGCCGCTACACATAGGGCAGGGCTCGAGCGTAACATAAAGCTCACAACCATCAAGTCGCCAATCGCCAGTTGCCTCACATGCATATTTGATTGCCTCAATTTCGGCGTGTGCGGTTGCATCATGATTCTTCTCTCGCCTGTTGCGACCCGTGGCTATTACCTGACCATCCTTAACTATAATGGCGCCAACCGGCACCTCACCATCCTCGGC
The DNA here is from genome assembly GCA_045650565.1 of Acutalibacteraceae bacterium. Lineage (GTDB taxonomy): Bacteria > Bacillota > Clostridia > Oscillospirales > Acutalibacteraceae > SIG565. The sequence continues at coordinate 13,156 of JAZRRG010000073.1, read as the reverse complement.
GGCACGCTTTGCCCTGATTATAGCCAAATCCATAAATTTTCTATCCATAAATTCACCCGATTTAAAGTCATCTTAAAAATATTGCTATTATAACAGCCACACAAATGGACACTATTATCCACGGTGCTGACAAAAACCATTCTATTTTTTGCGCCTCGGTTGCGACGGTCTGAGCTTTTTCAAGCTTTAAAAATTCCTTATCCCACGATGCCTTTACGGCGGCAAAAATCGATACCATAAATATCACCAGCAAGAACACGTAAAATATGATGTTTTGCGTTTGTTGGCCCACATAAATTTCGAGGTATGAGAACACAACGCTCACAAAATTGTTTGCAGCGTGTATTATAACCGCCAACCAAATCGAACCCGATTTGACCGTTATAAAACCTAATATAATTCCAACCAAAAAGGCAAATGCAAACTGAACAAGAGATGCATGCATAAAGGCAAACACAAGCGATGAAGCGATGATGGCAAAACCGTCACCAAACCTTCTCAAAACGCCCAGCATAGCCCCACGCATCATAAACTCTTCGAGCAATGCGGGAAAAACCGATGTAGACAACACCACAAGCACTATACCCAACACGCCTGTGGGTAGCTCTCGCTCCATTGATGGAAATGTAAAACCCAACGCTGAAAAAATATTTGCCAAATGATTCGACGCAATAGACGAGAACATACAAAATCCCACGGCAGCCAAAATAAATGCCGTTTTGTTTTTTACCTTTGGAATTCCAAAGCCGATAACCTCTCTCGCCTTATGGTGAGTTGCCCGTAGAAAAATAAGGGCGGGGATTAGTGTCATAACGGTAGAAACCGTTATTTGTATAATATCATTAACTGCGGGGTTTTCGGTTGTTTCTAATATAAACGAATAATTAAAGCCCAAATTACCCATTATTCTAAAATACACAAGACTCCAACCGAACATAACCGCAAACAAAGCAAGCAACGAAAGGCCTGCGGCATCCGCGACCCTTCGTTGCTCCTTTTTTTCTTTTAATATCGGCGGCATATCTTGCCTTAAAGAAAATTTATTTTCCAAGTAAATTTCTCCTTTTGCCGCTATTCGTTCGTTTCTTCCCCTGTTTCAGCCGCATCGGCATCGGGTGCCTCGGCCTCTGCGTTAACCTCATCCTCATCGTGCTCGGCAGTTGCAATCGACAGTATTTTTGCCTCGCTGTTTGCGCCGAACTTCATAATTCTAACACCCTTTGATGGACGTGCAAACATACTTATACCCGCAACCGCAATTCTTATGATTACGCCGTCGGATGAAATCATAATAATATCCTGGTCCTCGGTTACCGCCATCACCGCCGCAACATCGCCGAAGCGGTCGGTGCGATAGTTCTTTGTACCGCCGCCGCCACGGGTTTGCACACGGTAGTCGCTAATTTGACTTCTTCTGCCGTAGCCGGTCTCACTAACGGTAAGTAAAACGGTATCCTCGTTACATACCGCCATTGATACAACCTCATCATTGCCAGCCAGTTTAATCGAGCGAACGCCTCTTGCCGTTCTTCCCATTGGTCTGACATCGCTTTCCATAAAGCGTATTGCCTTACCCTTCTTGGTTGCTACCACAAGTGAGGAATCCCCACGTGTCAGAGCAACAAAGCGCAGCTCATCGCCCTCATCGAGCGATAGTGCTATAATACCTGTCTTACGGGTGTTTTTAAATTCATCCATCGCCGTACGCTTAATACATCCGTTTTTGGTACCCATAACAACATACTGCTCACCGTCAATTTCAGGGCAGGGCAATATGATTGAAAGCTTTTCGCCTTCCTGAAGCGGTATTATATTAACAACATTCATACCCTTGCTGGTTCTTGTTCCCTCGGGTATTTCGTATGCCTTCAAACGATACACACGACCTGTGTTTGTAAACATCATAATATAGTCGTGTGTTGAGCAAACAAACATATTCTCGGTGATGTCGTCCTCTCTTGTTGTAAGACCTCGTACACCTCTTCCGCCTCTATGCTGTACCGAATATTCCGATGCGGACACACGCTTAATATAGCCGTTAACGGTTTTGGTTATAACGCATTCTTCCTCTGGAATAAGGTCCTCAATATCAACCTCGCCCGACACAGCCGAAATCTCGGTACGCCTCTCGTCTGCATACTTATCTCTAAGATTTAGTGAATCGGTCTTAACAATATCAAGCACACGGGAGTGATTTGACAAAATTTCCTGACATTCCTTGATGAAATCGTATTTTTCTTTTAATTCTTCCTCTATCTTTTGCTTTTCCATGCCTGCGAGCTTGCCAAGCTGCATTTGAACAATAGCAGTTGTTTGAACATCATCAAAACCGAAGCGTTCAGCCAAGCGCTCCTTTGATTCAGGTATGGTTTTAGAGCTGCGAATTATTGAAATAACCTCATCAATAAAGTCAATTGCTTTTTTAAGCGCCTCAAGAATATGAGCCCGTTCCTCCGCCTTTTTCATTTCAAAGCGTGTGCGACGCTCAATGATTTCACACTGGAAGTCAATGCTGTTTTGCAGCATATCCTTAAGTGTTAAAATTTGAGGTTTGCCGTTTACAATAGCAATAAGGTTTGCACCAAAGGTTGTTTGTAGTTCAGTATAGGAATAAATCTTATTAAGCACAACCTGTGGGTTGGCATCTTTTTTAAGGTTTATAACGATTCTAATACCGCTATCACGCTTTGATGAGTAGTCAACAACATCTTCAATACCCTCAATGCGCTTTTCAACCGCTAAATCGTAAATTTTCTTAACTAAATCCTTCTTTTTAACCTTATAAGGCAGCTCGGTAATAGTTATGCGGAATCTACCCTTGCTGTCCTCCTCTATTTCGGCCTTACCGCGAACAATAATCTTACCCTTACCCGTAGCATAGGCGGCACGAATACCGCTTCTGCCCATAATTATACCGCCTGTTGGGAAATCAGGACCCTTAATATATTCGCAAAGGTCTGAAAGCTCGGCATCGGGGTTATCAATAAGGTAGCACATACCGTCTATTATCTCACCCAAATTATGCGGCGGGATTTCGGTAGCCATACCAAAAGCAATACCACTCGAGCCGTTTACCAGCAGCTGCGGAAAACGAACGGGTAAAACGGTGGGCTCTTTTAATCGGTCATCATAGTTAGGTACAACATCAACCGTATCCTTCTCAATATCATCAAGCATATTGATAGATATTTTATTCATACGTGACTCGGTATAACGGTATGCCGCAGGAGGATAACCGTCTATATTACCAAAGTTTCCGTGACCGTCAATCAGTGGGTAGCGAAGTGAAAAGTCCTGCGCCATACGCACCATAGCATCGTAAACCGAAGCGTCACCGTGCGGATGGTAACGACCCAGCACCGAACCTACGGTATCGGCGCACTTACGATATGCTTTATCGGGGGTTAATCCGTTTTCATACATTGTGTAGAGTATACGGCGGTGTACTGGCTTTAAGCCGTCTCTAACATCAGGGAGAGCACGGCCTACAAGTACCGACATACCATACTGCAGCATACTTGCCTTTACTTCATCAACGATTTCTACAGGAACAATATTGGTTTCTTCACTTTCGGGCCAATATATATTATCTGTTTTTGCCATTTTTTAAGCTCTCCTTTCCTTAAATATCAAGGTCGGTTGCAAACACCGCATTTTCTTCAATAAATATCTTTCTTGGCTCAACCTCATCTCCCATAAGCATTGAGAAGGTTTGGTCGGCAAGCTCGGCATCCGCCATAGTTACCTTGAGCATTGTTCTCACATTCGGGTCAAGCGTTGTTTCCCATAACTGTTCGGGGTCCATTTCACCAAGACCCATATAGCGCTGAACATCCGCGCTGACGCCTAATTGCTCTATATATCTTACCTTTTCTTCATCGGTAAAGGCATCGTAATGCTTTTTACCCTTTGATACTCTGTAAAGCGGGGGTTGTGCCAAATAAATATGTCCTGTTTCGATAAGCTCGGGCATATAACGGAAGAAAAATGTTAGTAAGAGTGTTCTGATATGGCTTCCGTCAACATCTGCATCGGCCATAATAACAATTTTATCATAACGCAGCTTATTTATATCAAAGTTTTCGCCGATTCCGGTACCGAGAGCAACAATAACCGGCATTAGCTTATCGTTACCGTAAACCTTGTCATCCCTTGCCTTTTCAACATTCAGCATTTTACCCCAAAGCGGCAATATTGCCTGATATGTGGAGTTTCTACCCTCAACCGCACTGCCGCCTGCCGAGTCACCCTCAACAATAAATATTTCGGTTTTTGTGGGGTCCTTTGATATACAGTCGGACAGTTTTTCGGGCATTCTTGCTTTTACACCCGCAACGCCCGCCTTTTTAAGTGATGCCTCAAGCGCTGCCTGTGCTGCTTCACGGGCATTTGAATAAGCAATAATTTTCGTAATAATTTTTTTAGCTTCGGCAGGGTTTTCCTCAAGGAAGTGATAAAGCTGGTCATTAACCATATCACGAACAACCTTACCTATAGATGTATTGCCGAGCTTTGCCTTGGTTTGTGATTCAAACTGTGCATCCGACAGCTTAACCGATACAACCGCCACAAGACCCTCACAAATATCCTCACCCTTTAAGCGTTTATTTCCTTCCTTTAGATGCTTAAAATCAAAAGCATATTTGTTAACAGCATTTGCAAGTGCCATTTTAAAGCCCTGCTCATGTGTACCGCCGTCGACCGTATAAAGCGTATTTGCAAAGGACATAATTTTTGTATCCTTTGTTGACCATACCATAGCAATTTCGGCAGTTTGGTCGGCAACCTCGGTGCTTAAATAAATAACCTCTTTATTTAAGCTCTCTCCCTTGGTTTTTTCAAGTAAGAAATCAACATAAGAGCGAATACCGCCCTCATAGAAAAATTCCTCTGTTCTGCCGTCCATATCCTTACGTTTATCGGTTAAAACTATACGTATACCTGCATTTAAAAATGCCTGCTCACGAAGGCGCTTTTCAAGTATTTCAAAATCATAAATTGTAGTATCGGTGAAAATTGTAGAGTCGGGCTTAAAGGTTACTACGGTACCTGTTTGTTGTGTTTCGCCTATAATATCGAGGTCAGTTACAATATTTCCCTTTTCATAACGTTGCTTGTAAATATTTTTGCCGTCACTTACCTCTACCTCAAGCCAGCTTGACAGCGCATTAACAACCGAGGCGCCTACACCGTGCAGACCTCCTGATACCTTGTATCCGCCGCCGCCGAATTTACCACCCGCATGAAGTATAGTAAATACAACAGTTACTGTCGGTATACCTTTTTGAGGGTTTATACCAACAGGTATACCACGACCGTTATCGGTAACACGAACTATACCGTCATCAAGTAATTCAACCGTAATTTTATCGCAATAACCCGCCAATGCCTCATCTATAGAGTTATCAACAATTTCATATACAAGATGGTGTAAACCACGCTCGCCCGTAGAACCAATATACATACCCGGTCTTTTTCTTACCGCTTCAAGACCCTCAAGTACCTGTATAGAACTTTCGTCATAGGTATCTTCTACGATGGGTGAATTTTTAATTTCTTCCATTTTTCTTTTCACCTTTCTTTATTTTAAGAACTCATTTCTCTTTAACAGAGTCAGAGAAGATAATTGAGAAATATATATTTTTTTATTTTTTTGCTTAGGTTTTGCACAAACTATAAAGGATTTTGGTAATTCGTATGTAACATACGAAACCTCTCCGTTTTTTTGAGATAAATTAAGATATTTTCTTGTGTGGCGGCTAACAGTTGCTGTATCTAAATCAAAAATACCAATTATATCTTTTTTTCTTACAACTGTATCCTGTCCTAAATGAATATACATCTATTTCACCCGCCCGTTTTCTACATAAAAGACCTTTCCTTTTTCAAGCTCATTAAAATTTGTTTCATCGCAACAGGTTATAAAAACCTGTCGGTCCTTTATATGATTAAGAATATAATTTTGGCGCTTCTTATCAAGTTCACTCATAACATCATCAAGCAGTGTTACGGGCTTTTCTCCTATAATTCCCTCAATAATTTTTGCCTCTGCTAATTTTAATGCTAAACAAATACTTCTTTTTTGTCCTTGTGAGGAAAATTCTTTTGAAGAAAAGCCATTTATTTTAAAGGATATATCATCCCTGTGAGGACCTATACTTGTAAATCCCCTTAAAATATCTTCTCCCCTCTTAAAAAGTAATTCTTCTAATAAATTTTCTTTATATGAGCAAAGATATTCTATTTCAAAAAATTCTTTATCCCCTGATAATTCGGAATAAATTTTAGGCGCAAATTCATTTAATCTTTCTATGTACCTTTTTCTGTAAGAAATAATTTTTTCTCCGTAAAATACGATGCTTTTTTCAAAATCTTCAAGTAATATCTTTAAAGATGCATCTCTAATACAGTCCTTTAACACATTATTTCTTTGTGTTACGGCTCTATTATAATATTTTAGTATTTCTACATATTTAGGGTACAGCTGACACACAGCAGTATCAATAAATTTTCTTCTGATAGATGGAGAATCATTTATTATATTTAGATCACTCGGAGAAAAAACCACAGCACAGAAATTACCCGCAATTTCGGAAATTTGCCTTCTTTTTTTCCCGTTTAAATAAAAATTTCTTTTATCATCTATTTTTATTTTTAAATTGTTTTCAATTCCTGCGCTAGAAAATAACGCTTCAATTATAGCTTCCTTTTTATTAAAATTTATAAGCTCTGTGTCCTTTATATTTCTAAAGCTTTTAGCACCTGTCAGTAACCAAATTGCCTCAATAATATTTGTTTTTCCCTGTGCATTATCTCCGCAAATTATATTTATTTCTTCACAAGGATTTAGTTCACAGTTAATTAAATTTCTAAAACCCGAAAGCTTTATATTTTTAATAATCATTTATTCAATAATTATTTCCTTTCCCTCGGCTTTAACCCTATCTCCTTTACGGATTTTTTTACCCCTTTGAGTACAAATTTCTCCGTTAACAAAAACCTCACTGTTTTGTATCATTATTTTTGCGTGTCCGCCGGTTTCGGCAATGCCGCTGAATTTTAATAAAGAATCAAGCTTTATATATTCCTCTTTAATGCTGATTTTTTCCATTATTTTAACCTCATTGGCATTATCATATATAAAAATTCTTCGTTTTCAATAGGTTTAATAAGAACTGCCGCTGTCGCACCGTTAAATTCAATTTTAACATTATCTACCTCACTTGCCTTTAATGCTTCAAGCAAATAACGGCTGTTAAGACCTATTTCAAATTCCTCACCCTCTAATGTAATCGGGAAATTTTCAGTTGCACGGCCAACAGCTGAAGTACAGCTAAATAAAATGTTTTCCTCACTTAAAATACATCTTACAGGGGTTGAAAAAGCATCATTTATAACAGGACTTATTCTATCAATTGTATCTATAAGCTCGGCTGTATTTACATATATTCTTTGAGAAAATGTAGGCGGAATTGTTTTGCTGTAATCAACAAAATTTCCCTCAAGTAAACGGGAAATAAAGGAATAACCGTTTGCCTCAAAGCAAATAAGATTTGTTCCTGTGTGGATTATAATATCTTCATTTTCATCATCAATTAGTTTTACAAGCTCACTTACAGCTTTTCCTGTTACTATAAAATCAACTTCATTATCAATATTTATTTTTTCATTTCTTATAGCAAGGCGATAGCCGTCAATAGCAACAAACTGTATATTATTTTCCTTAATACTTACCTTTACACCTGTAAGAATAGGTCTTGTTCCTTCATTTTGAGCAACTGCAAAAATAGTTCTTCTTACCATATTTTTAAGAATTTCGCCGCCTAAAACTATAGGATTTTCGTTTTCGACCGACGGCATTTCAGGAAAATCAGCGCCCGACATACCCATAATATCAAAATTTGCCGAACCTGAGGAAATGTGGCACATAAGACGCTCATCTGTTTTAATTTCTACAGTAATACCATTAAGCTTTCTTAAAATTTCCGATAAAATACGGGCATTTATAACAATTTCTCCCGATACTGCCGTATTAGCATAAATAACCTTCTTTATTCCTATTTCAAGATTATAACTTGCAAGTGTTAACTTACCCTGCTCTGCTTGAATATATATACCCTCAAGAACAGGCAAAGAAGTTTTGTTATTTACAATTCGTGATAGGTGATTAACAACCTCTAATAATTGTGAGCGTTCTACCGAAAATTCCATTTTTTCATTTTTCCTTTCTATAAAAAAATAAATAAAATAGTAGTTGTAGTTATGTATGTTAAAAATGTTAAAAACTAATTCAAATGCTTATTATAATTGCTTTTTCGTTGTTAAGTTTGTCCTTTATAAATTTTTAATAAAAAACACTCATTTTTTTATATTAACATACCTGTTGATAAAAAATTGTTTAATGATGTTAACTTTGTTAAAAATTATAAGTTATTCTTCCTTTAAATTTCTTATAATTTCATCAACAATTTCTTTTTCGTAGTGATTTTCTTTAAGTATTTTTTCAGCTTGTCTTACATTGTAAAGAACTGTTGAATGGTCTTTACCAAAGCTTTCTCCAATTGACTGATAAGGAAGTTCTGTTGTTTCTCTTGCAATATACATAGCCATTTGCCTTGCCTTTACAAGCTGTGCAGTTCTTCTTGTTGATAAAATTTCGGTTTGTGATACTTGATAGGTACGGGCAACCTCTTCTATAATTCTTTCTATTTTAATGGGCTCTGCCTTTGTATCGGCAATAACATCTCTTATAAGATTTTTAAGTACCGAAACGGTAGGCGCCTTGTTTTCAAGTAAAATATATGCCTTAAGTTTTTTAATAACGCCCTCTAACTGACGGTTGCTGGCATTAACCTTTTTTGCAATCTCAAAAACAACCTCATCAGAAAGCGAAATACCAACTCTATCGCACTTAACCCTTATAATACCAACCCGTGTTTCAAAGTCAGCAGGGGTGATATCGGCAAGCAAGCCACTCTCAAGGCGAGTTTTAATTCGGTTTTCAAGTGTCATGATAAGTCTTGGAGGTCTATCAAGCGTTACAACAACCTGCTTATTGTTTCTTTGTAAAGTATCAAAGGTATTAAAAAACTCTTCCTGTGTTGATTCCTTACCTGCTATAAAATGAATATCGTCTATAAGCAAAACATCAACATTTCGGTATTTATTTCTAAAGTTATCAATACTCTCAATTCGAAGCTTATTATCATGCAGCGCATGAATTAGGTCGTTTGTGAAATCTTCACCTCTGGTACACTCTATTTTTAGGTGAGGATGCAAACGGCTGATTTCATTTTTAATTGCAAAAAGCAAATGTGTTTTACCAACGCCCGACGGACCGTATATAACCAACGGATTATATTCAAACGCAGGTTTTTCCGAAACGGCTTGTGCTGCGGCGTGTGCAAAGCGGTTGGTTTGTCCCACAATAAAATTATCAAAGGTGTAGGTTTCTTCCATATCGGGATTTATTTCGGGTACAAAGGCACGAGAGCCCTTTGAATCGGTAGCCACAATTTTAAAATCCATATCAATACCCATAATTGCCTTGATGCTTGATTTTATTAAGTCACTATAGGTGTTTTCAACGATTTCCTTTTTGTATGAGGAATAGATAGAAAGGGTTAAGACACCGTTTTGAATGTCAACCGGTTCTAAATCTTTGAACCAAACACGAAATGCGATTTCATTTATTTCCTTTTTACATTCCTCGCATATTGCTTCCCAGATGTCAGATAATGATTCAATCTCCATTTTATTTCTCCTAAATGTGTTTAAATTTTTGTTTTAAACGCTTTTTAATGAAAAAACATATAGACCCACATATACATAATTATTATAGCATACAAAGAAAAATTTTGCAATACTTATACATATTATTTTATTATTATATATAATAGGCGGAAAAAGCGCTGTCAACGCAAATATAATAACAAATCATTTTGCGACATTCACCGACATCTTGCATTAAATATTGAAAAAATTTTTAAAAAGGAATATAATGTAAATAGTTTTTAAAAAGGGGATGTTTTTACGGAACAAAATTTAAAAAAGAAAGTATTCACAATTCCGAATATACTTACCTTTGTCAGAGTGTTGTTAATCCCGGCGTTTTGTGTTACATACGTTAAAAAAGATGATTTTGCTTTAACCGCAATTTTGGTGATAATATCGGGACTTACCGATATAGTTGACGGTTTTATTGCAAGAAAATTTAATATGATAAGTGAGTTGGGTAAGTTTATAGACCCAATTGCCGATAAATTAACCCAAGCTGCACTGGTAGTGTGCCTTGTAAGCCGCTTTGAAAATATGTGGTTTATATTCTCACTAATGGCAGTAAAGGAGGCAATAAACGCCGTTTCGTTTTTGCTGTTAAAGAAGAAAACAGGCAAAATGCTAAGCGCAGTTTGGCACGGAAAGCTTTCAACAGTATTGCTTTACTCTATGCTCTTTTTACACATAGTGTGGTATACAATTCCTGACGCAGTTTCGCAAATAACAATTGCGGTATGCTCAGCAGCAATGGTGCTTTCCTTGGTGCTGTATACCGTGAGAAATATTAAAATAATAACAAAAAAGACTGATTAGAGGCACATAAGGATGAGTGCCTCAGTTATATTTGCTTTGCAGAATTCTATAATGTGAGTATGGACTACATTATGTGTCGCACAAACAACCCTGAAATTAACAAATAATTTTTTGTTGAAAAAATATTGATTTAAAAAGAAAGCAGACTGGAAACAGTCTGCTTTCTTTTTAAATTATTCGTATGTAACGGTTCCGCCTTGCTTTATTATACAAACCCAAGAGCTTCCCGCCGATACTGTAAGCGGTGTACCGTCCGCCTTTGTAAACACAAAGGAATCAGAGGAAGCGCCCTTTTTCCATTTTATTTTTTCTGCCGTTCCGTTTGTAAAATAGTAACCCTCGCCGCCAACAAGGTCGATTTTTCGGCGGTAGTTATCGGGATACATACTCATATCGGTTTTAAGGGCAAATACGTTTTCTACAACATAGGGCTGTTTGTTTTGCTGGTCAATGTTATCGGTAAAATTACTGGTTTTTGTGTATTTACCGGTAGCTTCATCGTACTTAAATTTTGAAAAATAAAGAAGATTAAATCCAATGGAAACGTTTTTCGCCGATGATGAGAGAGAAACAACCTCTTTTTCGTCCGCAAAGCTTTGCCATGGCTTTATGTTTTGGTCGGTAATTTTCCATTTTTTATCGTTAAATGCCTTTACGAGCGTTTCTCCCGTTGTAAAAAGCTCCTGCCAGCTCATAACATTTCCGTAATGTATGCGCTCTCCGTAATAGCCGTATGTAATCTCAAAATTATCTAAATCAGCAAGATGGGGCTTGCAGTAGGTCGGGTCCTTGCCCGAGTGAACATAAATGGCGTTGTGTCCCATAGCCAAATCTACAAATACATATCGAGCAGAGCGTATATCACCGATTTGTTTTATTTTACTAATGTCCGAAAAAACAGCCATAAGCCGAGTAATACCCGCTTCAATTTCGGTTTCATATATAATATCGGCGCTCGACACCGAAAACTGAGAGTTTCTTTGAGCCAAAGAATCGTTATCTATCATAACCGCAACGGGTCGGTAATTGGCTTTCGCCTTGTCTAAATCATACACACCCGTAAGGGAGTTTTGCGCATAAGGGTTCTCCGGCTCGGGCGTATTTGAAACGGACGGCACCGAGGTGTTGGTATCGGTACTTGCCGGCGCTTTGGCACCACAGCCGCAAAGAGAGAAAACCAAAATTAAAACAAGGCAAGAAAAAATAAGTTTTTTAAGCATAAGCAGTCTCCTATTTGATACTTTACATATATAGTATACTTTAGAAAAAGCAGAGTTTCAACAAATATAAAAAAGTTTTAAAAAATAAATTTTTCCTATTGATTTTTGAAGTTAAGTGTGTTATTATAACTAAACGTGATAAAGATATGCGCTGATAGCTCAGCTGGATAGAGCGTCTGGCTACGGACCAGAAGGTCGGGAGTTCGAATCTTCTTCAGCGCGCCAATACCCCACCGCAAAAGCGGTGGGGTATTTTTGTTTTTATGGTCAACTGTTGTAATAACAAAAAAATTATGTTATTATAATTAAAAACTTTTGTAGGTGAGAAAATGATAAAACTGCATAACAAGCTAATCACCGTAAAAATAGAAAAAAAGGGCGCACAAATGCGCAGTATTGTGTGTGGCGGCAGAGAAATTTTATGGCAAGCCGATGAAAAAATTTGGTCACGAACTGCGCCCACGCTGTTTCCCTTTTGCGGCGGCTTTATTAATGGCAAATATACATACAATGGCGTAGAATATGAGTGTCCAAGGCACGGATTTGCAAGGGACATCGAATTTGAAATCGAAAAAAAGAATAAAAAAACAGTAACCCTGCTTTTAAAATCCACCCCCGAAACACTCGTACAGTATCCCTTTGAGTTTGAGTTTAGGGTAACCTTTACGGTATCGGGTAAAAGCGTTATTATCGAATATGACGTGCGAAATAAAACCGATGGTGAAATGTATTTTTCGGTTGGCTCACACGAGGGGTATATGTGTAATGGCGGAATTGATAACTATGATATTATTTTCCCCCGCAGAGAAACGCTTGACACATATATTATTAAGGATGGGCAAATAACATCCGACTCTATGAGAGTAACTCAAAACTCTAAAAATATGCCAATACTTGAAAGGTATCTTGAAAACGATTCCTTGGTTTTTAGCAATATGGCTTCAAGAAGTGTTATTTTGCGTAACCGCACAAATGCCGAGCGAGTAAAGGTGGAATTCCCCGGATTTAATTATTTTGTTGTTTGGTCGGTACCGGGGGCTGAATTTATATGCCTTGAGCCCTGGGCGGGAATGCCTGCAATGAGTGAAAAATTAGAGGAGCGAGAAGGCATTATGCGTCTTAAAAAAGGCGGCAAGAAAAAACTAATGCACAAAATAACGGTTTTGGAAAATTTCTAACCCCTGAATATTAAAAAACGCCCGAAAGTGCAGGTGTAAGATAAAAGTAGACACAAAAAAGTGTCTACTTTTTCTTTATGTGTTAAAATATAAAAAAAGGAGGAAAAGAAATGCGAAAGAACAGACAATATACAGCGGAAGAAAAAATTAAATACGTGAAAAAACATT
>JAZRRG010000072.1:0-1230 GCA_045650565.1 Acutalibacteraceae bacterium | reverse complement strand
GGAAACCCGCAAAACTTATATCTTTATACATACTACAACATTTCAAATGCAGAATTTGTAAGGATAATGCTTTTGCCGTTTGTTGTTTCGATAATATTGATTACTCTGTGTTGCTTTACTCTGCCGAGGGAGAGGCTTGTTCTAAACAAAAAGCAGGGCATGGAGTTAAATGTCAGCAGGACTATAGTATATAGCATTCTTTTTGCTCTCTCTATTGCAATAGTGTTCAGGACAATTCCGTATTATTGGGGGCTTATAATAATCATCCCAGCCCTGTTGATACTTGACCGTGATGCCCTAAAGGATGTAGATTATCCGTTATTGCTTACATTTTGCGCCTTTTTTGTGTTTGCGGGGAATATGGCAAGAATTCCTGCGGTAAATAATTTCCTCGGGGGTATTATAGAAAAGAATACGCTTTTATACGGAGTTTTATCCTGTCAGGTAATAAGCAATGTGCCGAGCGCGATTTTGCTGTCAAAATTTACGGAGAATTATCCTCAACTTTTGGTTGCAGTCAATATAGGAGGAGCGGGCTCGCTTATTGCATCGCTTGCAAGCCTGATTACGTTCAGGGAATATGCAAAGAGAGAGCCTAACAACCTTATCGGATACCTGAAAAGCTTTTCAATATACAATTTTGGAATTTTGATTATCTTGTTTGTGGTAATGAGCTTTGTGTTTTAATTGTTCCTTTTGCTCGATTTTGTAGGGGAGGGTCTCCGTGCCCTCCCGATAAACGGGCGGGGAAGGAACCCCGCCCCTACAATATCATACCGAGATTACAAGCGGCATCTATGGATAACCAAAGGCGAGGTTTATCATTTTTTATAAAACGAATTAAAATTTTCATTGCCGCCGCGGTAGGCACGGCGGAACAGGGGGCGGCAATAAAATCAAAAATTTTAATTTGTTTAAACAATATTTTTTGGTGCTAAAAATCCCTTGGAGATTATAACCTCCAAGGGATTTTATGTGACTAAATTTTATTAATTACAATTGAAACCTTCTCACCGTTAATATTCCATTCTTTAGCATTTGATGAAGTTGCTGCAGTAATGCTCTCTGCCAAGGTCTGTGCCTTGATTTCTTCTGCATTTGCATCAAACACAGAAGCGATTTTATCACTGCCCTCAAATTCAACAGAAATCTTATCTGTAACCTCAAAACCGCTATCTTTACGCATGGTTTGAATTTTACTGATAATCTCACGCACAAAGCCTTCTTCAA
>JAZRRG010000071.1:0-23584 GCA_045650565.1 Acutalibacteraceae bacterium | reverse complement strand
AGGGAAATAGTGTTTTTTATTCATAATATCGCCTCATATTAACATATGTATAGAACTAAAAATTGGTGAATAATACAGTATTTTGAAAACGCATATAAATATAATTGACAAATAATCTCTTGAGTGATACAATAACAAGCGTTGATTTTAAAACACGGCGATATGTTCGCTGTATTTTTTGGAGATGACTTTTGTGAATATTTTACTTAATGTGTCATTCGCTCTCTTGGCGGGACTTTTAATGACACGTCTTTTTAAACGTTTTAGACTCCCGTCGGTAACTGCATATCTTGTTGCAGGCGTACTTATAGGTCCTTATTGCTTGGGCGCTTTGCATATAGAAGGAATCGGTTTTACTTCAAGTCAGGCAGTAGAGCAATTGGCGCTGGTTTCAGAGGTGGCCCTCGGTTTTATCGCCTTTTCAATTGGAAACGAGTTTCGTCTTGACGATTTAAGGAAAACAGGTCGACAGGCGCTGGTTATCGGTGTTTTCCAAGCCCTTGCGGCAACACTGGTTGTTGATTTAACATTATTTTGCCTACATCTCGTTTTCCCCGATATGTTAAGTTTATCGCAGGTTTTAACTCTCGGTGCCATTGCAACCGCAACAGCACCTGCCGCAACACTTATGGTTGTACGTCAGTATAAAGCAAAAGGTCCGTTAACAAAGCTTTTATTGCCGATAGTAGCCCTTGATGATGCGGTGGGACTTGTTGTTTTTGCGGTTAGCTTCGGTATAGCCAAAACATTGGTAAGTGGCAAGGTTGATTTATTTTCCATAATTGTAAACCCTATAATTGAAATTGTTTGTTCCTTAATTTTAGGTGCATTTATGGGTTGGGTGTTAACCCAGCTTGAGAAGCTTTTCAACTCTAACACTAACCGTTTGAATTTAACAATAGGTGTTGTTTTTCTCACGGCATCAATATCTATGATTGAAATACCCATAGGCCCTGTAATGATACACTTTTCATCCTTACTCACCTGTATGATGCTCGGCACGATATTTTGCAATATTTGTGAATTATCACACGACCTTATGGCAGCATCGGATAAATGGACTTCGCCCTTGTTTGCACTCTTTTTTGTAATAAGCGGTGCGGAATTACAGCTTAATGTTTTCAAAAACATATTTATAGTTGTTATTGGAGTTGCGTATCTTTTGTCACGCTGTTTGGGTAAATATTTCGGAACTCTTGTAAGCTCAAAGGTTACAGGATGCAACGATAATATTTGCAAATATTTAGGAATAACGCTTTTCCCACAAGCGGGTGTGGCGCTCGGTATGTGCGCAACGGCTATGCAGTTAGGTCAGTCAGGTGAACTTATCCGCAACATCACACTCTTTGCGGTGTTAATTTATGAATTGGTAGGTCCTTTATTAACCCGTCAGGCATTACAGGCCGCAGGCGAAATTGCCCCTAAACCGCACGAGGTTGTCCACCGTCGTAAGCACAAGCTTGAGGCGGCACGTACAAAATAAAATAATAAAAATCCTGTTGTTATATAAAACAATAGGATTTTTATTTTGAGTAAAAAATATAATTGAAAAAAATATAGTGATATTGTATAATTGTCTTGTAAACGATAATTATTAAGTGGTGATGTTATGAACGATAATCTTATTATTACTATAGGACGGCAGTATGCCAGCGGCGGACACGAGATAGCAAGAGAGCTGTCAAAGCTTTTAGGAATTAAAATGTACGATAAGGAACTAATCGATTTAGCATCAGAGAAAAGCGGAATCAGCCGTGATGTGCTGCGTGTTTATGATGAGAAACCTACAAGTAGCTTTTTGTTTTCACTCTCAATGGGCGCATATTCATCCATAGAGCACTCTTTTGCCACTTCGGGCACGATGCCTTTGGTTGACCGTGTTTTTGCCGCACAGGCCGAAATTATAAGGAGTATTGCGGATAGAGAATCATGCATATTTGTAGGCCGTTGCGCTAACAGTATTTTGAGAGATTATAACAATGTGCTCTCGGTATTTATTCATACCGATTTAAACCGCAGAATTGAGCGTGTTTGTGAGTTTAGCGGCAGCACAAGGGCACAGGCATCAGAGGAGATTCGCAAGGCGGATAAAAAACGAGCAAATTATTATAACTATTTCTCCGATTTAAAATGGGGTAATGCCACAATGTATGATTTGTGTCTTGACAGTCGTATAGGTTTTGAAAATGCGGCTCAGCTTATCCAATTTTTTGCAGAGCACCACAATAAAAAGTTTGATTAACAAAAACAACCCGTTTTTCGTATTATGTATTACGGAAAGCGGGTGTTTTTTATGCATAAATACCGCAAAAGAAGAAAAAACAAACCGCTTGTAGCTGCGGTGGCGGTGCTATCGGCGGCAGTGGTTTTGGCGGTGTCGGTTTATTCTTATTTTTCGGTGCGAAGGACTGTTTTAGGGGCGGCAAGAAATAATGCCGCAGTTGCAGCATTTAACATTGCAAACCGTGTAATCGGTGAACAAATGGACGAGGGCTTGGTTACATATAACGAGATAGTAAAGCTAACAAAGAATGATGAGCAGAATATTACGGCACTCGAAATAGATATAGTAAAAATAAACAGATTAAAAAGCATAATTTCTTCCGAAATAGCCGCAGCAGTAACAGCAGCACCCGAGCAAACGGTGAGCATACCCGTGGGTACGCTGTTTGGTAACGAGTACACCTTGGGTTTTGGACCAACAATAAAGTTTAAAATGCAAATAGCCGCAAACGTTGTTACCGATTTTGAGAGTAATTTTTATTCGGCGGGTATCAATCAGGTGTTACATCAAATAGTTATAAGGGTAAAAATAAACGGTAATTTTGTCCTGCCGTGGAATCATTCGGGCTTCAGCACCGAAACCACCGTTATAGCGGCGCAAACCGTTTTGGTGGGTCTCACTCCCGATGCATATACAAGTGTAATTGAGAATTACGGAACTGATGCAGATGAATCGAGAACGGTTGATGATATTTTTGATTATGCCGCTCAGGTTCAATAAAAAACTCCACATCATATGATGTGGAGTTTTACTTTATATAACATGCAATACAGATTTAACCTTTGCGGTGCTGATTTTTGCGATTTTATCACGCAATGTCTTTTCTATATCGTTTTCGGTTATAAATACGATTTCTTTTGAAATGCCGTTATTCAAAATTTCGCTGATATTAAAGAGATTTTTAACTTCCGCTAATGTGTTATCATTACACTCATTTAAGTGAACAAAAAGCTTTGTGGGGGTATTTTCGAGCTTTTCAACATATCCTTCGTACCCCTCATCCCAATATAAATATTTTCTCGCACTTAAATGTTTAACGCAGTCAATAATATCGGCAACAACGGCACTGGCTGTCGGGAATTTACCCGCACCCCTTCCATAGAACATAACATCATCAACAGTATCGCCCTTAACACTTACTGCATTATAAACATCATTCACGCCTGAAAGCATATTCTCACGTGCGACGAGTGCAGGATAAACACTGGCGGAAATTTTGCCTTGGCTGAGTCGCTTTGCGCTTCCTATAAGCTTTATAACATAGCCCAATTTATCGGCGTAATCAACATCATCAAGCGAAACCTCGGTAATACCCTCGGTTGCAACCTGTTCGGGATACACATGCTTGCCAAACCCAAGCGCTGCAAGAATACAAATCTTACGGCAGGCATCGTGTCCTAAAACATCGGCATCGGGGTTGCGCTCTGCATATCCTAAATCTTGAGCCATTTTAAGAGCAGTCTCAAAGGAGAGATTATCCTTAACCATTTTTGTCAGTATGAAGTTGGTAGTACCGTTGAGAATGCCGTATATTTCGGTAATCTCATTTGCATTAAGACACTGTGCCATAGGGCGAAGAACGGGGATGCCGCCGCCAACACTCGCTTCAAATAAGAAATTTACATTGTTGTCCTGTGCGATTTTTAAAAGTTGGGCACCCTTAGCCGCTACAAGCTCCTTGTTAGAGGTCACTACACTTTTACCCGCTTCAAGACAGGATTTCACAAACTCAAAAGCAGGGTTAACGCCGCCCATAACCTCGGCAACAACCTTTATGTCAGGGTCGTTAAGAATAATGTTAAAATCCTTAATGAATTTATCAGAATAGGGAAGATTTGGAAAATCCCGTAAATCAAGAATGTGTTTTATATTTATTTTTCTTTTTGCCTTAACCTCAATGGTGGCACTGTGTGACAGCAACACCTCGGCTACGCCTGAGCCCACAACGCCGTGGCCCATAATAGCAATATCAATCATTTTTAACCATCCCAAGATAATTTATTTAATATAATATAACATATTATTACTATTTTTGCAATCGCAATTTACAAGAAAAGCGGTATTTCTGGGAATATTACAAAAGAGGTGACCCTTTTGGAAATTCAAAGAAAGAAAGCTTTTATTATAAAAACAACATATTACGCAATTATCTTTGCCGCAGTTTATATTATTTTCCGTTTTGCTATAGGTTATTTATTACCGTTTATAGTCAGCTTTAGCTTGGTGTTTATTTTGCGGCGACCATCGCTTTTTTTGGCAGAGCGACTTAAAATAAAGCCGAAATATGTGAGCATAATTTTAGTGCTGTTGAGCTTTGTGGCAGCTGCCTTACTGCTCGGACTTTCGGTGTTTTTTATTATAAAGAAAATAGATGTAAATTCGGTGATAGCAAATATCAGCGGTGTCGTTTCCGATTTAAGTGACAGCTTGACATTATTATTTGAAAAGGTTGAAAATTTTTTACCAAAAAATGTTGCGTTGTCACTGCAAACGATAATGCAAAATATACCTTCAAACATAGGCGGTGCCGTTACCGATTGGCTATCAAGGGGACTTGCCGATGTCGTATCTCAAACCCCT
The DNA here is from genome assembly GCA_045650565.1 of Acutalibacteraceae bacterium. Taxonomy (GTDB): domain Bacteria; phylum Bacillota; class Clostridia; order Oscillospirales; family Acutalibacteraceae; genus SIG565. The sequence goes on along the minus strand of JAZRRG010000071.1, from coordinate 18,720 downwards.
AAATTTTTGCTGAGCTTTGTGGTCACAGTAGCGGCGGGCTGTTATTTTTCAAACGAATATGAACCTCTCAAAAACTTCTTCTTTTCGGTGGTTTCAAGCAACAAGATAGCACTTATCACAAGGATAAAAGCGGTGCTCGGTAAAAATATTTTCAAGCTAATAAGGGGCTACGGAATAATTACACTCATTATTTTTGCGGTCTGCCTTGGCGGATTTTTAATTATGGGTAATAAAAATGCTTTTTTAATGGCACTAATCGTATCGTTAGTTGATTTATTGCCCGTTTTAGGCACCGGCACGGTGCTTATTCCTTGGGGTGTAGTATCGGCTTTATCGGGAAATTTTTTGGGTGCTGGCGTGCTGCTTTTAGTATACATTTGCAGTGTTATAATTCATCACACATTAGAGCCCCGTTTTGTGGGTAAGCGTGTTGGTGTGCCGCCGCTAATTAGTCTTGTGGTTATGTTTATTGCGCTTAAATTATTTGGGCTTATCGGGATGTTTACTTCTGTTTTGGCAATGGTGACTATAGTGAATATATATAAGACCGAATAGTGACACTTTGAAAATCGGCACATAAACTGTATTGTACAAGTACTTGTAAAACCTAAAAAGCGGTGTTAAAAATGGAAAAAAATATTTTCATTACTCGCACGATAACCTATGCTGTAAAGGGCAGAGAAATACTGCGAAAAAACGGCATAAAGGCCTATGTTCAGCGTTCCTTTGCTGCGGATAGAATCGGTTGCGGGTACGGAATTGTTGCCGTGGGAAGTGTAGAAAAAATATCATCAATACTCGGCAGTGCCGGTATAAAAATACACGATGTAAAACCATTCAGCAATAACGCTAATCAATAACCTAAAAGGAGAAATTCCGGTGATATACCTTGATAATGCGGCGACAAGCGGAATAAAGCCGCCCGGTGTAATAAATGCAGTAAACCTGGCTTTAAAAAAGTATAATGCCAACCCTGGTAGAAGCGGCTATAAAACCGCCATGGAAACCGCCTTTGGCATATATAATATACGAACAAAAATTAAAGATTTTTTCGGCGCTGATGATAGCGAAAATGTAGTGTTTGTGCCTAATTGCACCTACGCTTTAAACTGTGTTATCAAGGGGGTTATTGATGGCGGTCATATAGTCACAAGCGATGTTGAGCATAATGCCGTTATGCGACCCATAAAAAAGCTTTTAGATAGAGGTATCATAAGGCATACCGCCGCCGCTACCTATGCGGGTGATTTTGAAAAAACGGCACAGAGCTTTGAGAGTGCAATAAGCAGGGATACACGGCTGGTTGTATGCTCACATGCATCAAATGTTACAGGGCAGGTAAACCCGATAGAAAAAATAGGTCAAATATGCAGAAACAAGGGTATACCTTTTGCGGTTGATGCGGCGCAAAGTGCGGGAATTCTTAACATAGATATGAAAAGAATGAATATAGATTTTCTTTGTGTTGCTGCTCATAAGGGTCTTTATGCACCTATGGGGACGGGAATACTGCTCGCTCGAAAACCTCTTGAAAATACTATAATAGAGGGAGGAACGGGCAGCGCCTCAAAAAGTCTTATACAGCCACAGGAAATGCCCGAAAGGATGGAAAGCGGCACCGTTAATGTACCAGGCATTTTCGGTATAGGTGCGGGGGTGGACTTTGTTGCAAAAAAAGGAATTGACAGCATATACCGCCACGAAATGAATTTAATACGCTATTTATATAAAAACCTATCGAGCATCGGTGGGGTAATACTCTATACGCCGCTGCCCGAAAATTATAAATATGCGCCGGTGCTTTCGTTTAACATAGAGGGTTATAAAAGCGAACAAATAGCCGAAATATTCGCACAAAAAAACATAGCGGTAAGGGCGGGACTTCATTGTGCACCGTCGGCCCACATAAAGCTTGGAACTATGAATACGGGCGCTGTAAGAGTGTGTACGGGAGCATTTAATACAAAAAATGATATAGATAGTTTGGTCTATCAAATAAAAAAATTATAAAATTGAGCATTTGTTGTTGATACCAAAGAATATTTATGTTATTATAAATATAATAATATAAATATTTTGTAAAGGAATGTGAGTAATGGCGGGCTTTAATACTTTTTGGAGTCAAATAATATATGCATTATCAAATATACGCTTTTTTGATATCATCGATATATTGGTAATAGCATACATTGTTTATCAATCAGTTAAATTCTTGCGTGATTCACGTGCTTGGCAGCTCGTTAAGGGACTCTTAATTTTACTTGTTGTTTACCTGTTTGCAACCTGGTTTGAGCTGGTAACACTTAAATGGGTGCTTACCATTGTGGGTGAATCGTTGTTGGTTGTTGCAGTGATTGTGTTTCAACCCGAAATTCGCCGCATACTTGAAAATGTTGGTCGCAGCAATCTGCGCAAAATCGGAAAAAATCAGTTAATCGACAGTGAGCGTGAAAGCAAGGAAAAGTATATCGGAAGTATTTGCAAAGCAGTAGGCAATATGCACGAGAATAAAACGGGTGCGCTAATTGTTTTTGAAAGGGAAACACCGCTTGGCGAAATTATCAATACCGGCACTATGGTAGATGCTGTAATATCGGACGAGCTGGTACAAAATATATTTTTCCCGAAATCTCCGCTCCACGATGGTGGTATGGTAATCCGTGGGGACAGGGTAATGGCTGTCGGCTGCATTTTACCGCTTACTGCAAATAGTGAGCTTAACTCACAGCTTGGCACAAGGCATCGTGCGGCAATTGGTATGAGTGAGGTGTCCGATGCTATAGTAGTTGCGGTATCGGAGGAAACAGGCATAATTTCGGTTGCACGGGACGGTAAAATAGAACGTGAGTTTAATCAGCTGTCTCTCAGAGAATATTTAAACAGTGCGTTGATTACCGAAAACGAAAACGAAAAGAGCTTTTATAGGGAATGGTTTGAAAGGGTTTTTAAACGCAAATCTGATAAAGAATAATTTGCTTGGAGTATATTATGAAAAAAGGTAAGTTAACATTAAAATATCTTACAGGTAATAAAAAGATAGTTGCAATATTTTCTATTTTTGTGGCCTTTATAGTTTGGTTATCGGTTGTTATTAGCCAAACCCCAACCATCGAAAAAACAATATCCTTGCCTATAAATATCAATACCGAGGGCACGGTAGCGGGAGATACAGGTCTTAAGGAGATAAGCGGTGCGCTTGAGCGCAATGTAACGGTCAGGGTGAAGGGCTCGGCATATATTGTCAGCAATTTAACGGCTGATGATATTGAGGTAATACCGGCGCTTAATTCCATAACCGTTCCGGGAGAATATTCGGTAACTCTTAATGCCAGTAAGAAGGCATTAAACAGTGATTACTCGATTTTAAGCGTAACCCCCTCGGAAATCAATACAAAGTTTGATTATGTAACCGAAGCTTCCTATAACACCATAATTAAGGCAGATGGAATTAAACTTGCGGCAGGTCTTGTTGATTCGGGACTTATTGATAGGGGACTTAGATTTAATAATCCGGGTGAGGATACTGTTAAAATTTCAGGTCCTAAAACCGAAACCGATAAAATAGCATCGGTAATTGCCTTTGTTTCGGGACAGGAAGAAATAAGAAAAACCACAAATTATGATGCTCAAATATTATTGCTTGATAAAAATGGTAATGAGCTTGATAAAAAGAATTATACATTAAGTCATACAACAGTTGCGGTTTCAAAGGTTATATACAAAAAGAAAACCGTACCTGTAAATCCAACCTTTTCGGGAGCACCGTCGGGCTTTACAAATAGCGTGAAGTGGACTTTGTCGGATTCTCACATTGAAATAATGGGTGAGCCCGAAACCATAGATGCAATCAATAAAATTGAATTACCTGCGATAGATGTAACCAATATATCGCTGAACAATAAAAGTATTGTTATGCCGCTTGAATTTAGCGGCGGTATTGAGAGTGTTGATAATACAACATCGGTTACAGTGAATTTTAATTTATCGGGATTTGCAGAGAAGTCATTTACGGTAACAAATGTTGCAACAAAAAATAACCAAAACAATTTATCGGTCACACTTACAAGTGCCATTAAAAATATTAAAATTTGCGCTCCTGCATCAGTAATAAACAAACTTAGTGCATCTGACCTTTGTGCGCAGATAGATGTTTCGGGAAAAACAGCGGGTGAATATATAGTGCCTGTTACAATAGTCTCAAGCTCAGGTAAAACATTGTGGCAGGTTGGCACCTATGAGGCATCTGTAAAAATGAAATAGTACCTAATTTAAGTGCGAAGGGTTTCGTTATGCATAAATCATACGAAGCCCTTTTCAGTTACATAAAATCATCGGTAGCATATAATGGTACGAGGTGATTTTATGTTTGAGGCATTTTTATTAACAATTACGGCGCTTTTGAGCATTGTGGGCTTGAGCGAATTGGTGCACTGGGTTTGCTATATGATACTAAGACCTAAGGCAAAGCCACAAAGCATTCTTTTAACGGTACTCACCGAGGATGAAGCAGAAAATCAAGTACTTGCAGCCATTGAGGAGCTCCGTTGGCACGGCACACATTATGCCGATACACTCGTTGCAGTAACGGTTAATTTAAGCGAATCGAAAAAAATAATTTGCAAAAACCGTTTTTTAGGACACGATATAGTTTTTTTGGATAGCATAGAAGCACTAGAAAATATTTTGGGAGAAAACAATGTCGCAGCAGATAAAGGAACATTTAAGTGGAATAGTTGAAAAAATTACATACAGAAACGAGCAAAACGGCTATACCGTTGTTATACTTAATGTGGACGGCGAAACTGTAACGGTGGTAGGCAATATGCCCTTTATTTGCGAGGGTGATACTGTCGATTGCACAGGAAAAACCATATTCCATCAAAGCTATGGCGAGCAGTTTCGTGCCGATATAGTTGAGCGTATTATAAAAAATGACCGTGCCTCAATCCTTCGCTATCTTTCAAGCGGCAGTATAAGGGGCGTAGGTCCGGCAACCGCACGTTTAATTGTTGAAAGGTTTGGCGAGGATACGCTCGATGTTATAGAAAGCACACCTGAACGCTTGGCTGAGATTAGGGGTATTTCTTATGCTAAGGCGATGAAAATAAACGAGGAGTATCAAAAGCAGTTCGGTTTAAAGGACATAATGCTGCTACTGTCTCCTTTTGGCGTAACCCCTGATGAAGCCGTTAAAATTTTTAAAAAACTCGGCAGTGAGTCCGATAAAATTATAAACGATAACCCCTATGTGCTTTGCGAGGAGGGAATTGATTTTTCCTTTAATCGCACCGAGGAGATTGCAGTATCATTGGGGATTGATTATGAATGTGCGGCACGGCTTAAGGCGGGTATAATATACATACTTAAAAGAAATTTGGGCAACGGGCATACCTGCTTGCCGGAGGAAAAGCTTATAGCCGTTGCTACCGAGCTGTTAGGTGTCGGCACTCAAAATATAGAGGCAGCACTTAGCGCAATGTACGAAACTATGATGCTGTTTTGCGAACGCTTTGATGATAAAACATTTGTGTTTCTGCCCGATTATTATAATGCGGAAAAATATATAGCCGCTTATTTAAGCACCGTAAAAAAACAAATACCATATATTATCCCGGCGGATGAGCTTGAAATAGACCGAGCCGAAAGCATACAAAAAATAAAATTTGATGAATTACAGCGCAAGGCAATTCATGCTGCGGTGGATAAAGGTATACTAATATTAACAGGTGGTCCGGGGACAGGAAAAACCACAACGCTTAATGCAATAATTAAAATTTTTGAGTATAGAAAATTAAATATTATCCTTGCAGCACCTACAGGCAGGGCAGCACAAAGAATTACAGAACTCACGGGCTATGAGGCAAAGACAATACACCGCTTACTCGAATGCGAGTGGACCGAAAACGGCAAGCATATTTTTGCTAAAAATGAGCGCAATCCGCTTGACTGCGATGTAATTATAATCGATGAAATGTCTATGGTGGATACCTTGCTTTTTGAGAGTCTTTTAAGGGCTCTGAGGTCGGGCTGCCGTATTGTTATGGTGGGCGATTCTGACCAGCTGCCAAGTGTTGGTGCGGGTAATATTTTAAATGATTTACTCTCTTGCGGAGCTATTGATTCGGTACAGCTTAAAACTGTTTTCCGTCAAGCACAGGAAAGTAAAATAGTTCTTAACGCCCACGCTATAATCGGCGGCAGGGATATAGATTTAGCCAACGAGAGCGATTCCGATTTCTTTATGATAAAGCGTAGCGGTGTGATCGATAACCTTAATACAGTGTTAGAGCTCGTGACCGAGCGCTTGCCCCATGCCTACGGTTTTTCTCCGATTTCCGATATTCAGGTGCTGTGCCCGTCACGAAAAATGGATGGTGGAAGCATAAACCTAAATAACTGTTTGCAGTCGTTGCTTAACCCGCCAAGCAAAAACAAACGGGAAATGAATTATATGGGTGTTTGCATACGTGAAGGCGATAAGGTAATGCAAATAAAAAACAATTATGATATCTTATGGACAAAAACCGACGGAGAGAACGGCACGGGTGTTTTCAACGGAGATATAGGTATTGTAAAAGAGGTTGATAAGAAAAGCGGTATATTAAGGGTATGCTTTGAAGATAAAACTGCGGAATATATGTCGGAGGATTTGTCTCAGCTCGAATTGGCATATGCCGTGACCGTACATAAAAGTCAGGGCAGTGAGTTCGAGTGTGTTGTAATACCTGTGTTTGATGTGCCAACGCTCTTGCGATATCGCAATTTACTGTATACTGCCGTTACCAGAGCCAAAAGAATGCTGGTTCTTGTTGGGCGTGAGGATATACTTCGGCAAATGGTTGCAAACGACCGCAAGACACTTCGATATACAGGGCTAATAAGGTTTTTAGAGGCGGCAAAGCAGTGAAAAGATTTTTAAACTATTTATTATGGCTCTTTTTCCCAAAACGCTGTGTAGTGTGCGGTAAAATTATAAAAAGGCATAAGGATTTGTGCGGGGAGTGCGATGCAAATATAGAGCGAATTGAAAAGTCATGTAAGGTTTGCGGCGCAACATTAAAGCATTGCGAGTGTAAGCGAAATGTGTATCGCTTCAGTGGTTGTGTAGCGCCCTTTTATAAGGGTGAAAACTCTATGAAAATGATTTATCGCTTTAAATTACATGCTCAGCTCGATTCGGCTGAGTTTTTGGCGGATAGAATTTGCGCTAAAATTAAGGAGTATTATGCCGACCAAAAATTCGATGTTGTCACAGCAGTGCCGATATCTAAATTAAAATATTTGAGCAGGGGCTATAATCACAGCGAGGTGATAGCAAGGGCTCTCGCCAAGAAAATAGGGGTCGAATACAAACGCCTTTTAAATAAAAATAATTTTCGTAAATCCCAACACACCCTTACCCGTGCGCAAAGGTATGAAAATGTAAATGGTATGTTTAGGTACATAGAGCAAGTAAATTACAAAAAGGTCTTGCTAATTGATGATATCAAGTCTACGGGCGCTACGCTGAATGAGTGCACAAAGGAATTGCTGTTTTCAGGTGTTGAAGAGGTTTATTGTGCTACAGCGTTGGTAAATGTTCTGGGTATTGAAAAAAAGTGAAATATAAAATATAATGTGTTTGGTGATATAAATGAAAACAACCGATATAGGAATAGATTTGGGCTCATCCAAAACAGTTATTTTTTCGGACTCTAAAATTGTTCTTGAATTGCCGAGTGTTGTAACGGTGGACAAGGATACAATGGAACCGCTGTATTTTGGCGAGGAAGCGTTGCAAACCTTGGGCAGAACCCCTGATAGTATGTTATGCATACATCCGATTAAGAATGGCATAATTGCTGATTATGATTTAACACAGGCAATGCTCACTCATTATATGCACGGTTGCTTTGGCAATCGAATTATTCGCCCTCGTATAATGGCATCGTTGCCTACAGGTGTTACTGAGCTTCAGCACCATTCAATCGAGCAGGTGGTAAATGAGAGTGGCGGAAGAAATGTTACCGTAGTTGAAAATCCAATAGCGGTAGCCATCGGCTTTGGTATAGATTTTACGAAGCCCAAGGGAAATTTAATTGTTGATATGGGTGCGGGCTCAACCGATATTGCAACGTTGTCTCTGGGCGGTATTGCGCAGTGTGATTCATCTCAAACGGCGGGTAACACCTTTGATGAACTGATTGAAAAATATGTAAGGAAAGAATATAACATTGAGATAGGTCCCCTCACCGCCGAAAACATTAAAAGGCAGTTAAGCACGGTGATAAAGCGGCCCATAGAAGTTGCAATTGTCGCAAAGGGAAGAAACCTGCTTACAGGTCTTCCGCAGTCCTTTGAGATTACTTCAAGCGAGGTTTACGAGGTTATAATCGATACAGCGCTTTCGATTTGCAATTCTATACGGCGGGTGCTCGAAAAGACCGACCCCGATTTAGTAGCCGATATAATGAATGATGGCATGTATTTAACGGGCGGCACATCACTTATAAACGGAATGCCGCAGTTGCTCGAGGAATATTTAGGGACACGTGTGCACACAGCCGACGACCCGACACACTCGGTGGTACGTGGTATGGCAGCGGCGCTTAAACACCCCGAGTTGCTCGGGAATGTTGACTTCCGCTATCGCTCAATAAAGGAGCTATCGATAGAAAATTAGTTTGATTAAAAAAACTATTGACAAAACATACTTCGGGTGATAGAATGATATGGCAGAAAAGAAGAACATTAATGTCGTTCTCACCCCAAAAGTTCCGTCTTTAAGGGTTAATAATTTTCTTTTGAACCGTAGGTTTATTGGGTGAATTATGCACGGATGACATTATGTCGTTCGTGCTTTTTTGATGTTATTATACTTGTCGGAGGTGCTTTAATATCAGCAGTAAAGAAGTATTGATTAATGAATCAATAAGAGCAAAAGAGGTACGAGTAATCGATACCGATGGTTCACAGTTGGGTATTTTGCCACTTAAGGATGCACTTGCAGCCGCAGTCGCAAAGGACCTGGATTTGGTAAACATTGCCCCAAATGCCACGCCACCCGTTTGTAAGATAATGGATTTTGGTAAATACCGTTTCGAACAGGCAAAGCGTGAAAAAGAGGCAAGAAAAAACCAAAAAGTAGTGGAAGTTAAAGAGGTTCGCCTCGGGCTCAGTATTGACACACACGATTTTGAAACAAAGGGCAAAAACGCCATTAAGTTTTTAAAATCAGGCGATAAGGTAAAGGTTTCTATCCGTTTCCGTGGCCGTGAGTTTGGTCATCCCGAAATTGGCTTGGAAATTATGAACCGCTTTGCCGAGTTCTGCTCGGAATATGCAAGTGTCGAGAAAGCTGCTAAAATGGAAGGACGTAATATGCTTATGTTCTTAGCGCCTAAATCGTCAAAGTAAGTTAATATTTAAGGAGGGTTTTAAAATGCCTAAAATTAAGACACACAGTGGTGCAAAAAAGCGTTTTAAGTTTACAAAAACCGGCTTGGTAAAACGTGGCCACGCATACAAATCACACATTTTAAACAAGAAAACAACAAAGCGTAAGAGAAACTTGCGTAAGGTAGTCGTTGCCGATGTAACAAATGTTGCAAAGGTAAAGAAAATGATGCCTTATAATTAAGTCATTAAGGAGGAACAATAATGGCACGAGTTAAAGGTGCGTTGTCTACACGCAAAAGAAGAAACAAAACTTTAAAACTTGCTAAGGGCTATTTTGGTGCTAAATCAAAGCTCTTCAAAACAGCTAAAGAAGCAGTTATGAAATCAGGTAATTACGCTTATATCGGTCGTAGACTTAAAAAGCGTGATTTCCGTCGCCTTTGGATTACCCGTATTTCAGCAGCCGCTAAAATAAATGGTATGAACTATTCAACATTTATGAACGGTCTTAAAAAATCCGGTGTTCAAATCAACCGTAAAATGCTTGCTGACCTGGCAGTAAACGATGCTGCTGGCTTTGCTACCCTTGCAAAGAACGCAAAAAAAGCATTAGAAAAGTAATATTTTACGCCCGAGATTAGTTTTGTCTCGGGCGACTTTCTTTTGATAAAGGTGGGTTTTATGGCAGCTTTTAAGGAAATTACAAGTAAAGATAATGCACAAATAAAGCATATTGCAAAGCTTCAAAGCTCGGCTCGTGAAAGGCATAACACGGGTCTTTTCGTTGCGGAGGGGCTTCGCATTTGTGATGATTGCGCTAACAACGGTATAGAAATAAAAACACTTGTAATTAAAAAATCATACCTCGAAAAGCAGGGTGAAAAGCTTAATGGCTATATTGCAAAAGCGAGTGAAACCATACTCGTAAGCGATGAAATTTTCTCAAAAATTGCCGATACAAAGACACCGCAAGGAATATTGTCGGTTGGTAAAATTCCGCTTAATAAGGTCGAAAAAATAAAGAGCAACGGCAAATATGTAGCACTCGAAAACATAGCTGACCCATCAAATCTCGGTGCTATAGCCCGTACTGCAGAGGCAATAGGAATTGATGGCATTATTGTGTCGGCGGACGGATGCGACCCGTATAGCCCAAAGGTGCTTAGAAGCTCTATGGGTACAGTGCTTCGTATGGATATTATAGTAGCCGATGATTTTGTAAACTGTTTGAAGGGCAGTGGCTTAAAGCTGTATGGCTGTGTTGTAAAGGGAGGTAAGGACATACGTAAGGTGTCTTTCCCGTGCGGTAGCGCCGTAATTATCGGAAATGAGGCAAATGGTCTTACAGAAGCAACAAAGCAAATAAGCGAGAATATTACAATACCGATGCAGGGCTTTGCCGAATCGTTAAATGCGGCGGCAGCAGCGGCTATTGCTATGTGGGAGCTAAAAAAATGATGGAATATTGGGTATGGTTGCAAAGTGTATTAAAGGCGGGCAGCAATAAGGTTATACCGTTGCTTAACAGATATGGCAGCGCTAAAGCAGTGTTTGACGCCTCTTATGATGATTTAAAGCTTTCGGGCATTTTGTCGGAAAAGGAACTGTCTATTATAAAAAATAAGGACTTGTCCTTTTCAAAAAAGGTTTTAAATGACTGTAAGAAGTCAAATATCAGCACCGTTTGCATAAATGATAAGCATTATCCCGAACAGTTAAAACAAATTGCCAATCCACCCCTCGTTCTTTACTTTAAGGGCAATATTGAATTGTTGTGCGGGGAGCCGACAATATGTATTGTGGGACCACGCTTGGTGTCAGATTTTGGTAAAAAGGCGGCATTTTCCTTATCGGCTCGTCTGTCAGCGGGTGGCTTCACTGTAGTAAGCGGCGGAGCAAAGGGTAGTGATACCGCCGTGCATAAAGGCGCACTCGCAGTTGGCGGAAAAACAGCTTGTGTGCTGGGCTGTGGTTTAGACAGTATATATCTTAAGGAGAATAAACCGCTTAGAGATATGATAGCCAAGCAGGGTGTGGTTATTAGTGAATATTTTCCGTTTGCGGGTGCCTCAAAATACACTTTTCCCGTGCGGAACCGTATTATGTCGGGCTTATCGCTCGGTACGGTGGTTGTTGAAGCGGGAGAGAAAAGCGGTGCACTTATAACGGCAAACCTTGCGAATGAGCAGGGCAGAGATGTATTTGCAATACCCGGCAACCCAACTTATGAGCATTATAAGGGCTCAAATAAGCTTATACGTGATGGCGCTCGTGCTTTGCTCGATGCTAATGATGTGTTTTTTGAATATATAAATGCATTCGAGCATAAAATTAGTCCCGAGAAAGCGTTTGCTACAAAGGCAAAATTCATACAGTCAAAAACAACTACGCCACCTGTTAGTACACCAAAAGAGAAACCGGTTGAAAAAAATGAGCAAAAAACTAAAAAAATTATCGCTAATAACCTTTCAAAAAATGCAAAAATGGTGTATAATCAATTAGATAAGCCAATTTTTATGTTGGATGAAATTAACTGTATGCTAACGAGTAATGAAATGCTGGCTGCAATTACCGAACTTGAAATAATGGGGTATATTGAAGCGTTACCGGGCGGCAGGTACACACTAAAATAGATTTTACTTAAAATTTAAGGAGAAGGTTATGTCAAAGCTTGTTATAGTTGAGTCACCGTCAAAAATCAAAAGTATAAAAAAGGTGCTTGGCAGCGGATACGAAATAATGGCATCTATGGGTCATGTTCGTGATTTGCCAACATCTAAGCTCGGTGTTGACATTGAAAATAATTTTGAATTAAAATACGAAACCATTGCGGGTAAAAAGGATGTTATTAAAAATCTTCAAACCGCAGCGGCAAAAGCCGATTTTGTATATCTCGCAACCGACCCTGACCGTGAGGGAGAGGCAATTTCGTGGCATTTGGCAACACTTTTAGCGCTTAATACAAGCGATGCTAACCGTGTTACCTTTAACGAAATAACCAAAACGGGAATTGAAAACGGTATGGCAAATCCCCGTAAGCTCGATTTAGACTTGGTAGATGCACAGCAAGCACGCCGTGCGCTCGATAGAGTAGTTGGCTATAAGTTAAGCCCGTTTTTATGGAAAAAGGTAAAGCGTGGCTTGTCAGCCGGTAGGGTGCAGAGTGTTGCCCTGAAACTCATAGTTGATAGGGAAAAGAAAATACAGGCATTTGTACCCGAGGAGTATTGGACACTTGATGCAAAACTTCAGTCGGGCAAAAAGTCGTTTATTGCAAGATTTTATGGTACGGCTGATGGCGAGAAGCTTGATATAGCCAACGAGACCGCCGCTAAAAGCATAGTAACCGAGCTTGAGGGTGCCGAGTATATAGTTTCTAAAATCAAAAAGGGTGTAAGAAACAAGCAACCTGCACCGCCATTTATCACTTCAACCCTTCAACAAGAAGCATCTCGTAAGCTTAATTTTACGGCGCAAAAAACAATGCGTATAGCCCAACAGCTTTACGAAGGTGTTGATATAGGTTCGAAAGGCACTACAGGTCTTATTACCTATATGCGTACCGATTCCTTGCGTATTTCCGCAGAGGCAAGAGCTGCTGCTAAAGATTATATTTTAGGCGCCTTTGGCGATAAATATATACCAAAAACCGAGCGCTTTTATAAAACAAAGGGCAATGCTCAAGATGCGCATGAGGCAATTCGCCCCACCGATATTTTCCTAACCCCCGATAGTGTAAAGCAAAGCTTATCGGCGGAGCAGTATAAGCTTTACAACCTTATTTGGTGCCGCTTTGTAGCATCGCTTATGGCTAACTGTATTCACGATACGGTGGCTGTAGATATCACGGCTAATAAGTATCTCTTTAAGGCAACAGGATATTCGGTTAAGTTCGATGGCTTTACCAAGCTGTACGAGGAGGGTCGTGACGAGGAGGAAGCAGGTGGCGGCGTTCTGCCCGAAATGAGCGAAAACGATGTTTTAAAGTTTAAAGAACTCATTGAAAATCAGCATTTCACCCTGCCTCCCGCACGTTATACCGAGCCCACACTCATTAAAGCGCTTGAGGAAAACGGCATAGGTAGACCGTCTACCTACGCTACCATTATGGCAAATATACTGCAAAGAGATTATATTGAGCGTGAAAAGAAATCGCTTAAGCCAACATCTCTTGGTATAGTTGTATCCGATTTAATTACAAAGCACTTTAAAAATATTGTTGATGTAAAGTTTACTGCAAATATCGAAACCGACCTTGACTCTATTGCGGCAGGTGATGCAAACTGGGTTAAGGTAATGGAAAGCTTTTATAAGGACTTTGCGGTTGAACTCCAAAAAGCCGAGCAAGAGCTTACTGGAAAGCGTGTCAAGGTGCCCGATGTTGAGAGTGATGTTGTTTGCGATAAATGTGGCAGAACAATGGTTGTAAAATCAAGTCGCTTTGGTAAATTTTTGGCGTGTCCCGGTTTCCCTGATTGTAAAAATACAAAACCGATGCCCGAGGATGAAATAAAACAGCTTTGTCCAAAATGCAGCTCAAAGCTTGTAAAGCGTAATTCCAAAAGAACAGGTAAATCGTTTTACGGATGCACAAACTATCCTAAGTGCGATTTTGCTTCACCCGGATTGCCAACGGGTGATATATGTAAAGAGTGCGGCAGCTATATAATAACAGGCCGTGGCAGAAAATACTGTATGAATTCGGCTTGTCCTTCACGCACAAAGCGGTCGGCAAAAGACAAAAAGGAAAATACAAATGAGTAGGTCTATTACCGTTTTAGGAGCAGGTCTTGCAGGGTGTGAAGCGGCAAACCAAATCGCCAAAATGGGTGTTCACGTAGATTTAATTGAGATGAAGCCCACAAAAACCACACCCGCACATTCTCGCCCCGAGTTATTTGCTGAGCTTGTTTGTTCGAATTCGCTCAAAGCAAAAAGGGTTGATTCGGCGGCAGGTCTTTTAAAGGAAGAAATGCGCCATTTTGGTTCCATTTGTTTGAGTGCGGCGGATAAATGTTCGGTTGCGGCAGGCGGTGCCTTGGCGGTTGATAGAGAGCTTTTCGGCAAGTATATAACCGAAAGTATAAAAAATAATCCCAATATAACGGTTTATAACGAAGTAGCCGAAAAAATCCCTGAAAACACCGTAACGGTTGTTGCTACGGGTCCGCTTACCGATAGTGCTTTGGCGGATGATATAGCAAAAAAATGCAATTCTAAGCATTTAAGCTTTTATGATGCGGCGGCGCCGATAGTAACCCACGATAGTATTGATTTTTCGGTGGCTTTTATGGCTTCACGCTACGGCAAGGGCGAGGATGACTATATAAACTGCCCAATGAATAAGCAAGAGTATACCGAGTTTTACGATGCGTTGGTAAATGCAGAATCGGCTGTCTCCCACGAATTTGATAAGCCAATAACTGTTTATGAAGGTTGTATGCCGATAGAAATTCTCGCAAAGCGAGGGGAAGATTCAATTCGCTTTGGTCCCTTAAAGCCCGTAGGGCTAAAGGACCCAAGGACCTCTCACAGACCGTGGGCAGTGGTGCAGTTGCGCAAAGAGAATTCGGCGGGTACTATGTATAACCTTGTGGGTTTTCAAACAAATCTTAAATTCGGTGAGCAAAAAAGGGTGTTTTCGCTAATACCGGGGCTTCAGAATGCCGAATTTGTAAGATACGGTGTTATGCACCGCAATACCTTTATCAATTCACCAAAGCTTTTAAATAAAAACCTATCACTTAAAGCCGATAAAAATATATTTTTCGCAGGTCAGTTATCGGGTGTTGAGGGATATATGGAGTCGGCGGCATCGGGAATAATTGCGGGTATAAACGCAGTAAGGCATATAACGGGGGAGCCACCGCTTATACTTCCCGAATTTACGATGATAGGTGCCTTGCTTCACTTTATAACAGATGAAACGGTGGAGAAGTTTCAGCCAATGGGGGCAAATTTCGGCATAATTCCACCACTTAAAACACATATAAGGGATAAAAAAGAAAGATATGCGGCGTTATCAAATCGCTCGTTATCTTGGTTTAAAGGAGAAAACGATGAAAATTGTAGTTGATGCATTTGGTGGCGATAACGCACCGCTTGAAATTATTAAGGGTGCGGCTATGGCTCAACAGGAGCTCGGTGTAGATATAATTCTCACGGGCGACCAAGAGGTAATAAATAAATGCATAGCCGATAACAACATAACCTTTAAAAATTTGGAAATAGTACATACTACCGATGTTATCTCAATGCACGATGAGCCGACGTCCTTGCTCAAAGCCCACAAGGGCTCATCAATGGCGGAGGCATTTCGTGTTTTGGCTGACGGAAAAGCCGATGCGTTTGTATCGGCAGGTAGTACGGGTGCAGTAGTTGTCGGCGGTACACTTATCGTAAAACGCATTAAGGGTATTAAGCGCCGCGCACTCGGCAGTATGATTCCGTCGCCCGATTCATCATATTTTCTTATGGATATGGGCGCTAATGCTGAATGTCGTCCCGAGATGCTCGCACAGTTTGGTGTTATGGCAAGTATTTATCTTGAAAAGGTTGAGGGCAGGCAAAATCCGAAAATCGCTTTGCTTAATATTGGCACCGAGGACACAAAGGGTGGAGAATTACAGCAAGAGGCGTATAAGCTGCTTGAAAATGCTCCCATAAACTTTGTTGGCAATGTTGAATCTCGTGAAATGCCAAAGGGTGTTGTGGATGGTGTTGTAACCGATGGCTTTACGGGTAACATAGCACTCAAGCTTATTGAGGGCACAACGGTTACGATGTTTAAAATGCTCAAAAAGGTATTTTATAAAAATATAATTACCAAACTTGCCACACTCACATTAAAGGGCGGCATTATGGGAATAAAACAAAAGATGGATGCCTCTGAGGTTGGAGGCGCACCTCTTTTAGGTGTTGCCAAGCCCGTTATTAAGGCACACGGGAGCTCTGATGCGGTGGCTATAAAGAATGCCATCCGTCAGGCAAAAATATTCACCGAGAAGGATGTTATCGGCACTATAAGTGCTAACATAAACTAATAGGAGTAAAATAATGCACGGCTTGGAAGAAAATTTAGGTTACAAATTTAATAATAGTGACTTGCTCAGTAATGCCTTGGCACATTCTTCTTATGCAAACGAGGTACATTGTGCATCTAACGAGCGCCTTGAATTTTTGGGTGATGCCGTTTTGTCCATTATCGTGGCAGATTACCTTTATGAGAATTTCAAAAAGCTACCGGAAGGTGAGCTTACAAAGCTTAGGGCATCTTTAGTTTGTGAAAAGGCGCTTTGTGAATATTCAAAGCAGTTAGAGATGGGTCGGTATATAAAGCTCGGTAAGGGTGAAATGCAAAATAAAGGACAAGAGCGCCCCTCCATTTTAGCCGATGCATTTGAGGCGGTACTTGCAGCCATTTATCTTGATGGCGGCATAAAAGAGGCAAGACGCTATGTTATGCGTTTTATACTGCCCGAAATTAAAAATCACAATAGCGAATCGTTTAAAGATTATAAAACCAGTTTGCAAGAGGTTGTTCAGCGCAATCCCGAGGAACGCCTGACATATATTTTAATAGCCGAAAGCGGACCCGACCACCAAAAGAGCTTTACAGTGGAGGTTCACTTAAATTCAAATGTTATAGGCACAGGTGTGGGCAGTAGCAAAAAACACGCCGAGCAAGAGGCGGCAAAACAAGCGCTTGAGCTTATGGGAATTACCGTATGAGTGGAAGACACGCCAATATATCAATTTTTATACCGCATTTAGGATGTAGGCAAAGGTGTAGCTTTTGTAATCAGCGGTATATAGCGAGGGTGAGCGAAGCGCCTGATGAAAATACTGTTATAGAAGCGGTAAGGACTGCGGTAAATTCTAAAAACTATAATCGGGAAACCACCGAAATCGCTTTCTTTGGCGGTAGCTTTACAGCAATAGATAGAGAGTATATGCTTCGCTTGTTGTCGGTAGCATATGAGTTTGTTAAGGAAAAAACGGTTGCGGGAATTAGGGTGTCAACCCGCCCAGATGCTATAAATGGGGAAGTTCTTGAAATATTAAAAAAATACGGTACAACAGCCATAGAGCTTGGTGCGCAAAGTATGTGCGAGGATGTATTAGTCCTTAATAAGCGAGGTCATACTGCAGCGGATGTTATAAATGCCGCCACCCTTATAAAGCAATACGGCTTTTCGTTGGGCCTTCAAATGATGACGGGACTTTACGGCAGCAGTGATGAAAAGGATATCTATACGGCAAAGCAAATTATCAAATTAGAGCCCGATACCGTTAGAATTTATCCAACAATAGTGCTGCAAAACACCCATTTGGCTGAATTGTTAAGTAACGGGGTGTATGCCCCACAAACGCTCGAAAATGCGGTGGAGCTTGTAGCAAAACTGCTTTTAATGTTTAAAGAGCAAAACATAAATGTTATAAGAACGGGACTACATACAATAGATACCGAAAGGTATGTAGCAGGTCCGTGGCATCCGTCCTTTAAGGAACTGTGTGATGCCGAAATCTTCTACAAAAAAGCCGATGAAGCGATAAGTCAGCAAGGCAAATACAGAGTTCTTGTTCACCCATCAAATATTTCTAAAATGATAGGGCAAAAGAAAAGTAATATAAAAAAATTAAAGGAGTCAGGGTACGACTGCATTGTAATACCTGATAAAACCTTGGGAGAATATGATTTAAAAATTTTAAGGATGTGAGAAAAGAGTGCTGTTAAGTTCAATACAAATTCAGGGCTTTAAGTCCTTTGCAGACAAAATATATCTTGATTTTAACCATGGAATAACTGCTATTGTCGGACCAAACGGTTCAGGTAAGAGCAATATTTCTGATGCTATACGTTGGGTTATGGGTGAACAGAGTGTCCGTTCCCTTCGTGGAAGCCGTATGGAAGACGTTATCTTTGCGGGAACTGAGGTAAGAAAGCCTCAGGGCTTTGCTGAGGTTTCGCTCACCCTTGACAATTCTGACGGTGAACTTCCTGTGGATTTTGAAGAGGTTGTTATAACAAGACGTGTGTACCGCAGCGGTGAGGGAGAATATTTCATAAATCATGCATCCTGCCGTCTTCGTGACATTCACGAACTTTTTATGGATACGGGTATCGGTCGTGAGGGTTATTCCATTGTAGGTCAGGGAAAAATTGATGAAATCCTTAGCAACAAGTCCGAGGACAGACGCCGTATCTTTGAAGAAGCAGCCGGAATTACCAAGTATAAATACAGAAAAAATGAGGCAGAAAAAAAGCTTGAAAAGACCAATGACAATCTTATTCGTGTCAATGACATAATGACTGAGCTTTCAGGACAGATTGAGCCACTA
>JAZRRG010000070.1:0-28995 GCA_045650565.1 Acutalibacteraceae bacterium | reverse complement strand
TTTCCTTTAGTGAGTATTATAAGCAAAAAACACTTGTCCTTGATATTGATATTATCAAGTGAACCGCTCTTGACACACTCAACAAAAGCAACTTTTCCCTCATTATACTTCCTACCAACCGTAATATGTTCCATACATCCACCACCTTTAACTATTTGTATTTTACCATATTTCGACTTTTCCTTCAACGTTCAGTTATTATCTAATTTATAATTTCTTTTATCTAATATTAAATAATAACGTTCTTTACTAACCATATAATATTGAGGCGTAAAAATCGACTTTCAAGAAAACAATTAGTTTAATCTATTTATGTTTACATTCGAACTGAATAGTGTTATAATAATTATATTATGAATTTCATGTTATGTTTTAAAACTAATATAGGGGGCATGAATCAATGATTAAAAATCTATATATTGAAAATTTATTTGGCAGATTTAACTATAATATCGCGTTAAAGACAAATGGTATTACAATTATTACTGGACCAAATGGATTTGGTAAATCTACAATATTAAAAATCATCAATGCTCTGAGTAAAGAAAGAACCCAATATCTGATTGGATTAGACTTTTCAAAAATAGAAATTACTTTTGATACAACTAAAACCATTATCGAGAAAAATGATACAGATATTTCTATTGATGGCATATCATTATCTTTTTTTAAAAAGACGCAAGATGATTATATAATACACAGTCGTAGGAGAGGGTATTTCAGAAAGACCCCCGATGGATATATTGATATGCGTACCGGTAGACGCTATACGGATGATGAATTTGATTATGATTTTTTGCAAGACGATGATTTTTGGGAAGAAATAATGTCTTATGGAAACGATGAAAGATATCCAAAAGAATTAATTCAGTTAAAGCAAAAATTAAAAGAAATTTCCGAAAATTGCGGTCGTATTCGTTTAATCTCGGAACAACGTTTAATTCGGCGCGAAACCCAACCTCGTAGAGCTGATGAAATCCGTACTATTGATGTAATTAGCGACCTTCCCGAACAACTAAAAAAAGAAATTCAGAAGGTTTATGATGAATATTCAAGCGTCTCTAATAAATTGGATAGTTCTTATCCAAAAAGATTGTTTTCTGCCAAAGATGGATTGGAGAACAAAAACGAGTTTACAGCACGATTAAATGCTACAAATGAGAAATTCAAAAAACTAAACCAATATGGTTTGGTAGACATATCGATTATAGATTCAAAAAATTACAATTCAAAACACTCAACCGCTTTGAAGATTTACTTTGATGATTTTGCTGAAAAGTTCAAAGTTTTTCAAGAACTCATTCAAAAACTTGATTTGTTCACTAGTATAATTAACGAAAGATTAACCTTCAAAAAAATATTAATAACTAGAACGGATGGCTTTAAAATTGTTGATGAAGAAAACGAAGAAAAAACTCTTGAATTAAGCCAGCTTTCTTCAGGTGAAAAGCAAGAAATTGTTTTGTTTTATGAATTAATATTTAATACAAAATCCGAGTTTCTTTTATTAATTGATGAACCGGAAATTTCATTGCACATTATGTGGCAGAAAAAATTCATGGATGATTTATTAGCCGTATCCAAACAAACAAAAATAAGTGCTGTTGTGGCAACTCATTCGCCACAAATTGTTAGTAAGCACTGGGATATACAAATTGATTTAGGTGAAATGTATGGCGTGCAACTCGATTCGATGTAATATGGATAAAGATGCCATAACAGCAGATATACGCATGACATTGGGAGCCGACTTTAATCGCCAAAAGGTGATTGTCGTTGTTGAAGGACAAGATGATATCGAATTTCTCAACGGCAAGTTATCTAATAATGTCGACATGTATGAATCTTTTTCTGGAATCGAGGGAGTTAAAGAAATTGTTTCTAAATTTTCAGAAAAAAGAGTTTTAGGCA
Source organism: Acutalibacteraceae bacterium (assembly GCA_045650565.1). Taxonomy (GTDB): domain Bacteria; phylum Bacillota; class Clostridia; order Oscillospirales; family Acutalibacteraceae; genus SIG565. Next base: position 27,084 of record JAZRRG010000070.1, on the reverse strand, counting down.
TCTGTGATAAAGATTATTCGGTTCCCGATCCTACGGTCAATATTGTTTACTATGATTACTCATGTTTGGAAATGATGTTAGTAAGTAATGTCGAGGTTTTTAAGTCATTCGTGGATAATTTCTATTACGGAAGAGAAACAGCCGAAAATATTTTGATGAAAATACTCACGAATTTAAAATGGCTTTCAATATTTAGAAAACTAAATTCGGAAAATTCCTGGGGAATTAGATTTAAAGGTGTGTCTATTGCAGCAGCATGTGTTGGAACTGACTCAACTATATCAGTTGAAATTCTTCTTCAAAAACTTATGCAAATCAATCAAGATTTAATTACTAGCCACAGGGAATATTTAACGGCTGTCTCCAATGCCTGCAGAAAAGAGCTTAGTGTAGATACATATTTGAATATTACTCAAGGACACGATTTTATTGATTATTTTCACAAAATAGCACAAGAATCTTCTCCTATAAGAAGAACTGTCAAAAAAGATTCGTTATTCTCTGGTTTGTGCTGTGCCTTTCGTGAAACAGATTTTAAAGCAACGCAATTTTATCGTTATTTAAAGGATTATGCTGAAACCAACAGCATACAGTTAGTTTCATAGTAATTAAACAGATACCCCCGCCTTAGCAATTTTGCATAGACGGGGGTTAATGTTATCAGCCAATATTCACATTCTAGCACTTATCTTTACCCTTCTTTATACTCGTGTGGGCGTTCTTTGTAGTCTTTAACTTTGTATTCACCGATGGTGTCGTATTTGCTTGACTTGGTTTCGGTTGGGGTGTTGGTGTCGTTATCTTCACCGAGGATTGCATCGAAGAAGATGCGTTCAAGGTATTCATGTTTAGAATAAATACCTTGTGATGCCCAAACGAGAGCGTTACGAACATATGCTGAGTTAGTTTTGAAGAGTTCGTGTTCAACCTCAAAACCTAATGATTTTGCGAGCAGAACAGCAAACACTATTACTGTTCTTGTATTACCTTCACGGAAGGGATGTGTTTGCCAAATGCTTGCGATTATGCGAACAAGCTTAAAAACTATATCCTTATCGTTATCGCCGGTTCTTTTGAGCTTGGCGATTTCTTTCATTGTTTCGCTTAGTTGTTTTTTAATTTCTTTCGGATAAGCGTAACGAACGGTGTCACCGCCGAGAACGTCTTCGTATTTTACCATTTGAATAGTGCGAAATTCTCCCGCCCAATCAAATATTTGACCGAATATATTGCGGTGAATATCCTGCAAAGTTTCGGTATTAAACTTATCATATTTATAATCATAAATTGCAGCCATAGAAAGACGGGTAATGTCAGCCTCTGCTTTGCGCAGCAATTCTGAATCTTTTATATCTGCTAAATTTTTAAGGATGTCAACATCATCATATAAATAAGGGTCACGCATTTGTTATACCTCCGTTACAAAACCGTATCTTCTTAGCGTTTGCTCAAACACCGATAAGAATGTTATATTGCCTTTTTTCCAATTGGCAAGGTCGTTTTTCACTCTATCGCTTACGGGAACGCCCTCGATTGAGGTCATAGCATCGGAAAAGGAAATTCGCTTCTCTTTTTCGTCAGCAGATATACTATCCATACCGCTTGTGAGCTTTAACATTTTAAGTTTGCGAAGTAAAGCTTTATCTAATAACTCAGCGGCGGTTTCAATATCCGCAAGTCTGATTAAAATCTCGGGCAATTCTGCCTCGTATTCTTTTCTTAACGAGAGCAGACTCGTTATTTCTTCTGCTTCTTCTGCCTTAATATATTTACTCTCAACGGTATCTCTATTACGGGTTTGTAAATATAAATACTGCTTACCGCCAATCGTCTTTTTAGAAATATATCCCTTGGGCAAAACACTAAGTTTTTGCTCAATTTCAAGTTTTGTTGCAAGTAATTCTTTATATTCAAAAATAATATCAGTCATAATACTACCTCCTGACTACTAATAGTATATCACAAATTAACCTACAAAGCAACAATAATTTGAAAATTTGTAGGTTAATTTTAACTATGCCGTAATCAAGATGGCAATTATTCAATTTGATTTTCTTTCAAGACCGCCATCACTTGCAACAAACAAGGTGATACCTAAACATATTGGAAAAGCGCCTGTTGATGTTGAGACCTTATATAAAAGTGAAAGATAGCCTGTCCGAACAGTAATTAATATTAAAATCAGCATGACAATACACTTAAACAGCTTCATTTTAAATCCTCCTTTTATGTACTTAAAAAGCCTTATTTCAAGCGGTTTTGTCAGCTGCTCCGCCGTTATCATTACACCTTGTTTGTTGTGCTTCACCGAAGCGTTGATAGTGGATTATTTCACGCTGACGCAAGAACTTCAGCGGGTCACGAATATCGGGGTCATCAATAAGGCGCAACAGGTTATCATAGGTTGTTCGTGCCTTCTGCTCTGCTGCCAAATCTTCGTGAAGGTCGGTTATGATATCGCCCTTTGCCTGAATATACTCGGCACGCCAGGGAAGACCCGAAGCGGCTATCGGATAAACGGCAGCGGTATGGTCTACAAAGTATTTATCGAAGCCCGATTCCTCAATCTGCTTTTCGGTGAGGTTTTTGGTCAGCTGATAAACCATAGCGCATATCATTTCGAGGTGCGCGAGCTCCTCGGTACCTATATCGGTAAGCAAACCCTTTACCTCGGCATAGGGCATTGAGTAGCGCTGTGTCAGGTATCGCATGGATGCTCCGAGCTCTCCGTCGGGACCACCGTATTGACTAATAATGATTTGTGCGTATTTGGGGTTGGGATTTTTAATGTTTACAGGGTATTGAAGTTTTTTGGTATATTGCCACATAACTTAACTGTTCGCCTCGTTTTCCCACGGCCAAGGATTATCTACCCAAGACCAGTGTTGTTCGTTCTTTGTGTCCTTAGCCGTTACTGTATAGGGACCGAATCGGGACTCATACTGCTCTACGGCTGCGGCTCTTTTGAGTTTATAGTGCTTAAATTTTTCGAGAGCCATTCTATCGTTTGGGTGTGTATCAAGATACAGCACCATTTCGTAAATGGCAAAATCATAAGCGTGAATTGTGCGTTTAAGCCGTTGCTGTTCACTCATTTTTGCATCTCTCCCAAAAATGGTTTATTAAGCTCACGGAATATGGTGCCAAAGGTATAGCCGTCTGCAGTGGGGTAGGTGTCAAGCACCTTTTGTTTGCGAATGTAAGCCATCGCAAGTGGCAGACTGTCGTGAGTGTGTTCACTCGTGGCACCATTTATAACAATAAATTCTTGTAAGGGATTAACCATTATAAATTACCTTTCTTACCGCCCAATATATTTTATGCGATGGGCGGGCAAAGGGGTACAAATCGGGTGGAAACAAAAAGGTAGAAATTTTAAAAGTATTGTAGTATAATAAAGGTATCTTAATTTTTAAGAAGGAAATGATTATGAAGATTATTGTTGTGGGATGCGGAAAAATAGGACAAACTATCACAAAAAATCTTATAAACGAGGGGCATGATATTACTGTTATAGACAATGACCCTGCGGTGATTTCAGAGATAGCCAACATTTATGATGTAATGGCGCTTTGCGGCAGCGGTACCGATTGCGATGCACTCGCCGAGGCCGAGGTTCAAGCTGCAGAGCTGTTTATTGCTGTTACCGGCTCGGATGAGTTTAATATGCTAAGCTGTTTCTTGGCTAAAAAGATGGGCGCTACGAATACGGTAGCCCGTATCAGAAATCCCGAACACAATGCCAAGAAGTCAGACCTTTTAAGAAAAGAGCTTTCAATTTCACTTTCCATTAACCCCGAGCTTTCGGCGGCAAGGGAAATGCTTAATGTTTTAAAGCTTCCATCGGCAGTAAAGGTTGAGACCTTCTCGAGAGGCAATTTCGAAATGGTTGAAATTGCAGTAAAGGGGGGCGGTTTACTCGATAACATAAAGCTTATAGATTTAAGAAAAAAATACACTGAAAAATTTTTGGTGTGTGCTGTAGCAAGGGAGGACAAGGTTTATATTCCTGACGGTAATTTTGTGCTTAAAGCAGGGGATAAAATCGGACTTTTGGCATCTCCCACCGAGGTTCAGCGATTATTAAAGCAGTTAGGAATTTTGCAAAAGCAGGCAAGGAATGTTATGATTTTAGGCGCCAGCCGTACTGCATATTACCTTTCAAAAATGCTCACAGATAGCGGCAACTCGGTAAAGCTTGTTGAAATTGACCACGCTAAATGTGTTCAAATGAGCGAGAGCTTGCCCGAAGCCGTTATTATAAACGGGGACGGAGCAAGCAGAGAACTTTTGCTCGAAGAGGGTATAGCCAATGTTGATGCCTTCGTTTCTCTTACGGGTGATGATGAAAAGAACATACTTATCTCCTACTTTGCCCTCGAACAAAATGTTCCCAAGGTGATAACCAAGGTTAACCGTTCTGAATATTTTGCAACTGCCGAAAAATTGGGAATAGATACTATAATAACTCCGAGAAATTCTATAACCAACAAAGTTATGCGGTATGCCCGTGCTTTGCAAAACTCTATGGGAAGTAAGGTGGAGACACTTTATAAGCTTATGGATGAGCAGGCCGAGGCACTTGAGTTTATTGCAGCGGCTGATTGTGAGATTTTAGGGATACCGCTCAAAGAGCTGCACACAAGGTCCAACGTCCTTATAGGCGGTATTATTAGAGGCAGACGTGCTATTATTCCAACAGGGGATGACTGCATTATGGCGGGGGACAGGGTTGTTGTTATTTCGGCAGGACACCTACTCTCCGACCTTGAGGATGTTGTTGAGGAGTAAGCTATGAATCGAAGAATGATTTTTAGGGTTATCGGCAGCATTTTGCAAATCGAAGCGGTATTTTTACTGCTCTCAGGCGTGGTTTCGGCAATTTACAGGGAGGATAGGTCCTTATTTGCATTTTTAACAAGTGCTGTTATAGCTTTTGTACTGGGACTGCTTTTAAAGGTGTTTTCACGGCCTAAAACCTCGGTTATCTATGCCAAAGAGGGCTTTGTAATAGTGGCTTTTGCATGGATTGCGATGTCGTTTATAGGCGCATTGCCCTTTGTTATAAGCGGCGCAATACCCTCGTTTGTCGATGCGTTTTTTGAAATAGTAAGTGGCTTTACAACCACGGGCGCATCGGTTATAACCTCGTTCGAGAACATCAGCCACGGCATACTGTTTTGGCGCAGTTTCTCGCACTGGGTAGGTGGTATGGGTATACTTGTATTTGTGACGGCAATTTTGCCGAGCGTGTCCGAGCGACCTATTCACATTTTGCGTGCCGAAATGCCCGGTCCCACAATGGGTAAGCTCTTGCCACGGCTTAAAGATACAGCGGTAATACTCTATATAATTTATATAATCCTGACGGTTGTTTTAATTGCCTTATTGATATTTGGCGGTATGCCTGTCTTTGATAGTATTGTTCACGGTATCGGCACCGCAGGAACGGGCGGCTTTGGAATAAAACCTGATAGCGTAGCGTCTTACGGGCCTTATGTGCAGTGGGTAATTACGGTATTTATGGTGCTTTTCGGCATCAACTTTAATATGTACTATCTCTTGCTCATAAAAAAGCTCAAAACCTTTTTCACAAGTGAAGAGTTATGGAGCTATTTAGGTATAGTTATAGCGTCGGTTTCGGTTATAACCGCCAATATTTTAACGGTTTATCATAACTTTGCTGATGCGCTTCGCTACGCATCCTTCCAGGTGGCTACAGTCATGTCCACCACGGGCTACTCCACGGCGGATTTTAATAGCTGGCCAATGCTTTCAAAAACGGTGCTGTTTATACTTATGTTTATAGGCGGCTGTGCGGGCTCTACAGCGGGTGGTATAAAGGTTTCCAGAATTATCATTATGTTCAAAATGATAGGCAGGGAAATTAAGCATATGCTTCACCCCCGTGCTGTGTCGGCAGTAAGGTTTGAAAGGCGTCCTGTTGATTCGGCAACAACCAAAAATATTGGCAACTATTTTCTTATTTATTTTGTTTGCTTTTTAGCCATTGTTGTACTTTTATCTGTAGATTCTATGACTACAGGCACGGCATATAATGCGTTTGAAACCAATTTTTCAGCTGCAGCAGCATGCTTTAATAACATAGGACCCGGTTTTTCGGCGGTAGGTCCAATGGCGAGCTATGCAGACTTTTCGGCATTCTCAAAAGTGGTGCTTTCCTTTGCGATGCTGCTCGGCCGTCTTGAAATATTCCCGCTAATAATTGCGTTGTCGCCTTCATGCTGGTCTAAAAAGAAATAAAGAAATGTTTGACAAATGAGTGTTTTCTATTGACTTTATTTCGACAATATAGTACACTTATCCCACGATAAATTGTGATAATGGAATAGGTTAGGCGAAACAAAATTGTTTCGCCACAAAATCTTTGATTTTGCGACAAATTTTAATAGAAATTTGTTCTTTTCCATTGCAATGAGTGTTGTGCAAAATTAAATAGTATAATTTAATTTTGTTAAAGCCACTTTTCTAAGTGGCTTATCGAAACGCTTGTTAGGCATTTCGACTAACTACAATCATTATTTTGGAGGATAAAATGAAAGAAAAAATCTCTAAGTTCATAAAAGAAAATAAGCTTCTTGTCACACTTATAGCACTTGTCTTGGTTGCGGCTATTGTGGCACTCAGTATTTTTGTTGCGGGAAAAAACAATAAGCCCGTGAACGGCCCGACTCCATCCGAGCCGACTTCGAGTGAGCAGGGCGGAAATGACAGCTCATCAGATTCTTCTTCGAGCACACCGTCTGAGCCCGTAAAGGTAGAACTTACGATGGATGAGTTATATGCTAAGTTCAATGCAAAAATAGACATTGATGATAACTTCTTTATGGATTCGCTCGAATATAGTGGATATAACCTTAAAAAGCACCGTGCTGACGGGGAAATGTGGAACTATATCCTGGCTGCACAAAAGCGTGGCAGGGGATGGCTATCTAACATCACCTATGGCGGTGGCTGTTCGGGTTATGAAACAACGGCTGACGGCAAGCCCGACCTTGAGGCATTTGCCGATGGCGGTCTTGTTTGCGCTTCCTACATTTCATATGTTTACTATAACTATCTTGGTAATGTTGAGGGTATAGATGTATCGGGCGTTCAAAAGGCAGAGGACCCGTTACTTGCACATTCTTGGTATACCGTTGCAAAGCAGTGGATAGCTGATGGCTACGCCAAGGAAATAAAATACTATGCGGGTAAAAAGGGCGCTTATATTGATTTTAGACCTGAAGAACAGGTGCCGATTGGCTCGCTTATCGTTTTTCAGGATGAGCGTAACCAAAACGGACACTCAACACACGTAGCGCTTTATGCGGGATATAAGAACAATTATCATTGGGTTTACCACGTTGGTAACGAAAACGGACCCGAGTTCTGCGCTATCGAGCGTATGAGCTGCGGACCCGACCCACAGGCAATGCTTATGGTTATCTCTACACCCACTCAAATAGTCGAGGGAATTCTCGAAAAAATGGGCGAGTAACATATAAAAACACACATTATTTACAAAGGGTTTTCCATAAACGGAAAATCCTTTGTTTTTTTGCAAAAAATCGCAAAAAAGGGTGGAAATATTATATAAAGTGTGATATAATTTTAACATAGTTTATGGTGAAGTAGTATGTGCGTTTAAAAATGCCTCTACAACCCAAACTTTTATTATCAAAAGGAGGATTATCATGCAAAAGAAAATCAGTAAACTTCCTTTCAAAGGTACAACTGAGCAGGAAGCTGAGCTTCAGGCAATCATCGCAAAATATAAGGGTGATAAAAGCAACCTTATGGCAGTAATGCAGGAAGCACAGGGAATTTACGGCTATCTTCCGATGGAAGTACAGGTTATGATAGCCGACGGTATGGATGTTCCGCTTGAAAAGGTATACGGCGTTGCAACCTTCTATGCACAGTTTTCATTGTCTCCGAAGGGCAAGTATAACGTATCGGTTTGTCTTGGGACCGCTTGCTATGTAAAGGGTGCGGGTGAACTTATGGATAAGCTGAGCGAGGTGCTTGGTATTGCTGCGGAGGAATGCACAGAGGATGGCAAGTTCTCACTTACAGCATGTCGTTGCATCGGCGCTTGCGGACTGGCTCCGGTTTTGACCGTTAATGATGATGTTTACGGTCGTTTAACAGCTGATGATATTCCCGGTATAATCGCAAAATATCAGGATTAAGGTAAATAAAATGAAAATAAGTCAGATAATAGAGCACTTGGATGCTACGGTTATTTGGGGTGAAGAGCATCTGGGTAATCACGTATATTCCGCCTGTGGCAGCGATATGATGAGCGATGTTTTAGCGTATGTAAAGGACCAGTCGGTTCTACTTACAGGGCTTGTGAATCCGCAAGTTATAAGAACTGCCGAAATGATGGATATGGTTTGTATAGTTTTTGTTCGTTCCAAAATGCCTACAGATGAGATGATTGAATTAGCAAAGGAAAGCGGCATTGTGCTGCTTGCAACCGATAAAAGAATGTATGAGGCGTGCGGTAAGCTTTATGCGGCAGGTCTTATAGGAAAAGCGGTACGCAAATGAGCGATCAGCTAACCTTTGATTTTTTGGTTGACGGTACCGATTTTACATCGGCAGGTCAAGCATCGGGAAAGCTTAAAAAGAATCTCAGGCAATTAGGCATAGCACCTGAAACTATACGAAGAGCATCCATAGCAATGTATGAAGGCGAAATCAATATGGTGATACATGCGGGTGGCGGTAAGGCCACTGTAACGGTTAGTGAAGAGTGCATTGAAATCACTCTTGCCGATAACGGACCAGGTATTCGGGATATTGAACAGGCAATGCAGGAGGGCTTCTCTACAGCAACCGATACTGTTCGTTCCTTAGGGTTTGGCGCAGGTATGGGGCTTCCTAATATGAAGCGATATTCGGATGAGATGACAATTGATTCTACGGTAGGGGTAGGCACCACTATTGTAATGCGAATCAATCTTTAACGGTGGCTGATATGGAAAATTATAAACACTCGGTTTCGTTAGATGCAGATAAATGCACGGGTTGCACAACCTGTCTTAAGCACTGTCCTACCGAGGCAATAAGGATTCGGGATGGCCGTGCCGTTATAAATTCCGATAGATGTATTGATTGCGGCGAATGCATTCGTGTTTGTCCCCACAAGGCAAAAAAAGCAGTGCTTGACAGTATTGCTGATATGAATAGGTTTAAATACAAGGTGGCGTTACCCGCACCGTCGTTATATGCACAGTTTGATAATCTTGAAGAGATTGACTATGTACTGCAAGGTCTTCTTGATATTGGATTTGATAAGGTGTATGAGGTGGCACGTGCGGCAGAGCTTGTATCGGCCTATACAAGAAACTATTTAAAAACCGAGGGCATACAAAAACCGGCTATCAGCTCGGCGTGTCCTGCGGTTGTACGGCTTATTGAATTAAGATTTCCATCCCTTAAGGATAACGTAATTCAAATGCTGCCGCCAATGGAAATTGCGGCATATTTGGCTCGTAAAGAGGTAGAAAAGGAGCATCCCGAATTAAAAAGCGAAGAAATCGGCGTATGCTTTATATCTCCTTGCCCTGCCAAGATGAGTTATGTTAAAAACGGTCTTTCAAGCTATAAAAGCAAGGTTGATGTGGTGGTTTCAATATCCGATATTTATTTTCTGCTTATAAACGCTATGAACCGTGGCAAAACACCCACTGTGAATGCACATACGGGTAGAATTGGTATCGGTTGGGCGGCATCAGGCGGAGAGGCGACTGCCATTTTCAATGATGGCTTTTTGGCGGCTGACGGTATTGAGGATGTCAACAAGGTTCTTGATGAAATCGAGAATGGCAACATACCGCACGTTGAATTTGTAGAGCTCGGCGCTTGTACGGGCGGCTGCGTAGGCGGTGTGCTTACAATGCAAAACCCCTATATTGCCAAGGCAAAATTAAGGGGACTTAGAAGGTACTTGCCGGTGGCTGAGAACTCGCTTAGCGAGGATGAGGCAAAATATATACCCGAGCATTTCTTCTTTGAGGGCTTTTCAACCTACAGACCAATATCACGCCTTTCGGATAATATGGCAAAATCTATGCGGATGATGGCCGACATACAAAAGCTTCGAGCGACCCTGCCCGGATACGACTGTGGCGCCTGTGGCGCACCTACCTGTAGGGCATTTGCCGAGGATGTTGTAAAGGGTACGGCAGCCCCACAAGACTGTATACTTAAATATAAGGATGCGTTTAAAGAGTTTTTAAAAACAAACGGTGAGGTGGTTTCGCATGACAGTAAGTGAACTATCAAAGAATAATTCTCTGACCGTACTGTGTATGCCCGAGCCCGATAGAGATATAAACGGTGTTTATATGGGCGACCTGCTTTCGTGGGTTATGGGTAGGGCAAAGGAAAATAATGCGTGGATAACCATAATGTCCAACAGCAATACGGTGGCTGTGGCATCCCTTGCCGATGTTTCGTGTGTTATTTTAGCCGAAGGCGTAACACTGGAGGATTCGATTATCGAAACCGCCAAACAAAACAATATAAATATTTTTTCAACAACCCTCACCGCATACGAGGTGGCGGTTATGTTGAGCAAATGTGAATAAGTATTATGAACCGTTATTATTACGATTTACATACCCATTCTTGTTTGTCCCCCTGTGCCGACAATGATAATACCCCGTATAATTTGGTGGGTATGGCGGCACTCTCGGGAATAAACATTTTAGCGCTAACCGACCATAATACCTGTAAAAACTGTCCTGCGTTTTTTGCGGCGGCTCGGCAGTACGGAATTATAGCGGTGGCGGGAATGGAGCTTACAACGGCTGAGGAAATTCACGTTGTTTGCCTTTTTGAAGAGCTTAATAAGGCAATGCAGTTTAGCGAGGAGATTGACTCACGCCGTATAAAAATCAAAAATCGTGCCGATATTTTCGGCGAGCAGTTAATTATGGGCGAAAATGATGAGGTTATCGGACAGGAGGAGCATTTGCTGTCAAATGCCACCACCGTAACCCTTGATGAAGTGCCGACGCTTGTCGAAAAGTACGGAGGAGTGTGTTTCCCCGCACACATAGACCGAGAGGCAAACAGCTTAATAGGAATTTTAGGTGACATACCTAAAACTCCCGAATTTCACTGCTTTGAGGTTGCAAATGCAGGGAGGATACCCGAAATTATAGAAAAGTACGGACTGCAAAACAAAAAGATAATAATTGATTCCGATGCACATTATCTCGGTAATGTAAGGGACAAGGAAAATTATTTTGTTCTTGATGATGAGCCGTACAGCAGTGCAAAGGTACGTGCATCTCTTTTTAAGGAGTTACGAGGATGAAGGAATTATCGCTTAATATTCTTGATATCACCGAAAACTCGGTAAAGGCGGGTGCAACGCTGACAAGCATTGTTTTAGAGGAAACCGAGGATAATTTGACAGTCATTATTACCGATAACGGTTGCGGTATGAGTGATGAAACTGTAAAGCGGGTTACCGACCCGTTCTACACAACAAGAACAACCCGTAAGGTAGGTCTTGGAATTCCGTTTTATAAGCTTTCGGCCGAGCAAACGGGCGGTAGTTTTAAAATAGAGTCAAAAAGTAAGGAAGAATATCCCTTGGAGCATGGTACTACGGTTACGGCGGTTTACAACAAAAGGCATATAGATTTTACACCGCTTGGTGACATAGTCGCCACCGTAACAACGCTGATTCAGGGGCACCCTGATACCGACTTTTTGTTTAGGCACACAAAAAACGGCAAAACTGCCGAGCTTGATACACGTAGTATCAGACAGGTGCTGGGCGGCGAGGTTCCGTTATCAGAATACGAGGTTATTAAATGGATTGACGAGTTCTTAAAGGAACAGTACATCAATCTTTGATAGAATTTATTAAGGAAAGGGTAGAGATTTATGAAAACATTGGCTGAGCTTCAAGCAATCAAAGACAAAATGAAGGATAAGGTTGTTCTTCGTGAGGGCTTTGGCGAAAAGCGTATAGTTGTAGGTATGGCAACCTGTGGTATTGCAGCAGGTGCACGTCCTGTGCTTAACGCTTTTGTTGAGGGTGTTAACAATGCAGGTCTTGCCGGTCAGGTTTCGGTTACCCAAACAGGTTGTATCGGTATTTGCCAATACGAGCCGGTTGTTGAGGTGTTCGAGGCAGGCAAGGAAAAGGTAACCTATGTTCAAATGAACGCCCAAAAGGCAGCAGAGGTTATCGAAAAGCATATAAAAAATGGCAAAGTTGTTGTTGAATATACATACGGCGCCAAGTAGATAAAAGTGGAGGTATTTTAAATGATTCGTGCACATGTATTGATTTGTGGCGGTACCGGTTGTACCTCTTCGGGCAGTAAAAGCATTCAGGCCGCTTTTGAGGAGAACTTAGCAAAACAGGGTCTTACCGATGAAATTAAAATCGTTCAGACAGGTTGCTTTGGTCTTTGCGCAATGGGACCTGTTGTTATTGTTCATCCCGATGGTACATTTTATAGCCGTGTAGAGCCGTCCGACGTTGCAGAGATTGTTGAAGAGCATCTTTTAAAGGGACGTGTTGTTACTCGCCTTGAATATAAAGAAGATGAAAATGCACAGGTGCAAGAGAATGTAGCGCTTAATGATACAGCGTTCTACCGTTCGCAGACCCGTGTAGCTCTTCGTAACTGCGGTGTTATCGACCCTGAAAAGATTGATGAATATATCGCAATGGATGGTTATCAGGCACTCGGTAAGGTTCTTACCGAAATGTCACCTGAGGATGTTATCAAATGCATCAGCGATTCGGGTCTTAGAGGTCGTGGAGGCGGTGGCTTCCCAACAGGTCGCAAGTGGTCATTAACCGCAGCTAATGCTGCCGACCAAAAATATGTAGTATGTAATGCCGACGAAGGCGACCCCGGTGCATTTATGGACCGTTCGGTGCTTGAGGGTGACCCGCACTGTCTTATCGAAGCCATGGCAATTGCAGGGTATGCAATTGGTGCTACACAGGGTTACGTATATGTTCGTGCTGAGTATCCTATCGCAGTTGCACGTCTTGCTATTGCGATTGACCAGGCGAGAGAGTACGGACTTCTCGGTAAAGACATTTTTGGCTCGGGCTTTGACTTTGACCTTGGCATTCGCCTCGGTGCAGGTGCCTTCGTTTGCGGTGAGGAAACCGCACTTATGACTTCAATTGAAGGTAACCGTGGTGAGCCGAGACCCCGTCCGCCTTATCCGGCAGTTAAAGGTCTTTTCGGCAAGCCCACAGTTGAAAATAACGTTGAAACCTTTGCAAATGTACCTCAAATTATCCTTCGTGGTGCTGATTGGTTTGCCTCAATGGGTACTGAAAAATCAAAGGGTACAAAGGTATTTGCACTCGGCGGTAAAATTAAGAACACAGGTCTTGTAGAAATTCCGATGGGTACTACACTCCGCCATATTATTGAAGAAATCGGCGGCGGTATTCCGAATGGTAAAAAGTTCAAGGCGGCTCAAACAGGCGGTCCCTCGGGCGGATGTATTCCGGCTTCTTTAATTGATACTGAGGTTGACTACGATAACCTAACAGCCATCGGTTGTATGATGGGCTCAGGTGGTCTTATCGTAATGGATGAAGATACCTGTATGGTTGATATGGCTAAATTCTTCCTTGAGTTTACGGTTGATGAGTCCTGCGGTAAGTGCACACCCTGCCGTGTAGGTACAAAACGACTTCTCGAAATGCTCGATAAGATTACCGAGGGTAAGGGCACACTCGAGGACATCGATGCCCTCGAAGAGCTTTGTGCATACATAAAGGCGAACTCACTTTGCGGTCTCGGTCAGACAGCACCTAACCCTGTACTTGCTACACTCAACTTCTTCAGAGATGAGTATATTGCTCACGTTGTTGATAAGAAGTGTCCGGCAGGTGTTTGTAAGGGTCTTCTCACATTCGTAATCGATAAGGATAAATGTATCGGTTGCGGTTTGTGTGCAAGAAACTGTCCTACAAATGCTATTGTTAAGACCGATTATGTAGCACCCGGTCATAAATTACCGTCACTCACAATTGATACCGCTAAGTGCGTTAAGTGCGGTGCTTGTATTGCTAACTGTAAGTTTAAAGCAATCAGTAAACAGTAAGAAAGGAGCCGACAAGTATTATGGAAATGATAAATGTAAAAGTAAACGGCATTGCCGTTAGCGTACCCCAGGGCTCCACAATTTTGGAGGCCGCACGTAAAGCAGGTGTTGAAATTCCGACGCTGTGCTTTATGAAAGAGAAAAACGAAATCGGTGCTTGCCGTATTTGTGTTGTTGAGGCAACGGGCGCACGTGGCCTTGTTACCGCTTGTGTATACCCCGTAGCTGAGGGCATGGAAATCCAAACCAACACCGCAAAAATTCAAAAAGCCCGCAAGACTACACTTGAACTCATACTCTCTACCCATGAGAAAAAGTGCTTGTCCTGTGTTCGTTCTACAAATTGTGAATTGCAAAAGCTTTGCCGTGAATATGGCGTAGAGGAAGACACCTTTGGCGGCTATAGACCGACCTACGAGATTGATGATACAACCCCGCACCTTGTTCGTGATAACAACAAGTGTATTCTTTGCCGTCGTTGTGTTGCGGCGTGTCAGGAACAGTATGTAGGTGTTATCGGTGCTAACGACCGTGGTATTGATACCAACATCGGCTCACCCTTTAACCTAACTCTTGATAAGGTTCCTTGTATCTCTTGCGGTCAGTGTACTGCGGTTTGCCCGACAGGCGCACTTACCGAAAAGGATGATACCGATAAAGTATGGGCAGCTTTGGCTGATACCTCAAAGCATGTAGTGGTTCAAACAGCACCGTCTATTCGTGCAACACTTGGAGAATGCTTTGATATGCCAATAGGCACAAATGTTGAGGGTAAAATGGTTGCGGCTCTTCATCGTCTTGGCTTCGCAAAGGTGTTCGATACCGACTTTGCTGCCGACCTTACTATAGTTGAAGAAGCAAACGAGCTTGTTGAGCGCATTAAAAACGGTGGCACTTTACCGATGATTACATCCTGCTCACCAGGTTGGGTTAAATTCTGTGAGCTTTACTACCCCGATATGCTCGCTCATCTCTCAAGCTGTAAGTCACCTCAGCAGATGGCAGGTGCCGTAATTAAAACCTACTATGCTAACAAAATGGGAATTGACCCGAAGGACATTATTGTTGTATCAATTATGCCTTGTACTGCTAAGAAGTTTGAAATCGGCAGAGAGGACCAGTCAGCAGCAGGCGTGCCTGATGTTGACATCGCTCTTACAACCCGTGAGCTTGCTCGTATGATTGATAGAGCAGGTATTAAGTTTACCGCACTTCCCGATGAAGAGTTTGATTCTCCTCTAGGCGAGGATACAGGCGCCGCAATTATATTCGGTGCAACAGGTGGCGTTATGGAAGCGGCAGTTCGTACTGCAAATGCTTGGCTTAACGGTGCTACCGAAGCTATCGAGCTCGAGGCAGTTCGTGGCACTATGGGTCTTAAAACTGCTACAGTTAATGTTGGCGGCACCGACTTAAAGGTTGCAGTAGCTTCTGGTGCGGCAGCTGCTAAGGTTGTTATGGATAAGCTCAAAAACGGCAACCCTGACGGTTGGGGCTTTATCGAGATTATGGGATGCCCCGGTGGCTGTGTAAACGGCGGCGGTCAGCCCATCCAGCCGCAGTATGTTCGTGATACGGTTGACCTTAAAGCAGTTCGTGCGAAAGCACTTTACGACCAAGATAAAGCAAGTGCTTTACGTATGTCACACGAGTCACCCGTTATTAAAACTCTCTACAGTGAATGGTATGACGGTTTTGGCGGCCATAAGGCACACCACGACCTCCACACAACATACACTGCACGTAAAAAATATTAATTAACTTAAAAATCACCCCGATATGCGTTGCATTTCGGGGTGATTTTATATATTTCCAAAGAATTCTATTACATTATTAAAATACGCCGTTACAAAACTGCAAAGCTTAAAGGGTAGTATAGATATAGGGCTTATAAACGGCATCGCATATAAAAGTATACCGATAAAAGCCGATATCACAGCTATGGTTACGGCATGGGAAATCAGTATATTAACAAGAATTGCCCAAGGCGATATCCAACCGAAGTAGCATAGGCAAATCGGCAGTGTAGCGATTTGTGCTGATATAGTAACGGTAGCCAGCTCGGCTATTACACGCAGTGTTTTTGCCTTCCATTTTTCTGTCTTTATGAGTTTTAATAGTAGCGGATTTATAATTATAATTCCTGCAGTTGATAGAATTGATAATAAAAAGCCCACATTGGTGAGTAAAAACGGATTGCAAATCAACATAAGTACAAAGGAAATTGATAGGGAATTGAGCGCATCGGGTGCACGGTAAAGGAAAACACCCAAAAGCATTATAATATACATAATACCCGCCCTTAAAACAGATGGTGTAAAGCCACAAAGCGCCATGAACATTATGGTTACACCAAAGGTTATAACCGATGCTATTCGGGGCGGCAGTTTTAGAAATTTCAGAAGCTTATAAACGCTTCCGCAAACTATCACCATATGCATACCCGAAACCACCATAACGTGCGTAACACCGCAATTTTTAACGGCGGCATAAAAGCTGTCCTCCTCATAGCTACGTTCCCCTATGGTTAGTCCGTTTATGGTGGTTGCAATATCGTACGGCAAATTACTGAAAATAATATTCCGCAGCTTACCACGAAATTTACCGAGGGAACTGTCTAAACACGGTATGTCACGAGAGCTGTGCAGCTTATTTATATGACCCTTAAAATATATGTTGTTTGAGTAAAAGCTTTTGCCGTCGTTAATGAAGGATACAGTCGTATCAGCGTTTATGGTAAGCCCCACGCCCGCACTCGTAGTGTTATCATAAAGCATAACGGTGGTGCCGATAATTTCCGATAAATCACTATCGGTCACCTTAACATAATAGAGTATAACATCCTCATACCTGTAGGAATAATCGGTTACAATACCCGTTATGTTGGCTTTGTGCTTGGATATGTTCTTTGCGGGCACAATATGGTTTGAATATGTACTGTAAAAGCTTAAGCACAAGGTAAGCAAAAGCATTGCAATAACGATAAATTCGTGTAAACTCTTATAAAAAATGCATATTATTGTAGCCATTAAAAATATAGCGGCAATAAGTATAGAAATTCGAAAATTTATATTTATCAAAGTAAGGCAAACTATGGCACAAAGAAGAGCAGTAAGTACAATAGGTCTTTTCATTTTGACAAAGTTAAAGGTACTCAAAAAACGAGTACCTTTTTTATGTTATTTAAAGAATAAAGGCAACGGCTCTAAAAAGATTATATCGTGTCGCATTTGTGCATCGCCCTCGGCTAAAACCGCACAGGCAGCCACTTCCTTTCCGCCCGCTTCACTTACTAATTTTCTAACAGCTACAAGCGATTCACCCGTGCTTATAACATCATCAACTATGAGAATACGCTTATTCTTGATTTTTGCCACATCGCCCACACCCAAATATAAATCCTGCACCTTATTTGTGGTAATCGAGCGCACGCTAACGTGTAAGGGGTTACCCATATAGACCTTCACACCTTTGCGTGCTACTATGTAGGGTTTTCCCGACTGACGAGCCATTTCATACGCTAACGGTATGCTTTTGGCTTCGGGAGTTAAGATTATATCAAATTCGGGCACCTTTTTAAGCAGTTCGGTTGCTGCAGCAACGGTGATTTCGGTATCTCCGAAGAGAATAAATGCCGCAATATCAAGCGTATCGCTTACGGGGAACATTTCAAGCTCTCTATCGAGACCTGCAATCTTCATTTTATAGGTCTTATTCATAAGTAACACTCCTTAATCAACCTGGTGGCCAAGCAAGATTTCTACGTGCTAATAAATGAAAATGTATATGGTGGACAGTTTGTCCGCCGTCATTTCCGCAGTTGTTAACCACTCTGAAACCGTTATCAAGATTTTCCTGCTTTGCAATTTTTGCTATCGCCTCAAAAATTGCCGCCATCAAATAACTGTTTTCTTCGTTAACCTCGGCTGCAGATGTAATGTGCTGCTTTGGTATCACAATAGCGTGGAAGGGCGCTTGTGGGTCAATATCAGCGAAGGCATAAACAAAATCATCTTCATATATTTTAGTTGACGGAATTTCACCCGCCACTATTTTACAAAACAAACAGTCAGCCATAATTTAGCCCCCTATTTTTTCTTTTATAAGGTCACAAACGGATGAAAGCACCGCCTCTAATTTAGAAGCATCCTTACCGCCTGCCATAGCGATGTCGGGTCTGCCGCCACCGTTACCGCCGGTTTTCTTTGCAACAAAGCTTACAACTTCACCCGCTTTAATGCCGTTTGCTACAGCCGTTTTACCCGCCGCTGCGCAAAAGGTGAGCTTGTCGGCTGTTTTGGCGGCTAAAACGATAACTGCATTATCGTTTTCTCCCTTAACCTTTTCACAAATTGAGCGAATCTCATCAGCACCCGAATTTTCGAGCACAGCTGTGATAACCTCGACATTGCCGAAAACGGACTTATTCTTAAGAATTTCATCAAGCTTGCCGAAGGCGAGCTTTGCCTCTAACTGCTCAATGATTTTATCCTTGTTTTTAAGCTCGGTCATTAGCTGATTGGCTTTTGTAGCTACCTCACCCGTATTACCGATTTTAAATGCGGCAGCGGTTGAGTTAAGTAACGCTTGCTTATCGTTTATAAGCGCTAATACATTAAATCCCGTAACCGCTTCAATACGGCGTACGCCCGCCGCAACACTCGATTCAGAAACGATTTTGAACATACCTATTTTACCTGTGTTGTTTACGTGTGTACCGCCGCAAAACTCAATAGATTTATCTGCCGCCTTAACTATTCTTACAGTTTCCCCATATTTTTCGCCGAACAGTGCCATAGCGCCGAGCTTTTTGGCTTCTTCAATCGGCATTTCACGGTTTTCAACCTCTATTGCATCAAAAATATTGGAGTTAACTATATTTTCAACCTTTTGAATCTCGGTATCATTAAGGGCGGAGAAATGAGTAAAGTCAAAGCGCACTACAGTATCGCTTACCATACTACCTGCCTGCTCAACGTGTGTGCCGAGCACCTCGCGCAGTGCGGCTTGTAAAAGGTGAGCCGAAGTGTGATTGCGGCGAATAGCCGCACGGCGTACCGTATCAATTTCAGCCGCCGCTTTATCATTCACACATACAGTGCCTTCAACTATTTTTACAAAGTGGGTGAAAATGCCATCGGCAGTCTTTTTGGTGTCAACCACCTCGGCTTTAAAAGTATCGCCTGAAATAATACCTGTATCACCAATTTGACCGCCCGATTCGGCGTAGAAGGGTGTAGTGTCAAGCACTATAACCGCATTTTCATCCTTTGATACACAGGCAACGTGCTCACCGTTTGCTACAATATCCAAAACAGTGGCTTTAGCCGAATTTTCAGTATAGCCAACAAATAATGTGGCGGGGATGTTATCAAAGGCAATGCCGTCACTCTTCCAGCTCTCACCATCGGCTGATTTACGAGCATTACGTGCCTTTTGACGTTGCTCGTCCATAAGAGCTTTAAATTCATCCTCATCAAGCGTCATATTTTTCTCGGCTAAAATATCCTTAGTTAAATCAATGGGGAAGCCGTAGGTATCATAAAGCTTAAAGGCATCCGCACCCGAAAGGGAGGAGCCGTTTTTGGTTAAGCTTTCGAGCATACTAAGACCCTGGTCAATGGTCCTGTTAAATGCGCTTTCCTCGTTTGTAATAACCTTTGTAATGAGCTCCTTTTTCTCTATGAGCTCGGGGTAACCCGATTTATTTTCGTTTATAACCGTATCACAAAGCTCCATAAAGAAGGGGCGGTTTATT
This sequence comes from Acutalibacteraceae bacterium, assembly GCA_045650565.1. Classification (GTDB taxonomy): domain Bacteria; phylum Bacillota; class Clostridia; order Oscillospirales; family Acutalibacteraceae; genus SIG565. Next base: position 7,208 of record JAZRRG010000070.1, on the reverse strand, counting down.
CCGATAAGCTTTCCGTGTCTGACAGCTCGGCGGATAATTCGGCGCAGCACGTAGCCCCTGCCTTCGTTGGACGGTATAACGCCATCGCTTATCATAAATGTAGCGGCACGTGCATGGTCGGTAATTGCACGAATGGAAATATCGGTGGTGCTGTCATCACCATACTTCTTGCCCGAAATTTCCGATACCTTGTTAATAATATTGCGGATGGTGTCGACCTCGAACATATTGTCAACACCCTGCATAACACAGGCAAGGCGCTCAAGACCCATACCGGTATCAATGTTCTTGTGCTCAAGCTCGGTGTAGGTGCCGTCCCCCATATTATTAAATTGGGTGAAAACATTGTTCCAAATTTCCATATATCTATCGCAGTCGCAACCCAGTTTGCAGTCAGGCGAGCCGCAACCGTATTTTTCACCACGGTCAAAGTAAATTTCACTGCAAGGTCCGCAAGGTCCCGTGCCATGCTCCCAGAAGTTGTCGGCTTTGCCAAGGCGGACAATGTGTTCGGGGTTTACACCGATTTTGTCCTTCCAAATATCATACGCCTCATCATCCTTCTCGTAAATTGAGGGCCAAAGCAGCTCGGCAGGGATTTCAAGCGTTTCGGTTAAAAATTCCCAAGCCCAAGTAATTGCTTCCTCTTTAAAATAGTCACCAAAGGAGAAGTTACCGAGCATTTCAAAATATGTGCCGTGCCTTGCTGTATGACCTACACGCTCAAGGTCGGGCGTACGGATACATTTTTGGCAGGTGGTAACACGCTTAGACGGGGGAGTAACTTCACCAGTGAAATATTTTTTCATCGGTGCCATACCGGAGTTTATAAGCAAGAGAGATTTATCGCCTTGGGGTACAAGTGAAAATGAGCCCAAGCGCAAATGCCCCTTCGATTCAAAAAACGAAAGGTATTTTTCTCTTAAAGTATTTAGTGACATCCATTCCATTATAAATACATCCCTTATATAAATATAATTACATACAAAATAATTATATAGTAGTTAGTATTTTTTGTCAATATAAGACACCTCGATTTTGGCGTTTTTATCACATGTTGTTGATAATGAAGAAGGACACAAGAAGGACACAAGGGGACGGTTCTCCTGTGTTGTTTGAAATACTATCTATCTCAAAGATAAAAACTATTAGTGATATTGTGAGACAGGTCTCACAGTGATATTTTGCCATGCGGCAAAGTGATATTAAAACCTTTGGCTTTAGTTCTATTATATTCGCCCTAAAAACTCGCGAAGCGAATATAACTTGGGCAAAGCCCAAATATAACTGCGTAGCACTAGAACTCGCCTTTGGCGAATATAACTGAGGCACACTTCCCTTAGGAGTGTGCCTCTTTTCCAACTGCTTTTTCTTAGTTTTTAGCATATTTACTTTTTCTTTTTTGTGGAACTTCAATATTCAAAACCTCGGGTGGACCTTCAAGTAATTCGGGGTTGCTTAAATACTTTTTCATACGCCTAAACGCCAAGGCATAGTAACTGCCCGAGCATATACGCTCATCCATAACAATACCCAGCGGAATACATTTTTCGTGTATAATTTCACCGCCTACACGTTTTGGGATTTCACGAGAGTTACCCATTGTGATTAGGATACCTGTTGTACCAAACTCATAAACGTGGTGGAAAATGTGATTCGTGCGGATAGATGCTAAATTTGAAATAACCATACTTGTATGGAAGGGACTTGCATCAATAATTGCTTTGGGCAACCAGCCGTGGCGGTCTAAAAATTTGAAAAGCGCCACGCCTACGGGTAAAACACCCGGGATGCTCAATAAAAACTTAATAAGCTTCTCGGTGGAATTATTTTGTCCGTTGTGGCGGTTTTCATTAACATAGTCATTTATTATATTGTTAACATCAAAAATGGTGTTTTCATAATCAAAATACATTTTGGACATTGTTCCGTTATCCATTTTGCCCTGCTGCAGAACAACCATACCAACGGCGATTTCGTTACGTGCATAAATACGCTTGTTCACAATAAATCGGTTGAGTGACGGAAATTCACCCATTGTTCTGATGTAGGCGGCAAGGATTACTGCCATATGGCTAATGGTAACACCCTCCTTGCGCTTCGCATTTATGTATTTTTGTATCGGCTCGGTTGGAATATTCAGTTCTATCATATTCATCGAGTCGTAACGCTTATCCATAATAAATGGTGCTACGGTATACATCGGGTCCGCATTTTTTACCCTTTTACCGTCTGCTCTAAATGCCATAGATTTTCCTCATTTCCCCAAAAAAATATACATAAATAATACTACAAAAAACGACAAAATTCAACCTATTTATTGCGGTTAACCGAGAAAACATCGGTAACCTCGCTGATAGTAATGTAAGCGTTTTGGTCAATACTGTGGACAAGCTCCTTTAAACGCACTACTTGGAAACGGTTAACTATAAAATACACCATTGTTTTCTCACAGTTTGAATAACCGCCCACAGCTTTAATTTTGGTAGAGCCCGATTCAAATGTTTTTGATAGCTCATCACAAATTTCATCGGGATTTTCAGTGATGATTATAGCGCATTTAGCGTGGTCGATACCGTCTACAATAAAGTCCACCGTTTTAAGAGAAGCGGCATATGCCACTATTGAATAAAGCGGTAAAATCCAGTCCCCTAAAATAATGCCCGCCGATACATACAAAAGCATATTGTATGCCATCACAAAGGTTCCAACCGATATACCTATTTTCTTTGCAAAAATAACCGCCATAACCTCAATGCCATCCATTGCACCGCCAAAGCGTATGGCGGTACCGCTACCGATACCCGAAATCACACCGCCGAAAAGGGCGCACAGCAACAAATCTTCCTTTGCTAAGGGGGATGCAAAGCTAACATCTATTGGTAAAATATCGGTTATCAAAAATGCGGTTATTGAGTAGATAACTACCGAATATATAGCGTAAAAGGTAAAAAGACCGCCTTGGCGCTTTAGCCCATATAAAAACAGCGGAATGTTAAGAATCAGAAGGAAAAACGATAATGTAAAAAATTCGGGTGTTAATTGCGAGAATAAAATTGATGTACCCGAAATACCGCTATCGTATATTTTTACGGGTGCTAAAAAGAATGTGACGCCGATGGCGTTTATTATGCCTGCGACAGTAAGCATAAGCAGATTGCGCAGCGATATGCCGCTTATTAGTTTTTTCATATTTGCTCTCCAAGTGATTTGTTTTAATAATATTATAATATAAAGTTGAAACAATAACAACCTAAAATATTATTGACTTTACATATTATTTATGGTAACATTTTGTCGAAAGGTGGGGACTTTGATGACAAAGACCATGAAAATCTTGACAGTGGTATTCGTACTTGTGCTGTCACTAACAATGTTCGCATTTTCTGCTTCTGCTACCGATGCGGTAGCATATACCGACTATGATACGGCGGTAGAGTATCTTGATTCGTACACAGATAACAGCAATGCGGATGAAAATTTTGCCGAAAATTCGGCAATAGCGCTCGATACCGTAAGAAGTGAAATTCCTTTATTTGCATCGTTTTGGGCGCTTGTACCTCCCATCATTGCGATTGTTTTGGCACTTATAACTAAAGAGGTTTATTCTTCGCTTTTTATAGGTATTTTGGTGGGCGGTTTATTCTCGGCCAACTTTAGCGTTACAAAAACACTTGATACAGTTACAAACACAGGATTTATTGATGCCGTTTCGGGCACTGCGGGTATATTTATATTTCTTGTACTGCTTGGTGTTCTTGTGGCGTTGCTTAACAAATCGGGCGGTTCGGCGGCATTTGGCCGTTGGGCAGAGAAGCACATTCACACAAAGGTAGGCGCCGCAATCGCTACATTTATACTCGGCGTGCTTATCTTTATTGATGACTATTTCAACTGCTTAACCGTAGGTGCAGTTATGCGTCCCGTAACCGATGCAAACCGTATTTCCCGTGCAAAATTAGCATTCTTAATTGATGCTACTGCGGCTCCTGTTTGTATGATAGCTCCTATTTCATCTTGGGCGGCTGCCGTTTCGGGCTATGCACCCGAGGGTGAGGGTCTTAAACTGTTCATTGAGGCAATTCCTTACAACTTTTATTCATTGTTAACCTTTGTATTTATTATCACCATTACTCTTATGAAGTTTGATTACGGTCCGATGAAGCTTCACGAGGCAAATGCCGAAAAGTGTGATTTATTCACAAGCGGTAAGGGAAATATTGAAAAAGAAGAAGTAATTGAGGAAAATCCCAAGGGCAAGATTATCGACCTTGTTTTACCCGTAATTGTTCTTATTGGCGTGTGTATTGCAGCACTCGTTTATAACGGTAACGGAAATACATTTGCCGGTATGAACTTTATTGATGCTTTCTCTAACACTGATTCAACCGTTGGCTTGCCGTGGGGCGCTTTTGTAGCGGTAATTATTGCAATTATTTACTTTATACTCCGCCGTGTTGTTAACTTTAAATCGGCTATGTCTTGCATTCCTGCCGGTTTTAAGGCGATGGTTCCTGCTATAATTATTCTTACAATGGCAACCGCACTTAAGAATATGACAACGGCACTCGGCGCAAAGGTTTTTGTAGCACAGCTTATGGAAAATGCAGCGGCAGGTCTTGATAAGTTCCTTCCTGCAATTATATTCATTGTAGCTTGCATACTTTCCTTCTCAACAGGAACCTCTTGGGGCACATTCGGTATACTTATCCCCATCGTTACCGCTATATTCCCTGACAACCATACCCTTATGATTATCGGTATTTCTGCTTGTCTTGCAGGTGCAGTTTGCGGAGACCATTGCTCACCTATTTCCGATACGACAATTATGTCGTCTGCCGGTGCACAGTGTAACCACTTAAACCACGTTGCAACCCAGCTGCCGTATGTAATTACTGTTGCTGCAGTATCGTTTGTGAACTTTATTATCGCACCGTTTATTCAAAATGCAGTAATTTGTCTTGCAATAGGTGTTGTAAGTATGGTGCTTACCATTGTTGTTATTAAGCTTATTACAGGCAAAAAACAGGTTGTAGCTAAATAATAGCACTTGAAAATATAAGTCGTTGCACCTATAATTATAGATGCAACGACTTTTTATTTAGGTGGAGTATGGAAAAACATATCGAAATTGAGAGAAGCATTATAAAAAAATATCGCAAAAGTATATGGAATAATTTTGTGGGCGCTGTCAAGGAATATGAGCTTATAAACGAGAACGACAAAATCGCCGTTTGTATTTCTGGCGGCAAAGATTCGGTTTTACTTGCAAAATGTATGCAGGAATTGTGTAGACATAGCGAGGTGCCGTTTTCGCTCGAATTTATAGTTATGGACCCCGGCTACAAACCTAAAAACAGGGCATTGATAGAATATAACGCAAAGCTTATGAATATACCAATTCATATATTTGAGAGTAATATTTTCGATGTTGTAACCGAGGTGGATGGCTCACCCTGTTATTTGTGCGCAAGGATGCGCCGAGGTTATCTTTACAGCGAAGCTAAAAAGCTCGGCTGTAACAAAATTGCGCTCGGTCATCATTTTGATGATTCTATTGAAACCTTGCTTATGAGCATGATGTATTCGAGTGAGATTAAAACAATGCTGCCTAAACTGCACAGCACTAATTTTCAGGGTATGGAGCTTATCCGCCCGCTTTATAAGGTTAAGGAACGAGATATTATTTCGTGGGCAAAATATAATGGACTTGAATTTTTACAATGTGCCTGTAAATTCACTGAGGCGGGCATGCAAAATGAGGCGCTTTCAAAGCGAAAAGAAACCAAGAAAATTATTGCCGAAATCAGAAAAATCAATCCCGAAATGGATGATAATGTTTTTCGCAGTATGCACAATGTAAATTTGGCGCAAATTGTAGGGTATAGGGATGCTGATAAGGGCGAAAAGCATCTTTTTACAGAAGAATATTAAAACGGAAAAGAGCCGAAATCTCGGCTCTTTTTTTCAGCATAGAAGAGCATAAGAAGCAATCAATTAATAATTAGTTGCAATGAGTATTGCACAGGTATCTAATTGACTACAGTTATTTATAATAATATGACCTACTACAGCATCATTGTTATCAAATATAATTAAAAGAGTTAAAATCTCCTTATTTTCAGTTACGAGATAAGGAATATCAGGATTTTCCATAATGCATCCGGTTACGGTTACAAAATAAGAATTGCCCAAGTATTCCTTAATATTACTTGTTTCATATTTTTGAATTTGTTCTTCCGTTAATTTTTGGGATTTCAATTCTTCGTATGTGGCAAAGGTGGCTTTATAATCGGGACAACATTCAGGCAACAAATTCTTAAGTGGTATGGAGAACGCACCAGCCGGATACCTGAATGATAAAAGGGCATCGGTAATAACAGCACTGGAAATTTGTGGTTGTGATAAGGTTTCACTATTTGATGTGAGTTCGCTGGGTGTTTCAGTGGATTTATTACAACCGACAAATACAATTGTTAATAACAGTGCCAAAAATAAAATCAAAAACTTTTTCAATATACTTCCTCCTTAAATATACCAAATCGGGATATTTATATTATACCAGTATGGGATAATAATGTCAAGGGGGAATTTTAATGAGATTAAAAGAAATAAGAAAGTCAAAAGGAATTTCTCAATTAAAATTGGCATTAGATTTAAATACAAATCAAAACACCATAAGTCGATATGAAACAGGCGAGCGTGAGCCGGGAATAAATGAGCTTATAAAAATAGCCGATTATTTTAATATCTCGATAGATTATTTACTTGAGCGAACAAGTAACCCTGATATACAAAAATAAGCCGCGAATAGTGGCTTTTATTTATAGCATAAAGCGGAGGAAAGCACAAGATTTTAGTGATATTCTGTGCTACGCACAGAGTGATATTATGCCTTACGGCATAGTGATATTTTTGCTATCGCAAAAGTGATATTATATTCGCCCTTTAACTCGCGAAGCGAATATCACTTGAACGAAGTTCAAATATCACTGCGAAGCAATATAACTCGCCGAAAGGCGAATATAACTAAAAAAACTCTTGTTCTTTCGAACAAGAGTTTTTTCTGGTGCCGCTGACCGGACTTGAACCGGTACGGTATTGCTACCGAGGGATTTTAAGTCCCTTGTGTCTGCCTATTCCACCACAGCGGCATTAAATTTATAGTGCTTTAAAGCACATATTAAATAATATAATATTTATTTCGT
>JAZRRG010000069.1:0-1253 GCA_045650565.1 Acutalibacteraceae bacterium | reverse complement strand
TGCTAACACTTGCCCGATGGCATTGCAACCGTTGGAGATTGAGTCGTCACTGCGTATCGGCGATACAAAAAGAGTTAAAGAACTTTATGCCGATTACTGTATCGAGTGCGGATGTTGTTCGTATGTTTGCCCATCTAAACGTCATTTAACGCAAACAATGCGTTTAGCAAAGCCAGAGTTAAGAAATTTAAAGTAAGGAGGAGTCATAATGGATAGATTAACTGTTTCAAGCTCACCGCATATAAGACACCAGGACTCCTCTAAGGGTATAATGTTCGATGTCATAATTTCGCTTTTACCGTTAACGGTTGCCGCTTGTATTACGTACGGTTGGTATTCGTTTTTACTTACAGCGGTGACTGTTATTGCGGCGGTTGTGTCGGAGTGTGTTTGCTGTAAGGTTATGAAGCGAAAAAATTCGATTTATGACTTATCGGCAGTGGTTACAGGTCTTATTTTAGCACTTAATTTACCACCTCATTTGCCGATTTGGATGGCGGTTATCGGCAGCGTAATTGCCATAGTTGTTGTGAAAATGATGTTTGGCGGTATTGGTCACAATTTTGCCAACCCGGCTATTACTGCCCGTATCGCGTTGTTAGTTTCGTTCCCAAGTGCTATGACGGCTTGGGTTTTACCTAAAGGCGCAGAGGTTATGACAGGTGCTACTGACGCTACTTCAATGGCTACGCCGCTTACTACTGACGGATATTCTTATACCGATTTGTTTATGGGCAGAATCCCCGGTTCGTTGGGTGAAACATTTAAGTTTTTGATTGTTTTGGCTTTTTTATATTTAGTTATCCGCCGTGTTATAAGTCCGGTTATTCCGCTTGTTACGGTGGGAACGGTTGCTTTAATGTCGGTGATTTTTGGGCTTGACCCCTTATACATGATACTTTCGGGAGGCCTTTTGTTCGGTGCTGTATTTATGGCAACCGACTATGTTACAAGTCCTATAAACTGGAAAGGGCATATCATTTACGGCGTTGGTATAGGTGTGATTACATTTTTAATTCGTCACTTCGGTTATTTGCCCGAGGGTGTATCATACGCTATTCTTTTGATGAACTTGTTTGTTCCGTATATTAACAAGGTTACGTCTCCTAAGCCTTTCGGATGGGAGGCAAAGAAATGAAAAATATTAAAAGTGTTATTATCACGACTATTATTTTAACTGTTATTTGTGCCGTTTCTGCGGCAGGTTTGGCAGGTACTAATGCTTTAACCAGGGAACGCATTGAAAACGCCAA
>JAZRRG010000068.1:0-50333 GCA_045650565.1 Acutalibacteraceae bacterium | reverse complement strand
TGATTCAGCACGGACACAGAGATGAAGCAATCAAAAAAGAACTGAATAAAAAGAGAAAAGAAAACCGAGCTTTCCTCTGGATTAACAGAATCGTATCGCTTTTGTTGTGTGCTGTTTTTGTAACAACATTCGCTTTTGCCGTGTATATTCGTGCAACGCAAGACCGCCCTGCTAACGGTATTCCATCTATTAAGGTGGTCAAAAGCGAGTCTATGTCAAAGAAACATCCGGAGAACACGTATCTGGCCGACAATGATCTTAACGATCAGTTTCAGATGTTTGATGTCGTGGTTTGTAATCACCTTCCTGCTGAGGATGAACTGAAGCTATATGACATTGTGGTGTACAAGCAGGAAGATATGTATGTGATTCACCGTATCGTTGGCATTGAAGAAACAAATTCAAACCATCCGGGCGAAAGACATTTTCTGCTTCAAGGTGATGCCGTAGAGAATCCGGACAAATTCCCTGTGCTATACAGCCAGATGCAAGGAATTTACGAAGGTAATCGCATTCCGTTTGTCGGTAGTTTCATATTGTTTTTGCAGTCGCCTGCCGGTTGGCTGTGTGTATTGTTGGTAATCTTTTCTATGATAGTGACGCCGATTGTGGAAAAGAAGATAAAAGAAGCAACGGAAAAACGTATTTCTGCTTTTTCGAATCAGTTGCAGGAAGATGCAAAAGAGGAGGAACACGAATGGGCAGAAGTATAATGAGATACACGGCGTTTCTATGCAGCTTGTTTGTTCTTGCCTCTGTAGGCGGAGTTTTCGCCACTTGGTATTATACCTATGAAACCACACCGAACGCGCAAGAAAATTTAAAAGTATCCCTGTCAGAGTTTGAGTGGAAACCGGATGAAATTCTTCCTACAGAATCGGAAATTGGCGAAAACCATTTGGCCTTGATTGAGCTTATCCTGAACGAAAACCAAAAGGGGTACGGTTTAAATTATGATAACAAGCATGTACTCGAAAGCTATTTGAATAATTATGGCATTATTTTTTCCAACCAAAAGGTTACAGGAGGAAATCTAAAATTTGTTTCTGATGAAACAAATCAACTGTACTATTGTGTGGAAAAGATAAGTGATACAATGTATTATGCCTATACCTTTTCTTTTAGTGATTTGAACTCGGTAAAAGGTACGGCTAATGCGATGCCGGTGTACCGAACGGTCCTTGAAAAGACGGACAAATGGCGTGCGCCAAGAAGCTACTTCGGTTATGCACAAACAAAATTATTACGTGCTTTTGGGGCTGAAAACACCCCCGGAACACTTGAGTATTCCATTGATGTCAGCACATGGACTCAATGAGGATGTTTTATCACGAAATTACTTATAGTTGTTTAATAAGGGCGATGACAAATCCGTCATCGCCCTTTTCGTATCTCGATTTGAAATTTTAAAAACAATTGGAAATTCTACTCATAATTTCTACAAAAAGTGTGATACTAACAAAGAACAAAACAACAACTCGACCCAAGTCCTCTAACCTCTTATGTCTAACAGGGACAAACGAAAAAAGAGGTAAAATTGGCTTAGGTGAGATGTAATTTGAGTAAATTAACAAATCCCGAAAACCCGCATAAACACTGGGTTTTTGGCACATTTTAGAGTAGAGAAAAGGAGTAAATATATGAAGGCAACAGGAATTGTTAGACGTATAGACGACCTTGGGAGAGTGGTTATTCCCAAAGAAATCCGTCGCACAATGAGGATAAGAGAGGGAGACCCGCTGGAGATATACACCGATGCGGGTGGGGAGGTTATTTTTAAAAAATACTCACCGCTTGGTGAGCTGGGTGCCTTTGCAGCGCAGTATTGTGATGCCTTGGTGGGCGGCACAGCGCTCGGGGTTGCGATAACCGACTGTGACCGTTTTATTGCCTGTGCGGGTATATCTAAAAAAGAGGTTATCGGTGCGGCGGTTATGCCTGAGCTTGATATAATAATGCGTGAGCGCAGAAGCGTAAACGAGGGGCTTGAGGAATTAAAAATAGCTGAGCGTTCTATACTGGCAGCCGCACCCATTATATCGGCGGGGGATGTTATGGGCAGCGTTGTGCTTTTTGCGAGTGATACGGTAAAAAAAGCCGACGAGAGCGATATAAATTTAATCGGTGTAGCATCATCATTTTTGGGCAAGCTTATGGAAGAATAGGATTTAGGGGTTAGTAGATTGTTAAAAAGTACTTGCAATTTATATTTATATATGTTATAATGCGGTTAGTATAAGATGTAGGAAAGAAGAGTAGGGCGACCTGCTCTTTACTTTTTGTTTGGGAAAGGACTGATTTTTTGGCAGGTATAGCAGACAAAATCTTATTACTTATAAAGGATACGGTTGAGGCGCAAAATGTGTCGCTTTGGGATGTTCGCTTTGTTAAGGAGGGCGCATCTTACTTCCTGCGTGTATTTATAGACAAGGAAGGCGGCGTAAATATTGATGACTGCACCGCTGTTTCCCACGCTATTGACCCCGTAATTGACGAGGCCGACCCGATAGACAAATCATACTATCTGGAGGTTTGCTCTCCGGGGCTTGAGCGTGAAATCACCCGTCCCGAGCATTTTGAATGGGCAAAGGGTAAAGACATCAAGGTGAAGCTTTACAAAGCACTTGACGGTGCCAAGGAGATAATCGGAACGCTGTTAGACTATGATGGCGGAATAAAGCTTTGCGTGAAACAAGAGCAAATTTATTTAGAAAAAAAAGAGTTTTCAACTGTGAAACTTAATGACTTAACGGAGGTATAACGGAAAATGAAAAAGGATAACAACAAGGAATTTTTTGCAGCACTTAAGATTATGGAAGAGGAAAGGGGTGTTCCGCAGGAATACCTTGCAGAGAAAATCGCAAATGCCATTGTGGTGGCTTTACGTAAGGACTACGGCACGGGAGACAATGTTATTTGCAATATCGACCCTGAAAAAATGATATTCAGCGTTATTGTCCGTAAGGAAATTGTCAGCGAAATTGAAAACCCTAACACACAAATTCTTAAAGATGAGGCAATTAAAATTGATTCAAAGGCGATTGAAAACGGCTTTGTTGATATCAAGCTCGACACCAAGCAGTTTGGCAGAATCGTAGCTCAAACTGCAAAGCACGTTATCCGTCAGGGTATTCGTGAGGCCGAGCGTGGACAGATTCTTGCCGAGTTCCAGCATTATAACAAGGAGCTGTTAACCGCAGTTGTTCAGCAAATTGACCCCAAAACAGGCAACGCAAATGTAACCATCGGTCGCACCGAAACAATATTGCCCAAGCTTGAGCAGGTGCCGGGCGAGGAGCTTTACGAGGGCGACCACATTAAAGTTTACGTGGTTGATGTTAAGGAGACCGAAAAGGGACCCAAGATTATGATTTCCCGTACACACGCAGGTCTTGTTCGCCGCCTTTTTGAAACCGAGGTGCCCGAAATTTTCGATGGTACAATCGAAATTAAGGCAATTTCCCGTCAAGCCGGCTCACGCACCAAGATTGCCGTTTACAGCGCTAATGAGGAAATCGACCCTGTAGGCGCTTGTATAGGTCAGAGGGGCGCACGTGTAAACACTATAGTTGAAGAATTACGTGGCGAAAAAATTGACATTGTAAAATACAGTGAAAATCCTGTTGAATTTATTAGCGAGGCATTGTCTCCGGCAAAGGTTGTATCGGTTGAAATAGAGAGCGAGGAGCCCAAGGCGTGTCGTGTTAAGGTGCCCGATGCTCAGTTATCGCTCGCTATCGGTAACAAGGGACAGAATGCAAGACTCGCCGCCAAGCTTACGGGCTGGAAAATTGATATCAGACCCGAAAGCGGATTCTACGGTGAAGATACAGAGGACTAAAAAATGCAAAAGAAGAAAATACCTATGCGTATGTGCATCGGCTGCGGTGAAATGAAGCCAAAGAAAGAGCTTATGCGTATAGTTAAAACGCCAGAGGATGAAGTGAAGGTGGATGTAACGGGCAAGGCAAACGGACGTGGTGCATATATTTGCAAGTCCGAGAGCTGTCTTGAAAAGGCGGGCAAGGCAAAGCGGCTTGAACGCACCTTTTCCACCCAAATTTCACCCGAAATTTATGAAACTCTTAAAAAGGATTTAACCGATGAACAGTAAAATACTTGCACTTTTGGGCTTTGCCTCAAAATCGGGTAAGCTTTCCTACGGGATGAGCAGCACCGAGGAGGCGCTAAAAAAGGGTGTGTCGGAGCTTGTAATAATCGCTTGTGATACATCCGAAAAAAGCAAAAAAGAGGTTATTTTTAAGGCAAATAAATACAACATAGAAAGCATTGTGTTAATCGGATGCACCGCTTTACAGCTAAGCCACTCAATAGGCAGAACGTGCAGTGTGCTTTCGGTTAACGATACTGGATTTGCACAGGCAATAAAAAGCCACTGCAAAGAAACTCATTAAAGGAGGAAATGCCGATGACGGTAAAATACAAGGTAAGTGAGATTGCCAAAGATTTTAATGTTTCCGCAAAAGATATAGCTACTATTATTGAGGAGAAAACAGGCGAGGCAAAGAAGCCGAGCTCTGCTTTAACCGAAAAAGATTTGGACATTATTTTTGAGGTAATGACTATAAAGCATCAGGTTAAAAGCTTTGATGAATATTTTAAAACGGGAGAAAAAGCTCGTGAGGCCGCCGCACAAAAGCGTCAGGCCGAAAAAGATAAGAAACTTGCTGAGCAAATGGCAATTCTTGAGCAGCTAAAGGCGGCTGCCGAAGCCGAGAAAAAAGCAGCCGAGAAAAAGGCAGAGCCGAAACCCGCTAAAAAGGCGACCGAAAAGGTTGCAGAAAAGAAGTCGGCCGAAGCAAAATCAGAGCCGAAGCCTGCAAAGGAAGAAAAAAAGCAGGTAGAAGAAATTTTAGTAGCTCCGCCCAAAAAGCAAAAGGTTGGCGGCGCAGCGCCCAATCGTGGCCCTGCACAGCTTCGCCATGTCGATACACGTACTGTGCATGTTGATATGGATAAATACAACGAGAAGTACGAGAATATTGCACCTGCAAACTCGATGCACGATACCTATTCGAGAAAGCAAAAAATCAAGCAAAAGTCACAGGATTATAAGCGCCCTCAAAACGCAAAGCGTGAGACCGAGGCAGATAAGCTGCGCAGACTTCAGCTTGAAAAAATTAAAAAGACACCAATTACCGTAACAGTAGGCGAGGAGATTACGGTTGGTGAGCTTGCCGCCGCACTTAAAAAGACTGCGGCTGAGGTTATTAAAAACCTTATGAAGCTTGGTATGATGGCAACGGTTAACCAGGTAATTGATTACGATACTGCCGAAATTGTTGTAACCGAAATGGGCGCAAAAATTGAGCGTGCAGTGGTTGTTACCATTGAGGAGCAAATTATGGACGACACCGAGGATACTGCTGAATCCTTGAAGCCGAGAAGCCCCGTAGTTGTTGTTATGGGACACGTTGACCACGGTAAGACTTCACTTCTTGATGCTATTCGTAATTCTGCCGTTACCGATACCGAGGCCGGCGGAATCACACAGGCAATAGGTGCTTACAGGGTTAACTGTAAGGGACAGGATATTACCTTCCTTGATACCCCCGGTCACGCTGCATTTACAGCAATGCGCCAGCGTGGTGCCATGGCTACCGATATAGCCGTGCTTGTTGTTGCGGCTGATGACGGTATTATGCCGCAAGCCGTAGAGGCGATAAATCACGCCAAGGCAGCAGGAGTACAAATTATTGTTGCCATAAATAAAATGGATAAACCCACAGCCAACCCCGATGTTATCAAGCAGCAGCTCACCGAGCACTCATTGGTACCTGAAGAGTGGGGCGGCGATGTTATTTGCGTTCCTGTTTCGGCTAAAACCAAAATGGGTATTGATAATCTGCTTGAAAGCATATTGTTGGTTGCTGAAATGATGGAGCTTAAAGCCAATCCCGACCGCCGTGCAAACGGTGTTGTAATAGAAGCGTGTCTTGATAAGGGTCGTGGACCCATTGCTACGCTGCTTGTTCAAAAGGGTACACTCCACGAGGGTGATATCATAGTTGCGGGTACTGCGGTTGGCCGTGTACGTGTTATGACTAACGAAAAGGGACAGCACGTAAAGGAGGCAGGTCCCTCTGTTCCTGTTGAAATTGCAGGTCTTGCCGAGACCCCATCGGCAGGTGACACATTCGATGCTGTATCGGATGAGCGCTTGGCTCGTCAGCTTGTTGAGCAGCGTAAGCAAAAGATTAAGGAAGAGCTCTTTAACGCTAAACAAAAGGTTACACTTGATAACCTGTTTGACCAGTTAAGCGAGGGCGACCTTAAGGAGCTTAACATTATTGTTAAGGCCGATGTTCAGGGCTCGGTTGAGGCGGTTCGAGAGAGTCTTGAAAAGCTGTCCAACGAGGAAGTGCGTGTTAAGGTAATTCACGGTGCGGTTGGCGCTATCAATGAGTCTGACGTTATGCTTGCCACCACGTCGGGTGCCATTATCGTTGGCTTTAATGTACGTCCTGATGCGGTTGCGAAGGCATCGGCTGAGCGTGATGGCGTTGATGTTCGCCTATATCGTGTAATTTACAACTGTATCGAGGAAATAGAAGCGGCTATGAAGGGCATGCTGGCACCCAAGTACCGTGAGGTTATACTCGGCACGGTTGAGGTTCGTGATACCTATAAAATCTCGGGTGTTGGTACCATTGCAGGTGCCTATGTAACAAACGGTAAGGTAACCCGTGCGTGTAGCATCCGTGTGGTTAGAGACGGTATAGTTATCGCTGAGGATGCTATTGATTCCTTGCGTCGCTTTAAGGATGACGTTAAGGAGGTCGCTCAGGGCTATGAATGCGGTATCGGACTTGAAAAATTCGGCGACATTAAGGAAGGCGACGTATTTGAGGCCTTTATTATGGAGGAATATAGAGACTAATGGCAGGATATAAAGCAGGTAGAATAACCTCGGACATCAAAATGATGCTCTCGGACATTTTGCGGGAGGTTAAAGACCCCAGAGTAAGCCGACTTTTAAGCATTGTAAAGGTTGATGTATCGGGCGATTTATCTTATGCTACCGTTTATGTAAGCGCTATTGAAGGGTATGAAAAAACGGTAGAATCGGTTAAGGCACTAAAGAAAGCGGCGGGCTTTGTCCGCCGTGAGCTTGGCAGTCGTATGTCGCTGCGCAAGGTGCCTGAGCTTAGATTTATAGCTGATAATTCTATTGAAAAGAGCACACAAATTTCTAAAATAATAAATTCATTTACACCCGAGGGTGAGAAGGATTGATTTATGGAAAAGACTTGTAAAGAGTTTACCTTAAAAGAGCTTTGCGGCTATCTTAAAACCCACGATGATTATATTATTTTAACCCACATTTCTCCCGATGGCGACACCTTGGGCTCTGCCTATGCATTGGCTTTGGGACTGCTTAGTGTGGGCAAGAAAGCTTTTGTGGTTTGTAATGATGAAATTCCGCACAAATACGATTATTTCGTAAAGGCAGCGGCGCTTAAGTCCTTTGATTATAAAACCATAATTGCGGTAGATGTTGCCGATGCAAAGCTGCTTGGGACACTGTATGAAAAATACAGTGATAAAATAGAGCTTAATATCGACCATCACATTTCAAATACACGTTATGCTAAAAATTTGTATTTGGATTCCGAGGCGTCCGCCACGGCTGAGTGTATATACGATATACTAACCAAAATGCAAATAGAAATTACCCCCTTAATAGCATCGGCGCTGTATACGGGAATTTCTACCGATACGGGTTGCTTTAAGTATTCAAACGTAACGCCAAAAACCCACTTGATTGCCGCTGAGCTTTACAAATACGGTATAGATGCGGCTGAAATCAACCGAATTATGTTCGATACTAAATCAAGGAATCGCATTGAGCTTGAAAAAATGGTGCTTGAAACGGCTCAATTTTTATTTGATGACCGTTGCTTACTGCTTACCGTTACGAGTGAAATGCAGAAAAAATCGGGCTGCGAGCAAAGCGACCTTGAGGGCGTTGCGGTGATTTCACGCTCGGTGGAGGGAGTGCTTGTCGGCGTTTCCATAAAGCAGTCGGACAAGCAGGAGTATAAAGTGTCCCTTCGTACATATCCTCCGCTTGATGCATCTGAAATTTGCAAAACCCTCGGCGGCGGAGGACACAAAGCAGCGGCGGGTTGTACGCTTAAAGGAACGCTTGATGAGGTAAAGGAACAAATAGTTTCTGCAATAGGAAGGGCTTTTGAGGAATATGACACAAGGGCTATTACTGGTAAATAAGCCAAAGGGCAAAACATCCTTTGGTGTTGTTGCAAAAATAAAATGGCTTTTAGGAGAAAAAAGAGTAGGACACACCGGTACGCTTGACCCAATGGCAACCGGTGTTTTGCCCATTTTTGTGGGCAGAGCAACGGCGCTCTCTTCCTTTTTGCTCGAAGCCGATAAGGTGTATACCGCAACATTTCGTTTCGGCACTACAACCGATACCGCCGATATTACGGGTAACGTTATTTGTGAAAGTGCGGTAAATTTAACCGAGAGCGAAATTTTAGCGGCTTTTTCGGATTTTACGGGCAAGATAATACAAACGCCGCCAATGTTTTCGGCGATTAAAAAGGATGGCGTACCACTTTATAAATTAGCACGTGAGGGTAAGTCGGTTGAAATACCAAAACGTGAGGTAACCATAAATTTTATTAAGCCAATAAGCGAATTTTTGAACAACGAAATAACGGTACAGGTTTCCTGCTCAAAGGGAACATATATACGTTCGCTTTGCCGAGATATTGGGGAAAAGCTCGGCTGTGGAGCTACACTGTCAGCACTGCAAAGGGATATAACCTCGGGCTTTTTACTCGAGCAATGCGTAAATCTTGATGATTTAACACAGGAAAATATCAGGCAATATTTAATAAACGAAGAAAAAGCAGTGGAATTTTTAAGGGAAATAAGGGTAAGCGAAAAACAAGCGATCCGTTTTGCAAACGGCGGACAGTTAAGCTTTGACCGTTTAAACTATTCCTTTAATACCGATAATGAGCTTTTGCGTGTGAAGTATAAGGATAAATTTCTCGGCATCGGCATTGCTGATATCGAAAAAAAGCAAATAGCTATAAAATGCATTATTAACGGAAGTGAGAGCATTGGATAAAACCGCTATAGCGCTTGGTACATTTGATGGGGTTCACATAGGTCACCTTGCTGTAATTGAAGCTACTGCAAACAGTGGCTTTAAGCCCATTGCCGTAACCTTTTCAAAGCCCCCGAAGGCGTTTTTTGACAGAAAAATCAAGTGCCTCACAACCCTAAAACAAAAGGATAAAAAATTAAGAGATAGCGGTATAAAGGAAATATATTATATAGATTTTCAAAGCGTTAGGGAAATGTCTGCTCTTGATTTTTTAGAGTATTTAAAAACAACGTATAACTGTGCCTATATTTCATGCGGGTATAATTACCGTTTTGGAAAAGAGGGTAGTGGAGATATAGCCCTGCTAACCGAGTTTTGTGAGAAAAACTCAATCATTTTAAATGTAGCAAAGGAAGTGAAGGTGGGAGATACGGCGGTTTCCTCCACCAAAATAAGAGCGCTTTTAACCGAGGGTAATGTCGGACTCGCAAATCAAATGCTCGGCTATAATTTCGGTTTTTCAGCTCCCGTTATTCATGGAGATGCTCGGGGTAGAAAAATCGGGTTTCCTACCGCAAACCAGCTCTATCCTAAAGATATCCTAATGGTGCGCCACGGCGTTTATAAATCGCTTATCCGCATAAACGGGAAAACCTATAAGGGTATCACCAATATCGGTCACCGCCCAACCTACAAAACGCAGGATGCCCTGTCCGAGACCCATATAATTGATTTTTATGATGATATTTACGGATATGTGGCTGACCTGCAAATCATACAGTTTATTAGAGATGAGAAGAAATTTGACTCTAAAGAAGAGCTAAAGGCCGCTATAAATAATGATTTAAACAAATAAAAAGAGACACCTTTTGTTCGGTGTCTCTTTTAAGTTATGCCCCTAAACGAAACGGGGGCGGCTATTTTAAAATATCGGCAGGGTTTATGGTCTTGCCGTTTTTAGTTACTTCGATATGAATGTGCATTTCATCCGCACATTCGCTGGGCACTCCCGAAAGGGTTGCAAGTTTTTGTCCGCTTCTTACAATATAATCAACATCAACGCTAACATCATTTGATAACCCACAATATTTAATTACAATGCCGTTGCCGTGGTCGACTTCTATTGTTCTGCCAAGCAGTGAGTCATCATAAAGCTTTGTAACAACACCGTCGCCACACGCTAAAATGTCGGTGTCGGCAGCGGCTAGAATATCAACGCCTAAATGTATTCGCATATCAGAATAGGTCGCTGAAAACTGTAAAGCGGTTTCGTCATAGTCCTTTATGATTTCGCCGTTCTCCACAGGCATAATAAAGCTTTCTGCAACGGGTCTTGTTGGTGTGACCTCGACCGGTTCGGAATATGGCTCATCCTCCACACTGTTTTGCACCTTTGTGTCATCATCCGAAGCATCGGGCGTTACAGGATTATTATATGATGGGACATCTTCCGAATATGACTGATTCCCCTCCGGCTCGGAAACACCCACATTATTAAGCGAATCAAATGCCGCCCAACCTGCCACGCCAACTGCAATAAGGCAAATCGCCAACATTATATAAAAACGCTTACCCGAGAAAAATTTCGTAATCCTATTTTCATTTTGTTGTTCCATTTTAAAATCTCCGTTCGTGTTTGCTACTTTTATTATCGTACGAAAATTTTAAAATTATACGAAATATATTAAAAAATTATTCACAATTTTAGTTTAATATAAGAAGCGTAGAAGGGAAGCCGCAAACCCTTCTGCAAACCCAAAATTTTGGGTTTCTCCTCAAAACCCCTAAAAAAAGAGATACGACCGTGTCCCCCACGGTCGTATCTCTTTTTACTATTTAAATTATGCTTGGAGTGAAACTGCATTATAATCAATTTCAGAATTGATTATATTATAGCCAAAGCTGCTATTTTCGTTTTTAATGAGTGTTGTAGTGGCAGTGCCAATAACATCGGTTCCATCGTGCGAGTTTACCGACACAAGAGATACAACTATAACCGAGTCACCATTATCGGTAATTGATAAAATCTCATGTGTGTATGAGGAATAGCCACGGGGAATGAGATATACATAACCCTGCTTTTTGGGCATGTTAACATTTATGCTGTCATTTATTTCAACATCAATATCATAAATGTCCTTCAAATATGCTGTGATAATGCTGTTTTCAATGAATCCATTGGCCGTAGCATAGGAGCGCAAGTTGATGGCTGCGGCGTTCACCAATGCTTCGTTATCGGTAAAATCGTCATTATAAACATTGTTAAGATTTAAAAGGTTTAGGATTTTGGCCTCGGCAACCTTTGCCATATCAGCGGGTGCGAAAACGACCTCGTTTTGAGATGTTGGCTGTTCTACGGGCGGCATAATAAAGCCGTTCATACACAAACAGCTTATCAAAAATAAACTTAAAAGTATAAAACGCTTCATAGTTTGCCACCTGCCTTTAATAATATTATAACAACACAGCTCTAAAAAGTCCTTTCTTTTTGATTACAGTTTTATATCAATTTTGTTACAAAAACTGCAACAAAATATCATTTTTGTTACTTTTTTTATTATGATACAGAGTACTATCTCGTTTTGTGTATATTCAATAAAAGTTTTATACTAAAAATAAAAAATTTATTGAAAAAATACAATTTATATGATATAATCGTATCAAACATAAAACTTAAAGGAGTGTATCATCTTGAAACGGTATTCAGCTTCTCAAATCAAAAATATTGCATTGCTCGGTCACGGCGGCTCGGGCAAAACAACACTTGCCGACGCATTACTTTTTTACGGCAAAGCAACCGAGAGAATAGGTAAGACCGGCGATGGTACAACGGTTATGGATTTCGATGCGGAGGAAAAAAAGCGTGGCTGCTCCTTATCTGCTGCATTTTATCCACTTGAGACGGGGGATAAAAAAATAAATATTATTGATGCCCCCGGTCTTTTTGATGCTTCGGCGGGCGCCTGTGAGGCGCTTTTTGCGGCAGACAGTGCTGTACTTGTGCTTTCGGGAAAATCGGGTTATACGGTTGGCGCACAGCAAAACTTCGAGAGGGCCAGAGAAATAGGTAAGCCCACCGCCTTCTTTATAGGCAAGCTTGATTCTACACACGCTCATTTTTACCGAGTAATATCTCGCCTTACAGGTCTTTACGGTGGTATTATATGTCCTGTTGTTGTGCCGTATATCGAGCACGAAAAGGTAGTTTGCTATGTTGACTTTGTTAGTGATAAAGCATATACATATAACGGTATAACCGCCACCGAGTGTGAAATGCCCACAAATGATGAAATTGAGCAAATGCGCAGCATTATGCTTGAGGCGGTAGCATCTACCGATGAAGCGCTTATGGAAAAATATTTCGAGGGCGAAGCGTTTACAAAAGAGGAAAAATTAAATGCACTTAAAAACGGTGTGCTGTCAAGTGAAATTTGTCCTGTTTTTTGCGGTATACAGCAAACGGGCGATGCAGTGCCTTTATTTGCGGATATAATCTATGAGATTATGCCTTCGGCTGATAAATGCGAGGTTAGTGTTACTGTAGGGGATGAGCAGAAGAAAATTTTACCCGACGAAAACGCTCCCGCTGCTGCTGTGGTATTTAAAACGGTTGCCGACCCGTTTGTTGGCAAGCTCTCCTACTTTAAGGTTATAAACGGAAAACTGTCGGGCGATACAAAGCTTAAGAATTTGCGTACGGGTGAAGAATTCCGCTTGGGTAAGGTTATGCTTCAAAAGGCGGGAAAACAAGAGGATATTGATGCTATAAACGCAGGCGATATCGGTGTTGCAGCCAAAATTTCGGGCGCATCAACGGGCGATACAATCGCCGAAAATGAGGGCGTAGTTATTACTCCTCCCGTATTCCCGTTATCTGAATATTCAATGGCGGTGTTCCCGCAAAACAAGGGAGACGAGGAAAAAATTGCAACCTCTCTTGCCCGTTTGTGTGAGGAGGACCCCACAATTAAGGTAGAATATAATAACGAGACTCGTGAGCAGGTGCTTTCAGGTCTTGGGGAACAGCATATCGATATAATAGTTTCAAAGTTGAGGCAAAAATTTGGTCTGAGCATTATACTCAAAGAGCCATCGGTAGCGTATAGAGAAACTATTCGCAAATCGGTTAAGGTGCAGGGTAGATACAAGAAGCAGTCGGGCGGTCACGGTCAGTTTGGTGATGTTTGGATAGAATTCGAGCCAACCGATTCAGAGGAATTAGTGTTTGAAGAAAAGGTATTTGGCGGTGCCGTGCCCAAGAACTTCTTCCCCGCAGTTGAAAAGGGACTGCGAGACAGTGTTAAAACGGGCGTTTTGGCGGGTTACCCAATGGTTGGCATTAAGGCAACCTTGGTGGACGGCTCATATCATCCGGTTGATTCATCGGAAATGTCCTTTAAAACTGCTGCAGCTATAGCGTTTAAGGATGGTATTCCTAAAGCGAGTCCTGTTTTACTCGAGCCGATAGGAACGCTTAAGGTTATAACAAATGATGAGTCGCTGGGCGATGTTATAGGCGAAATTAACAAGCGTCGTGGTAGGGTTATAGGTATGTCACCCACCGAGAATAAAATGCAGGAAATAATAGCCGAAACACCAATTTCCCAAATGCATGACTTTTCAACCGCAATGCGCTCAATAACCCAAGGCAGAGCCAAGTTTACGCTTGACTTTGAGAGATACGAGCAGCTGCCTGAAATGTTAGCAAAGGATGTAATTGCATCCAAACAATAAGTAAAACAAGCCGAGGCAAATGCTTCGGCTTGATTTTATTTTATTACTGTGTTAAAATACTTCGTGGTGAAATGTATGTTTTTTAAAGCTAAAGAAAACAATATAATATTAGTGGCGGGACTTGGAAATCCTGACCAAGAGTATAACAACACAAGGCACAATATAGGTTTTGATGCCGTAGATTTGTTGCACAAAAAATTCGGCAGCACACCGTTTCGCTATAAACATAAGGCGCTATTATCGGAGTGCAAAATAAATAATAAGCGAGTAATACTCGCAAAGCCGCAAACCTATATGAATTTATCGGGCGAGGCGGTTGCCGAAATCAGCCGTTTTTATAAAATCAAAACCGAAAACATTATAGTGATATTTGATGATATATCGCTTGATGTCGGCAACATACGAATTCGCCGAAACGGAACCCACGGCGGTCACAATGGTATGAAGAATATATCAGAGCATATGAAAACAAACGATATTTTGCGCATAAAAATCGGTATTGGCAAAAAGCCGCATCCCGATTATGATTTAAAAGATTGGGTTCTTGGTAAATTTTCTATAGAGGATGCGCAGGGCAAAGAAAAAGCACTCGAAAAGGCGGTGCTTTCGGTGGAGGAAATTGTAAACGGTAATATTGACCGTGCAATGAATAAATACAACAGTTAAGAGTTTGCTATGAGGTTTTTAAAAAAGGTTTTAAATGGGAGTCCGCCCTACAAGGCATTGGTGTCCGATATTAAAAACGGATTTTTACCGGTTGCCGCATCGGGACTCTCGCAAATTCACAAAGCTCTTGTTGTAAACGGCTTAACAAATGACATAAAGCAAAAAATTCTGCTAATAACGCCCAGTGAAGCATCGGCTACCGAAATATGTGCCGATTTAAATGCACTCGGCACCGCTTCTGCGGTTTTTCCGGTTAGAGATTTTTGCTTTAACGATATGTTAAGCACATCAAAGGAGTATGAGCATAAAAGAATAAACACCCTGTCAAAAGTTTTTGACGGGCATTTTCGCATACTTGTGTGTTCGGTGGAGGCGGCATTGCAGTATACCGTACCAAAAGAGGTTTTGGGTCAAAACACAGTGTCGTTATCGGTGGGCGATACGGTGGATTTGGACACACTAAAGAAAAAACTTTTATCAATAGGTTACGAAAACTGCGCCTTGGTAGAGGGTGTGGGACAGTTTTCTACCCGTGGCGGCATTATAGATATCTATCCTGTAACCGAAAACTCTCCTGTTAGAATTGAGCTTTGGGGAGATGAAATAGATACCATCAGCAGATTTGATATAGTAACACAAAGGCGTACCGATTCTATAGAGTCACTCACGATAACACAAGCAGAGGAATTGGTATGCAGTGGCTCACTTCTCGCTCAAAAGCTTAAGGAAAAATTAAAGCTAAAAAAATTGAGCGATGCACAGCGTGAAATATTGCAGCGGGATATAGATATGCTTTTATCGGGGGTACCCATTTCTCTTGATAGATATATAAACGAAATCTATGCTCCGCAAACGGTTTTTGATTATATGGAGGATTGCCTTATAGTAGTTGCCGACAGCTCCGATACCGAATCGGCACTAAAGGCATTAAATGAGCGCAAAAAGCTTGATTTATCCTATCTGTTAGAGGAAGGAAATGTATGCGCAGATATAAAAATCGGGCTTACCGACTGTGAGCTTCTTACCAAAACGCAAAATGCCGTTTTTCTTGAAAATTTTGCAAGGGGAAATTATGCATTGGCTCCTAAAAGCATTGTAAACTTTAATTATAAAAGGGTGTCTGCCTGGAAGGGCGAGATGTCGGTATTGCTTCAAGATACCGAATTCCTTTTAGAACGAGGCGGCACCTGTGCAGTGTTGGTGTCTGGCGATAAGGCGGCGAGGGTGCTGTATGAGGGACTTAAAAACCGTGGAGTAAATGCTCATTTAGCCGAAAACACAGCCGAAAAATTAGAAAAGGGAATAACGGTTATAAATGGTGTGTTGTCGGCGGGAATTGAAATACCAGAGCAAAAATTTATGCTAATTAGCGGCAATTATATCCATGCCGATAAAAGACAAAAAAGGGTCAAAAGGGATGAAAACTCCTTTTCTTCGTTAGATGAACTGAAGGTGGGCGATTATGTAGTACACGTATCGCACGGAATTGGTATATTTGCCGGTATAAAGAAAATTACAAACGGTACGCTTACAAAGGATTATATAAAAATCAACTATGCCAAAACCGATGTTTTATATGTCCCCGTAACACAGCTTGACTTAATAGCAAAGTATATCGGATTTACGGAATCGGTAAAGATAAACAAGTTGGGCTCTGCCGAGTGGCAAAAAACGAGGGCACGGGTAAAGTATGCCGTAAAAAATATGGCAAAGGAATTAACGGCTTTGTATGCCAAGCGTATGTCGGTAAAGGGCTATGCCTTTTCGGCGGACACCGAATTACAGGCGGAATTCGAGGCAAGCTTTCCCTATGTCGAAACAGAGGACCAGCTTCGCTGCCTAAAGGAAATTAAGCGTGATATGGAAAGCGATGTCCCAATGGAGAGATTATTACTGGGGGACGTTGGCTTCGGCAAAACCGAGGTAGCACTCAGAGCTGCATTTAAGTGCATAAGTGAGGGCAAGCAGTGTGCGCTTTTGGTGCCTACCACCATTTTGGCACTGCAACACTATAACACCACTAAGTCACGTTTTGGTGAGCTGCCGATTAACGTTAAAATGCTCTCCCGTTTTGTAACCCCCGCTGAAGCCAAGAAAACAGTTTCGGCACTCAAAAGCGGTAAGGTTGATATGGTAATCGGCACACATAGAATTATATCAAAGGATATAGAGTTTAAAAATTTAGGACTCGTAATAATTGATGAGGAGCAGCGTTTTGGCGTTGCCCAAAAGGAAAAATTCAAAAAGGATTATCCGAGTGTCGATATCTTAACACTGTCAGCAACCCCAATACCGAGAACTCTTAATATGGCAATGTCGGGACTGCGGGACATGTCAAGCATAGAGGAGGCACCGAGTGATAGACTGCCGATACAGTCCTATGTTTTAGAATATAACGATGGTATAATAATGGATGCCATAAATAAAGAGCTGCGCCGTTCAGGACAGGTGTATTACCTTCATAATAGGGTAGATTCTATTTACAGCTGCGCCGCAAGACTTAATGAAAGGTTGCCCGATGCTAAAATAGCGGTTGCCCACGGGCAAATGAACGAGGAGCAGCTGTCTCTTGTGTGGAAGCGGTTGCTCGAGCACGAGATAGATATACTTGTTTGCACAACCATTATAGAAACGGGTGTGGATGCACCCAATGTTAACACATTGATAGTTGAGGATGCCGACCGCTTTGGTCTTGCGCAGCTGCATCAGTTAAGGGGTCGTGTAGGGCGCTCCCCCAGACGTGCCTATGCATATTTTTGCTACAGACCCGAAAAGCAGTTATCCGAGGTTGCCGAAAACCGACTCGAAGCAATAAGAGAATATACCGAGTTCGGTGCGGGCTACAAAATTGCTATGCGTGACCTTGAAATAAGGGGTGCGGGTAATATTCTCGGCGGTGAACAGCACGGTAATATGGAAGCAGTAGGATATGATATGTATATAAAACTGCTTAATGATGCCATCAACGAGGAAAAGGGAATAGAACCTACCGATACGGCGGAATGCCTTGTAGATTTGAATGTTTCGGCACATATACCCGAAAGATATATTGAGTCGCTACCTGCCCGACTTGGTATTTATAAGAGAATTGCAAAAATCAGCAACAATGATGAAAAAAGTGATGTTATTGATGAGCTGTGTGACCGTTTCGGCGAGCCGCCAAAGGCGGTGCTCGGACTTATAGATATTGCCTTGCTTCGTAATAAGGCGGCAAGGATAGGCATATACGAAATCACACATTCAAAGAATTCCATTATATTAAAGGTGACCGCCTTAAATGAAAAACAGGTAGAGCGCCTAAACAATGGTTTTGGCAGCAGAATGCTGTTATCGGCTACCGATAAGCCGTATTATACGATAAGTCCAAAGCCGAACCAAACGGGTGCGGCACTTATTTCCGAAATAGCAGCGGCACTTTAAAATTTATAAAAAATTATGGACTTTTGAGAGGTTCTGTTATATACTTAATGTTGTATGAGTAAATGTAGAATAACGGAGGATAAATAGATGAAGAATTTATTAAAGAGGGTAATGTCTTTGGCACTTTGTCTTATGCTTGTTTTAACCTTTGCGGCTTGTCATAAGCCGGGAGAGACAGCGCTAACGGTAGATGGCGAGGCATTCACTTCGGGCTTTTATGCCTGTGCATTTTTAGCCGCCTATAACGAGGCACAAAACCGTGTTTATGAGGAGGCAACCGAGAAGGGTGAGAACGTTACAAGTCTAAATTACCTCCAACAAACTATTGACGGCAAGACATATTCCGATTGGGTTAAGTCACGTGCTATTGATATTTGCAAACAAATGATGGCAGCTAAAAAGCTTTGTGAGCAAAATAATGTATCAACTGCCGATTATCTTGAATCGGCAAAGGAAAACGCCAAAACACAGTGGAACTCAAGCAGGGAATATTTTGAGAAAAACGGTATAGGACTTCAAAGCTATCAAACTTTTTGCGCTTATGAGCAGTATGCAACGGCATATTTTGATTATCTTTACGGTAAGGAAGGTCCAAAGGAGGTAACCGAGGACACATTAAAAGAATACGTTAAGGAAAATTATTTTTATGTAAATGCGATAGATGTTGATGTTACAAAGATGACCGAAGCACAGCTTGCCGACCAGGAAAAAGAATATAATAAGTTAATTGACCGTGTTAAAGCGGGTGAGAGCTTCGGTAAAATCTATGCCGAGGCAATGGGTACTACCTATTCACAGAGCGATGATGTAACCGAGGCAAATGGTTTTAGCTATACCTCGGGTATGATTTGGGGCGCTGAGGGTACGGCTTATGAGAATGTATTGTTTAAGGATGTAAAGGATATGAAGGAAAACACCTTTAAAATCATTACAAACGATACGGCGGTTGAGGGCTATAAATATATGCTCCTTATTTTCAAGGGCGATATTTTCGGAGAGAAAAACCCCAACCTTGAGGCAATAAAGAGTACTGCACTCACCGATATGAAGGGTGACGAACTTAGCGAGCTGCTCGTTAATGAGGCCAAAAATATAACCGCTACCGAAAACACAAAAGCAACAAAACAATTCAAGGTAGACAAGGTTTACTATCCTGAAAGCACAACTTATTAATAATTGTAGGGTGTAAAAAAGATGAAAGGGTTACAAATACCAAAGGGCTACACGCCGTTGCTTAACATACTCGAAACCGAGGTTGCCATTAAGCAGGTTAAAGATTTCTTTGAACGTGCATTAGCCGAGAAGCTCAATTTAACACGTGTCTCGGCTCCGCTTTTTGTTGAATCAACAAGCGGTCTTAACGATACGCTCAATGGGGTTGAACGTCCTGTAAGCTTTGATATTAAGGATGGCGGCTGTGAGGTTGAGATTGTTCA
Source organism: Acutalibacteraceae bacterium (assembly GCA_045650565.1). Taxonomy (GTDB): domain Bacteria; phylum Bacillota; class Clostridia; order Oscillospirales; family Acutalibacteraceae; genus SIG565. Next base: position 30,974 of record JAZRRG010000068.1, on the reverse strand, counting down.
CTCGTTGGCTAAATGGAAGCGCTTTTCGCTAAAACGCCACGGCTTTAATGTGGGTGAGGGACTTTATACCGATATGAACGCTATTCGTCGGGATGAGGAGCTTGATAATATACACTCAGTACTCGTAGACCAGTGGGACTGGGAACTTATAATTGATAAATCACAGCGCAATGTCGAGTTTTTAAAATCGGTTGTAGAAAAGATTTATGAGGCATTAAAGCAAACCGAGGACTATATTGCGGGCGAGTATCCTGCAATCACAAAAACTCTGTCGGAAAAAATAAGCTTTGTAACAACGGCTGAGCTTGAGGATATGTATCCGATGCTCACTCCAAAGCAAAGGGAAGAAGCGATAGTTAGAGAGAGGGGCTCGGTGTTTATAATGCAAATCGGAGCTCCGCTTAAATCGGGCAAACCGCACGATGGCAGAGCACCAGATTATGATGACTGGTCGCTTAACGGCGATATAATGGTTTATAACCCCGTGCTTGATTCGGCGCTTGAGTTATCGAGTATGGGAATTCGTGTTGACGAGGCGGCGCTTGTTAGTCAGCTTGAAGCTGCCGGATGCCCTGAAAGGCAGCAGCTTCAGTTCCACAAGGCGCTTTTAAGCGGAGAATTACCGTATACTATCGGTGGCGGCATAGGTCAGTCGAGAATGTGTATGCTTTTCTTACGCAAGGCGCATATAGGAGAAGTACAGTCGACCTACTGGCCTACCGAAATGGCAAAGCAATGCAATGAAAACGGAATAGTGTTATTATAAAAATGAGCCGAGATATTAAAAAATATCTCGGCTTGTTTTCTTTTTGCGCTGCATCGCCTTGCGGTTTTGCGGCTTTGCTAAGCCCTGCGCAATTTTAGGAAATGAGTTGTCCGAATCGTTGGTTGGCTGTATGTTATAGGTGCCGTATTTGTTTATTTGTTCTATAGAGTTTTCAGGTTGTGCGCCCGGCGAGTGCATACTCGGCGTTAAATCTATGGTGTCGAAATTTTTCTCGTTTCGCTTGCTTTTCATAAAATCCCTCCGCATAAATTATGTGCAAAGAATTTTGTTTTATAACAAACAAAAAACAGGGGTGCATTAGCACCCCTGAATTGATTTATTTAAATCATTGGACTCACCAATCAAAAGAGAATTTTTTTGATGTTTATTTTATTTAGAACATTGGTCTTCACCATTAAAAAGAATTTTTTGTGGGTTTTCTAAATTAACTGTATTTTGGACTCACCACTTTCTTTATGTTTTTGCAACTAAATACTTCGGTTCGGTTTCCGTGAACATCGGTATCAGTCCTTTCCTCTTCTTTTCTGTCTTTAATATACCACAATATGCACTATTTGTCAAGCCAAAGTTGAAAACTTTTGTTAACTTTGTATAAATTGCATAGAAACCATCTATAAAAATAAAATAGATTGACTAAATTTGAAAAATATTTTACAATATAATTGTAAAAATAATAGTGAGGTAATAACTATGGCAGAAAACAAAAATCCAACACAAGAATATAATCCCGATATAATAACCCTTTGCGATGATGAGGGCAAAGAGTACAGCTTTGAGGTGCTCGATGCGGTTGAAACCGATGAGGCAAGATTTTTAGCGCTTTTGCCCGTATATGCTGATGCACAGGCGCTGCTTGATGACAGCGGCGAGCTGGTTATCGTTAAGGTTGAGGAGGAAAACGGCGAGGAGTTTTTCTCTGAAATTGAGGATGATGATGAATACGAAATGATAGCAGATGCATTTATTGACCGTTTACAAAATGCATTTGAAATCGAAGAGGAATAAAAAATACCAATTAGAATAGAATAATATCAACCTACCCTGTTCGCGGACTGTTCTATTATAACCCTACAAGTTTTTTTTAGGGGTCCGGCTTGTGCGGTGGGATGCAGACCTCCCGTTATGCCGCTTATGCGTTGTATTAACGGAAGAAGGGAGCGCAAAGCCGCACACACGACACCCACCTGCTATTTCGCAGGTTATCATTAGCACATTACGGCAGGGTGGGATTTTTTTGTAAAATATTGACAAAATATGTTAAATATTGTATAATATACCAAGAAAAACAGGAAGGTGATATTATGCAGTCGATGGGTATTTTAAGGCCGGTGGATAGAAACGGTCGTATTGTAATTCCAAAGGAGCTTCGCAAACAATTAGGCATAGTTGATGAGGTAGATAGTCTTGAAATATTTACCGATGGCGATGTGATTGTGCTTCGTAAATATCAACCCGCCTGTATTTTTTGCGGCACTACGGGAAGTGTTATGCAAATGAAGGGGCACAAGGTTTGCCTTAACTGTATTGACAAATTAGCCGCAATGAAAAATTCACTATAGTAATTATAAGGAAAAACCTTACAGACATACTGTAAGGTTTTTGTTTATTTGGTAAAACTTGACTTTGCTTAAGGGGTATTATATACTTAAACTATAAATATAGATATTATAGGAGAGGTCTATATGTATGATTATTTAGTGGTCGGAGCAGGTCTTTACGGAGCTGTTTTTGCCCGAGAAATGACCGATAAGGGTTTTAAATGCTTGGTAATAGATAAGCGAAATCACATAGCGGGTAATGTGTATACCGAGGAAATAGAAGGTATAAATGTGCACAAGTACGGCGCACACATTTTCCACACAAGTTCAAAAGAGGTTTGGGATTATGTAAACCGATTTGCCGAGTTCAACCGCTTTACAAATATGCCGATTGCAAACTATAAGGGAGAGCTTTATAATCTGCCCTTTAATATGAACACATTTAATAAAATGTGGGGCGTAATCACACCGGATGAAGCAAGGGCTCAGATAGAAAAGCAACGTGCCGAGGCGAGAACCGAAAGTCCTAAAAACCTTGAGGAGCAGGCAATAAATCTTGTAGGTAAGGATATTTACGAGAAGCTTATAAAGCATTATACTCAGAAGCAGTGGGGTAGACCCTGTAATGAATTACCGCCCTTTATAATAAAACGCTTACCAGTAAGATTTACCTATGATAACAATTATTTTAACGATTTGTATCAGGGCATAGCAATAGGCGGGTATACAAAAATGGTCGAAAAAATGCTTGAGGGTATTGAGGTACGTTTGGGCGTAGATTATCTTGCCGAGCGTGAAGCGCTTGAAAGGATGGCAAAGGTAACGGTTTATACGGGTGCTATTGATGAGTTTTTCGGCTACAGCAAGGGGCATTTACAGTATAGAAGTGTACGCTTTGAAACCGAAACGCTCGATAACGAGAATTATCAGGGTAGCGCCGTTGTAAACTATACCGATGCCGAGACACCTTATACGAGAATTATCGAGCACAAACATTTCGAATTCGGTACACAAGAAAAAACGGTTATAAGCCGAGAGTATTCTGCCGAGTGGCAGCCGGGCGAAGAACCGTATTATCCTGTAAACGATGAAAAGAACGGCAGGTTGTATGAAGAATACAAAGCCCTTGCCCAAAAAACAAAAAATGTAATATTTGGAGGACGACTCGGGGAATATAAATACTATGATATGGACAAAGTAATATTGTCGGCACTTGAAAAAACTAAAATGCTATAAGGGAATGTGAAAAAATGAGATTGAACACGAAACAAACTGTTCTTGTGGGCTTCTCATTTTTTTCTATTAGTGCCTTTTGGCAAATGTACGATGGTCTTATACCCAAAATTCTTACCGAAACCTTTTTAGTGCCTGAATCGGCGGCAGGATATATTATGGCGGCGGATAATATTTTGGGTATTTTTATTTTACCCTTTTTTGGCGCACTTTCGGACCGCAGTAAAAGTAGATTCGGAAAACGGCGCCCGTTTATACTTTTTGGCACCTTGGCGGCGGTGGGGCTTATGATTTGCTTACCAATAGTTCAAAACAGTTATATCGTCGCACCGAGTGATAATAAAATAATTACCTTTATAATTATATTGGCGCTGCTTTTAATAGCTATGGGCTCTTATAGAAGTCCTGCAGTAGCACTTATGCCTGATGTCACGCCAAAGCCACTTCGAAGCAAGGCAAATGCGGTTATAAACCTTATGGGTGCCCTCGGCGGAGTGCTTTATCTTATTGTTACCTCGCTTCTTTATTCAGGTAAAAGGATACAGGGGCTTGAACATATAAATTATCTGCCTCTTTTTATATTTGTGGGTGTAATTATGTTGGTGTCACTGCTTGTTGTGATGCTTTTGGTAAATGAGCCGATACTTATAAAAGAACGACAGGCATACGAAAATCGACATCCCGATGAGCTTCTTACAGTAGAAAAGGAAACAGGAAGCGTTATTCCAAGACCTGTAAGGCGCAGTCTTATGTTTTTACTTATATCCATATCCCTTTGGTTTATAGGATACAACGGTATAACAACCTGGTTTACTACCTATGCAAAGGCGGTATGGAATATGGAAATAGGTGCAGCATCCCTTTGCCTTACCGTTGCAACGCTTGGCGCTATTGTAAGCTATATACCTATGGGTGTAGCGGCGAGTAAAATAGGTAGAAAAAACACCATAAAATTTGGTGTACTGCTACTTTTTACCTGCTTTACATTAGGATTCATATACACGATTTGCTTTAATTATTTTCATTGGGCGCTATATTTTATTTTTGCTTTTGTAGGTGTTGCATGGGCTGCAATAAATGTAAACAGCTTGCCTATGGTGGTTGAGATGTGCAGCGGTGCCGATATTGGTAAATTCACCGGCTATTATTATACCTTTAGTATGGCGGGGCAAATTGTAACGCCAATAATTGCGGGGTACTTGCTCCAAAATATAAGCTATAAAATACTGTTTTTATATTCGGCAATCTTTGTTTTGCTCTCGTTTATAACAATTTGCCTTGTAAAGCACGGAGATACTAAACAAACTTTTAAAGGAGCACTGGAGGCATTTGATGTTGAGGATTAGCTTATGCAAATTCTAATTACTATAGTTTTGCTCGGGATTTTTCTTATACTTCTTGATATCTTTTTATTGGTGGGTAGAACGGGAAATGAACAGGTAAATCAATTTACAAACCACCGATATGCTCATAGAGGACTTCATAATAAGCCCACCATACCTGAAAACAGTCTTGCGGCATTTCACACTGCGGCAGAAAAGGGCTATGCAATAGAGTTAGATGTTCATTTAATGAAGGATGGCAATATTGCTGTAATTCACGATTCAAGTCTTAAAAGAACCACAGGTTATGATGTCGCTATAGAAGCTTTAGAAACAAATGACCTTAAGAAATTCAAGCTCGAAGGGTCAAGCGAACACATACCCACATTAGATGAGGTCTTAATAGAGGTGGATGGCAGAGTACCGCTTTTAATTGAAATTAAAACGGCATCAAATGCGGCGGCGGCAACCAAAAGAACGGTGGAAAAATTATCAAAATATAGGGGCGACTACTGTATTGAGTCCTTTGACCCAAGAGTTATTATGTGGCTTAGAAAAAATACGCCGCATATTGTTCGCGGTCAATTAGTGCAAAATTTCTTTAAAAACAAAAGCGGTTTTTCCTTTTTTGTGCGCCTTATACTTACCCCTCTTTTGCTTAACTGTGTATCCCGTCCTGATTTTATAGCGGTGAATTATTTAGACCGTGGCTCACTGCAAATAAAAATTGCCCTTAAACTGTTAAAGCTTAAGGGCTTTGCGTGGACAATAACAAACAAAAAAGATTTAATACAGCTTGAAAAAGAGGGATATGCTGTAATATTTGAAAATTTGGAGCCATAAAGAAACCGAATCGGAGTTTCCGATTCGGTTTCTTGTGTTTTACCATCTTGCAATACACACAACAGCATCTTCCTCAGCATTGCTGATTTTTCTGGTTCTTGCTACGTCGTGTGTTAGGTGGGTTTGTACTCCCTGCGAATTGATAAGTCCTTTGAACATATGCTGACAATAAGTATTACCAATAAGTGTTGGAACATATTTATCCTCGCAAGCGATTATTTCAAGCAAATAATAATCTGCTCTATCAAAGATATTGTTTTTAACAATAAAGTTTTCGCTCATATTTTGGTGTGTCCAGCTCTTAAGACAGGCAGGAGTGTATCTATCAGGACGCTGATTACCCCAACCGTAACCGTTTAAGCGGCAAATGTTATCCTCAAAGAACAAGTTTTTAAGGCGGAACTTACTGTCTTTCTTTTTCTCGCCGCCCCAGGTAACATTTGTTGTGTATTCGGTAAGCCAATATTCATAATCGTATGTATTGTTCTCGAATAAACAACCACGAATAACGGTATTTTCAATGTTTACAGGATTATCATTGTTTATATAACCTCTGTACTGTTGTGTAATGGCAGCATCATAGCATTGGTAGAAGTAGCAGTTTTCTATAAGCAGGTCCTTAATACCTCCCCAAATACCAAAGCCGTTACCGTAACGAAGGGTGCTCTTGGTAACATCCCCCATAAGCGAGCCGCCCATCCAACCGAATTCGCAGTTTCTTACAGTATAGCCCGAGAAAACATAATTGTATGCAAAGCCATCGCCCGGATAGGTAAGTGTGCCGCCGCTGATACCCTCGGCACCGGTATATTTAAGTGTAAGACCATCAATTACAACGCCTTGCTTGAGGGCTGACAAAATAGATGAGCGTTGGCAAATCTCAATATCACTCCAGCGTTCTTTAGGATTGCCTTGTTCGGAGCAAAGATAGAGCTTTTCTTCGGCGATATCGTGGTAGAACTCAAGGTCTATTTGGGGTGTTGTGTAGGAATCAAGACCCTTTACTAACTTTAGACCCCACTCTTTACCGTGGTCAAAATAAATAGCACCGACATCTAATTTGTGACCAAGCTCTAATGAGTAGAGGTTATCTCCCTCTTTTTTCCAATCGAGCGACACAGCATTGCAAATAGAAGCATAAAGCTCGGGCTTGGGACCGTCGCCAAAGCTTGAGTATGTAACACCGGGGCTTTGCACTATGCAGTGCGGACGGGGATAGGTTGGTCTGAAAATATCTCCGCAACGGAAAAGCACAGCATCTCCGGGTTTGAATTTATCAGAGTTATTAAACGGTCCATCCAATGTTTTCCAAGCGGTTTCAGGGCTTAAGCCGTCGTTATTATCGTCACCATCAGCAGATACATAATAAGATGTGCCTTTAATATCAAGCACCGGCTTTGCCCCTGCAATTTTTTTGCGGAGCTCACGAGCACGCATTTCGATTTCAACGTAATTCATATTATTTACCACCTTGCAACCGATAAATCTGCATCCTCTTCACCGTTGAAGATTTTCTTTGTTCTTGATACTTCAGGTGTTAGCATAGAGGTTTCACCTTGTGAGTAGATAAGACCCTTGCCGAGATATTGGCAATAGGTATTACCAATAAGAGTTGGAACATATTTATCCTCACAAGCAATTATTTCTAATAAACGGTAATCGCCTCTATCGAATATGTTGTTGCGGACAATAAAGTTTTCACTTTTGTTTTGGTGTGTCCAGCTCTTTAAAGAGGCGGGAGTATAACGGTCAGGACGCTGATTACCAAAGCCGTAACCGTTTTTGCGGCAAATATTATTTTCAAAATAGATATTTCTAAAGAAAAGTTTGGTATCGGCTTTTTTTCGTGGGGGGAGTTCATTGTTTTCATACTCTGATAAGAAATACTCATAATCGTAGGTGTTGTTTTCAAATAGGTTACCGCTGAAAACACAATCCTCAACACAAACAGGCATTTCATTTTTCTTGCTCAAGGAACCACGCCACTGTTGAGTAAGTGCAGCATCATAAATTTGATTAAAGTAGCAGTTATGCACATCAAGATTACTCGCACCGCCGAATATTTCAAAGCCGTTACCACCACGAACAGTGCTCTTGGTTACGTCACCAAGCAGCGAGCCGCCTATCCACTCAAACTCACAGTTTGCAACTGTGAAGCCGCTGAATCCGTAATAGAAACATGCATCATCATCAGGATAATGAACACTACCACCCTGTATACCATAGCAGCCGCAGAAGCGGAATGCAAGGTTATCTACAACACAACCGGGTCTTGCCCTGCCGAAAATATTGCAACGGTGACCTATATGCATATTGCTCCAACGCTCTTTCGGACTTCCCTTTTCAGAACAAAGATAAAGCTTTTTCTCGGCAATATCGTGATAGAACTCAAGGTCTAATTTCGGTGTGGTGTCACTATCAAGACCTTTAACTAACTTATATCCCCATTCTTTAGCATCATCAAAGAATATATTACCCACATCCATTGTATGACCAAGGTCAAGTGAATAAAGATTTTCTCCCTCTTTTTTCCAATCGAATTCTACACCGTTTCCAACTATGCCTCGAAGCTCGGGCTTAGGACCCTCACCGAAGCTTGAATATGTAACACCGGGTGTCATTTTAAGTCCATAAGGGCGGGGATAGGTAGCAGAGAATATATCACCGCAACGGAAAAGTATAGCATCGCCTGATTTTATGTTATCAAAATTGTTATCGGGTCCGTCAAGGGTTTTCCAAGCGGTTTCGGGGGTTAAGCCGTCGTTATTATCATCCCCATCAGCCGATACATAATAGGTTGTACCCGTAATGGGTGCATACTCGGGCTTTGCCTCTGCAATTTTTTTGCGGAGCGCTCTGGCTTTTCTTTCAATTTCTATAGGTTGCATATGGCATTCTCCTTTTTACAGTTTTTTACTGTTTGAAAAATAATAGCACTGTGAGCTTTTGCCATTAAATTACAAATTGTTAAGAGTTCTCAATGACTCATCAAGAAAACCTGAAAAAGCTTTCGGTTTCTCATAACAACTGTTTGTTAACGGCAACACCTCACAGTGCTATTTGTTATTGTCAAAACGCTTTTAAAGTGTCTTAACTAACTAAAGGCATTATAACATAGTAAAATTTTAAATACAACCCCTAAAAGCCAATAAAATACCGCAAATTTGCGGCGTTTTATGGAAAAAAATTACTTATTTTCAAGTGCAGTAATCATATCAACTCGGCGAGAATGTCTGCCTCCCTCGAATTCGGTGTCAACAAACAAATCAACAAGCTCTAAAGCGGTGCCAACACCTATAACCCTACCACCAAGGCAGAGGATATTTGAGTTGTTATGAAGGCGTGTATATTTAGCCGAAAAATGCTCACTGCAGGCCGCCGCACGAATTCCTTTTATTTTGTTTGCGGCGAGTGACATACCAATACCTGTGCCACAAACCAGTATACCAAGCTCGGCGTTACCTTTGGAGATACAGTTTGCAACCTTTTCGGCAATTTCGGGGTAATCAACCGATTTTAACTCATATACACCAAAATCAGTCACCTCAAAACCTCGTTCCTTTAAATGCTCCAAAATAGCGTTTTTGTGTTCAAGACCACCGTGGTCACAGCCCAATGCAATTTTCATTTTTGTATTTCCTTTCCTTGTTTTAATTTAAGCTCACGCTCTGCCTGAGGCAAACGAAGATATGTGGGCAACAGCATATCGGGTGTAACAAAATTTTTGCTCTCCATCGCTGCCAAAATTACACCCTGTGCGTTTTGGTAACGGCGCTCATCACTCGATAAAAGTATATTGCCCGTTGCCGCACCCTCAAAAAGATAAGTACCGTCTCCAACAATAATTACCTTTTCATCACTATATTTTTCTTTTAGCTCACACATAAGCTCATCACACATAAGCGCACGGTCATTAGTTAAGCGTGTAACAACACCGCCACAAATCTTAAACAGCGCATTATAAACCTGATTACATCTTGCATCCATAACCGAACACACAACACAATCAGTATCTATATAATTGTAAGCCATGACAAGTAGGGTAGAAACACCCACACATTTTGCATTTTTCGGTGCAGCAAGACCCTTAATGGTGCTAATGCCGATTCTAACCCCCGTAAACGAGCCGGGTCCCGAGGAGACTGCAAAGCAATCAATATCATCGGGTGTGAGGTTTGCCTTTTTGAGCATCTGAGAAATCATAGGTAACAGCGTTTGCGAGTGGGTTGTTTTTAAATTTGCAAAGGAATGCTCTATAATTTTACCGCCCATACTTATGGCGCACGAAACGGGGGTGGCAGAGCACTCTGCCGCTAAAATATTCAAGGTAAATCAACTCCGCAAATTTTTATGTTTCTTGTATTTTCATCTATCTTTTCGATGGTGATATATATTGTGTTGTCGGGCAAAGCGCCATCAATGTTCTCGCTCCACTCGGCAGCAACAACACCGCCCATATCAATATATTCGAAAAATCCTGTAGAGTAAAGGTCCCCCCAATTTTCCACTCGGTACATATCAAAATGATAAAGGTTAAGCCGTCCGCCAATATATTCGTTAACAAGTGCAAAGGTGGGGGAATTAACCACACCGTTATAGCCGAGTCCCTTAGCCAGACCTCTTGTAAAACAGGTTTTACCGGCACCCAGGTCGCCACGGAAGGCGATTACTTCACCGCCCATGAGTTTTTCGGCAAGTGTTTGGGCAAATTGTTCGGTTTGTGTGTCGCAGTGGGACACAAATTCTTTCATACTATCACCGAGAGTATTATACCATAAACAAACGGAAAATCAAACAATTTCCTTGCATTTACATAATGTATAAAATATAATATCTATATAAGAAGGAGAGAATATATGAAAATATTTTCAAAAATTGCCGACTACATACGAGAAAGCGATAAAATATTTTTAATACTTTGCTTGTTTACAACCTGTTACGGATGTATGGCGGTGCTTACCACCACCTTCCATTCTGACGGGTATAGTGAGTTTTTAACACAAATAGCGGCAATGCTTTTAGGTATCGGTGTTGCTGTGGCTATTTCGCTTTTCGATTTTGCAACATATATTAAATATTGGCCTTTAGCCGCCGCTATAGGTCTAATTCCCGTAATATTAACCTTTTTTATCGGTTATGCACCGCCCGGCACCGATGATAAGGCGTGGCTTATTATCGGCGGTATATCCTTTCAGCCGGCCGAGCTTTTAAAGGTAATGTTTTTAATAACCTTTGCGGCACATCTTGATGCGGTAAAGGAGAAAATCAATCGCCTAACAACGCTTATACCTGTATGCATACACGGAGCTATCCCTGTTGTGCTTGTGCATTTTCAGGGTGATGACGGAACTGCGATAGTATTTGCAGTAATGGTGGTTGGTATGATGTATGCTGCAGGACTGCGCTTAAAGTATTTTCTATACGCACTCGCAGCCACGGTGGTAGCATCACCTTTTATCTATTTCTTTGTTATGAATGATGACCAACGCTCACGAATTATAAACATATTAAGCGGAAATACCGACATACAAAATGCGGGTTATCAGCAATATCGTGGCTCGGTAGCACTCGCTAACGGTGGTTGGTTTGGGCAGGGCTTTTTAAAGGGGAGCTTAACACAGGTCGGCGGCGTACCCGAGGGGCATAATGATTTTATCTTCGTATGCATCGGCGAGGAGCTTGGCTTCTTAGGGTGCCTTGCGGTAATACTTCTCCTTGCGGGTATTTGCATAAGGGTTTTGATGTCGGCAAAAAACTGCTCTAAATCAAGCGGCAAATTTATTTGTGTTGGTGTGTTTTCAATGCTGCTGACACACATTATAATAAATATAGGTATGTGCTTGTCAATTTTGCCCGTTATCGGAATTACACTACCGTTCTTTAGTGCGGGGGGAACTTCGCTTGTTTGTCTTTATATGTCGGCGGGACTTGTAATGAGTGTGTATATGCACCGAAATTCAAGAACGCTGTATTTAAGAGATGATTATTAAACAAAAAACCTGTAGGGGCGCACCCTACAGGTTTTTTATTTGCCTGTAAAATCATTATCAAATGTAATAACACATTCGTATCTTTTATCAACCGTTTTTGCAGTACTGCAGATTTGCTCTTTTAGCGTATCAAGCGGTACGCTGTTGCTTGAGGGCACAACAACGTCAAAAATCAAATTTATGCGGGTATCACTCTTGGGTGTCATACGAAAGTCGTGCAAGGAAAAGTCGTGATTAATATCAGCAAGGGCTGCCAAAATGGCTGCCTTTGCGGCTTCGATTTCGGTATTGTTGGTCTCGATGGGGTCCATATGAATTACCAGTTCAACCCCTAATTTTTCCTTAACTAATTTTTCGCATATATCTATCTTTTCATGACAAGCAACGATGTTGATATCCTCGGGAACTTCAACGTGCACCGAAGCGAACTGTCGGCTGGGACCATAGTTATGTACAATAAGGTCGTGTATACCAATAAACATATCAAAGGACATAATCTGCTCTTCAATTTGCTCGATAAGCTCGGGTGCTGGCGGACCGCCTAAAATTACATCCAGTGTTTGTTTAGCCGAGGAAAAGCCCGAAATTAAAATAAATATTGCCACACCGATGCCTAGCAATGCATCAAGGTTAAAGCCGAGCAAAACAAAGCGGGAAACTATAACCGTTAACAAGATAACGCCTGTTGATATACAGTCGTTTACAGAGTCCCTCGCCGCCGCCTTAAGCACTTCGGAATTTATCCTTTTGCCAAGATTTCGGTTAAACAAATACATTACAAATTTAATTATAACCGAGGTGATAAGAACAATTATTGACCACATTCCGTACTGTGGCATTGCGCTATTATTAAAAAGGGCAGTTATCGATTCCTTAAACAGCTCAAATCCAACAACAATTATAAGCGTTGATACAATAAATGCCGACATATATTCCATTCTGCCGTGTCCGTAAGGGTGGTCAGAATCGGCGGGCTTACCCGCTAATTTAAAACCTATCATGGCTATAACCGAGGAACCCATATCGGATAGGTTGTTTAGCCCATCAGCGATTATTGATATACTATGGGCGAGTAAACCCACAGTTATTTTTATTACGCAAAGCAAAAGGTTTGATATTATACCGAAAATACCGCCGAAGGTACCAATACGGTTGCGAATATCGGCATCGCTGCAACCACCTTTTTGCTGTTTTGCAAGGTTTATTATAAAATCAGTCATTAAAATTTACTACCCTTTGCACCTTTTACACCCTTTGCGCCAAAGGATACACCCGACAGTATGTTTGTCGGTATAGTAAAGGTTAAATTTTCACGGTTGCGCTGTCTTTTAAAAGCCAAGTCAATGAGCTTATCTAAAAGGCAGGAATACTTAACACCCGTGGCATCCCAAAGATAAAACGACAAGGAGCCGGGGATGGTGTTAATTTCGTTGGCAAAAACCTCGCCCGTTTTGCTGTCCATTAAATAATCAATTCTCACAACGCCGTTGCAGCCGAGCGCTCTAAATATATCACACGAAAGCTTGCGGATTTTTTCGGTGGTTGCCTCATCTAAATCGGCGGGAATTTTACGTGAGAGGGAAGCCATTCCCTTTGATTTTTCGTTGCCCTCGTATTTATCCTTGTAGGATAAAATCTTGTCGTGCATAACAGGTTCTTCAAGCACCGATGCTTCGCACTCATCACGGTCACCCACAACCGAGCAGTTAATCTCTCTCAAGTTTTCAACCGCACGTTCTGCCAATACTAAATCGGAAAATTTAGTTGCCAAATCTATAGCATCAATAAGCTCTTCTTTAGTGTCGGCCTTGCTTATACCCACACTCGAGCCCAAGTTTACGGGCTTTATAATTACGGGAAGTGAAAATTCGGACATTATTTTATTTATAATGCTGTCTTTCTCCATAGAGTATTCTCGGGAGGTGAATTTAAGGCAGTCGAGCACAGGCAGCCCCGCACTATTTAAAACATCCTTATATATGGCTTTGTCCATACCCACAGCCGCCGATATAATATCGCAGCCAACATAGGGGAGCCCTAATAGCTCAAAGTAACCTGCAATGGCGCCATCCTCACAGTTCGTGCCGTGAACGATGGGCAGCGCAACGTCTAAAATAACATCCTTTCTTCTTGAGAAAAGGCGGTTATTTAGATGCTTCATAACAACATTTGCACCATCTCTTACTATGCTTACAGGACTGCAAACGTTGAGCAGGTACTGCATATTGCGGTAGTTTTCTATAAAGAAAAGCATGGCGCCCGTATACATTTCGGCATCCTTGGTTATATAAACGGGTATTACATTATATTTTTCCCTGTCAAGCGCATTCATTGCCTGAACAGCCGAGATTATTGAAACCTCGTGTTCAACACTTCGTCCGCCAAAAAATACTGCTAAATTTGTTTTCATAAAATCACCTGCTAATTCAAATAGTTGTCGGGCAGGTCGTTTTCAACCAGCACAACGGTGTTGCCGTCAGCAAAGGTTGATAACACCTCAACTGCCTCTTTAAAGCTACCTACAATATGACGCTTTGATAAATCAAAGTCGGATTTAGATATGGCATCGTTAAGCGGTATTGCACGACGCCTGCCTACAAGTATTATATGGTCGCATACCTTTGCGGCAGCAAGACCTAATTTGTAGTTGAAATCATATTCCTTATCACCGAGCTCTACAAGGCCGGGCGTTATGATAACCTTTTTCATACCCGAAAAACTTGCAAGTACATTGACCGCTTCAACACAGCCCTCAGGATTTGCATTGTATGCATCATCTATCATAAGACTGCCCGCTACGAAGCTTTTAAGCTCCAAACGGTGTTCGGTGGGCTCTAAACGGGAAACGGCAAACCTTATCTGTTCGGCAGTAAGACCTAAATCATAAGCAATGGCGGCCGCACCCACAATATTTAAAACATTGTGTTTGCCCAGCAGCTTGGTTGAAACCTGAATTTCTTCACCGTTTGCAAAAACTATCGTAAAGGTTGAGCCCTCTCTCGAATAGCTTATGTTTTTGGCATATACACCGCCCGTGGTTAAGGAGTAACCCGTGCACTCTCGGTCGGCTATGTTTTCGGCAATATGGCGGCTTTCCATATTAACATAAACTCGACCCCCGTTTTTCTTACAGGCATCGTAAAGCTCAAACTTTGTATTGAAAACATTTTCTACGGTTTTAAAGGTTTCAAGGTGCTGCGGACCAACCGAGGTGATAATGGCATCCTTCGGATTTACAATGTCGCAAATCTCTTTAATGTCGCCGATATTTTTAGCGCCCATTTCACAAATGAAAATTTGTGTTCTCGCCTTTAAGCTTTCCCGTATGGTTTTAACAACACCCATAGGCGTATTGTAGCTTTGCGGTGTCGCCAAAACGTTATATTTTTCACTTAAAATTCTTGCGAGTATAAATTTTGTGCTGGTCTTTCCATAGCTTCCCGTAACACCTATAACACGAAGCCCCTTAATGCTTTGGAGCTTCCTTTTTGCATCGGCAATATAAAGTGCCGAAATTAGTTTTTCAAAAGGATAGGTTAACGCCCAGCTTATGAGTATGGGCAACGGAGCGAAAACGCTTAGGAGAATAAGTGCCGAAAAAAATGCACCACGCACTAAATTCTCTGTAAGTATGGTTGCAAAAAATAAAGCGAGTTGCACAATAAGAGCCGCCGAGTAGAGTCTAACCACACGAGGCGTTATTACCAAGCGCTTTATTGATTTTTTGCGGTCGAAAAACGCAACAAAGACCTGTGCCACCGCATAAACCGAAATTATTATAAGCGAGAAGAGTATGTTGTACTTTACAAGAAGCGATAGCGCACAGAAAATTACGGTTAACAAAAGCAGTCTCGTAAAATAGGCATCATAGAGCCATTTCATATATCTTGAGGGGAAATATGAATTTTGCTGAAGCATATGGAAATGCTTATACATCGCAAAAAGTGGCGTTATTGCGGCAATTATACATACTGCAATGAAAATTTTTTCGTTCATCCTTTAACTCCTAAAAAACTCTTAATTATTGCATGTGCCTGGCGTGGCTGCTCACAAAAAGCAAAGTGACCGGCATGTTTTATTACACATAAACCCGCATCCGGAATGAGCTTTTCGATTATCTTGGCATCCTCAAGCGGCGTTGCGGTATCGTTTTCCCCCCAAATAAGCAGGGTGGGGCATTTTATGTTTGGCAAAACATCTCGCAAATCGGTATTTACTAAATTAACAAGCGTGCTGCGAAGCTCGGGCGTTGCGGCATTTTTATAATCGGAAGAGCCGTAGCGGTTACGTGCTCTCTCGAGAACACCGCCCGAAAATTTATTTATAACGGGTAATTTAAGTATACCTTTAACAAGGTCAAAGCCGGCCTTTTTAACTTTACACTTAACGCTTTTCTTGGGGATAAGCCCTGCCGAGTCGAGCAAAATAATTTTAGGGGGTGAAAGCAAACCGTCACCTGCGAGCTTAAGCGTTACTCTACCACCGTGTGAGTGACCTATAAGTATGGGGTTTTCTATCCCCACTTTTTCGATAAATTCCAAAACAAAATCGGCATAATCCTGTGTGTCCCATACATCAGGCAAGGTTTCGCTTTTACCACACCCCGGAAAATCAAGTGCCGTTAGGCGATAGTTATTTGATAATGAGTTTATAATACCCGTATAAACCTCCATAGAGGAGCCCCATCCGTGCAGCAGTAAAACATCGGGACCTTGACCGACCTGTAGGTAATTTATGCGTATGTTTTTAACCGAAATTTCCATATAATGCCTCATTATAAATCATTTATTTATTTATTATACCAAATAAATAATAAAAATAGAAGTACTATTTTTCAAAAAAAGAATATTTTTACAAAAGTTTTTGTATAGCGACGCATACACAAAAAAATAAAATTGACAATAACCGCCCAAGAGTATATAATGTCAAATGGAATTCTTTGTGATTTTGTCACTTTAAATATACTGTATGAGGAGAACCTGTTTTGGAGAAATTTGTGATTACAGGAGGACGGCGGCTGAACGGCGAAGTTAGAATAAGCGGCGCCAAAAATTCAGCGGTTGCTATCCTTCCGGGCGTTCTTTTGGCTGAAGGCCCGTGTATAATTGAAAATCTTCCAGAAATATCAGATGTAGCATCTATTTGCAAGTGTTTAAAGCAGTTAGGTGCCAGTGTTGATTTCATAGACAGCACAACGGTTAGAATTGACCCTACAGGCGTAAAATCCTTTACAGTGACAGAGGAAATGGCAAAGAGTATGCGGGCGTCAAGCTATTTTATGGGTGCGTTGTTAGGGCGTATGAATCGTTCCCAGGTGGCGCCACCCGGTGGTTGTGATTTTGGGGTGCGTCCGATAGATTTGCATATTAAGGGCTTTGAAGCACTGGGCGCAAAGGTTTCTATTGAAGATAGATTAGTAGATATAAGAGCCAATCATTTGAACGGTGGGTATGTGTATCTGGATGTTGTATCGGTTGGCGCTACGGTTAATATTATGCTGGCTGCTGCTCGTGCAAACGGTGTTACTGTAATTGAAAACGCTGCAAGAGAGCCGCATATAGTTGACCTTGCTAACTTCTTAAACTCTATGGGCGCTAATATTATGGGTGCCGGTACCAATGCCATAAAAATACGTGGTGTTGAGCATCTTCACGGGGTAGAGTACAGCATAATACCCGACCAAATAGAAGCCGGCACATATATGGCGGCAGCCGTTGCCACAAAGGGTGATGTGCTTGTAACAAATGTAATTCCCAAACACCTTGAGTCTATTATCGTAAAGATAAGAGAGATGGGCGCTACCATTGAAGAAAATGATGAGTCGGTGCGGGTGTCGATAGATTCACGTCCGAGAATGTGCAGGGTTAAAACCCTGCCACACCCCGGTTTCCCAACCGATATGCAGCCGCAGGTTGCCACGGTGCTTACGGTAGCCGATGGGACAAGCGTTATAACCGAGGGAGTGTGGGATAGCCGTTTCCGTTATACCGGGCAGCTAATAAAAATGGGTGCTGAGATTCAGGTTGACGGAAAAAGAGCGTTTGTCACGGGTGTCGATTCGCTTAAAGGTGCTAAAGTGTCTGCAGTGGATTTGCGAGCAGGTGCGGCAATGATAATTGCGGGACTTATGGCTGACGGCGTTACCGAAATAGTGGATATCGGACATATTGACCGAGGATATGATAATGTTGTGGAAAAGTTTTCCGCACTTGGCGCCGATATTAAGCGTGTAATTATAGATTAAACGGCTATCCGAGATAGCCGTTTATTTGATTAGAAGGGAGGGGACGGTATTGTCAAGGTTTTGTTCGCTGTTTAGCGGAAGTGAAGCCAACTGTTGTTTTATCGGCACAAACAATCAGGGCATATTGGTTGATGCGGGAGCATCATGTGTGCAAATTTTAGAGCAGCTGTCGAAAAAGGGTATTGATTCATCGTGTATAAACGCGATTTTCATAACGCATGAGCATAGCGACCATATAAAAGGTCTGTCAGCGCTCATAAAAAAATTAAATGTACCGGTATTTGCCTCGGCTAAAACCCTGTCTGCAATAGAGGCGCATTGCCGTCTACCACTCGGCACTGTGCTAACCGAAATAGACGGGGATGTAATGTTGCGTGATATAGGTATAACCCGTTTTGCCACAAGTCACGACTGCGAGGGCTCAAGCGGATATTCCTTTGTTATGCCGAGCGGCGAAAAAATTTCGGTTTGCACTGATTTGGGTGTCGTAACCGACACTGTAAGACAAGCACTGTTAGGAAGCAGACTTGTGTTTATAGAGTCTAACCACGATATTAAAATGCTGAAAAGCGGTCCCTATCCGGCTGAGCTTAAATTGAGAATTTTGAGTGATAAGGGGCATTTATCGAATATTTCGTGTGCGGCGGAGCTTCCTATGCTGTTAGAAGGCGGTACAAGTAATTTTGTGTTGGGGCACCTAAGCCGTAATAATAACACGCCGCTAATAGCAAAGAGCGCCGCTGTGGCGAGTCTTGCCGATATAGGCGCTAAAGAGGGCGAGGATTACATATTAACGGTGGCAAGTGCCAAATCGCCGAGGGACAGTGAGGATTTCTTTTTATGATAAGGGTTAAAATAATTGCTCTTGGTAAATTAAAGGAAAGGTATTTAAGGGATGCTTTTGATGAATATGCAAAACGGCTGTCATCATTGTGCAGCTTTGAGGTTATAGAAATAGAACCCGAAAGGTTGTCAGAAAATCCCTCCTCAAAGGAGATAGCCGTAGCACTTAAACGGGAAGCGGCGCTTATAGAGAAAAAATTGCCCGAAGGCGCACTTACAGTCGCTATGTGTATTGAGGGTAAACAATTTTCAAGCGAGGCATTCAGTAAATACATTTCAAATGCCGCCGTAAGCGGTAAGGGATGCATAGCATTTTTAATAGGAAGCTCATACGGCTTGGATGAGCAGCTAAAAAACAAAGTCAATATTAAAATGTCAATGTCCGAAATGACCTTTCCCCATCAGTTAGCAAGGATAATGCTGGCAGAGCAAATATACAGGGGCTTTAAGATTTTAGAGGGCGGAGCATATCATAAATAAAAAATAAAAAAAGACTTGACCGAGCGGGTAAAGTGTGGTATACTGTTATTACCTCTGAAGGTCTTTTTTTTTGCGCCTTTTTTCGCAAAAGAGGGGATTCAAAGCAATACTTGCATATATTGTGTGTGCTTTACTTTGGCGATACAATATAAGGTCATCAAGGTCAATATGTGCTCTTGCTGAGGGAGGCGATTTGTTCTATGATTAGAGCAAAAATAAATTCCGTAAAACGGGAGGTGCCGTCATGAGAGTTAAAATTACTTTGGCTTGCACAGAGTGTAAGCAACGCAACTACAACACAATGAAAAACAAGAAAAACGATCCGGACAGACTTGAAATGAGTAAATATTGCAGGTTCTGTAAAAAGCACACCGTACACAAGGAAACAAAGTAAGGAGGGTGCACATGAAGGTTATTAACAAGGTTTCTTATTTTTTGGGGCTGCTGACAAGCATTGCCGCACTTGTAATGTTCTTCACAAATTTTGCATCTTTTGTTTCCGCCGATAATTCGTTTGTTGCAACCGGTGCCGAGATGGCGTTTGGTGCTACCGTATCAGGAGTGGCAATGCATAAATCATACAAATTGCTTTTCTGCTTCTGCGTCAATGTACTTACAATAGCCCTTGCCGGTTTTTCCTTTAAGGCAAAGGGCGCTAAGTATGCAACACCGATAAGCGCTGCAGTTGTAGCAGTATTTATGCTGGTTATAACGCTCGGAAATCCTGTAAAATACATCAATGCTGATGCTATTGGCAGTGTTAGTATTTCTTATGTATTTTCCGGTCTTATCACAGTAACTGCGCTCCTTTTCGCATGTGTAATTTTCAGCACCGCACACTTATTTATAAATGATTATATCGAGTGTGCAGGAAAAAAGCCGACAATTATGAAAAGAATTGTTAAATTCACACGTGATTATAAGAGCGAGGTTAAGAAGATTGTATGGCCGAGCTTTAGGGATGTTGCAAAAAATACACTTATTGTTTTAATAATTTGTGTATTTATCGGTGCATTTGTATGGATTTTAGACTTTGGTCTTTCAAAGCTGCTTTCATTGATTTGGTCGCTTTAAGCCAAATGAAGTGGAGGTAAAGTAAATGTCAAACGAAGCAAAGTGGTACGTAATTCATACCTATTCCGGATATGAAAATAAGGTTAAGGGTGACCTTGAGAAGATGGTTGAAAACCGTAAAATGCAGGACCTTATCTTTGACCTTAAAATCCCAACCGAAAGCGTTACCGAAATAAAGGGCGAAACAACACGTGAGGTTGAGAGAAAGCTTTTCCCCGGGTATGTGTTCGTAAAAATGATAGTTACAGATGACAGCTGGTATGTTGTAAGAAACATCCACGGTGTAACGGGCTTTGTAGGCCCGGCATCCAAGCCCGTTCCTCTGAGTGAAGAAGAGGTTGCCAAATTCGGCGTTGAAAAGCACAGCGTTGAAGTTGCATACAAGGTGGGCGATAACATTAAGGTTATTTACGGACCTTTCGAGAATTTAGAGGGTGTTGTTGATGAGATTGATGCTCCAAACAACAGCGTACGAGTTCTCGTAACCGTCTTTGGCAGACAAACGCCTGTCGAGATGGATTTAGACCAGATTACTCTGGCATAATAATTGTTAATAAGCAGTAAAACTGCGTATTAAGCGGCTGTTTTGCCGCCGACGGGTAAGACCGTCACGGTGGGAGGAACGGGTAGATGACCGTTCCGCCAAGTGTAAAACACTAGTTACCACGAATATTGGAGGTGCAAACAATGGCTCAAAAAATTTCTGGCTACATTAAATTACAAATTCCTGCAGGTAAAGCCACACCGGCTCCACCTGTTGGTCCGGCGCTGGGTCAGCATGGCGTTAACATTATGGCTTTTACAAAAGAGTTTAATGAACGCACAAAGAATGATGCAGGTCTTATCATCCCGGTAGTTATTACCGTTTATGCAGACCGTTCATTCAGCTTTATTACCAAGACTCCGCCTGCTGCCGTTCTTTTAAAGAAGGCATGCGGAATCGAAACCGCTTCGGGTGTACCGAACAAGAATAAAGTTGCAAAGGTTACCAGCGAGCAGATTAGAAAAATCGCAGAACAGAAAATGCCCGACTTAAATGCAGCAAGCATTGAAGCCGCTATGTCTATGATAGCAGGTACGGCTCGTAGTATGGGTATTGAAGTTGTCGATTAATACTCTCTTCTCGTGGGAGGAAATTTCCGATTTAACCACTTAGGAGGTAAAAGAAAGTGAAACACGGTAAAAAATATAACGCAAGTGTAGACCTTATTGAGAAAGGTAAGTTCTACGATGTTGAAGAGGCAGTTGCAATGGCTGTAAAAACCGGTACTGCTAAATTCGACGAAACAGTTGAAATTCATGTCCGTTTGGGTGTTGACTCACGTCACGCTGACCAGCAGGTTCGTGGCGCCGGAGTTCTTCCCAACGGTACAGGTAAAAAGGTAAGAACCCTCGTTCTTACAAAGGGCGACAAGGCCAAGGAAGCTGAGGCAGCAGGTTCAGATTATGTTGGCGCCGAGGAATTGGTTGCAAAAATTCAGAACGAAAACTGGCTCGATTTCGATGTTGTTATCGCAACACCCGATATGATGGGTATGGTTGGTCGTCTCGGTAAGGTTTTAGGTCCTCGTGGACTTATGCCTACCCCCAAGGCAGGTACAGTAACACCCGACGTTGCTAAGGCAGTTACCGAGGCAAAGGCAGGTAAAATTGAGTACCGTCTTGATAAAACAAACATTATCCACTGTCCTATAGGAAAGGTATCCTTCGGTCCTGAAAAAATTCAGGAGAACCTTGATACCCTTATGAGCGCTATAATCAAGGCAAAGCCGGCCGCAACAAAGGGTCAGTATATTAAGTCTTGCACAGTAGCTACAACTATGGGCCCTGGCATCAAGATTAACGTTGGTAAGTTCAGCGTTTAATTTGTTGTTGACAAAAAGGGTTTAGTGTGATAAAATAATTTCGTTGCAAAACTCCAAAGACAGTAGGTCCCCATAGGGATAAGGTTTCAACCGCCTACCGAGGTGTGCGCTTAAAACTTTTTATAGGTTTTTTATGCCCGTCCTCATGTTTTTGGGGATGGGCTTTTTTAGTGGCATAAAGGCCACAAAAACGGAGGTGAAAATATTGCCAAACGCTAAGGTATTAGAGCAAAAACAGCAAATCGTTGCTGGTTTAAAGGCCGATATCGAGAATTCGGTTGCCGGTGTTATCGTTGATTACAAGGGTATCTCGGTGGCTGATGATACAGTTCTTCGTAAAGAGCTTCGTGAAGCCGGTGTTGATTACCGTGTAGTTAAGAACACACTTCTCGGCCGTGCTATTGAGGGTACCGAGCTTGAGAGCATCAAGTCGGTTCTTGAGGGCACAACAGCATTAGCAATTTCTAAGGAGGACCACGTAGCAGCAGCACGTATCCTCGGCAAGTTTGCAGATGCACACGATAACTTTATCATCAAAGCAGGTTATTTAGACGGTAAAGCTATTGATGTTGAAACTATTACATCCCTTGCAAAGCTTCCTTCCAGAGAGGTTCTTCTCGCAACAGTTGTTGGAGCTTTCCAGGCACCTATCGCAGCATTTGCACGTGCAGTTCAGGCCATCGTTGATAAAGACGGCGCCTCAGCTGCAGAATAATCATTAAAAACAAATTTATTTATTATTGGAGGAAAATAAAATGGCAGCAGAAAAAATTACAGCTATCGTTGAAGAGTTAAAGACTCTTACAGTTCTTGAGCTTTCTGAGCTCGTTAAAGCAGTAGAAGAAGAATTTGGCGTATCCGCCGCAGCAGCAGTTGCAGTAGCAGCTCCCGCAGCAGGTGGTGCCGCAGCAGCAGAGGAGAAGAGCGAATTTGATGTAGTTCTCGCTTCAGCCGGTGCTGAGAAAATTAAGGTTATTAAGGCAGTTCGTGAAATCACAGGTCTTGGTCTTGCAGAGGCAAAGGCATTGGTTGATGGTGCTCCCAAAACCCTTAAAGAAGCTGCTTCTAAGGAAGAAGCTGAAGAAATCAAAGCTAAGCTCACAGAGGTTGGCGCAACTGTTGAACTTAAGTAATTATAGTTTAATAGAATTTAAAGCCCACATGTGTGGGCTTTTTATTTTTAACCTTTTGTTTAATGGCAGAAGGTTATTTTTTTTTACTTGTCCGCATAACATTTATTGGTGGTACTTTCATGACCGATTTACTAAAACAGCTTCCTCTTAAAATTTCAGCAGCGGTGAGCGATTTGCCCGATAACATAAAAAACACCGTCGAGGAAATTCGTCTGCGTTCGGGTGGGAAAATATGTGTGATGAGCGCTAACGGACCGCTTTTCTTAAAAATCGTGCTCAGTCAGTATGATATAGCTGAGACTGTAAGGATGCTTTGCAATAGTTCGGTTTATGCCCATACCGATGAGCTAAACCAAGGGTATATATCCTTAAAGGGCGGTCACAGGGCAGGTGTTGTGGGAAATTTTTCGGGCGATAATCTATATGAATTTTCATCCGTTAATATAAGAGTTGCCCGTGAGATGTTCGGTGCCGCCACATTTTTAACCGAAGAATTAACTACAGGCGGGGTGCTGATTGCAGGACCGCCCGGCAGCGGCAAAACAACAGTTTTGCGAGATTTGGTGAGGCAGCTGTCCTACCGTAATTTTAAGGTTTCGGTTGTGGATACACGAGGCGAAATTTCGGCTTTCAGCTCCGGATGCATATATAACGATTTAGGACCTAATACCGATGTGCTTTTTGGCATACAAAAAGAGAGGGGTATTGAAATAGCATTGCGTACAATGTCACCCCAATATATTGCCTTTGATGAAATAGGTACAGAGAAGGAATTAAACCGAGTGTTTGATTCGGTAAATGGCGGTGCCGCAGTTTTAACAACGGCTCATATAGGAAATAGGGAAGAACTTATGTCCCGCAAGGTAACAAGGCAGCTTATACTCTCTGGCGCTGTAAATACAGTAGCAATACTTAATAATGAAAATAGGGATAAAGGTATGGTGCTGGGAGCACAGGAGCTAATAAATGCAGTACATAGTTAAATTTTTTGGATTGGCACTTATAACCGCTGCCACTACAGGTATTGGAGTTACTTTGTCCAACGAGTTAAAGCATCGTGTAGCGGCGCTTGATTGGTATGTAATGAGCATACATCTTATTGCGGGGAAAATACGGTACTCTTCAGCCGAGCTTAATAAGATTATAAGCGGGCTGCCGATGAGCCAAAAATATTTTTCGGTGCTTAACCCTTTTAAAATCACCCTAAAGGAGAGCGGACTAAACAGTGAGGATGAAAGGATTATATATGAGTTCTTTAGTCAGCTTGGTATGGGGGACACCGAACAACAAATCAAGCTTTGTGCGTTATATGAGTCGGAGCTGACAGACAGGTTAAACACTGCCAAAAAACAGTATACCGAAAAGTCAAAAATAATGAAAAGTCTTGGGTTTTTTGGTGGCTTGGGTATAGCAATAATACTTATTTAAGGTGATAAAATGGATGTTGATTTTATTTTCAAGGTGGCCGCCATCGGCATAATTGTAACGGTACTGCATCAGGTACTGGTGCGCTCGGGCAGAGAAGAACAGGCGATGCTCACAACCCTTGCAGGACTGGTTGTTGTTCTTCTTATGATAGTTAATGTTATAGGGGAACTTTTTGATACCGTAAAAAAAGTATTTGGGCTTTAAAATGGAACTTTTTGAAGCGTTGGGAATTTGCCTTATAGCAGTAATGCTATCGGTAGTAATAGGAAATTATAAAAAGGAATATGCTGTTGTAATTACTGTAGCGGTGGGCTGTATAATTTTGGTGGGCGTGATTTCTGCACTTAAAACACCCGCAGCCGAGTTTTTGTCGGCGCTTAAGGCATCGGGTATACAAAGCAGTAGGTTTTCGGTAGCATTAAAGGTTTTGGCAATAGGATACATAACACAATTCATTGCCGACACCTGCCGAGATTTCGGGCAAAGCGCCGTAGCCGCAAAAGCCGAGCTTGTAGGCAGGGCTGCCGTGTTTGTTATAACCGTGCCTCTGCTTACCGAGCTTTTTTCGGTGATTACACAGCTTATAAATTAAAATGAAAAAAATTATTCTTGCTTTAATTTTCGTGTTTTTGTTTTCTTTGCCGGTATCGGCTACCGATGTTTACAGCCAAACGGTTGAGAACAGCGGAGTGTCTGATATAACCGAGTCGCTGCCGGATGAAATTAAGAACTTTTTTGAGCAAAACAACATAGATATAAGTGACACTAATTGGAATAAAAACCTAACCGCAAAAAATGTTTTTTCGCATATTTTATCATTTTTCAAAAGTGGTGGAAATGCACCCTTTAGGGCATTAGCGCTGATTGCGGCGGTTATGATTTTATCGGCAACGGTGGAGGCGTTTACCAATTCTGGCGGGGAGCTTGGTCGTTCACTTAGCTTTATCTTTTCAGTTATAGTGTGCATAAGTATTGCCGATGGAGTGATTTCGGTAATAGCCGCATCGGTTGATGCAATAAAGGGAACGGGTATTTTTATGCTTTCCTTCGTGCCTGTTTATTCGGGCATAATTTTACTTTCAGGTACACCTACAGCCGCTACCGTTTCAAGCGGACTACTGCTTCTCGCCGCCGAAATTATTGTACAAGCAGCGGCATTTATAATAGTTCCGCTTATGTGTGCGTATTTTGGGTTGGGACTCGCATCAGGTGTGTCCCCGCTTATTAAGGATAACAGTCTTGTAACGGCGGTAAAAAACGTTGCACTTTGGGGTTTAGCCCTTATTTTTACGGCTTTTGCGGGACTTTTATCACTACAAACCACACTTAATACCGCCGCCGATACAGTAGGCGTTAAAACGGCAAAATTTTTTGTGGCATCCTTTGTCCCTGTTGCAGGTCCTGCACTTAGCGAAGCGCTCACAACCGTTACGGCATCGGTGCAGCTGCTTAGAAGCTCGGTAGGAGTTTATGCCGTGGTGGCGGTGGTGCTTATACTTTTGCCGCTGATAATCGAGCTGTTTTTGTGGCGGGTTGTAATAATGCTTGCAAACGGTGTTTCAAATGTGCTATCTCTCAAGGTGACAGGGGTGCTTAAGGCGGTAGATAGCTTAATTTCGGTGTTGATGGGAATAATTTTATTTGTCGGCGCATTGTTTACTATATCAATTTCGGTGTTAATAAAAAAATAGAGGAAAAAATGGAAGCATTAAAACAAATTTTGGTCGGCTTTAGTGCGGCTGCCATATTCATAGGCGCATTAACACAGCTCTATCCATCGGGTAATATGCAAAAATCGGTGAAATATGCCTTTTCGCTCTTGTTTTTATGCATTTGCGTTACATTCTTCGTTACGGCTTTAAAAATTGATATTAAGGTAGATTTACCCTCTACAGATTCAGTATCGGCTGATGTTACCGCCGCAGCCGATGTTCAAGCGCAGTTTTTGTGCGAAACGCTGCTTGAAGAAAACAGAATTGACTATAAAAAAGTTATAGTAAACACTAATATTGATGAGTACGGCAGCATATATATTAACAGTATAACGGTGTATACCGAGTGCGAAGAAGACAAGGTTAGAGAAATATTTGAAAAGATGGTGGATGCCAAAAGGGTGACGGTTGTATATGCTTGAGAGGTTTAAAAAGATATTTTCTCGCTCGAAAAAGGGTAAGCTTATAATGCTTCTTGGTGTTTTGGGTGTTTTGCTGATAGTTTTTTCGGGGTTGTTTACACCAACCCAAAATACTGTAGAAAAGTCAAGCGAATTTGACATAAACGAATATAAGGCGTCCCTTGAGAATGACATTGAAAAGCTGGTACGGGATATCACTTCATACCGTGCGGTTACGGTAGTGGTAACGCTCGATAGCGGGGTTAAATATAATTATGCCGATGAAACAGCGGTGAGCGACAGCAACCGAAACAGCGATACATTAAATGAGAATTCAAGCGACTCAAAGCAAAACCGTGTTATCATAACCGATTCTTCGGGGAATGAGAATGCACTTATCGTAAATGAAGAATTACCGCAAATACGGGGAGTTGCAGTTGTGTATAACGGTCCGAATAGCGAGGTGCTTAACGAAAAAATAAAAAATGCCTTAACGGCTACCTTATCGGTAACATCAAAAAGAATTTATATATCAGGCAAGGGAGGAACCTAAATTATGAAAAAAGGAAAGGTTTTAGGAAAAAGTCAGCTAGTATTGGCGGTTATGATAGTGGCGCTGGGTGCGGCGGTTTGGTTTAATATGAAATATGCGCCCCAGACCGACAATGATTCCACAAAATATCTCGGTCAGGCCGAGTATGTTGACGGAAGCGCCGAGTCGGATGCATTGGAGACGGGCGCTAATGCCGATGATTATTTCACAAAGGCACGAAAAGAGAGAAATGAAAGCCGTGCCGAAATAAAGGAAGAGCTTGAGGAAACCATAAAAAGTGCAGGAAACGATGCGGCTACTGTCAAGGCGGCGGTGGAAAAGGCGGCATCAATAGCCGCAAGGCAAACGGCGGAGGATAACATCGAAACACTGCTTAAGGCAAAGGGCTTTTCAAAGGCATTGGCAATTATAGGAGATAACGATGTAAATATTGTTGTAAGCGCTGAGAGCTTAACATCGGCTCAAACCCTACAAATACAGGATGTAGCAGGGGCACAAAGCGGTTATTCGGTCGATAAAATTAAAATTCTTACCGTAAAATAGTTGTGTTTATAGTAAAATGTGGTATAATAAACTTAATAAATATGTTTTCAGTAAAATAAATGATGTTGAAACGGAGGAGTTTATTATGTCAAATATTTCGTTTTCGGGCGGCCTCGGCATTAACACTGATGTAATTGAAAAAATGGTCTCCTTGGCTACACTTGAGGTTGAGGGCGTTGCGGCAATGGCGAATAGAAGTCTTGATATAAAGGGCGTTGTAAACGGCGGCTCACCGCTTAAGCCCGTTAAGGTGGCGGTTAAAAACGGCGCTATTGATATAAGTGTTTATGTATCGGTAAAGCCCGGCTTCAAGGTTAAAACCATAGCAGAGGCAGTACAGGCAAATGTTAAGGATAAATTACAGGATATGACGGGTAACGCCATAACCCGTGTTAATGTTCTTATAGCCGATTTAGCCGAGGAAGAAGCGTAAAGAAACAAAAAGCACCCAACTATCCAGTTGGGTGCTTTTTTGTTTCCATCGAAAACCTTTTTCTCGACAATACCTTAATTTTTAAAACAAAAAGTAATTAAAAGTTCGGTGCAGTTTTGACAAAATAATGGGTAGGACAAGCGGTATAATTAAGGTACTAAATTATCGGCGGTGAGAAAAATGAAAAACGGTGCAAAGGTGGGTCAGCTGGTTGCTGTTCCTACAGCGGTGGATATAGCGGAGGCGATTTTTAAACACTTAATTTTTGCGTTTTTGGGATTTCTAACCACAAGAGGAAAAATACTTGGCGGTATGGTGCCCTTCGGATTGGCCTTTGTCGGAGGAATTACTAACCCGTACATAATAGCATCGGGTGCGGGTGCTGCCCTTGGATATTTATGGGCGCCGACCGAACTGTCGTACTTTAAGTATCTAATATCGGTTTTAGGTATATGTGCCATACGGCTTTTGGCGAATGGCACCTTTAAGAATGCCGCAAAGCCGTATTTTTCGTCGCTAACCGTGCTTTCGGTGTCGTTAGCTACGGGACTTATGGCGGTAAAAAGCAATACAGATGAAATATTAATAGCCGTAGCAGAGGCATTGTTGGCGTCGGGCGGCGCATATTTTTTAAATAGGGCAGCGACTGCGCTTAAAAAGAAAACGGTTGGACTCTCTCGTGAGGATTTGGGCTCATTGGCTATATCTGCAGGGATTATACTGTCAGGGCTTTTGCCTGTTTGTATTGGTGAAGCTTCACTCGGTAGAATTGCGGCAATAGCCGTTTTGATGTTATCTGCTCGTTTCGCAGGACTACCCCAGTCCTCAGTTTGCGGCATAACCTTTGGGGTAGCGGCACTGCTTTGCGGCGGTAATACGGGTATTGTAATTTTACTTGCCTTTGCGGGACTGATTTCGGGCGTTTTCGCACCCCTAGGTAAGTATGGGGTGCTAACGGCATTTATAACAACGGTGTTTGTATGCACTTCACTTAGTAATGATAAAAATATGGTGCTTTATTTAATTGAGTCGGTTGTGGCGGCAGTGATTTATTTGCTCGTTCCCAAAACCGCAGGAGTAAAAATCGGTAAATTTTTGGCACCCTTGCCCGTTATTGAGGCACCGGAGGGACTTAAAAAGTCGGTTGTTATGCGGCTGGGTTTTGCTGCCAATGCATTAAGCGATGTGTCCGATACGGTTGAGAGTGTAGCGGCAGAGCTATCCAAAATCAACGCACCCGATTTTTCGGATGTATTCGATGGTGTTGAGGCAAAGGGTTGTCGTGGTTGTGCACTTCGTGTTCATTGCTGGGAGGGTAAGCGTAACGATACCGTAACGGCAGTTATAGATATGACCAAGGCGGTAAAATTAGGTAATAATCACCCCGAGGAATTTGCCACCGATGAATTCAAAGGCAGATGCTCACGCTTGCAGGCGGTGGGCAGTGCGGTGTATCAGTGCTACACAGAGTATGCTTCACGCATAGCCGCAGAGTCAAGAATTGATGAGGTGAGGGGCGTTGTCGCCGACCAGTTTACAGGAATTGCAAGCTTGCTCAATGATATGGTGGAGGAAATAGAGGCGGGCGAGGTGTTTGATAATTCGGCAGCAAATAATATTGTGTCTGCGCTCAAAACACTTGATATCGCCGCCGATAGCTGTTGCTGTAAAATCGATAAATACGGTAGAATGAGCGTTGAAATACGCATTAAAAACACCAAGGATATGATAATAAACCGTATGCAAATAATGCGGCAGGTATCTTTATCGGTTGATAGAGATTTTGAGCCGCCGTGTGTTACCTCGTTTGGAGATGAAACTCTTATAAGCATAGTAGAAAAGTGCACCTTGAAGGTTGATATAGGTGTAAACCAAATAACCTCCTCGACACACAGTATGTGTGGAGATGCCTACAGATATTTCCCTGATGGCAAGGGTAGGTTTGTTATGGTACTGAGTGACGGTATGGGTACGGGCGGCCGTGCCGCTGTAGATTCGGCAATGGCGGCAGGACTAATGGGTAGACTCATCAAAGCGGGCTTCGGTTATGATTGCTCTCTTGGTATTTTAAATTCCTCAATGATTTTTAAATCTACCGATGAGTCAACCGCATCGGTTGATATTGCGGCTATTGATTTATATACGGGCAGGTGCGATTTATTAAAAGCGGGTGCCGCACCTACCTTGGTGCGCCGAAGCGGTAGAACGGGCAAGGCACAAAGTACATCGCTACCTGCAGGAATATTAAGGGATATCGCCTTTGATAAGGCAACAATTCGTTTGCGTGCGGGCGATATTTTACTGCTTTTATCGGATGGCGCCACAAACGAAGGCACCGAATGGATATGTGCCGAAATCGAAGCGTGGCAGGGCTCTGCGCAGGAATTAAGTGAGCATATATCACTTGGCGCTAAGCGGCGCAGAAGCGATAATCACGAGGATGACATAACCGTTATGGCGGCAATAATAGAAAAAGCACATATGTAAAATATGTGCTTTTTATTGGTGTCTTTAGACGTGGAAATAAACCCCCAGTTCTACTGGGGGAAGAT
>JAZRRG010000067.1:0-2018 GCA_045650565.1 Acutalibacteraceae bacterium | reverse complement strand
AAAAGAAGCACTCAACCACGATATTATCATTGACGAAGCAGTTGCTCCCAAGTGTGGCGAAACAGGTCTTACAGAGGGCTCACATTGTTCCCGTTGTGATGCTATGACTATTGCTCAGGAGGTCGTTCCTGCTCTCACTCATACCGACGCTGACGGTGACTACAAGTGTGATAACGGTTGCGGACACGAATTCGAAAAGCCCGTTGAACCCGACGAGCCTGACACACCTGATGAACCCACAGACAGCACTTGTGACCACCTTTGCCACAAGGGCGGATTTATCGGCTTTATCTGGAAGATAGTTAAATTCTTCTCAAAGCTCTTCAAAATCAATCCCACTTGTGAATGTGGCGTAGCTCATTATTAAGATACATAATAATCGCCGGGGAGAAATCCTCGGCGGTTTTAACATAACAATATTATGTAATTAAATTAAGACAAAAAGGTACTCACAGTAAAGAAATAAGGGTTAAAGTGACAGGGTTAACACACTATCATTTGCCTGTTTGTCGCTCACTTGCTAATATTCTGCTAATTTTCATTAGCAAAACTGCTAAATAACAGAGAAAACTGAGGGGGACTCGGTTAACACCATAACACCCGCTAACCCTTGTAAAATAAGGGATTGTGAGGTTTTTTGAGTGACAAAAAGTGAACAAAATAACACCTCTTGGGGCAAACTCCTAAGGGTTAGTTGTGGGTTCGATTCCCGCAGGGGGTGCCAAAAAACCAAGTCTTCGGACTTGGTTTTTTTATCCATTGCGAAAGCAATGGCATATCATCAACAATGGCAATTTTGCCATTGTTGTATCTCATCAGTCCGTCAGGACTGTATATCATCACGCGTAGCGTGTATAAAAAAGCTTTCGCAATGATGATATACAAGACTGCGTCTTGATGATATGCAATTCCTGCGGAATTGATGATATACAAGGCTTCGCCTTGATTGTTGCCTTTGTTTATTTTTCTGTTTTGATATAATTTTTTCCAAAAATATTTACAAATCAAATATTTTTTATTATAATAATAAAAAAGAAAAAACGGAAAGGTTGACTGCTCAGATGAAGCCTTCAAAGATATATCAGTCTGATACCCAAAGTGGCAGAGCAAACTCTGTTTATTTCCGTATGCTTAAAATTGGTAACTGACCGTTCAGGTGTGCTTTGTGCACTTGGGCGGTTTTTTTACTCCCTCAGTCACTTCGTGACAGCTCCCTCGTCAGGGAGCCGAGACTTGCCTCCCTCAGAGAGGGAGGTGGCAAAACCGCAGGTTTTGACGGAGGGAGTGGTACAAAAATTCTAAATCCCGAAAGGAGTAAAAACAATGAAGAAAACATTAGCAATTATGCTTGCAATCTTAATGATTGTGACAAGCGTACCTATGGCTTTTGCGGCTGAGGATTTAACGGACGACATTACATCGGTAACATTAAAGGATACCGATAATGACGGCTTTTATGAAATTGCAACAGCAGATGAGCTTAAAGCATTTGCAAATCTCGTAAACGCAGGTAATACAGCTATCAATGTTGAATTGACTTCAGACATCGTTCTTAACGATAATGTTATAACAGAAGACGGTCAGCTCAGCGATAACAGCGAAAGCTTTGAAGTATGGGTGCCTATCGGTAATAGTGATGTTATATATACCGGAGTTTTCGATGGTGCCAGACATGTAATCAGTGGTTTGTACTACAAAGGCAACGGTGAATTTGCCGGTCTGTTTGGTGCAATTGATGGCAAATATCAAGATAAAAGCGTAGGTGCAATCAGAGATCTTTACCTTATCGATTCTTATTTTGATATAGAATCATCTGACAGATGGTTCAGAGTCGGTGGCTTGGCAGGATATTCATACTATGCTCATTTTGACAATTGTTATGTAGAAGCACAGTTTAATTTAATAAGCACTTATCATGGTTCCAGTATTTATGTAGGCGGTATTTCAGGTATGACCTACAGTACAGCGGAAAACTGTTTTTCTGATTTAGATGTAAGTATAACAAAAGACAAAAATGC
>JAZRRG010000066.1:0-13957 GCA_045650565.1 Acutalibacteraceae bacterium | reverse complement strand
TACGGCATTAAAATATTCAGGCTTGGTACCAAGCACAACCATTATTTTTGCTGAATTAAGTGCAGCAAATATGTACGGTTCATATTCCTGTCCAAGTTTATCTTCAAGTGTTATACGGGAGAAAAAGACTTTAAATCCTTCACGAACTAGCTCGTGATACAGTTCAGTAGCGAGAACACTATCAGGTGTCCTGCGACCGTTATTATCGCTTTCTTTATAGCAGATAAATACATCAAAGGGTTCTTCCCGTCCCGAAATAGCAAGAATAACTTTTTGAATATTGTTAATTGCTGCCGCTTCCTGCTCATAAATTTCTTTTTGATATCCGTCTGCATATTGCAAAGCTGATTTATAGTCTTCATCATCAAAGATAGAAGTGAACTGAGCGCGGTTTACTGTAGGTATTCTCTTGTGAGAAGTAGGGTCTTCCACATACTCAATACCATAGCGGCAAAGCACCAAAGACCAATATGTTTCAGCATCAGCATTGTCATCGTTCAGTATTTGTTCGTAAATGCCCATTGCCTTATCAAATTCGTTATTACGGCGAAAATGATTTGCACGGTCGTAAAGATTTGCCTTGCGGTCATCATCCAGTTTGGGCAGGGTTTGTTTCGTACCACAATACTGGCATACCGCAACGGTTTCGTTATTTATTTCAAGTGTGCCGCCGCACATTTTACATTTAAAAACTGCCATTATTTATTCCCCTTAAAATCACTCTATACTGTGCTTATATCTATCCACATGGCGTGAATTTTTTCCGTTTCTATCTTATAATTTGCTTTTTGGTGTTACATTTTATCTTTGTCCTAAATCGATTTATTTTTTAATTCAACTCTATATATTGCATTGGATCAATACTAGTTTTGTTCTCGATAACTCCAAAATGCAAATGATATCCTGTCGCCGAACCTGTAGAACCTACCTTTGCTATAATTTCGCCAGCTTGAACTTCGTCTCCATTTTCCTTAAGAAGTTCGCTACAATGCGCATAAACGGTTGTGAATCCACTCCCGTGATCAACAATTATCTTAAACCCATCGCTATTATCCCATCCTGAAAAAACAACCGTGCCCGACTCTGCTGCATAAATAGAAGTACCGAGGGGTGCTGCCAAATCTATTCCATTATGACCTCTACCATAAACTCCGGTAAGAATGTAACTATTTTGGGGCAAAGGGCACATTAGTTTGAAGGGTTTAGATGTTTCCGAATCATTATTCGTTGGTTGTGAATTTGAGACATTTGATGCATTATTTTTATGCGCTGTTTCGTTTGTTGTATCATCATGATTATTACTAATAGGTTTGTTTATTTCACTCTGTGTTGGAATAGACCCAAAACTAGAATTATCTGTTCCACCTATTTGTGATTCAGTATAACTTGAATTGTCTTGAGAAAAGGAACTATTTTCTTCAATAAAGCTGCTATTATCAGTCGAACTCAATATTTTTTGGGTTAACACAGCCATAGCGATAATTAAAAAAATCAGCACGGGGATAACCACAGGCGCAATCCTTTTTATTGGCGAAAAGTTTTTTGGCATTGTTTTTTGCCGTTCCTTTGATTGTTGCTCTTTATTAAATACTTTTTTAAGTCCCCTGATAACGTCGGTTATGAATCCGATTTTACCCATATCTTGTGCCTGTAAATGCGCAAATTCATCGGGCAATTCATAAACATCCATATCTTTATAGCAAGGAATTAGCAATTTTGAACGGTCAGTCTTTGAGAGCTTAATAAACCTTGACCATTCGTTACGAACCCAAACAGAGTCAAAATATTCGGGTTTTGTGCCGACAACGAGCATTACCTTTGCCGAATTAAGCGCAGCAAAGATATACGGCTCGTACTCGTGACCGAGTTTATCTTCCAAAGTTATAGGGGCATAGAAAACTTTAAAGCCCTCTCCTGTAAGCTGATAATAAATATCGTTTGCGATAGCGCTATCAACCGTTCTCTTGCCGTTTTCATCGGTTTCCTTATAACAAATAAAAACATCGAACGGTTCTTCGTTATTCACGATAGTCAGTATGTTTTTTTGCAGTTTATCAATTATTTTCGCTTCTTCTATGTAAAGTTCTTTTTGCTCAGCATCAGCATTTTCGATTGCGGCAAGATAATCAACATCTGTAAGAACCGCTTCATAGAGCGTTCTATGGCAGGTGGGAATTCTTAAATATGTTTTTGGATCTTCAACATACTCAATACCATATTTACAAAGCACAATACCCCAGTGTGCTTCCGAGTCCGTATTGTCAATATCTAAAATTCTCTCATATATCTGCTCGGCTTTATCAAATTCGCATTTGAGTCTCAGGTTATTAGCGCGGTCAAACAGGTTAGAAACAACCTCATCCCTTGATTTAGGAACAGTTTGCTTCGTACCACAATATTCACACGCGACAACAGACACACCTTCACATATATCTAAATTACCGCCGCACATTTTACATTTATAAACTGACATTATCAATTCCCCTAATTAATATTCCTTAATTTCCAAATTATCGACCGCAAATCCAAGACACTTTTGGATAACTTCATTACGGGTCCTACCTGTTCTTTCAGCAATTGTGTCAAGTTTCTTAACCAATTCATCGGATAGGCGGATAGAAATTACTGTGGAATCACCCCTATATTTTTTTGAAGAAATAATCAATTTTTCGTTCGACATAATACTTCTCCTTTTGACATTAATCCATTTTATAATATTATATTACAAACGTATTACACTTGTCAATATACCTATATACAAAAAATAGACTTGTGAAATCACAAGTCTAAATAAATGTCAGATAGCCGTTATTTACATAACCTATTTTACCGTTATAATCCACTACACTCCAACCGTTATTGGAAGAATAAACTGTTACGGTTGTGCCGTTTGGAATGCTGCCTATAACCGATGAATTAACACTTGGTCCGCTTCTGAGATTTAGATTTCTGCCCGCTGTGGTTACTACCGCAAATGAACTGCCGTTCGGCGTCATAAAAGGAATATTAAAGTAATCTGCAAGGGACGCAACAACATTTGCGGCAATCGTTTCTATATTATTTCGTATCCACTCGGCATCCTCGGGGTTATCGTGATAGGCAAACTCGATAAGAACGCTGGGTGCTTTGGTTCGGCGCACTTCGCCGAGCGTAGTTGTTGGCACTGTGCGCACCTTATCAGGTAAAGGATATATTAGTTTCAGGTTATTAGCGATTATATCCGCTAAACGCCTACCGTTAGCGCTACCAGGGTAGAAATACACCTCGCTCCCCCTATTTTGCCCTGCGCTTTGCGGTGGTGATGCATTAGAGTGCAGTGCAACGTGTGCATTATAATTTCCCATATTTGATGCTGCTATGGATGATGCAGCGGTCATATCAGGGGTATTACGGTTAAATGATATACCCGTTGCATTAAGGTATGGAACCATAGCATCGGCAATTAAATTCATATAATATTCTTCGTTTCCGCCGCCAACATACGGATTAAACTCCTGTGTTGACGGACTTAAATATATACTTGGCATAAAATAAACACTCCCTTTGCAGTTTATGCAAACGGGAGTGCTTTGGTTTATTTATTAAGGTTTAATTTCTCTATTTCACCCTTTACAACCGATACAAACCAACAGTAAAGCGCTTCACCAAGCTCTTGATAAATTGGGTCGCCATCGTGCGCACAAAGCATTGCAAAGGTCTGCCCAATACGCCTATCAACCTCGGTGCGACGCCTATATGCAAGATAATAGAACGAAAAAGCGCCCGTTTCATTACAGTTATCGTACACTTCAGGGGAAAGCTTACTGAGTGTATCTAAAAAGCTTTTAGTGGCAATACCCGAAACGGTATCGTCAACACAAAATTCATCAAGTGCAACATTTACAGTAAATGCTAAAAGCAGCTGCCGCTGAATAAGCATTTGAGAATCGGTTGCATCATCAACAAATACGGTATCAACACTTTTTAAAAAGGTTTCGGCTAAAGTTTTACCAAGCGCCTTTGATTTATCAACCAATTCCTTATCAAGCAACTCATCCGATAAATCATTCAAATTCTTTTTTACTGTTTGAGAGGGTTTATTTCCTGCAATTTTTACATCGCTATCATCAAACATATTACCCCTCCTTGTTGGATTTGTAATCTTTTAATGCCGCAGCTAGCTGCGCAGGACAAGAGGTGTTTTTAAAACCGCAACGGATGTTTTGGAGCCGTGCGATAACATCATCAACCTTCATACCTTCAACTAAATTTGATATACCTTTTAGGTTGCCATTGCAGCCGCCTAAAAATGTAACCGAACGAATAATATCATTATCGTCAATTTCAAACTCTATATATCTTGAGCATACATTTTGTGGGATATAATTAAACTTCATTTTTATTAACTCCTTTAAAGGTTGCCTCTTTTAACAATTTTTCGGTATAATCACTTAATTGTTCAAAGGTGTTTTTAAAATAACAGGCGCCACTCGGGTGTGTACACGGTTTGCCGTCGTTTTGGCAACGACTGAAACTAATCGGACCGGAAATAAGCTCTATAACATCATAAAGTGTTATGCTTTCGGGTGGTTGCGCCAACATATAGCCGCCCTTAACTCCTTTATACGACTTCACAATATTACCACAAGATAGTTTATGCAGAATCTTTAAAGAATATCTCTGCGTAACGCCTGTGAGTTCCGATATTTTGCCCGCATCAATTCTTCCCTTTTGTTCGGCTAAGCAGGCGACGATTCTAATAGCATAATCGGTTTCGCAATTTAGAAACATAATTACTACCTATCCTTGAATTTATTACTGCGAACGGGATGGCGAAGCTTTCTAAGCGCCTTTGCCTCGATTTGACGGATACGCTCTCTTGTAACGTTAAACTCGGTGCCAACCTCTTCAAGTGTGTGGCATCTGCCGTCGTGCAGACCAAAGCGCAAACGTATAACGGCTTCCTCACGGGGACTGAGTGTCTTTAAAACACTGTCAATATCCTCATTAGTAATGGTTTTAAGTGCCGCCTCATCGGGTGCCAAAGCATCCTCATCACGAATAAAGTCCATAAGGCGACTATCCTCCTCAGGACCTATGGGAGTTTCCATAGAAACCGGCTCTTGCGCAACACGCATAATCTCACGCACACGCTCAACCGATAAATTCATTTTTTCGGCAATTAACTCCTCACTCGGTTCAAAACCGTTCTCGTGCAAGAGCTGACTTTGTATTTTTTTTAGGCGGTTTATTGTTTCAACCATATGAACAGGAATACGAATAGTACGAGCTTGGTCGGCAATAGCACGGGTTATTGCTTGGCGAATCCACCAAGTAGCATAGGTAGAAAACTTAAAGCCCTTGGTGTAATCAAATTTATCAACCGCTTTAATAAGACCAACATTACCCTCTTGAATTAAATCAAGAAAATACATACCACGACCTACATATTTTTTTGCAATGCTAACAACAAGGCGCAGGTTGGCTTCGGTTAAACGGCGTTTTGCCGATTCATCACCCTGACCCAACTTAATAGCAAGTTCGATTTCTTCCTCGGAGGAAAGCAGTGGAACACGGCCGATTTCTCTTAAGTATACTTTTACGGGGTCATCGAGGGATACAAGATTTAACGCAGAGTCATCCTCAAGATTATCAATATCCATTTCCTCAAGCTTGAGCTCATCATCGGTTGGCTCTTCATCAAGGTCAAGCAACGGCGGCTCGGCAAAAAGCTCATCAATATCATCAGGTGCATTCTCTAAATCATCAAGAGTTTCGTTTTTTACCTCTGCCGAATCAAACTCCGACAAATTTTCTATTGCAACATTCTCGTTATTTTCAATTTCCTTTTTCATACCCTATTCTCCCTTTTTTGAATTAATAAGAACTTCTAAATTTTTTTGCCATTCATCAACAGAGGTATCCTTTGGTTTCCCCATCGCCTGAATTTTTCCCTCTGAAAGAATTACATTTATACAATCAAACAACATTGCCTCAGGATTCATAACTCCGTTTTGCAAGGAAACTATAAATCCTAACTCGGTTGGTGTAAACTTGTCCGAGAGCAACGATATGTCAATGGAATCTCGTGTAAGTAAAATATCGGCAAAAACTGAATAAACTCGCTTATTAAATACCGATATCATATCATCGGGCTTTAAGCGTTCGTACGCTCTCTCAAATAAATCGGGGTGCTGTATGAGCACCGACAAAAACGTCTCCTCAGCGGCAACAATTTTAGGCATCGTGCGCCGCTCAGGATTCACATCCTCACGTGAAAAACGGGGTGAAATTATATCCCTGATTTCTTTTTTTGTTTGTTGGCGTGACTTACTTTTTCGTATATCACGAACTTTTGAGGATAAAGCGGTTTTTGAGACACCATACTTCTTTGAGAGCTTGTTTTCGTAAAGGTCAACAGTCAGCTCATCATCAACCGTCGCCAAAACCTCTGCCGCTTTAATCAGATATTTTAATCTACCGTCATCCGAGGACATATCAATACCCTCAACTGCTTTCAGCAGTTTATATTCGATATCACTAACAGCGCCCTCTAAAAGCATTTTTAGTTTGGCGGCGCCGTTTTTCTTGATATACTCATCAGGGTCTTTACACTCAGGTAAAACAAGCACTCTAATAGGTAAACCAATATCCTTCATTTTTTCAAGAGCCGCCATAACCGCCTTTTGACCCGCCTCATCCGAATCGAGCAAAACAATGATTTCCTTTGTGTAACGGCTAAGCAGCTTTGCCTGTTCAACCGATAAAGCAGTACCGAGCGAACCGACAGTATTAGTAAACCCTGCTTGATGCATTGTAACAACATCCATATTGCCTTCAACCAATATCAAGCGCTCTAAACAATCATTTTTTGCGAAGTTGATACCAAACAGGTTTTGACCTTTTTTATAAAGCAAGGTATCGGAAGTGTTTATAAACTTTGCCGATTTATCATCCTTTGGGTTTTTGCGACCGCTGAAAGCGATAACATTTCCTCTGAGGTTAATAATTGGATACATAACACGATTTCTGAATCGGTCATAATATTTTCCCGAGCTGCCCTTGGAAATCACATTTGCCTGAAGCATATCATTTTCTGAAAAACCGAGACTTTTTAAGTGTTTGAGGAGTGAATCCCAAGTGTCCGGTGCAGCACCAAGCCCAAAATGCTTAATGGTTTTTATAGATAAACCACGTCCCACCAAGTAATCAAGCGCCCATTTACCTGCAGGCGACATTAGATGCTTGTGGAAAAATTTTGCGGTTTCCTTATTTATATTAAGCAAGGTTTGTCTAAGCTTTTGCATAGAATCATCATAACCGGCCTCGGGTAATGTTACACCCGAACGGTCAGCTAAAAGCTTAACTGCTTCGATATAATCTAAATTTTCAATAAGCTTTGTAAAGGTAAAAATGTCTCCCCCAACCTGACAACCAAAGCAATAAAATGAGCTGCTATCGGGATAAACAGTAAAGGAAGGAGTTTTTTCATTATGAAACGGACAAAGCCCTTTTAAAATTCTTCCGTTTCTCTTGAGATTAACGTATGGAGATATTACTGATTCAATATCATTACGGTATTTTATTTCCATCAATACCTGTTCGGGTATTGCCATAACATAACCTCCTTTAATTATTCCAAGCTTTTGGTATGTAAATATTGCTGTAGGATAAGGTTGCGAAGTGGTCGGTCATTCCCGCAATATAATCTACCACGGCACGTTCAACGCCTTCGTTTTTCATTATTATTTCATATTCGGCTGTTAAATGTTCAGGATGCTCTAAGTAATGCTTAAACAGCCCCTCAATAATACCGTGAACCTTTGTTTCTTCACCCTTTGCACGAGGATTACGGTATACGCTCTCAAATAAATACTCGTGTAGCATTTTGTAGTACTTCTCGGTTTGAGAATCCATAGAAATTTTGTCTCGACTGTTATGCACAACCGATAAAACCAAGCTATTGATACGCTGACTCTTGGTACTACCTAAAAAATCAACAATTTCTCGGGGTAAATCATCTTCCGAAATTATCCCCGCACGAACGGCATCATCAATATCGTGGTTAATATATGCGATTTTATCGGCGTATCTCACGACCTGTCCTTCAAGTGTGTACGCCCACTCATCCTTTGTGTGACACAAAATACCGTTAAGTACTTCATCGGTCAAATTAAGACCACGCCCATCTCTCTCAAGTACCTTGCAAACACGAACGCTTTGTGCATAATGCGTAAAGCCGAAGGAGGCAAGTCCATCAAGCGCCCTCTCGCCCGCATGTCCAAACGGGGTGTGACCTAAATCATGACCTAATGCAATCGCTTCGGTTAAATCTTCATTAAGGCGAAGCGCACGGGAAATTGTACGAGCTATTTGTGCCACCTCGAGTGTATGTGTTAAGCGAGTGCGGTAATGGTCAGATTCAGGTGCTAAAAACACCTGAGTTTTATGCTTTAGCCGCCTGAATGCCTTTGAGTGAATTATTCTATCTCTATCCCGCTGAAAATCAGTACGAAGCTCACACTTTTCCTCAAAGTGCTCCCTACCCCTTGAGTTGCAGCTAGGAGTTGCCCTATCACACAAGAGCATTTTTTCACGATTTTCAAATTCTTCTCTTAAATTTGACATAAACCCTCCGAAAAAAGTCCTTATATCTATTTATTCGCAAAAAAAAGTCAAAATACTTTATTTTATATATTATTTCTTAAAAGGAGCACAAAAATCACCTTGGTAAACGGCTTCCACCTGTCCGTTAAGCGAATTTTTTACTGTCTCTAACAAATTTTCGGCAAAATCTTCTTGAAAATTAGCAAACACAGTAATTTTGGTATCAAAAACGGTGTCTGTAATATTTGCGGAAAATCTCTCTAAAATATTTTTAAGTATTTCAAACTGGTTGTATTCGCACACAAATTTATAAGAAAGGCACTCTCGCATAGCGTATAGCTCAGCTTTTTCAAGCACTTGAGCCGCCGAAGAAGAATATGCTCTTACAAGCCCCCCTGTGCCTAACAAAATCCCTCCAAAATAACGTGTTACTACAACCACAACGTTTTTAAGCCCTTTTCCGACAATTACATCCAAAACAGGTTTACCGGCGGTGCCGTGCGGCTCGTTATCATCGGAATAACGGGCAATATTGTTTTCAGATAACACAAATGCATAAACATTGTGCCTCGCATCCCAATATTCAGTTTTCATTTTAGCAATAAAATCAAATGCTTCCTGTTCACTCTCTACGTGTGCGACAGTAGCGATGAAACGAGAACGTTTTTCGTTAATTTCAGCCGAACAGCTGTCTAAAACAGTTAAAAACTGCTCCAAAAACGACACCTCCAAATAAAAGAAAACCGTAACCTTAAGTGGTTACGGTATACCTTTTGAAATACTGCTTATTTGTCCAAGCCAAAACGCTTCTTAAATCTATCAACACGTCCGCCTGTATCAACTAACTTCTGTCTTCCCGTAAAGAACGGATGACATTTTGAGCAGATATCCAAATGAATATCCTTCTTTGTTGAGCTTGTCTCAAACTCTGCTCCGCAAGCACACTTAATTACAGTTTTTTCATACTGTGGATGAATACCCTGTTTCATGGTGTCACCCCTTTCAAAAATTCGATAACATAGTGATGATAACACATGTCTTTTAAAAAAGCAAGAAAAATTTATCTTTTTGACAAAATTTTTTTAATATGCTGATATATTTCTACCGACTTGAATCGAATTTCGTATTGTTCGGCATTTATGGCTATTTGTGCTGACTCCTCTGACACGCTATCAG
This sequence comes from Acutalibacteraceae bacterium, assembly GCA_045650565.1. Classification (GTDB taxonomy): domain Bacteria; phylum Bacillota; class Clostridia; order Oscillospirales; family Acutalibacteraceae; genus SIG565. The sequence continues at coordinate 4,195 of JAZRRG010000066.1, read as the reverse complement.
TAAGTGTTTTATCAGTTGCTGCGGGTATACAAAGTGCGGGAAACATAACACACCACCAATTTTTACCTTTTGCTTCTCCGATTTCAATAATTAAAGCATCATAAATACCGGCAGGTAATGTAAAATTATCATAAACTCGGGTATCAAAATACGATTTATCAATGCGCACCTCAACATTATAGTTATATCCATTTTCACGTATTACATCATTTGCAATTTGTGTAATTTCAGTAATACTGTTTTGTGCGGCTGACTTGGCTTGTTCAAGATTTGTGCAGGCATTAAATTCGGCAAAATCAGCATCAAGCACCGCATCTCTAACCTTTAGTTTTAGCTCTTGGTCGGCTTTGGAATCGGAATTCGCCAAAATGTGCAACCTTAATATATTATTTCTCAAATCATCGCATTTGGTTTCAAAGCTTACTGCTGACGCCGACACAGTTATTATAAGCGCCATTAAAAATGATACCGCTAATTTAATGTAGTTAATTTTCAAAAAAATCACTCCTATCTCTTACCTTATGGTAAATATTGACAGGAGTGTGTTTTTTTATTCAAATATAATTGCTTTATCGGTAGGACGGGTTAAAAATGCCTCAATGTTTTTACTTTGCAGTTGCTCAACGCAACCATCAGCAGAGTCCTCATTATCAAATATTGCAAAAAATGTCGGACCGCTGCCACTCAACGACACACAAAGCGGATTGTAAGCGTTTAAAATTTCATTCGTAATTTTATCGTCCCAAGCGATAGAAAACGAATTGGTGCAGTTTTTCGCAATGTTAGGTATATTTCTATCATTTATAGCAGATAAAATAGCATCCGTGTTAACTCTTATCGGTGTGTCGGTAGCATCAACAAAAGAATACATATACTTAGTTGACTTCTTTTGCTCTCGTTTAGCAAGAACGATATAGCAGTCCGGCATTGCGGTAAGCTTTTCACAAATTTCGCCGATACCCTTTGCCAAAACCGTGCCGCCGTATAAAAAATAAGGCACATCGGCACCAAGCTCTAAAGCAAGTTTTAAAAGCTCATCAAAAGTTAACGGAAAATTATATAAACGATTAAGTCCCAATAAAACCGCAGCCGCATCGGCGCTACCGCCACCAAGACCTGCTGCTAACGGTATATTTTTGGTGACAAGGATTTCAGTGCCACCTTTAATTTTGCTCTTATCAAAAAAAAGAACAGCTGCTTTATAGCAAATATCGTTATTTGTTCCTAACTGACTGCACGAGGAAACAACACTGATATCTTTTTTTCGCTTTTTTATGGTGATTTCATCATACAGATTAACCGATTGCATAACCGATTCGATAAGATGATAGCCGTCAGCCCTCAATCCCGTAATGTTAAGCAATAAATTAACTTTTGCACACGCTTTGATTTTAAGCATCTTTAATTTCCTTTAAAAATTCTTTAATACGCTTAAGCGCCTCGCTAATGTGCGATACCGAATAACAGTAAGAAGCTCGCACAAAGCCCTCGCCACCCTGTCCAAAAGCGGTGCCCGGCACGATAGCAACCTTTTTTGAAACAAGCAGCTTTTCGCAAAATTCATCACTCGACATACCTGTAGACTCTATAGATGGGAAGGCATAAAAAGCGCCCTTTGGCTCACGACAGGTAAGTCCTAAATCATTAAATCCCTTTACAATAATTCTGCGGCGTGAATCATATTCCTCAAGCATATTATTTACCGCATCATCACAATTTTTAAGTGCCTCAATAGCGGCAAACTGCGAGGTCGTAGGCGCACACATAATAGCGTACTGGTGAATTTTGGTAATTTGCTTGATTAACTCTTTCGGTCCATAAGCAAAGCCCAAACGCCAACCGGTCATCGAAAACGATTTTGAGAAGCCGTTAACTACAACTGTGCGCTCCTTCATACCGTCAATAGAGGCGAAAGAAACATGCTTTTTACCACCGAATGTAAGCTCGGCATAGATTTCATCAGAAAGCACTAAAATATTGGTATCTTTAAGCACCTTCGCAATCTTTTCAAGGTCTTCCCTTTCCATAATAGCGCCCGTAGGGTTGCAGGGATAAGGCAAAATAAGCATTTTTGTGCGAGGTGTGATTTTTTCTATCAATTCTTCTGCGGTAACCTTGAACTCGTTTTCCGCCTTGGTTTCAATAATTATGGGTGTGGCACCTGCAAGGCGGGTTATCGGCTCATAGCAAACATAACTCGGTTGAGGGATAATTACCTCATCCCCGGCTGACACCACGGCACGAATGCACATATCTATAGCTTCACTACCTCCAACAGTTACCAAAACCTCATCAGCGGGACTATACTCAAGCGAATATTTGCGAAGCACATAATTTGAAATTTCAGAGCGTAACACATCTAACCCTTTATTTGATGTATAACGGGTTTTGCTTTGCTCTAATGAGCGTATGCCGGCACGCCTAATATTCCAGGGTGTTGGAAAATCGGGCTCACCAACGCCAAGAGAAATAACATCATCCATAGTTTCGGCAATATCAAAAAATTTGCGTATACCCGATGGCTTAATATCCTTGACGCTTTGGTTAAGTATTTTATCGTAATCAATCACAGTGAGAGCGTCCCCCTGTCATCAATTGAGCTGCCAAGCAGTTCAACATCCATTTCTTTATAACGGCGAAGCACAAAGTGTGTAGCTGTTGAAATCACCGAATCAATAGTTGATAATTCTTTGGCTACGAACATTGCTACCTGTTGGAAGGTTTTACCCTTAACTATTACACATAAATCATAACCGCCCGACATTAAGTAAACCGACTCAACCTCTTGGTACTTAGTAATTCTTTCGGCAACCTCCTCAAACCCCAAGGACGCTTTGGGTGTTACCTTTATTTCTATAAGTGCGGAAACATAAGCAGAATCTAATTTTTCCCAGTCAATAACCGCTTTATAACCACGAATAAGCCCCGCCTGTTCCATACCTTTAATTTCCTCACAAACGGTGTCGGCAGTAAGGCCTGTCATTGTGGCTAACTCCTCAACTGTATATTTTGCATTATTGTTAAGCAATCCTAATATTTTTTTGTTCATAAAAGCATACCGCCTTTCTTTTGTCGTTTTTTGCCCTTTATGATATGATACCACACTTTTTTTAAAAAATATAGTATTATTTTATTTACTTTAATTTTTTGTTGTGTTATTATAATAAAAAATACGTTTTAGGAGTGTTAAAATGAAAGCAGTAATCACTGTTGTCGGTAAAGATACTGTAGGTATTCTTGCTAAAGTTTCTACAAAATGTGCAGAGTTTAATGTAAACATCGCAGAGGTTTCCCAAAGCATATTACAGGGAATGTTTTGTATGATTATGATTGGCGAGGTTGATGGTCTTAAAGGTAGCTTCGGAGACTTTGCCGATACTCTTTCAGCTTTTGGCAAGGAAATGAATTTGAAAATCAGTGTTATGCACGAGGATATATTTAACTCAATGCATAAAATTTAGGTGATAAAATGATAGATACAAAAGATATACTTGAAACCATACGCATGATAGAGGAAGAAAACCTTGATATACGTACTGTAACTATGGGTATTTCTCTGCTCGATTGCATTAACCCCGATATAGATATTGCTTGTGAAAATATCTACAACAAAATAGTTAAAAGCGCTAAAAACCTTGTTCCTGTCTGTACCGAAATTGAACGTGAGCTTGGTATACCGATTATAAATAAGCGAATTTCTGTTACCCCTATTGCAATGATTTTAGCCGCTTGCTCCAAAAAAGAGTCGGTTAAATTTGCTTTGGCGCTTGAAAAGGCGGCACAAACAGTTGGTGTAAACTTTATTGGCGGTTACTCGGCGCTTGTTGGCAAGGGCTTTGCTGCAGGCGATGTGGAACTGATTGAAAGCATACCCGAAGCATTATCACGAACCGAGCATATTTGCTCATCGGTTAATGTCGGCTCTACAAAAGCAGGTATCAATATGGATGCAGTAGCACTTATGGGTAAAGTAGTAAAGAAAACCGCCGAACTGACGAAAGACCGCAACTGCATCGGCGCTGCAAAACTCGTTGTGTTCTGTAACGCTCCCGAGGATAATCCCTTTATGGCGGGTGCCTTCCACGGTGTTGGCGAAGCCGATTGCGTTATTAACGTTGGTGTATCGGGCCCCGGTGTTGTTAGAGCCGCACTTTCTAAAAGCGAGGGTCTTGATTTAACGGGTATTTCCGATTTA
>JAZRRG010000065.1:0-17903 GCA_045650565.1 Acutalibacteraceae bacterium | reverse complement strand
ACAACCAAAGCTCTTCCAAACTCATTTCTGATAATTTCTTTCCCATTATACGCTCCGTCAAATTCTTATTTTCCTAACTGTTCGACCTATTGGAATTTACCGTTATAACTCAATATTGATTTCGTACTTATCGTTAATGAGTATGTAGTTCACATTATACTTTTTTGCAGATTCTAACATCTGCGTATTTTCTGACAATACATTCTCCATGGTGCACCATTCATCATCCAACCGATTTTCAATGACATTTGCATATTTCTTTATGTCTGCAAAATGATTTCTTATATAGTTCTCACTCAGTACCAAACAATAGTATTTAATCTGTTCAAGATATTGCCGCTCAAAGTCCTTCTGCCAATCGAATGGAATATAGCAACCTTCGACAATTAGGTTCTGATTGTTCTCAACAGCAGTTTTTATCATTTCCCGAACAATCGGCCATAAATATTCGGTCAATTCATTATCATCCATAGGAGTAAGCTCTGTATTACCGCTACGAATTAAGCCCATTTTCAGATGGTCTATCGATAGATATGGATATTTATATTTTTCAAGCAATTTTTGGGCAAGCGCCGTTTTGCCTGTATGCGATGCTCCCGTAATTAAAATAATCATTATCTCACCTACAAATTCTTATTTATCGGTCAGTTGTATTATAGCATAACTTGACTAACAAATAAAGAGAATATTAAAAACACCCACAGTTTTAAAAACTATGGGTGTTTTCGCATCTTGTTGTACTGTCCTTAATTGTACGGCTCCTATGCAGAGTATTTTTTATTATCTCTTGGAGAACATTTATATTCGCCTTAACACCTTAAAATCATTTACATAATTTTTTATTTCATATTATTTTTGCATGGTATTATGTTAACATTATCCACCGAGTTTTTAACAATTTTAAACGGTCCTATGCGGTTTTAAGCCATAAAACCGCCCTTTTTGTTAAATAAACGGTTGATAACTTTAATAACTTTAATAGGTTATTAGGGTTTACATAATAACATTTTTTGCATATCAAAAGTTAAAATATTGTAATAATTTGTCGAAAGCTTAAAGCATAATATATATAAGCGCTAATGTCAATATTTCATCGGTTGAATCGCTTGAAAGCAGCAGTAAAATTCCTAAAAGGAGACTTATATCGGAATCCATTTCCATATTCTTAAAATTTATAATATCAAGTATACTTTTGCGCCGTACAGTCGGCTTGTTTTCCTTCGGCTTATGCTGCTCGGGTGGTTTACTATGTGTTCCCCTTGCGGTATCGGCTCGGCGCTGCATTTCTCTTACACGCTCGGCGGCACGTTGTAGCTCTTCGGTTGTAAGGTTATCCAAAAAACCACCCCCTACAAGTTAAATAATCCGCTATCCTGTAAAAGCGGCAGCATATCAATTACCCTTAATATTTTTACGGCACTGTCGAGTCGCTCCCTGCGCTTTTCGCTTAGGTGTGGGCGTAGCGCTAAAAGTAGCCCCGTGCGGCTATCATGGGAGCGTGAGTTTATTTTACTTATTAGTGGCATCAGCTTGCCGATATCAATATTCGGCTCGCCGGGTTCCTTTGAAGCGGCGTCCGTGCCTCCCAAAACCGACTGCGCCATTTTTTGTATACGTGCCATACCCTCGGGGTCTGAAAGCAGTGACGAAATCTTTTCGCTTAAATCATCCATTTTTATCACCTAAAAGCGCACGCAACAGCTGCTTGGCGACAGGACTTGAGAGTATTTTTTCGGTTTGCGCCTTGTCACTTAATATGCTATTTAGTTTTTCTTGCTGCTCTGGGCTTAAGGATGCTACCATTTTTTCTACATCCTCCCTGCCTGTTTGACCCTTTGTTAGTGACTTTAGAATATCGTCCATATTTTGCGAATTGTTCATTTTAATCCCCCCTACTTAAATATAATAGAGGTTTTCAAAAACTATGTGTCTTTTTAAACATTAATGGCACCCCCTAAATTCTCGGGGGTGCCATTCTCTATTCGCTTATTTGAGAAAAAGCATCCTTAATCGCCTTAAACTCGGCGGATAAACTATTTTCGTTAATTTTCACTATTTGTCGGTCGTAGGTAATCAGCCCGTTGGTTTCATCTTCCACATCACTTAATTGCGTGAGCACCGTGGCGTTTAGTCCCTTGCTTACCGCAGGTAAAACCTGGTCTTTGTAAAGAGCTTTTAAATCTCGCTCAAAATCCTCGCTTGTAGCGCATTTTTTGTAGCCGTAGGTGTTGCTAAGGTTAAAGCTGTTTTGGTCGATTTTAAAGCAATATCCGCCAAATTCCGAGAGAACGAGAGGGCGGGTCTCTGAGCCCTTTAGTTTTAATGGCTTAAAGTAAACGTGTTCGCTCTGGACATCGCTTTTTTGCTCTCTAAACCAGCCCGATGCCGTATCATAAATTCGGCTGCCGTCTATCGCCTTTAGCTTTTCATAAACAGCTTTGCCGGCATACTGTCCCCATCCCTCGTTGAAAATTGTATAGTAGCAAATACATGGGTGGTTATAAAGCAGCTTTATCATTTTTTCAGCGCAGTCCTCAAAGCGTTTGCGGCATGCCTTGCTTGACGCTTTTTTAAGGTTTTTAAAACCGATTGTTGGCAATGCCGTGTCAATTATAAAGCTGTATTTTCCGTTGTTAACTGCATCCTGGAACACCGCCATGCCGTAAACATCGCAATAGTAATAAAACATTTGCGGCTCTATTTTAATGTGTTTGCGAAGCATATTAAAGCCGAGCTTTTTCGCCTGTAAAATATCATTTTTGTAGCCCTCATAGGTTGCGGGTAAAAACAGACCATCGCTAAAATATCCTTGGTCGAGCAGTCCGTTAAAGAAATACGGCTTACCGTTTAATGTTATAAAGGTTTTATCGCCCACCCTTTTTGTGCCGATGGTACGCAAAGCAAAATACGAGTTTACCGAATCTTTTCCGCTTGTTAAGGTGAAGCGATAGATATACGGCTCCTCGGGGCTCCAATTAACAGGGTTTTCTATATCTATTTTTATGTTATTGCCCGAAAACTCATAGGTTTTCTCGCCCGTCGGGGTGTATACCGTTAGCTCCTTTTTGTCGTTGCCACCCTCTATGGTTAGAGTAACGCTATTTTGAGTGCAGTCGGTCTTTATGCCCTTAATATAATTTTCGCACACGCTTTCAAGCCATACCGTTTGCCATATTCCCGAAACACGAGTATACCACATACCGCCTCTATTTTCGGTTTGCTTGCCGTAGGGCAAGGTGGTGTCTAAAGAATCGGTCACCTCAACACCAATTATATTATCGGTGTCGTTCAAATACTCGGTAACATCAAACTCAAACGGAATATATCCGCCTATATTGCCACCCACAAAGCTGCCGTTAATGTAGACCTGTGCCTCCTGGTCTACAGCCCCAAAATGTAAAATCACCTTTTCCTTTTTAAAGCCCTCGGGCAAGGAAAAACGGCGGGTGTAAATGTAGAGCGAATTTTTACTGAAGGTCTTTCCCACACCCGATAGCTTTGACTCTATCGGAAACGGAACTAAAATTTCACCCGAATATTCTTGCTTTTGGTTGTTTTCCACCCTAAAATCCCATTTGCCGTTTAGACAAAGATAGCTATCCCTCATCAGCGACGGACGGGGATAATCAGAAAGCGGCACCTCGGTTAAATCTTTTTCAAAGGGGGTTGTAAGCGTGTTTATGTGAGGCGGCTTTTTATCCCGCAGCAAAATAATTAGGTCAAGCACAATAAGCGCCACCACAAGAGCCGCCAAAAAGATGTTGCGGTTAGGTAAAAACGACTCGGTGCCATCATTGTTTATTAGTATTTCAGCATTGCGCAGCACCGTTTTGCCGATATACGGACCGATAACTCCGGGAAGCAGCACCTGTGCGAAAATTCTAATGCCCTGCAACCGCCCCGATTTACCCTTGGGTGTTTTATCACGAATTACAGCGCCAAACACCGCCATACCCGAAAGATAACCGCACATCATAAAGAGTGAGCCGATAAACACCATTACTTTAGAAGTAAATGTGTAAAGCAAAACAAAGCCGACTATAAGCCATACCATACTTATTAAGGATGACTTTAAAAAGCCGTTTTTATCATAAAATCTGCCCCAAAATGCCGTTACTACACTGGCGATTATAATAGCGGGAGCCATTATAAACACATAGTCATCCATCTTGAGTGTTTTTTCGTAATAAATAATGAGGTAGGGCATAAAAATTTGAATCGCTATATTAAAAACCACAAAGATTCCAAGCTGCTTATACAGACCTGCGTTTTGGGTTATGGTAGACACACGAAAGCCATAGAAAATATTTTGAAAATACCCCGTGCTTGATGGCTTAATGCTTTGGTTATCCTTTATTATAAAGCAGCCCATAACACCAACCGCCAAGGTCAGCGCACCTATAACCGCAAAGATTACACTCCAGCTCTCACTACTGCTTAAATCAAACGCCATAAAGCCGCCAAACACCACAAGTATTGCTACAAGCGGCATCATAGAGTTTATACCCTCAGCAGCGCCTCGGTTTGTGTTGTCGGTATTGTCGGTAAGCCAAGCGTTAAATGCGGCATCGTTGGCGGTAGAGCCAAAAAAGGTCATAACACAGTCAAGTATAATGGTAAGCGATACCCCTACACTCGCTGCCAATGCTACGGGCACGAATTTGCTGATAAAATCTACATTTACAAGGGTAAACGAAAGTATCGACACGCCCCATAAAATATATCCGCCGCAAATAAATATTTTGCGTTTTCCAACTCGGTCGGACAAAGCGCCCATAAAAACAGTTGTGAGCGTTGCCGCCACGGCCGAAGCCGCAACCATATTGGCAATGTCGGTAGCCGATGCCGAAAACATATTGTAGATAAATACGTTAAAATACATATTTTCAACTACCCATGCAACCTGCCCCATAAGACTAAAAAGTGTCAGCACCAACCAGAATTTTCCTGAAAGCTTGGTTTTCATAACTACCTCCGCTTTTTTTATTTTATTATAACACAAAAGCAGGTGGTTTTTCCACCTGCTTTTTTCACGGTACTTATATTCGTTCGGTCAATACTACCAAATATCTAAGTTCCCATATTGCCGCATTTCCTGTATGGCGCCCGTTTGTTTCTCTGACGGATATAAACACGTAACCACTTTCACCGTCCCGAAGCGTAATGCTTGTACTGCTACTGCCCACATCCCGAACCTTATCTTCTTCAATTACCGTACACTTAATGTTGGCGACCGTATCAAAGGAAGCCGTTATATAATTTATATCGGTGATGTTCTGATTATTAAGGTAAACCGTTTTTATCCAGTCATTGCCTACGCTGTCGTTGGATTTTAAATAAAAACCGTAATCTATCCTGTAAATACCTTTCGTGGCAATTTCCAAGCCGTCAGTCGCTGACCTAAACTCCTCCTCCGCCTTTAATATCGCTTTCTTTGAAGAGAAATAACCATCTATAACGGTTTGTGCAGCTTTACGTGCTTTTGTGTACTTTTCATAAGACACTGTCGTATATTTATCCTCCGCATAAACCGATTGGTTAATTACCTCTTGCAATTCCTCTTTTTCTTGCTGATTGCAACCGCAAAGGGTAAACAATAACGCCAATATTATAATTAAATAATACATTCTTTTCATATCGCACCTCAAAACGAATTACTGATTATATTGTGAATATACTATTATATTATACCGATTTATGCGGTATATTTCAAGTGTAATCGGTAATTAACCCGTCCGTATTACCGCTTAAAATATTATACAATAAATTAAGAGGTGATTATTATGTATTTGCAATTCTTAAGAGAGCGTATTTCTAAACTTCGCATCAAAAAGAATGTATCTGAATATAAAATGAGCACCGATTTGGGTCACAGCAAAAGTTATATTCAAAGTATTACATCGGGAAGAAGTCTTCCATCTATGTCAGAATTTCTCTATATCTGCGAATACCTTGGGGTAACGCCAAAAGAATTTTTCGATGAAGATATGGAAGAACCGCAATTAGTACAAAAATTATATAACCTGACTCGAAATATGTCGGAAACGGATTTGAACATTTTGATTGGCACAGCAGAAAGGTTAAACCGCAAATAACGTCATATAATGGCACAACTTCCCTATCATAAAAAAAGAACTGTTCTCTCGAACAGTTCTTTTTTGTTATTAGTATGCAACACCCTGTGCTATCATTGCATCGCAAACCTTTTCAAAGCCCGCAATGTTGGCACCTGCAACAAGGTCACCCTCCATGCCGTATTTTTTAGCGGCTTCGTAAGAGTTCTTGTAAATGTCGGTCATAATTTGATGTAATTTTGCATCAACCTCTTCAGCTGTCCAGCTGTAGCGCATTGAGTTTTGGCTCATTTCAAGACCCGAAACTGCAACACCGCCTGCGTTAACTGCCTTTGAAGGAGCTACAACTACGCCATTCTTTTTAAGGTATGCAACCGCCTCGTTGGTTGTGGGCATATTGGAAACCTCAACATAGTACTTAACACCGTTGGCAACGATTTTTTCAGCATCAGCAATACCAACCTCGTTTTGAGTTGCGCAAGGCATAATAACATCTGCCTTAACACCCCACGGCTTTTGACCCTCAAAGTAGGGCACACCGAACTTATCGGCATAATCCTTAACCTTATCTCTACCCGAAGCTCTCATCTCTAACATAAAGTTAATTTTTTCCTCGGTGTTTACACCGTCTTCATCATATATGTAGCCGTCAGGACCCGAAATGGTAACAACCTTACCGCCAAGCTCGGTAACCTTTTTAACAGTACCCCAGGCAACGTTACCGAAGCCCGATACTGCAAAGGTTTTTCCCTTGATATCCTCTCCAAAGGATTTAAGCATTTCGGCTGCATAGTAAACCGCACCAAAACCGGTAGCTTCGGGACGGATGAGTGAGCCGCCGAAAGCGAGCCCCTTACCGGTGAGAACGCCTGTAAACTCGTTTTGGAGGCGCTTGTACTGACCGTAAAGATATCCAACCTCTCTGGCGCCTACGCCGATGTCACCTGCGGGGACGTCGGTGTCAGGACCAATGTGCTTGGCAAGCTCTGTCATGAAGCTTTGGCAGAAGCGCATAATCTCGCCGTCAGAACGACCTCTTGGGTCAAAGTCAGAGCCACCCTTACCGCCGCCCATGGGGAGACCTGTAAGACTGTTTTTAAAGGTTTGCTCAAAGCCCAAGAACTTAATGATAGATGCGTTTACTGTTGGGTGGAAGCGGAGACCGCCTTTGTATGGACCGATGGCAGAGTTAAACTGCACACGGTAGCCACGGTTAACCTGAACCTTGCCGTTATCATCCACCCAGGAAACACGGAAGGATATCATACGCTCGGGCTCAACAATACGCTCCATAATTCCGTTTGCCTCGATTTTCGGATTTGCAGCAACAATCGGCTCTAAAGACTCAAAAACCTCTTGTACTGTCTGCAAAAATTCGGGCTCACCCGGGTTACGAAGGCAGACCGAGTCGTAAACTCTTTGTAAATACTCGCTTTTAAACATGTTAATTCCTCCAAAAATTATTTTTAACTGTTTTTCTCATATATAATACGGAGTCCGTCAAGCAACAGATTCTCATTATATATTATGTTACGCTCACAATGCTGTATGATTTCCTTTGACAGACCTCCCGTTGCAACAACCGTTACAATTCGGGACATTTGGTCTTCTATTCGGTCTATCATACCATCAAGCATTGCGGCTGTGCCAAAGACAAGACCCGAGCGCATACAATCGGCAGTGTTTGTGCCGATTACCTTGCCGGGCGACTCAATACTAATAGCAGGTAATTGAGACGTGTTCTCGGTGAGCGCCTTTAGTGTTAGATTAACACCAGCGGCAATGGCGCCGCCAAGCAGCGTACCGCTTTCATCAAGCACGGTAATGGTTGTTGCCGTTCCCATATCAATTATAACACAGGGCATTGTATATTCGTGCAGAGCGCCTACGGCACCTGCTACCAAATCGGCTCCCAGCTGGGCGGGATTATCGATTTTTATATTAAGACCTGTCTTAACACCGGGACCTAAGGATAGTGGCACAATATGGCAAAGCATTGATACCGCATTGCTAACCGACTTGCCAACACTCGGAACAACCGAGCAAATTACCGCATCCTCTATCTCCTCATGTCTGCAACCGTGAAGGTAAAGGATATCCTTAATATCAATAGCATATTGGTCGGCTGTGCGCTTTGTGTCGGTAGAGAGCCGTGCCGTAAACAACAAGACCTCCTCGTTATAAAGCCCCAATGTAATATTGGTGTTGCCAATATCTATCGCTAACAGCATATTGTCACCGCCCTTTTAAACCTATTAGTCTTTTGACAAAAAAATTATATCACTACCCAATATTAAAATCAATATTTTATAGCTAAAAAAGTTGCTTTTTTTTTAAAAAATATACCCAAAACGGTTGACTTGCAAGAAAAATACTGTTATAATACACTGTACTGTCGATAAATATCGCCAGAATCCTTGTCCTGCCCGAGAGGTAGGGCCAAATGTCCATAAGGAGGTGCAACGAATGGTTACAAATAAGTATGAAGTGGCTATGGTTTTTTCTGTAAAGAACGGTGACGAAGCTGTGACCGCACTTGTAGAAAAATTCAACGCTCTTATTGCTGAAAACGCAACCGTTGAGAATGTTGACGATTGGGGTAAGCGCAAGCTCGCATATCCTATCAACTACGAAACCGACGGCTACTATGTTTTCACTACTTTTGTAAGCGCTCCGGAATTTCCGGCAGAGCTTGAACGTGTAGCCGGTATTACCGACGGCGTTCTTCGTATAATGGTTATTAAAAAATAACGGAGGAAGTTTTAATGTTTAATTTAGTTGTTTTAACCGGCAGACTTACTGCCGACCCCGAACTTCGCTATACCGGTAACAACACTCCGGTAACTTCTTTCTCTATTGCAGTAAATCGCCGCTATAAAGCGGGTGAAGAAAGTCAGGCAGATTTTATCAATATCGTTGCTTGGCGCCAAACCGCTGAATTCATTACAAAGTATTTCACCAAAGGCAGTATGATTGGCATTGAGGGTTCAATACAAACTCGTAGATATGTTGATAAGGAAACAGGAAAAAACAGAACCGCATTTGAAGTAATTGCAAACAACGTTCAGTTTGTTGAATCTAAGCGTGATTCTGCTCCGTCAGGTAATGACGCTGCTCCCTCCTTCAGCAATGTTGATACAAACGAGTTGATAGAAATTGAGAACACCTCTGACGATGATTTGCCCTTTTAAAATTTAATTTGGAGGCAGAAAAATGGAAAAGAATGAAAAGCTCCACTCAAGAAAGCCCCGCAGAAAGATTTGCGTTTTCTGTGCTGACCGTGTGGAATTTATCGATTATAAGGATATTGCCCGTCTTCGTAAATTCGTTTCCGAGCGCGCTAAAATTTTACCGCGCCGTGCGACAGGCACCTGTGCTAAACACCAAAGAGAGCTCACAAGCGCTATCAAGCGTGCTCGTCAGGTAGCACTTATTCCTTATGTTAATGACTAATTAACAAGTAAATCCCCAAGCCAAATGGCTTGGGGATTTTTTTATTCTTCCACAGGTAAGCTACCCTCGTTATGGATATTATTGCCTGTTAGGTATTCTTCCCACCAGTCGCCTAGTTCATCGATATCCGACTGGGTATATTCCTTGCCGCCGGCATCTACATAAACTATCTTTTGGGGATAATCTATTTTCGGCTTAATAATTAAGAAAAAAACCAACAATGCAACAACAATTACTGCTAAAACCGACAAGGTTATTATGGTTAACTTTTTATTTTGCTTGAAACACGCAAATACTCTTAAAAAGAAATGCTTAATTTTATCTAAAAATTTCATATTTCACCCTACCTTTTATATATTGAGTATACTTTATATACCCAATTATGTCAAGCAGCAAAACAGACAATTCATGAGAACGGTCTGTTTTAATTTTATCTTTCAACCCAAACGGTTATGGCATCCTTATCTTTTAGGTTCGAACTAATTTCGGATTGAACCCCTGTGTCGAATTTAACGAATTCTGACAAATACCCGTTGCGACCCAATAAATTATTCATATACTGAATATAGATGTTACCGCTATATGTAATCGCCTCACTGTTTGGGTCATAGGTATATGTCTCCAACAAATAGCTCCTAGCCAAAGCAAACACATTATCCGCTATAACAAGATTTGAAATGCTCGGATTTACATGGTTCCAGGTCTTAATGTGGGCATCCTCGCCCTTATCAGGGCGCTGTTCACATAGGCCGTAGCCAGCATACCATGAATAGTTTCCTACTATTTCAAAATCTTTGATGTGTCCGTCGGTTGTTCTTTCATCGGTCTGAGCATCTCGGTTGGTTATAAAGTATTCTACCGCATAATTGCAGTACTCCATAACATTGTTTTTAAACTTAACCGTGTCAGCCTCACCGCTAATATACTGGTTGCTACCTGTATACTGGAAGGTAACGGCAGCATCATAAATTTGGTAAAAATAACAGTTTTCAACCGTAAAGTTTCGGGCTATTCCCCAAATCTCAACGCCGTTGCCAAGTCGTGTTGTGTTGGTTGTGCTTGGGGCAGAGCCGCCAATCCAATAAAACTCGCAGTTTTGTACGGTTAAACCGTCGCAGGAGCTCGCTCCCACGCCGTAAACACCGCTGTAGCGCATTGTTATATTGTCAATCTTAGAACCGTCGTATACTATACCCGTTGACCTATCTCCTACCGTAAATATTGCATTTGCCTCAGCAAATTCAATGCTCGCAAATCTGTCTCCGGGGTTGCCTTGAGCAGAGTACAAATATACATATCCCGTATCCCTATCGTGATAGAAGTGTAGGTCGGTATCTAAATCAGTATAACCGCTAAACGCCTTTCCTGTTGTTTTATTATATAACGTTCCATCACTTTTTGTTGCTATAACGGCCTTTATTGCGCAGAGTGCCTCCTGCGCATAATAATCAGTTTCGGGGTCGTAGAAAATCATTGTGCCGACATCGACGCTTATAGCATCGGTGCACTTATAGATGTTGGGGTTTTCGGCGGTTGCCTGCCAGTTTGAAGCGTCTGCATGGTCCTTTGTTGAGCCCCAAATCTCCGGCTTGAGCATATTCTCATCGCCATACGCCGTGTAAGTAACACCCTCGACGGCTGTAATCGAGCCACGCCATATATCTCCTCGCTTAAAGTAAACTATATCGCCCGCTTTAAGACTTAACTCGTTTAATCGCTCTATCGTTTTAATCGGGTTGCTTTGACTCTTTCCGCTATTAGGCAAAGTTAAAAATCCGCCGTAGCTTGTGGTATCGCTTCCTGTCGAGCTTGAAATATAGTATTTCGTGCCGGTAGCCGTAACTGTCGACTTGTTGTTTTTTATTTCCTCAATTCTCTCGTCCGTTTTTGTGCGGTAAGAGGAGGCGGTAAGCTCTACCTCGGATATATGCCTTGTAGAGTATACTTTCTTGTGGTTTCTTGTTAGCTGCTCTCCGTACAAAACATAGCTTGTGCCATTTTGCTCGTAAACAATATACGGTACGCACATAATGTCGACCTCTGCCATCTCATCGGCAATGTTTGTAAGCACTGCATTAAAATCGGCATAATCGTGGGTTAATTTACTGATATTTTCTACCTTAACATTAGCCGCCTTGTAGTAGCTGTTGCTGATTTTAACCTGCTTGCTGTTAACATCAAAGCCCCTGGCTAACGTCGGTACAACCGAAGCATCATGAAGTAGCGCCGTTGGAATTATAAATGCGCCGGCATCGGTGAGTGTGACCTCCTGACTGCCAATTGTTATATTTGTCGCAAACTGTCCCTTTGCTTCGCTTGTATCTTGCGGTAAAATCGTGGGCGTACGGAACACAAACTTTAATTTAAGTGCATCTGTAACAAGAGGTGTTTCCACACTCGCACCCAAGCCGAAAATGCTCGTTCTGTATTCCGAGAGCACTGCCTTTTCGCCTGTAATGTTGGTCTTTCGCAAATCGGCGCAGTCAAAAATGTAATCATACCCCGATGGTATATCATCTGCAACGGGTGCCTCCTCTAGCTTTTGATACATACCGTTAATCTTAAAGCTGGAGTGGTCAAAGCCCTCATTTACAGTCAAAATATATTTATCGGGTGTGTCGGTCTTGGTTAAACTAAAATTATCATTGGCAATGTTATCGGCAGATGCATCATATTCACCCACGTTGATTGTCAATGCAACTATTCTTTCTTCGCCATTTTGGTCAAGCGTTACCGACGTACTGTATGTACCCTCTTTTATGGCTACTATAGAGACCTCATCATATAAAACAAAGTTTTCGTTGGGTGGAATATTATATTTTGCCGCCAAGCCAAAAATTTTGCTCGGTAGGGTGGACTTTGAGTTGCGCGAAATATTATAAACATACTTTTCCTCAATGGCTACAAATTCACAGCCATTGGTGTTTGCATATTCCTCAGCCGTCGAGCCCTCTAAACCGTATATGGTTACACCCGATGGAATTGCTCCCTCGCCGATAGTGGCTTCTGTACTGTAAATATACACTCGTTTTAACATAGTGCATCCTTTAAATGCATTTGCGCCAAGCGTTTCAAGGTCGCAGGGCAAAGTAACCTCTTGCAATACCGTGCAGCCAGAGAAAGCGCTTTCTCCTATGGTTGTAACGCTTTCGCCCAAAAACACCTTGCTTAATGAATTGCAGCCATTAAATGCACTTGCCCCAATCGATGTAACATTTGTTAATGTTATCCCTGTTACACCGGAATTTAGAAATGCATATTCCCCTATGGTTGTAAGCGTCTCGGGAAGACTTGCTTTTTCTAGGAAGGAAAGCGAAGCAAATGTAAATCCGCCTATTGTCTTATATCCATCTGTTAAAACAACCTCGCCTATTGCCTTCCTCATCTGCACCGGTTTCAAATAGAACAAGCTGTGTCCTGTATCGGTAACCGTACCCGAACATCCCTCAACATTTGTCGAAGGGATAACAATTTTTTCAGAATATGGCTTACCTAAATCCTTAACATATATTCCCTTGTCGGTACCTGCTGCTTGTGTTGCATATTCAAGCCAGTTTCTTCCGCTTTCCGCTTTGAAATAATAGTTGCCGTTATCTGCATAGGTTTCCTTTTCGTTTGTGGGCACAGAAAAGTCCTCTATATCAACAGCTTCTGATATAATGGCAGAATCATTAACGTTTGTTAATGTAACGCTGATTTCAAGAAGGTTAGGTGTGGGATAATATACCGTGTCGGCACTGCTTTGTGTAACTGCAACAAAGCCAACCGTACCAACCGCTTGGTTTACAGTATAGGTGGCACTACCCTCAATATCGGGGGCTGTAAGTGTCATTTGGTTGCCGCTGTACTCTATAACATAAGTGCGTAGCTCTCGGTTGTTACCTGTGCTGTCGTTACCGGTTACTGAGGTATAAAAATAGTCGTTTAAATCTAATGTGTTGCCCGTAACCGAAGCATCTGTCAGCTTAACAAAATTTGCTGAGCTGTTGGCATTTGAGCTTGTAATGTTAATTACATTTGCCGAGGAATCCTTAAATGCAACGGAATACGAATGCCTATCCCCAGAGCCCGACAAAAATCCTGCCGCTTTTGATGTGCCCGCAATAAATTTACCGTTCTCAGTATCGGTTACACGCCCCACAAGACCTATAGCGCCTCTCATGTTGGTATTAAGGCGGAATGTTGCCGTAACCTTATAATCAGACAAATTGCTTATAATCTCGTTATCAAGTGTTGTATAAACACTGTAGGGGGATGCGCCGGGCTTTGTTACATTATCTGTCCAGTTGTCGTTCCAGCGAATATACCCAGAAAGCTGTGATGCATTATATGGTATAAATCCTCTGGAGTTATCAATATACGCATAGTTGCCCGAGTAGCCAACCGTGTGGTTGGTATCTCCTCGCAAATAATATGTATAGGTGGTAACGCCATCCTTGGTAGAGGAGGTGCGGCGATATTCCCCACTCGGAACAGCGGTAACGCCGTCGGTATCGGTTGCCGCCTGTTTTGTGTAATCGTATGCCGAGGTAAATTCTCCGCCCTTGGCGTCAACAACCGTTGTTCTCCAATCTGAAACATCGGTAGCGTTTATAGAGGAACGATAATCCCCCGAATAAATAGTATATTCGGTGTCCCCTTCGTTTTTAGCCACAACGTAGAGCTTTTTAACTACCGCCGAATTGGTTTTTAAGGTTCCTGTGAGTACAGTGCCACCCTTACTATAGGAATAGAGGTATCCATCCTTTATCTGTGAGGTAGTATCGCTACCGCCGCTCCAATTAAAATCCTGGGCAGAATAGCTGTTGTCATTTATCCTTATCAGTAACTTATCGATATCTAGCTTTTTACCTGCCGTCATTGGAACAACCGAATTGGAGGTGCCATCGTCGGCAACCTCATAAAACTCAACGTCAACCGTTTTTGGCATATCTTTTT
The DNA here is from genome assembly GCA_045650565.1 of Acutalibacteraceae bacterium. GTDB lineage: Bacteria > Bacillota > Clostridia > Oscillospirales > Acutalibacteraceae > SIG565. Next base: position 3,438 of record JAZRRG010000065.1, on the reverse strand, counting down.
CACTCTCAATGCCCGCCAATTTAACGCAGAAGGAATAGATGTATGTCCCATTGTGGGTTATTGAAAAGCCGATTGCATTACCCGCCTCGGTAACACCGTGTGCGTCAAATGCCGTATCGAAATCGAACTCTGCATTTGATGTGGGGTATTGTTCCACTCCGTCTTTTACACTAGTAGTCATTGCGTTTTTAATTTGATAAACATTTTCGTTGTTTATTGTGTCAAGTACAGTATAGTTTTTATCAATAGTATATTTAACATCATTTCCCTTAACGGTAATGTCTATTGTTCTTCTTGAAGCATATTTTACCGTAAATAAATAATTTTTATCAAAAGTGGCGCCTGAGTCTTTTCCGTCAATTATTTTATACTGCTCATAATCCTCGCCTAAAGTATGGAAGCCGTAGCTGTTATAACCATATCGGTTCTGACCTGAAGCCGCAGTGGTAGTACCATCAAAATAGCCCTTGCCGTAAGCGCCCAAGCAAATACCGCCATATATATAGTTTACAAAATACAACCCTGTACCGGTTGCGGTGGTAGTGTCCTCGGGTAACCTAAAGATAGCCGCCTCTGTAGCGTTTGTACCATCATAAACTTGGGCATTGGTATTTATATTGGCTCTTAAAACAAAGCCCCTGTTAACCCAGGCGGATGAGTCGCCCTGACTACTGGCAACCGTAGAAAGCTCATAATCTGCAAAATGGGTAAGTATTGGGTTTGTGTAAAAAAGCAGATAGTTTGTGTATGTAGCATAAAAGTTTAAACGCTTTCCATTGGTGATTGTTTGTATAAAGCTTGTGGGAAATTCATTTCTATAATATTTATCGTGCTGCGTTGCAGCATTTATAGTTGTAACGCTTGATGGCTTTGCCCCGTTCGCAACAGCATATATCCACTCATCAGCATTAAATTCATTTGTACTGAAATCATAATCAACCAGTTTAAAATCGTAATCGCCCTCGGTTGCATTAACAATTACATATACCTCTTGTGTGTTGTTTTGATGCTCGAGAAGAAATTTCGTCTTTCCCGCCGCTTCGGCATATATGTAATTGCCTATTTTTCTGGCACTTGCTCCTTCTTCTGCGCTCCATATAGCATCATCGCCCGAAACAAATTCATCCCCTATTTCTATCGAAAGACTCGAAATATCTATATACTTTCCCTGAAACATCGGTATAGCGGGGGATGCATCGGTAACATAATACGGCTCTAACTCCTCATTGTTTGCAAAAGAATAAAAACTCACACAAACCGTACCCGATACTACACAGAGTGCTAAAGTGTAAGCAAGTATTTTTTTGTACAATGTCTTGAATTTCGCCTTCATAAACGCTCTCTCCCTGAATTCGTTTTTAATTTGCCAACTTTTTAATAGGGCTTTTTTAGCCCCTTATTTAATAGTATCCTCGTCTGCTGTATTCTATGTAAAAAGTAAAGAGAGTTGCTTTCATTCATAGCAGCCCTCACATTAGTTATCTACTTAAAGATTCTCAAGCTGTTCGCAGAGCTCTGCAGGTAATTTATCCCCGAAATTTTTGTAATGTTCTTCGATTTCTGCAGCTTCCTTTTCCCAAACATCCTTATCACCGCTAAGTTGTTCTTCCCGCCAGTCTCCCAGGTCATCTATTTTCGACTAAGTATACTCCTTAACATTGCTATCGGGAAAGACCTCTTTATTATTTTTTTAAGAAAACAAAAGCCGTTGCGAACAGTCGCCCGACTTTTCTAGAAAATTTTATATTTCCCCACTACCTTTTACATATTGAGTATACTTTATCTGATTATACATGTCAAGCAACAAAAAAGTATTGACAACCCCTTATTGCATAAAAACTGACCGTTCAACAGAACGGTCAGTTTGCTTGTTTTTACCTTTCAACCCAAACCATTGTAGCGGATTCATCATTAAATTCAGAGCTGATTGTGTAATCTGCAGTGCTGTCAAATTTAACATAATCCCCTTGATATCCATTGCGACCTAACAACCTATTTGTATACTGAATATAGGTGTTGCCGCTATAAGCAATAGCTTGGCTGTTCGGGTCGGAAGTATATGTTTCCAAGATTATATGTAAAACTAGATTACCGCCTTTATCTTTAAAAATGTTAATTGCAAAAAAAGGAGGCGCTTCTTAAAGAAGTGCCTCCTAATGAATCTTTTGTTTTGACTTATTTGAGTGCCGACTTAAGATTTTCGAGCTGTTGGCGAAGCTCTGCAGGCAATTTATCCCCGAACTTTTTGTAATGTTCTTCGATTTCTGCAGCTTCCTTTTCCCAAACATCCTTGTCAACCGCTAAAATGCTCTTTAATGTTTCGATATCCATATCGAGATTTGTAAGGTCAATATCCTCAGGTCTCGGAATAAATCCTATTGCGGTTTCAACTGCATCTGCCTTGCCTTCGCAACGGTCTATAATCCAGTTAAGAACACGCATATTATCACCAAATCCGGGCCAAATGAAGTTGCCCTCATCATCGGTACGGAACCAGTTTACATTGAAAATCTTTGGTGCCTTGTCGCCAAGCTTTTTGCCCATCTCGAGCCAGTGGCGGAAATAATCACCCATATGATATCCGCAGAATGGAAGCATAGCCATCGGGTCACGACGAACTACACCTACGGCACCTGCAGCAGCAGCGGTGGTTTCCGAAGCCATTGCGGAACCTACAAACACACCGTTAACCCAGTCCTTTGACTGATATACAAGAGGAGCACACTTAGCACGGCGTCCACCAAATACGATAGCCGAAATCGGAACGCCTGCACCCTTGTTAAACTCATCCGAAATGCACGGACAGTTTTCAGCAGGAGCAGTAAAGCGTGAGTTGGGGTGAGCCGCACAGGTGGTTTTGTCTGCCTTGTTGAATTTTGACGGGTCCCAAGGATTGCCCTTCCAATCAAGTGCGTTCTCGGGTAGATTTTTATTAAGACCCTCCCACCAAACTGTATTGTCGTTAAGGTCTAACGCTACATTGGTGAAAATGGTGTCCTTCTTAGTAGACTCGAGCGCATTAAAGTTAGAGTGAGCATTGGTGCCGGGCGCCACGCCAAAGAAACCGTTTTCTGGGTTGATGGCATAGAGGCGGCCGTCCTCGCCTATTCTCATCCAAGCGATATCATCGCCCACTGTCCAAACCTTGTAGCCCTTTTTCTTAAGATACTCAGGCGGAATAAGCATTGCGAGGTTGGTTTTGCCGCAAGCTGACGGGAATGCCGCTGCGATATACTTAACCTCGCCCTTGGGATTTTGTAATCCTAAAATGAGCATATGCTCAGCCATCCAGCCCTCTTTCCAGCCCTGGAAGGAAGCGATACGGAGTGCGAAGCACTTTTTACCTAAAAGTACGTTACCGCCGTAAGCTGAGTTGATTGACCAGATTGTTGCATCCTGGGGGAACTGTACGATATATCTTTCTTCAGGGTCTACATC
>JAZRRG010000064.1:0-29651 GCA_045650565.1 Acutalibacteraceae bacterium | reverse complement strand
GTGCGACTCACAATAGCCGATATTTTTTTCTTTTGGTCTACGGCAGGTAAGTTCATACCATAGCTTGCCGATATCCCAGTCCTCATCCTTATATTCTTTGATTAGCTTTATCCATAAATCAGGCACACCCATTGATAAGCGGTAGTCAAAACCGATACCACCCAAACTAATAGGCAAACACATACCCGGCATACCCGACATATCCTCGGCAATCGAGATAGCATTAGGGTTTATTTCGTGGATTAGCTCGTTTGCCAACTGTAAATATGTAACGGCATCGGTATCAGTGTTCTCCGAAAAATACATACTGTAATTTGAAAAAGCACTTCCAAGTCCGTGGTCGTGATAGAGCATTGAGGTTACTCCGTCAAATCGGAAGCCATCAAAATGGAAAATCTCCATCCAATATTTAATATTGGATAACAGGAAATGCAAAACCTCATTTTTGCCATAATTAAACAGCTTTGTACCCCAAGCGGAGTGGTCACCCTTTGCGCCCTCGTGGAAAAATTGATATACAGTTCCATCAAACTCGTTGGGACCCTCGTTGGTGTTTTTTATGGCGTGTGAATGAACAATATCAAGCAAAACAGCAATACCCATTTTGTGTGCTGTATCGATTAGTTTTTTTAGCTGATTGCTTGTTCCGTAACGGGAAGATGCCGCAAAGAAGTTGGATACCTGATATCCAAACGAGCCGTAATAAGGGTGCTCCATAATGGCCATAATTTGTATAGTGTTGTAACCAAGTTTTTTAATTCTGGGCAAAATGTTTTTTCTAAATTCGGCATATGTACTAACCTTGCCATCTTCACCCGACATGCCAATATGGCATTCGTATATGAATGGTGTTTTTTCGGGTGCAAAGTTGTCATCCGTCCAATTAAAAGGTGAAAATGTATCATCAATTTCGGCGCACCATAAATAAGTAACGGGGTCCTGAACCACACGGGTGGCATAAAGCGGAATGCGGCGAAGTAATTGTCCGTTATGTATAACAATCGTTTGTACCTTTTGGCCGTTCTTTAAGGCATTTTTGCCCTTTAGGTATATTTCAAAAACTCCGTCTTTCAAGCGTGTCATTTCGTGAGCATAGATGTTCCAATTATTAAAATCACCCGTGAGATACATCTTATCAGCTGCAGGTGCCCATTCTCTGTAAACCCATCCATCAGAGGTTTGGTGAAAACCAAAAAAGTTATGCGCATTTGCAAAATCGGATAAGTTGCGGTGCTCTCCCAAAATTTCGGAATGTTTTTGTTTATAAAGGTCTATTCGCAAAGCAATATCGTCTGCAAAATCAGTAAGATAGGGGTCTATCTCTAAAATATTTTTTTCTTTGATTATCATAAGGTCACCTCCCATTATTTTATTATATTAGATAATGGTGCTAAAAACAATAGAAAAAGATATTTACAGCTTATCTTTGAATGCTTTGGCTTAGCTTTGAAAAGCGTGGCGAATTATCAAAAAAGCGGTCTATAATTTTACCCATAAGCGAAATTGTGGGGGAGTTAATAGCGGTAGTTATGAGTGTTCCTATACCGATGCTGTGAAATGATGTGTACCAAAAAGAAGACCAATCAAATTTAGCCGCATCACCGAAAAGAGCAAGGGATAAAATTATGGAAATAAGCAATAAGCTTACATCAAAAACACTTTTAACCTTGTCGATTTTAATTTTGAAATGTGAGGCGATTTCAGCTACAAAGAGCTCGTATACCTGTAGCGGCATATATGTACGGAAAAAACAGGCAACACCGAATGCCGTAATGATATCGCCGATAATCAGCATAACAAAGCGTAGCCATATTGCGCCAATTTCCAAAGGGGAGAAAATCCAAATAAAGAGATTAAGCGTGTAACCGTATATTACGGCAACGGCGAAGGCAAGTAAGTAGCGCCAATTAAATCTACCTACTGTTATGCATAGGATAATCAGTATAAATCCCTGCAATACATACTCGGTAACACCAACATTAAAGATGGGAAAAAACTGTGATATAAATTCAGAAAGTATAAATGCAGGTGCGGCAACCATTGATACTCCGAGATTTGCTTTGCTGCAAAGTGTAACACCCACAGCAACAAAAACAATTCCGAAAAGCCAAAGAAGTTCTGATGCGTTTCTGATTTTTTTCATAAGTAATCTCCTCGGCCTTAGTCCACATTTACCCCCTTACGCAATAACTTAATATTAACCAAGAATCCTATAATGCTTATTAAGGTATAGCTTATTATACTATAAATTATTGCGGGTTTAATAACCTCAAAATTTATTTGTTCGGTTGTAATAAAAAGATTCAAAATATCGTTGTTAAAAATAGCGGGAATAAACAGCATAATAACAATTATAATTTGACTTGCCATATAGCTTATAAATCCAAATAAAATCGACATTCCAAGTTTTGCGTTATTAAAACGGTGGCCTATAACCATTCCGGTATATCCGCACTGTAAAATGTTTATAAATTGCAGGAATATAAGCAATAAAAGTAATATTACAACGCCCACAAGAGACATATCAAAAACCTCTAAAAGAGGTAAAAGCATATTTTTTAGCCATTCAAGGTTAGCTTTGCTGTAATACATTATTAAAAGGGCTGAAATAATAACGATAAAACTCGCAAAAATACTGATGATAGCCGTTAAAATTTTAGAGGTATACAGAGCACCCTTTTTAACGGGCAGTGTATGAGTAAGATAAGCTTCATCTCCGTAAATACTTTGTCGGAATTTTATCCAAAGGCGTAAGATATTGTTGGCAAGGGCGCTAAAAACCATTGAGAAGGTGGCGCCTCTAAAGACCTCTGATACAATATTCATAAATAGAGAATTTTCGATGTTTGCAAACACCCGTGTTAAAAAAGCAAAGAAAAAACCAAGGATATAAAAAACACTCAAAAATTTAAGGGTCCATTTTAAATCATATTTTAAAAGTTTGTTTAGCATTTGAACATCCTCCTGAAAATTTCATCAATTGAGCCATCTTGCTCACGGCGTAGGGTATCGCAGTCAGAGTGAAGTACAATTTCACCATCATTTATAAAAATAACCTCATCTAATATACGCTCTATATCACTTATCAAGTGGGTCGATATAATAACACTTGCACCCTCATTAAAGTTTGAAAGTATTGTGTCAAGAATATAATCTCTCGTGGCAGGGTCAACACCGCCAAGCGGTTCATCAAGTATATAAAGGTCGGCTTTTCGGCTCATTACCAAAACCAACTGTACCTTTTCTCGCATACCCTTGCTCATTTTTGTAAGCTTTTGGTTTGCATCAAGCCCTAAATCCTCTAATAATTTATATGCTTTGTCGCAGTCAAAACTATCATAAAAATCAGCAAAATATTTTATAATCTCTGAAACCCGCATTGATTTATCAAGATAGGTGCGCTCGGGCAAATAAGCAATGATTTTTTTAGACTCGGTGTTTGGTGCGGCACCGTTTATCAAAACCTCACCCGAAGAGGGTGTCAGCAAATCGTTGATTAGCTTTATAAGTGTTGTTTTGCCCGTTCCGTTTTTGCCCAAAAGACCAATAATTTTACCTTTTTGGATGGTTAAATTTATATCCTCTAACACACTTTTTTTACCGAAACTTTTATTTAGATTTTTACATTCTAACAGTTGCATTAATATTTACCTCCAATGTCTTTAATATAATTAAGCGCCTCATCGGTAGTGTATCCGATTGACTGCATAGCGTTAATGAAGTTAATTGATAATTCTTTGGCGTGTTTGTTTTTGAAGTCTTGCAAAAGCAAAGTATCGCTTGTAACAAATTTTCCGTTTGTGCGTTCGGTGTAAATAAGCCCTAATTGCTCAAGCTCGGTCATCGCCTTTTGCATAGTATTGGGGTTAACCTTGGTATTATTCGCCAAATCTCTCACAGAGGGGAGGCGCTCACCCGGTTTCAATTCGCCCGAGATTATTTGTATTTTAATTTGTTCAATAATTTGAAGATAAATAGGGGAGTTATTATCAAATGAAAAAACCATAGCTTTCCTCCTATCGTTGTATTACTTGACTAATACAATAATACAATACATTTTTATAAATGTCAACAGCGAATTTATAAAAAAACGGTAACCGAAGGGGAATACCCTTCGGTTACCGTAAAATTTAATCAAAATAATTATCTGTTGTTATTATCGTTCTTTTTGTTTATATCGTTTTGATTCTTTTTGTTTTGATTGTTTTTATTTTGGTCATTCTTATTCTGATTTTGATTGTTTTTGTTTTGGTTGTTATCCATTAAAAATCACCTCCGCTGTGCTATTATTGTTTGCAAACGAGAGGTGATTATACTAATTATTTAATGTTAAATAATTCTTTAACATTCGCAGTTGTTACCGATAAAACCTGTTGTGTAGTTGTGTATTTGATAGTGGCAATTTTTTCCGCAATATACTTAATATTGGTAGAATTATTAGTTTTTCCTCTATTGGGTTCAGGGGAGAGATATGGAGCATCGGTTTCAAGCAAAATGCTTTCAAGCGGTATTTCCTTAACAATTTCTATCAGTTTTTTTGAATTTTTAAAGGTAATAACTCCGCCAACACCAATATACATACCAAGCTTTATAATTTCACGTGCCGTTTCCAAGCTACCTGAAAAACAGTGCAATACTCCTTTAGGAGTATGCTTTTTAAGCAACGCTAGGGTATCTGAGTGCGCCTCACGTTCGTGAACGATTACAGGCAAACTGAGTTTATTTGCCAATATCAGTTGTTTTTCAAAAAAATCAATTTGCTTTTCTTTAAATTCGGTATCCCAATAATAGTCAAGACCGATTTCACCAATCGCCACAACCTTTTTGTTTTCTAAAAGCTTTATTAACGCTTCCCTTTGAAAGGTTGTATCGGCATCAATACATTGAGGGTGGTAGCCAACCGCCGCAAAAACGAAGGGATATTTTTCCGCCAAATCAATTGATATTTGAGAGGTGGAAATATCGGTGCCGCAATTTATAATGCCACCAACATTATTTTTTGGCATTTTTGATAAAATATCATCACGAATGCTATCAAATTTAGCGTCGTCATAATGTGCGTGGGAATCAAAAATATATGCGTTTTCCATTATCGTATATTGCTACCCGCAGGTATATCATCAACAAAAATAACCTTGGCGGAATCGCCAACATCAGCACCCAAAATCATACCGTTTGATTCTACGCCGCAAAGCTTTGCAGGTTTTAGGTTTGCAACAATAATAACCGTGCGTCCGATAATCTCCTCGGGTTTATACCAAAGCGCAATTCCCGATGCTACCGTACGGGGAGTTTTGCTACCATCATCAAGCGTTAGCTTTAAAAGCTTTTTGGCTTTGGGAATCGGCTCACAGGCGGTGATTTTTGCAGTAATAAGCTGAACCTTTGCAAAATCATCTATCGCTATTTGCTCCATAGTAACTACATTTTCTATAGCATCAGCTTTCTCGTTTTCGGCAGCTATTTCATCAAGTGTTTTTTGTAAATCAATTCTTGCAAAAAGCGCTACCGCCTCGTTTACCGAATAATCGGTTACCGCAAACATTTTGGCGGTGCGGTCGGTGGTGTTTAATTGTTTTAAAATATTTTCACAGCTCTCGGGTATAAATGGGGTAAGCATAATCGCTAAAATACGGATAGCTTCAAGTAGATTATAAAGTACCCTTTGTAGCCGTGGCTTGTTTGCCTCGTCCTTAGCGAGAGCCCAAGGTGTAGTTTCATCAATATATTTATTACAACGCTTTGCAAGGTTCATAATAAGCTCAGCAGCATCAGCGTTGTGGTAGGAATCCATTAAAACATAGTATTTATCTAAAGTATCGTTTGCCGTCTTAATTAAATCGGCATCAAGCTCATCCTCTATATTGTTATTGCCAGAAACCATACCGCCAAAGTACTTGTTGGTCATAGCAATACTGCGGTTTACAAGATTACCAAGTGTATTTGCAAGGTCGGCGTTAAATCGGTTTATAAAGGTTTCATAGGTAATGGTGCCGTCTTGTGCGAAGGGGATTTCGGATAACAAATAATATCTGACCGCATCAACACCAAAACGCTTTACTAGCTCATCAGCATAAAGCACATTGCCCTTCGATTTACTCATTTTATCATCGCCCGATAACACCCACGGGTGACCGAGCACCTGTTTAGGAAGCGGTAGACCTAATGCCATAAGTATAATGGGCCAATAAATCGTGTGGAAGCGCACAATATCTTTACCGATAACGTGTAAATCAGCAGGCCAATTCTTGTTGAAGAATTCGCTGCTGCCGTCAGGGTTATAGCCAATACCCGTGATGTAGTTTGAAAGAGCATCTATCCAAACATAAATTATATGCTTATCATCAAAATCAATCGGTACGCCCCATTTAAATGATGAACGAGATACACAAAGGTCAGAAAGCCCCGGCTTTAAAAAGTTGTTTATCATTTCGTTCTTGCGTGATTCGGGCTTGATGAAGTCAGGGTTTTGTTCATAATATTCAAGCAGCTTATCCTGATACTTGTTAAGCTTTAAGAAATATGCCTCCTCCTTAGAGTCGGTAACCTCACGGCCACAGTCAGGACATTTGCCGTCAACAAGCTGTGAGGGGGTAAAGAAGGATTCGCAAGGCACACAGTATTTTCCTTCATAATGCCCTTTATAAATGTCACCCTGCTCATAAAGCTTTTTGAAAATCTTTTTAACAGCATCAACGTGAGATTCATCGGTTGTACGGATGAACTTGTCGTAGGTTGTGTTAAGGCAGTCCCAAACCTCACGGATTTGAGCCGACACACCGTCAACATACTCCTTTGGGGAAATACCCGCATCAGTAGCGCAGTCCTCAATCTTTTGTCCGTGTTCATCAGAACCTGTCATAAAATATACATCATAACCCATCATTCGTTTGTAACGGGCAATCATATCGGCAAGAACAATATCGTATGAGTTGCCAATGTGCGGTTTACGGGACGTGTAGGCAATAGCCGTAGTGATGTAGAATTTTTTGTTTTCAGACATATTAATTCTCCTTTGTAGAAGTTAAATTACCTTATTGACCTTTTTAAAGCGGTCCTTAAATACTCGCTTAATTTTTTGCTCATCAGCACCAATACCGCCCATAACAATGCAATAGAGTAACGCCGTTTGCACCCAAAGCATAGTCATATCAACAATAGAGTGTATCATAATTGCGGCGGATATTGAAAAAATCAGGGTGGTTATATGGCTTTTTCTAAGTAAATTTTTGCAAAGCACTACTCGGTAGAACAAAATAAAAATCATAGCAAAAAGTATGAGTGAGCCGATTATACCAAAGCTGAGCAGCGGCTCTAAAAATATATTATGAGCGTGGGTTGTTTGGTAAGCGGCGGAATTTCCAAGACTCAACTGATAATAGGTAAAAAAGCCACGCCCAAAAAGAGGCGTCTTTTTAATTGCATCTATTGTGAAATCCCAAATAAGCACACGGTTTTCAAAGGTGCCGTCGGCGTGGGAAAGTCTCGGTATTATTTTTTCAAAAATTTCGGGTGCTGTATATAAAAGCGCTGCTGCAAAGGCAACCATAATAAAAAGTATACCGAGTAACTGGTGGCGTCGTGCGAGTAGCAATAAAATAGATAGACCTACAAGTACCTCTATCCAAGCAAACATACTCTCGGTAAAGAAAACTGTCATTGCTGCCAAAACAGCAATGGCGTAGTAGTATTTCTTATCGTTTCGTTTTACAACAACCTTGTATGCGCAAATGAGAATAACGGCTGCCATAATCGAGCCCAAATAGTTTGGATGAAAATAAAACGAAGAATAAAAATTATTAAAGAAATCTCCGCAACAGCGGTGCCAGTCAGATGAAAAATAAATAATTTTCTCAAGTAGTACAATTACGGATGAAAAGATAGAGGCAACACATATAAGGTCGAGCGATTTTTCAAAAAGCTCGGTAGTCATTATAGTGCGCAAATAAAATCCTAATATAAATAAAACGGCAAAAAGGAGTGAACACCAAAAACCAAGAAAATTTTTATAAACCAGTGCAACAACAAGTGTTAGCAGAGAAAAAAGGGGAACCAATAGTGAGCCGAGATGAGAAAAAACAGTTTTTCTTACATCGGTTTTAAGCAAAATATAAAATCCAAGAATTGCAACTGTTAATATGGTTAAATAATAAGGCAAGAAAATGCTTATAACAGCAAGAAAGACAACATTTTCATCAACCGATAAATCGGCGTGTCTTTTAAGAAATGCTTTCATATAAACACCTCCCATTTTAAAATAAATTACGGCTTATTGAAAATGTGAATTATTAACGAAATAACGAGGGATAAGCCAATGTAAACAAATGCCATACCTGAGGAAATAGGGGAGACATCATTTAAATATGAGCTGTATATAAATACTGCAGTCATAACTATCCAAGATATAATATGGAAAATACGAAGCGCAGATGTATCACGCTTAATTTTTGCGGCGCAGTTAAAGATAGATAAAAATCCTTCACAGTTGCCCTTGTGCGCAGCGTAGGCGGAAATATCATATTTCGGTGCCGAGGTTTCCTGGTGAACCTGGGCACCCGAGCCACCCATAACATATACAGATTCCTCGTAAAGACCAAAGTAATCACAAACCATTTCGGAAATTATGTTTTGGTCACAGGTATCAACCAAGAGAGTAACTCCCGATGCGCAAAGCTTTTGCAGCTCGTGTGCAATAGATGCCTTTACATTGTATTTAACAACAAGTAGGGCACATGGCTTTTCATCACTTGCCACATAAATAGGGAAGCAGCCGTTGCGCAGTATTTTTTTATCAATCTCAAATGAGGGTGTTTTTATGCCGTGTGCCTCAAGTAAGGTGCGGTTACCGATAAATACATGCTTGTTACCAACCCAGCCGCTAATACCCAGCCGTTCCTCGTATTTTACTGAATCGGCAACGGGGATACTCTTATTACCGGTTTTTACAATGTCGGCAAATATGCTGCGGAACGGACTATCAATTTGCTTGGTTAGCGCCGCTGCAAGTATTAGGGTATCATCAACCTTGTTCGAGTCAAGAATATGCATATTCACAAGCGAAATTGTTCCGTCTGGGAACAGGTCACAGGAACGAAGTGTAACAGCATTTGCAAGTTCAATTTTTTTAGCGGCAGTAGAACCGGTTATCATAGCGCCTAACCTGTTAAGCCGTTTTGCTGCCGAATGTAGCGGAAAAATATCGGCAAACAGCATTGTTGGTGAAAATGCAAAGCCGAGAAAAACGGTTGATGCCATAAGGCAGCCGTTAAACGATTCGGTGAAAATACCGTAGAAAACGCCGAGCACAACCGAAACTATAAAGGAAACGAGTGCAAAGATTGAAAAATTGCCATTTGCGGCACGGTCTATTTCGGTATTTTTCATAAAATCAAGAATATTAGTGCAGGGGGAAGAAATACCTACAAGTACATCTCCGTCAACAGCGTTTTTAGCCATAGCGTGTGTTGTTTTGCGGTCATCAATAAATTCAAGTCCGTATTTTTTTGAACGGGAGGCGATTATACGGAAGTTTCCCAGCACACTCGATGCCCTCATAATAACTGCTATGCACTTAAAAACAAACATCATACTGATGAACAACAAAACAAAATAAGGGTTTTTGTTATCGTAAAGTGTGTGTAGCGAATAAATTATTGACATTACACCCAAAACACCCGTAACGCTTTCAGGAACATATTGTTTTTTAAAGAGTGAGGGTATTGCCGCAAAGCAATCGTAGTTTACAAGGCAAATAACCGCAAAAACGCTCACACTTATAATTCCAAAAAATGCTTGATTAACATACAGCATATCGTGTATTGAGGGGAGCAGGGCCGAGGTCATTAAGAGGAAAAGCAAAAAGGTTATAACACCTCGGAGTCTTGCCGCCTTAAGCTTCGATATGAGCTTGCCTCCAATTCGTTTAGCATCCTCAAAGCAGGTGTAATCATCTGCAACCGTAAAGTCGGGGTCTTCAAAATCAAAGGGGTTAACAAGCAGCGTGGGTTTAACTGTGTTTTCTTCCTCAAACATTTGTGTTGATAGGTCTATAATCTTGGTGCCGCTTGAGATGTCCTCATAATTTGCACCTGTACTTAACGAGTCAAACTGTATTGTTTTATCGGAAGCGGTGTCGGTGTTATCGATGTCCGAGATGGTTTTTATAGGTGCGTTTACAAAGCCCTTTGACTGCATTGGGATTTCTTGAGTGGCGTCAGAAACGGCTTTTTTGGTGGCAGCGTTGTTCTCATAGTGCGTTTTGTCCGCCTCTTTGCCGAGTGAATCATAGGTGACTGTACCTATATTACTTAATTGTTCGAGCAGCTTTGCGGCTCTTATCTCAGATTTGTTTATAATACTGTCAATACTTTCAAGCTCGTAATTCGGTTTATCGTCCTTTGGAACACCGCCACCGTCAGCAATAAAAGGCATACATTTATCGAGTAAGGTTCTATCGTCTTGCTCTTTTTTTTGTGTTGCCGCAAAAGTAGGTACTGCGGTGTTGTTGGTTTCCGCATCTCGCTCGACGGCGCTCTTTACATTGCTTTTAACTCGTTTTTTAAGTGCATCTAAAGGCGAAACACCGGGCTGCATAGGAATGCTCTGCGTTTTCTTATGTGGTGTATTGCGCAAATTACCCAACACCTCTTCAGCAGTCAAGGCGTGCGGGGCTGAATGAACAAAGGACGGATCATCAAGTCCCGAGCCCTGTTCAGGTATGTATTCAAGACTGTCAGAATGCTTACCTTTTTTTTGTTTCCCAAACAATCCCATTGTTGTGCTTCATATCCTTTCAAAAATTTTTATCCCCGTTTTCTTACTACCTCGTACATAAGAATTCCCGCCGCAACCGATGCGTTAAGGGAATTGATTTTTCCTTTCATGGGTAGACTTATAATTTCATCGCATTTTTGGGCAACCAAACGTCCAATACCCTTACCCTCATTCCCGATTACAATGGCTACGGGAACATCATAGTCAAAATCGGTGTAATGCTTGCCATCCATATCGGCACCAAAAACCCAAATCCCTTGTTTTTTCAGATTTTCAATCTCATTTGATATATTGGTGACTCGTGCAACCTTCATATATTCAAGCGCTCCACTTGCGCTTTTGGCAACGGTGGCATTTAAAGATGCCGAACGGCGCTTTGGAATGATAATTCCGTGTACGCCACACGCCTCCGCCGTGCGAATAATTGCACCAAGGTTGTGGGGGTCCTCAATTTCATCGCAAATAATAATAAAGGGCTTTTCTTCACGCTCGGCTGCAACCGAGAGTATATCATCAACCGCACAATATTCTTGTGCGGAAAACATAACCGCAACGCCCTGATGGTTAGCATTACCGCAAAGAAAATCAAGCTTTTGCGGCGCAACCTCTTTTATAAGAATTCCTTTTTCACTGCATTTGGCAATAATGGCGGTTACCGAGCCGCCAGTCACACCGTGTGCTACAAGTAGGCGGTCAATCTCTCTGCCCGAACGAATAGCTTCAAGCACCGAGTTTCTACCGCAAATTATGTTATTGTTTAATGAATTTTCTTTGTATTCCATCAAACCAAAATCTCCCTAGTATATATTTAATTTATATTATAACATAAAAAAATAAAAAAATGAAGTGTTAATTATTAGAAAAAGGCAATATCCCGTAATATTTTAATTTATTTTGCAAACACTTAAAATAAATTTCCAAAATTTTAAGGAGTTTACAAAATGGATAGACATATAAAAGAGGTTAAAGCATACGAAATGTTGGATTCCCGTGGCAACCCAACGGTTGGCGCACAGGTACTGTTGGCAGACGGTAGCAGTGGCTTCGCATTGTCCCCGTCGGGCGCATCAACGGGCGCATATGAGGCGTACGAGCTGCGTGATACCGATGCCGAGCGTTATGGTGGAAAAGGCGTAAAAAAAGCAGTTCAAAATGTTAATACATCAATTAACGGTGCACTTATGGGATTATCTGCAGACCGCCAAACCGAAATCGATTACAAAATGATTGAGCTTGACGGCAGCGAAAACAAATGTAACATAGGCGCCAATGCAATGCTTGCAGTATCTATGGCTGCGGCAAAGGCAGCCGCTGCCTCCTACAAATTACCGCTTTATAAATATTTAGGCGGTATAAACGGTACAAAATTACCCCGCCCGATGATGAATATTTTAAACGGCGGTGCACATGCAAAAAACAATATTGATATTCAAGAATTTATGATAACCCCACTACACGCTGATTCCTTTGCCGAGTCGCTTCGTTTTTGTAGTGAAATTTATCATACATTGGGCACACTGCTTAAAAAATATAATATGACGGGCGTGGGCGATGAGGGTGGCTTCGCCCCCGACCTAAAAAGCGATGAACAGGCGATAGAGATAATATGCACAGCCATAGAAAAAGCGGGTTATTCAACCGATGATATAAAAATTGCGCTTGATATAGCATCAAGCGAGTGGTATCAGGGAGACGGTGTATATTTTCTCCCCAAAAGACAGGTTAATATGAGTGGTGAAGCGCTGATAACCTTGTATGAGGATTTGTGCAGTAAATACCCGATAATCTCTATTGAGGATGGACTAGGAGAAGATGACTGGGAAAATTGGAAGCTTATGACCGATAGAATGGGGGAGAGGATACAGTTAGTAGGCGATGATTTATTTGTAACCAACCCCGTAAAGCTGTGCTACGGAATGGATAGAAATGTAGCCAATGCGATACTTGTAAAGCCCAATCAAATAGGCACATTAAGTGAAACAATGAGGGTGGTGCGAATGGCACAGGAAAATGGCTATAAACCTGTTATTTCGCATCGCTCGGGCGAAACCGAGGACACAACAATAGCCGATATAGCAGTTGCTACAAATGCAGGGCAAATTAAAACGGGCGCACCCGCAAGAAGTGATAGGGTGGCAAAATATAACCGACTATTGTTTATTGAAAATGAACTGTAAATAAGAAAGCGTGAACACTCAAATGAGTGTTCACGCTTTTAGTTTATGTACTATTCCTCAAGCACTGAAGTACAGTGCGGACAGCGAGATGCATCTATTGCAATCTCGCTTTTGCAGAAGGGACAGGTTTTAACTGTCGGTGCAGCAGGTGTTTCTGTTGCCTCTTCCTTTTTGCCGAGCTTAACTAATCTGTTGCCAAGCTCCTCCGCCTTTTTAACGGCTTTAACGATAAGAAAAATAACAAATGCCATTATGATAAAATTGATTATGGATGATAAAAATTTACCGTATTCAAGGTAAACAGCGGAATCGCCTTCACCCGTAATATATAGTCTTGCACCGAATTCGGTTTTAACTATAAGGTCGAGTATGGGCTGAATAATATTATCGGTAAGACTTGTAACTATATCCTTGAAAGCGGCACCGATAATAACACCGATAGCCATATCAAGCACGTTGCCTTTGGTAATAAATTCCTTAAATTCGTTTAAAAACTTTTTCATAATATCCCCCGCTTTATTTATTTCTTCACGGCAATTCTCGGCACACGCTTTGAAATACCGCAAATAATTTCATAGTTTATGGTGTCGCATAATTTAGCAATATCGGTGGCGGTTGGCTCTTTTCCGAACAGAATTACCTCGTCACCTCGTTTTACACCCTCTATATTGCTTACATCTACAACAAACTGGTCCATACAAACACGGCCGAGTATTTTGGCTTTTTTGCCGTTTATTGTTACAAAGCCCTTATTTGACAGTGCTCTTGGATACCCGTCACCATATCCCGCAGTAACGGTAGCAACCGTCATTTCCTTTGTTGCTTTAAAGGTTCTGCCATAGCTCACCGTTTCACCCGGATTAAGTGTTTTTACCATACTTACAACCGATTTAAAGGTCATTACAGGGATTAGCCGGTCTTCATCGGTATTAGTGTCGGTGGCTTGTAAACCGTAAAGAACAATACCTGGGCGACAGTAGTTGGTGTTATCATCCTCTGCAGTGAATAGCGCAGCGGAATTATTGGTGTGTCGCATAATAGGGTCTATGCCATTTTGCTTCAAAAAATCTACAGCCGATAAGAATAATCTTTGCTGCTGCTTGGTAAATTCTTTGGCAGCTATACGGTCCGATTCCGCAAAATGCGCAAATACGCCTTCTGTGTTAAGGTAGGGCAGCTTGGCGGCGGTTAGAGCATCGCCAATTTCGACAAGCTCATCGTTTCGGCAGTCAAAACCGATTCGCCCCATACCCGTATCAAGTTTTAGGTGAATATTTATTGTTTTGCCTATATTCTGTGCGGCAAGGGATAACTCCTTGGCGTATTCAAGTGAGTATACGGTTTGTGAAATGTTGTCAGCAAATAAAAGCTTTACGCATTCTGTTGGCGTATATCCCAAAATTAAAATATGACCATCAACACCCAATTCCCTCAATTCCATAGCTTCATCTATGTTGGAAACGGCAAAATTTTTAACGCCGTTTTCCCATAGTGATTTGGCTACGATTTCGGTTGAGTGACAGTAAGCATCGGCTTTAATAACGGCCATTATTTCCTTACCGTTAGCGTTTTGCTTTATTATCTCTAAGTTATGTAAAAGGGCAGATATATCAATTTCGGCCCAAGTTCTTTTAGTAAAATCCATCATATAAACCTCCGTAATAATGGTTAAGGATAAATTTTTAAAAATTTGTCCTTAACCATCGCAATGAGTACTGTCACACTGCACGGAAAATTATTAAATAGAGATTTCGTTAGCAATATTGTATGCTTCAACATCAAACGGCTTAACCATTTGAAGCGCCTCATAAATATCGTAGTTTACGATTTTCTCTTCACGGTAAGCAATAACACGGTTGCCGATACCTTGGCTTAAAAGCTTAACGGCCTCGTGACCCATAAGACTTGCGAAAAGACGGTCACGCAAGGTGGGGGAGCCACCACGTTGTACGTGTCCCAAAATAGTGGCACGTGTTTCGATACCTGTGAGCTCTTCAATTTTTTTGGAAAGCTCATTAACTCCACCTACACCCTCAGCAACTATAATTATGAAATGCTTTTTACCCGTTGCCTTTGTTCTATTGATTTTGTCAATAATATCACGTTGTAAGTCATATTCTATTTCCGGCACAAGAATAGCTGTGGAGCCGACAGCAAATCCGGTTTCAAGCGCAATCCAACCTGCGTGTCTGCCCATAACCTCAACAACGCTACAGCGCTCGTGAGACTGGGTAGTATCACGAAGCTTGTCTACCATTTCCATAGCGGTGTTCATAGCGGTGTCAAAGCCGATGGTATATTCGGTAGAGGAAATATCATTATCAATAGTACCGGGCACACCAATACAAGGAATTCCGTGCAAGGATAAATCTCTGGCGCCCCTGAAAGAGCCGTCGCCACCGATGACAACAATACCCTCAATTCCTTCTCTGTGACAGGTCTCGACAGCTTTTTTAATGCCTGCTTCGGTTTTGAATTCAGGACTTCTCGCAGTATACAAAATAGTACCGCCACGGTGAATGATTTCAGATACGGAGCGAATGTTCATATCAATAATATCGCCATCAATTAGACCGTTATAGCCACGGCGAATGCCCTTAACACTAATGCCGAGTGCACTGGCACTTCTTACAACCGAGCGTATAGCGGCATTCATACCGGGTGCGTCACCGCCGCTTGTTAATACTCCAATAGTTTTCATATTATTACCTCTCTTCAAAACACTAAATAAAATTATATAATACTATGCAAAATTATTCAACAGTTTTTACGTTATTATTTCCTACAATATTGGAAATTTTCGCAAAAAGCTCACTATTATTATTGATTTTTAAGTTTTCGGGCACGGCAAAACGCTTTCGGGTGTCCTCACAAAAGAAGATTACCGACATTTCTCCGGGATAGTGGGGGAGAAGTGCTGTAACCCTTTCTACCTGCTCGGAGGAAATAGAGGGAACCCTTATATATACCTTTTTCTCTTGTTGGGGAGTAAAAATTAGTCGGTCCTTATCAATCGCCGAAACGTTATCGCAAATAATTTCGGTTGGCTTATCCTCACGCTCCGAAATTTTACCGCTGATAATGAGAATGTTGTTTTCGGTGAGCAGGTGCTTATATGCTCTATAGGTAGCGTTAAATACGGTTATATCAATGCTTCCGTAAAGGTCCTCGGCGGTGGCATAGAGCAACACATTGCCGTTTTTAAGCATTTTTGTGCGAACCGAGCTTAAAAGTGCAACAAGAGTGACACGCTGATTATCGCTAAATTTACCTACAAGGATATCGGAGGTTTTGGCAGCGCCTATGCGCCTGCTAAATGCCTCGTATTCATCCATCGGATGTCCTGATAGATATACGCCGGTAGCTTCCTTTTCAAGCCGTAGTAACTCATTCTTTGGCATTTCTTCAATTTCGGGCAAAGAAAAATCATTGGCTTGAGGTGTGTCATCAAAAAGATTTATTTGCCCGGCGGTACGGAATTTTTTCTCGTTTTCAACTGCGTTTAAAACAGTATCTATCGAATAAAGCATTTGTTTGCGTGTTTTTTCGAGTGAATCCATAGCGCCGCTTTTAATGAGGGTTTCAAGGGCCCTACGGTTAAAATCTCTACCGGCAATACGAAGACAAAAATCGTACATAGAGGTGTATTCTCCGCCGATTTCACGCTCGGCTATAATTCTATCAATTAGCCCAACACCGATATTTTTGAGTGCACAAAGGCCAAAGCGTATTTCACCGTCTTTACCGTAAAAATCGGCTACACTCTTGTTTATATCAGGTGGTAAAAGCTTAAGATTTAACCGCTTACACTCGGCATTGTATTGTGAAATTTTGCCTAAGCTATCAAGCACACTTGAGAAAAGCGCCGCCATATATTCCGATGGGTAGTGGCATTTAAGATATGCCGTGCGGTATGAAATTACACCATAGGCGGCGGCATGACCCTTGTTAAAGGCGTAGGAAGCAAATGCCGACATATCATTAAATATTTCGTTGGCTATATTTTCGGGCACACCTCGTTTTACAGCACCCTCACAAAGCACATTGCCAAGCTCATCGGTCTCGCCAAAAACGAATGCTTTGCGTTCCTTTTCCATAACATCGTGCTTTTTCTTTGACATAGCACGGCGTACAATATCGGCACGGCCAAGCGAGTACCCTGCGAGTGACCGACAAATTTGCATAACCTGTTCTTGATATACTATACAGCCGTAGGTAACATCAAGTATCGGCTTTAATAAGGGGTGCGCATAGGTTACATTTTGCGGGTTGTGTCGGTTACTTATATATTTTGGAATCGAATCCATAGGACCCGGGCGGTAGAGTGAGAGTATAGCAATTAAATCTTCAATATTTTCGGGTAAAAACTGTCTTAAAACATTTTTCATACCCTCTGATTCAAACTGGAAAACACCCTCGGTATAACCGTTTGCCATCATTTTAAGTGTTTGCTTATCATCAAGAGGAATATTTTCAATATCAAAATCCCGAGTGTGCTTTCTAATCGCTTTTTCGGTAACGTCGATAATGGTGATGTTCCTAAGCCCCAAAAAGTCCATTTTTAATAGACCGAGCTCATCAAGCGCAGTCATAGTATACTGTGTTACCACAGCATCATCATTTTTAGAAAGCGGTACATATTCGTTAACCGCCTTATCGGAAATAACAACACCTGCCGCATGGGTAGAGGCGTTGCGAGGCGAGCCCTCAAGCTTTATTGCCATATCAATAACTGTCTTAACGGTAGGGTCGCTTTTATACAGCTCTTTGAGCTCTGCCGATTTTTCCAACGCTTCGGGAATGGTTATCTTTAGCTCTTGAGGAATAAGCTTTGCTACCTTATCACAAAGTGCATAGGATACATCCATAACCCTACCCACATCACGAACTGCAGCACGAGCCGCCATGGTGCCAAAGGTTACTATTTGGGCAACACGCTCAGAGCCATATTTATCTATAACATAATCTATAACCTTTTGCCTGTTAACAAAGCAAAAATCAATATCAAAGTCAGGCATTGATACACGTTCGGGGTTTAAAAATCGCTCAAACAAAAGGTTGTATTTTATTGGGTCAATACCCGTTATCCCCACACAGTATGCGGCAATACTTGCCGCACCGCTGCCTCTTCCGGGACCTACGGGAATGCCGTGAGTTTTGGCATAGTTAACGAAATCTTGTACTATCAAATAATAGTCAACATAGCCCATCTTGTTTATAACATTAAGCTCATATTCGAGGCGGTCAATGACCTCTTTTTCGGGAGCTTGTCCGTATTTTTTATAAAGTCCCTCATAGCATTTTTGGCGGAAATATTGGTAGTGGTCCTGCTTTCCTATATCAAAAACAGGTAGCTTAATTTTACCAAATTCAAAATCAAAATCACAAAGCTTAGCAACCCGTGCGGTGTTTTGGACGGCATCGGGCACCTTAGAGAAAATTTCAAGCATTTCCTCCTCGGTTTTTAAATAAAACTCATCGGTTTGGAATTCCATAGCATCCTCATCGGTCAGTTTCTTGCCCGTTTGTATGCATAAGAGCACCTTGTGTGCCTCGCTGTCCTCCTTTTTAATGTAATGAACATCGTTGGTGGCAACGAGTGGAATATCGGTTTCAAGAGACAACTGTATAAGCTTTGCATTTACCTTTTTTTGCTCGAAAATATCGTGGTCCTGAAGCTCAATATAGTAATTCTCGTCGCCAAAAACCTTTTTAAACCAAAGCGCAGTTTCCTTGGCTTTTTGATAGTTGTCCTTTAAAATCAGGCGGGGTAGCTCTCCCGCAAGACAAGCTGAGAGCGCAATAAGTCCGTCGCTATATTTCTCAAGCAATTCCTTATCAACCCTCGGCTTACTGTAAAAGCCCTCGGTAAAGCCCATTGATACGAGCTTAATTAGGTTTTTATAGCCCGTTTCGTTTTTGCACAACAAAACAAGGTGTGTATATTCACTGTCATAAAATTTTTCTTTATCAAGCCGACCTCTCGGCGCAACATACACCTCACATCCAATAATCGGCTTAATGCCTCGCTGCTTTGCGTATTTATAAAACTCAACCGCACCGTACATAACACCGTGGTCGGTAATGGCAATGGCGGTTTGTCCGTTAAGCTTTGCAGCATCAATCAGGTCTTTTATACGGCAGTTGCCGTCTAAAAGACTGTACTGTGTATGAACATGAAGATGCACAAAGCTCATTTTTTTCACTTCCTGTTTTTAAATTCCTCGTAAATCTCTACAATTCTTTCTAGTTTATGGTTAAGTCCCGATTTTGTAATAGATATACTGCATAGCCGACTTAATTCCGTAAGGGATGCTTCGGGATTCGCCATACGAAGCATAGCGATTTCCTTTATATCATCGCTTAAAATATTAAATTTACCGTTATCAATCAGATATTTTATAGCAGTACGCTGTGTGATAGAGGCGTTGATGGTTTTGGTCGAATTAGAGTCCTCTATATTATTTTTTCGGTTTATATTGTTGCGGACCTCTTTTAAAATTTTAACATCCATAAGCTGAAGTGTTACAGCACCTGCACCCATTATGGTTATTAGGTCCTCAATTTGTTCGCTGCTTCGGTAGTAAAGTATTTGTGCGCCGCCTCTTACAGTACGTTTTGGAGGTATGCCTCGGCCCGATAACACTTCATATAAAAAATCTGCCGTTTTAATATCCTTCACTCGAAATTCGGCTCGGTATTCACGCTCGGGGTTTTGTATTTGTCCGCTTGATAAGAACGCTCCACGAATAAAAGCATCAATGCAGCAGTCCTTTTTAATTAAAAACTCGTTTACTGGGTTTTCGGGGGTAATACCGTATTTTTCAAATACAAAAGCCACCGATTTAGCGTCGGCTATTTCGGATTTATACATAGGTCTTTTGCCGTTTGACTGTGATGATGCACAGCGTATGGCAAGGCAGCGGTGTAAAAGATATTCAAAATTCTTTTGCACAGCGGGATTATCGCTTAAAACCGAAATCTTATTTGCTTTGAAAAAATGCCCAAATAGCATAATACCATAGCACTCGGCATGGCGGCAACATTCGGGCATTTTAATAGTGCATAATTGGTTTTTTAAATCAAACGAAAAAGACATTTAGCTTTCCTCTCGTCCTATATATATTACCTCACGCTCAAGCTCCACACCGCTATTTTTAAGCACGGTAGCTTGAATATGGCTAATCAGCAACTTAATATCACGGCTTGTTGCGTTACCCTTGTTAATCACAAAGCCGGCATGCTTTTCACTTACCTGCGCACCGCCTATAGTGTACCCCTTTAGAGCACTCCCCTCAATTAAGGCACCTGCAAAATGTCCCTCGGGGCGCTTAAAGGTGCTGCCCGCACTGGGAAATTCAAGCGGTTGCTTTTCACGGCGTCGGTTCATAAAACAGGTCATTTGCGATTTAATGTCATCACAGCTGCCTTTGGTTAGTTTAAACTTAACCGATAAAATAATATCGCCGTTTGTTTTGAAAACAGAGGTTCTGTAACCGAGCTGCATATCTTGTGCTAAAATTTCCTTTATTTCACCGTTTGATAAAACTGTAGCCGACAAAATAACATCCTTAATTTCACCGCCGTAGGCACCTGCGTTCATATAAACGGCACCGCCAACACTTCCGGGGATTCCGTATGCAAATTCAAGTCCCGAAAGTCCGTTTTTAAGCGCCGCAAGGCAAAGCGCCGTAAGTGACATACCGGCGCTGCAAATTATAGAATCATCACTGTTAACAACAGTATCGGAGGCATCCTCAAGCGTTAAAACAACACCTTCAATACCGCTATCTGAAACGAGTATATTTGAACCCTTGCCGATAACAGTTAACGGTATATTATTTGTATTGCAAAAATCATAAACCTTTTTTACTTCATCTGCGTTTTGCACAGTTACAAAAAAATCAGCACAACCGCCAACCTTAAAGGAGGTGTGGCGGTTCATTTGCTCGTTTTGTAAAAATTTTAGGTTGTTATCCTGCAAAAATGTGATAATTAGTTGGTTGTTCATAAAAACCCCCGTTATCAAAAAGCTTTAACTTCTGAAGTGCCGGTGTTCTCGCCGTCACCCATACCAAGCTTGTTGAGTAAATCTTCAGCTGCATTATATCCGAGCTTCTTTTGGCGGTTGTTCATTGCGGCAACCTCTATAATAACTGCAAGGTTACGACCCGGCTTTACAGGAATTGTTAGGGATGCAATATCAAGCCCTAAAATATTAGTGGTTTGATTTTCAAGTCCCATACGGTCATAAACCTTGTTCATATCCCAGGGCTCCATATTTATAACCAAATCTATCTTTTCGGTGAGCTTTACAGCACCCACACCGAAAATACGACTTGCATTTATAATACCGATACCACGCAGTTCAATAAAGTGGCGAATGTTATCGGGAGCCGAGCCAACAAGAGATTTGCTTGAAACCTTGCGAATTTCTACCGCATCATCAGCAATTAAGCGGTGACCACGTTTAACGAGCTCAATAGCCGTTTCACTTTTACCTACACCGCTTTCACCCAGTAATAGTATACCTTCACCGTAAACCTCAACCAAAACACCGTGGCGGGTGATACGGGGAGCTAACTGTAAATGTAAAAATGCGATGAGTGAGGCCATAAATTCAGAGGTGCCCACACCGGTTTTAAGTAGTGGGATTTCGTGCTTCTCGGCAAATGGAATAAGCTTATTCGCAATTTCGAGCCCACGTGAAACAACAACGGCAACGGGTTTGCTGTTAAATAATTTATCTATTACAAGCTGAAAGTCATCGTTATGGAGAGTCTCGAGGTATGATGCTTCGGTCTTACCAATAATTTGTATGCGCTGATTATCAAAAAATTCATAGTAGCCAATCATTTCAATACCCGGTCGGTTAACATCCGAGGTATTAATTAAGATTTCATCCGCACTTTTGGGAAGAAATAAAGCTTCCAAATTATGCTCTTTTATTACACGAGCGAGGGAAACAGTAAAGTCCTGATGCATAATTTTCATCCTTTCGAGTTTTGTCATCAATTATATTATACAGTAATATTTAAATAAAATAAAGTTTTTTTTGTATTTTTCTTGATTATATGCAAATAAAATTATATAATTATACTCGAATAACTGTTGTTACGGAGTGAAAAAATATGAAATTAGGTATTGTGGGACTGCCTAATGTAGGCAAGTCAACATTGTTTAACGCTATAACAAATGCAGGTGCGGGTGCCGCAAACTACCCGTTTTGCACTATAGACCCAAACGTTGGCGTGGTAGCTGTGCCCGATAGCCGTCTTGAGCGTTTGGCACAAATGTATACCGTTGGCGATAAGGTGCCGCCAATAGTTCCTGCGGTAATTGAATTTGTTGATATTGCGGGACTTGTAAAAGGCGCCTCAAAGGGTGAGGGACTTGGTAATAAATTCCTTGGAAACATACGTGAGGTTGATGCTATTGTCCACGTTGTGCGCTGCTTTGAAAATGATGATATCATTCACGTTGAGGGCACTATTGACCCTGCCCGTGATATAGAAACCATTGATTTAGAGCTTATTTTCTCGGATATGGAAATGGTTGAGCGCAGAATCGCCAAGACAACCAAGGATTTAAAGGGCAATAAGTCCTTACAAGCCGAGCTTGATTTCTTAAAACAGCTCTATTCAGTGCTTGAGGGCGGAAAATCTGCAAGAAGTATGTCATTAACTGAGGAACAGCAGGAAATAATGTCAACGCTAAATCTTTTAACCTTGAAGCCCGTAATTTATGCGGCTAATATGAGCGAGGAGGATTTTGCCGACGGCACGCCCGAAAACAATCCGCATTTTGCCAAGGTAACTGAAATTGCCAAAAGAGATAATGCACAGGTGTTGCCTATATGCGCACAGCTTGAAGCCGATATGGCGGATATGGAGCTTGATGAAAAATTACTGTTTTTAAGTGAGTTAGGTCTTGAAAGTTCGGGACTTGACCGCTTAATACAAAAAAGTTATACATTGTTAGGTCTGATTTCCTTTCTCACTGCAGGCGAAAAAGAGGTAAGGGCGTGGACCATAAGAGATGGTCTTAAAGCGCCGCAGGCGGCAGGAAAAATACATAGTGATTTTGAGCGCGGATTTATACGAGCCCAAGTTATCGCCTTTAAGGATTTGGATGAGTGCGGCAGTATAGCACAAGCCAGAACGAAGGGACTTGTTCGCACAGAGGGAAAAGAGTATGTAATGCTGGACGGCGATGTTGTTGAATTCCTTTTTAATGTATAAGTAAAGTCTTTTTTGCAAAGTATAAATTATTAAGAAGGGGTTGATTTTATGCCGTTTTACTACGGATTTGATTATTACTATATGGTATTGGTTTTACCCGCAATACTAATTTCCCTAATAGCGCAAATTGTGGTAAAATCCTCCTTTAATAAATATTCAAAGATAAACTGCTCCTTAACGGGAGCCGAAGCAGCAAGGCGAGTGCTTGAAAAAAGCGGAGTAAGGAACGTGAGAATTGAAAGGGTTCAGGGGAGTTTGACCGACCATTATGACCCAAGAACTAATACGATTCGGCTTTCTGAAACGGTTTATGACAGTATGACGGTAGCCGCCGTAGGCGTTGCCGCACACGAGGCGGGACACGCAGTGCAGTATGCTAAAAAGTATGTACCTATAAAAATACGTGCTGCCGTAATCCCCGCAACAAGACTCGGCTCGACACTTTCGTGGCCATTATTGTTTATTGGTCTTATATTTAATGCGCCGCTTTTAGTTAATATAGGCATTGTTCTTTTCGGCTTGGTGGTTGTATTTCAGCTTGTAACCCTACCTGTTGAATTCAATGCATCCGCTCGGGCTATTCAGGCAATAAAGGATAACTATTTGCTAACAAAGGAAGAACATCTAAAAGGTGTACGCAAGGTTTTAAGTGCGGCGGCGATGACCTATGTTGCAGCACTTATGGTATCATTAGCGCAAATGCTTAGACTTATATTACTTTTCAACCGAAACAGGAGATAGGAGAAAACCATGGCTCTGTATAACATTGCAGGACTAAAAGTTAATATGGATATAAGGTACCCTTATCTTGCTAACAAGGCAAAGCCGTATATGCTGAGCGATGAAAATTGTGCGGCAGCCGATATTACGGTAAAAGTCACCGATGAACAGCTTGAAAAGTGCTCTAAAATGCACAAGGGCGATAAATTTATGCCCGAATATGAGTATGTTTTGTCGGGAGGTGCCTTTTATTTTGAGCTGCTTAAATTCGGCGGTATGATGCTTCATTCCTCCGCCGTTGTGGCAGACGGTGCGGCATATCTTTTTTCGGCTGATAGCGGAACGGGCAAATCAACACATACATCACTTTGGCTTAAGCTGTTAGGGGATAGGGCATACATATTAAACGATGACAAACCCGCAGTTCGTGTTGTAAACGGTAAGGTGTATGCCTACGGCACCCCCTTTAGCGGCAAAAACGATATAAACGTAAACACTTCGGTGCCTCTCGGTGCTATTTGCTTTATTGAAAGGGCAAAGGAAAATTCAATCGAAAAATTAACACCGTCAGAGGCAATACCGCTTATTCTAACCCAAACACAGCGTAGTGCTAATAAGCAAATAATGGAACAGTTATTAAGCGTGTT
Organism: Acutalibacteraceae bacterium; assembly: GCA_045650565.1. Classification (GTDB taxonomy): domain Bacteria; phylum Bacillota; class Clostridia; order Oscillospirales; family Acutalibacteraceae; genus SIG565. The sequence goes on along the minus strand of JAZRRG010000064.1, from coordinate 5,093 downwards.
GGATGAGGTTTTATCAAAGGTAAGCGTTTACAAGCTTAAATGCAATATGGATATATCGGCAGCCGAGCTTTCCTATAATACAATGAAAAGTGGGGGAAATGATGAGCAATAATGTAACTCTTGAACAAATGTTACCCACTATTGAGGAAATATTACAAAGCGGCGGTACCGCTACCTTTAGCCCTAACGGTACAAGTATGTACCCTATGCTTAACGGAAAGGGCGATACCGTAACCCTAAAAAAAGTAGACAAACCGCTTAGAAAATATGATTTACCGCTTTACCGTAATTCATCGGGGCACTTTATTTTGCACCGTGTAATCGGTAAAAATAAAGATGGCTACATTATGCGTGGTGATAATCTGCTGAAAAAGGAGTACGGTATAATCGATGATAACATTATAGGTAAGGTGGTGGCGTTTACCCATAGCGGCAAGGAATACTCGGTAAATAAGCCATTCTACAAAATTTATTGTGTGATGCGCAATAACGATTTTACTGTATTGTTGCGCCACATAAAACAGTGGTTTCTAAAGAGAAAATAGTATTATAAAGAAATTTTTAAGGGGATAATTAAATGAGACAATTTCTTAAAAAATTATTTTGTTCTTTTTTAAAAACAAAAGCGGACAAAATTAATAAATTAAAAACTCGTAAAACCAATACAAAAATGAATTTAATCAAGGCATATTTCATAATTGCGGTTGTGAGTGCACATACTGGGGGCGGTGGGGTTATTTTCCCGTTAGAAAATTGGGTTTCACCTGTTTTTTTCTTTATGCCGATGTTTGTATTTGTTTCGGGCTTTTTTTATAACGCTAATGCTGATAATACAAATTATTTTTCTTTTTTAAAGCAAAAAATACTAACACTTGTTTTACCCTATTTTATATGGAATCTTATCTATGGTGTCCTTAATATGCTTGCAAGGGAGCACAACATAATAGAATACGGAGATAAATTTGATTGGTATTCGCTGTTTGTCAGACCTTGGGTAGACGGTCATCAGTTCCACTTTAATATTCCTGCATGGTTTTTGCTGACACTGTTTATCGACGTTATGGTGATTTTTACCCTCCGCAAGTTGTTAAAAAAAATACATATATTAAATGATTTTTCGTTTCTCATATTTACCTTTGTGATTTCGTTAATTTCAATTATCGTTGCACAAAAGGGCTATAATTACGGTTTCTATCTTTGTGTGGTTAAAGCAGGATTTATGTTGCCGTATTTTCAATTGGGGTATATATATAAAAAGCACGAAAATGCGTTTACAGAAAAAAACAAATTACTGATAGTAATCTTTTCTGTTATGTTGGCTGTTTGTTTGTTTGCCGACGGAAAAAATGGTTTAGGGGCATTGGTTGTATTTGCAAAATTTTCAGGTAATCCATTGCTTATAACCGCTGTAACGACACTTTCTATTTTGTTGACCGTATGTATCTTTGAGATGTTTGCACCGGTTTTTGAAAACAACAAATTAGTTAACGCTATTGGCAATAATACCTTCAGTATTATGATGCACCATGGCTTTATAGTGTTTATGATGAATTTTGGACTATTTGTTTTAAACAAGTTTGTAAATGTTCCTTCCTTTAATGTTGAGACCTTTAGACATTCTATTTGGTACGCTTACCCTGGACGAATTTCAAAAATCAAGATTGCTTACATGATATTAGGGGTTGGAATTCCAATTTTATGTAAGTTTTTATACGATAAACTCATAATTTATCTTAATGCAAAAAACAATAAAGATCCAATATGAGATGTTATGTTTATCAATTAAAAGAAAAATAATTCATAACAAATAAACCGACAGTGAAATTTGCTGTCGGTTTATTTTTGCATTTAAGCTACTCGTTTTACTAAATGTGCGTAATTTCGACATGAGACAAATGTTAAAATTTGTAAAAAGCGGGGGATAAAAAGGTAAAGAGTTAAAAAGCATAGATTAAAAGTTATAAACAAAAGCAACCCGAAATTTGGGGTTGCTTTTTGGTTTACAAAAATCCTGTAGTTTCGCTTTTTGTTGTTAGAGGTGGGCGGAATTGCAAAACAAGGAATTGATTAGGTATATAAAAGAATATCAAAATCATCAAACGGATGTTTTTAATTTGATATATAACGAGTATAAAAAACTCTTGTACCATTACGGAAAGAAAATAGGAGAAAGGGATGCCGTATATGATATGACATCTTTTTTAGCAGAATTACTCTTTAATATCAATGTTTTAAAATTCAAGGAAGATAGTTCTGAGGATTTACATAAATATATAGCCGTGTGTCTTAGAAATAAATATTACTTAATGCTAAAAACGGGTCAGAATATGATATGTTGCGGTAGTGAATTAACAGCCGACATAGCAGAACCACCAAGAGATTTTGATAATAGTATATTTATAAAAGAGTGTTTGTCTTTAGTTACCAAAACCGAGAGAAAAATTTTAATACTAAGATATTTTTATGATTATTCCGATTATGAGATATCCGAAAAATTACATATAAGCAGACAAGCTGTTAACAAGGCAAGAAATAAAGCGATAGAAAAAATAAGGAAAAATTATAAGTATTAGGTTTACAAATAGTAGGCAATTCGTCTTATTATTTATGAAAACAAAACTGCCCGAAACGTGCTGAAGGCGTTAAAAGCCGCATGGAAACCGTCTACCGACGTAAAAAGGAGTTACTTATGGCTGAAAAACTTTTCACACAAACTGAACTAAATAAAATAGTTGCATCCCGTATAAAGAGAGAGCGCGAACGCTTATCTCGGGATTTTGAAAAAAAGTTGAAACGCTGTATGGCATCGGTACACCTTACCATTTATAGTGAGCTTTGTTCGTTAGAAAAAGAAATATATCCCGAGCGGACCGACACCGATTTGTCGCAAATTGAACCCGAAGAATAAGCGGAAAAATATTTCAAAGTGAACGACAAATAAAAAAGAACGGAGGAAACCGAATGACTGAAAATATTCAGGTTAAATGTCTGTTGGATAGATATTGGTCACCGACAGATAAAAAGTACCTCGGTACCGAAAAAAACGGTACTTTAATTGATATTTCTATGCAGAGCGCCGATGAAGATTCAAGCCGAGCAATTCCTGTTGGAATTGTTATTCTTGGAGATAACTCACTTGTCAGCGTTCCCGTGGAATTTATAACAAAAGTTTAAGGAGATAAAAAAATGAACAGACTTTCTGCAAACAACACAAAATTTTATTATAAAAACGGCACTGCCGCAGAATTTACCGAAATTGAGTATCTTATGGAGGTGCCCGAATTTGGCGGCACACCCGAAAAAATCGATGTAACAGTTTTATCGGACAAGACAAAGCGTTATGTTCCGGGTATCACCGACCTTGGCGACCTCGTTTTCAAATTCCTTTATGACAATTCTTCTGCTACTGCTAACTACCGCGTACTTAAAGGCCTTGCTGACGCAGGTACAGCCGCAACCTTCAAGCTCGAATATCCCGATGGTACTTCACATCAGTTTGATGCTGTTCCCGCAGTTAAAATGGATGCAGGTGCTATTAACGGCGCTCTCACCTTTAGCGCAACAATGATGTTGCAGAGCGATATTACCGTAGGTAATCCCGCTTAATTTTTATTACAATTTAAAATAGGTTGTCAAATTTAATTATTTTGTATTGATAGAATAGGGCTTCTCCTTTGAGGAGAAGCTGGCACCGTAGGTGACTGATGAGGTGTAGGATGTGTAGCATCCGTGAAGAGTAGTGTGCTATTTTTTTTACCTCATCGCCACCTTAGGCGGAACATCTATTTGTAGTATAAATGTTCTTTAATGCCTTATATTTGTCAGGACAATCTATACACTGAAAAAAGAAAGGAAAATACTAATGAATAAGTTTTATACACTGACTGTCGGTGAAAAAACATACAATATGCGTCTCACCGCATCCGCTATTATGTCTATTGAAAAGAAACTCGGAAAACCGCTTTTTAAAGCGCTTGAAGAAATTCAGGAAAATATGATCGAAACAGTAACCGCAATTATTTGGGGCGCTATGCAGCCGCTAAATTCAGGTTTTACCTTTGAAATGGCAACAAAGCTGTTTGATGATTACATAGATGAGGGACACTCTATTGAAGAACTAATGCAGGAAATTAACGGCTTATTCGAGGTTTCCGGTTTTTTCAGGAAAGGTCAGGTACAGTAAAACCTGACCGAAAAAATGATTTAGTTGAAAACTTAGCCCGCTCTGCTATATGGGCGGGCTTGAATTTTAAAGATATAAACCTTTTAACACCGTACGAAATACAAACGGCGGTCGAAATAGAATCCGACCGCCAAAAAGATTTTTATAAAATGTTAGCTTATATAGTTTACACAGGCGCATCTCTCACAGCCGTCGGTTTTAACAACCCTAAACAATTCCCAAGCATTGAACAGGCATTTCCTAATCTGTTTGAAAAAGAAGAGCAGCAAAACTGGGTGGTTATGAAAGAACGCATTGAAGCTTTTGCAAAAGCAAAGAAGCAAAAGCAAGGGGAATAACGTCAACACACAGAACCGTCCCCTGTGTTAGTCGATATGCCAACACACGGAACCGTCCCCTGTGTTATTCTCCTTTTTCCTGTGTTATTTCCCTGTGTTATTTTTCCCCTGCTACTGTAGCGCAAAATATATAAATTGTTGCGTGCCCCAATTGTAGTATTGCAAACATTTACATTCCGATAAATCCACACCCTCATATAGGCTGTTTGCAACAACTGTTCCAGGTAAAGCAAAAGTTATGCAAAGAATATCTTTTACCCCATTAAATTCAGTGCTACCGTAAGAGAATGCTTCTGTTCCGTTTTTTAGGATTAAATCAGGATTTCCCGGAGTAAACCTATGACCTTTGAGATCTACTGCTTTAATTTCAAAATCTATTACCATTATTTTGTCATTTGATATTTCATCATTGCCATAATATATATTTTTTATCTTCATTTGTATATCTTGGTCATCATAATCGCCGACTTTAGCATATTCTCCAAACGGTATAGGGTTATCAGGTGAACTGCCTATAGTTTCCGATGGCGTTTCATTTTCTGAGGGCGTATCAATATCATTGGAATCCAATC
>JAZRRG010000063.1:0-34391 GCA_045650565.1 Acutalibacteraceae bacterium | reverse complement strand
GTCTATGACATCAGAGGAGTCAAAACAAATTAACTTTAACAATGAGCCAAAGGTTATTATTTCTGCAAGCGGAATGTGTGAAGCCGGTCGTATCCGTCATCATTTAAAGCACAACTTATGGAAAGAAAACAACATTATTCTCTTTGTCGGTTATCAGGCAGAAGGCTCTCTCGGACGAATACTGTTAAACGGCGAAAAAAGTGTAACCCTTTTCGGTGAAGAAATTTCGGTGAATGCAGAAATATGCTCACTCCACGGAACAAGTGGTCACGCAGACCAGGCAGGTTTGCTTTCTTGGATAGAGGGATACGAAACAAAGCCCGAACTTATCTTCGTGAATCACGGTAATGAAGATTCCTGCGAGGATTTTAAAGATTTGCTCGTAGAGAAAGGTTATCGTGCTGAAGCACCGTTCAGCGGAACTGAATACGATTTAGCCACGGGAAGAATGACTATTTACACCGAAGGCAAACCAGTTGACCGAGTGATAACCTACAAGGGCAATACTCGTGCTGATGTGATTTTCAATGAGCTTGTCGCAACGGCCGAAAAGCTATTGACTATTGCTAAAGGTCGCCGTGGTATGACAAATAAAGAAAACGCAAGACTGACTTCTCAAATTCGAGAACTTTGCGAAAAATATAAAGATTAGAAAAGAGGTGCTCTAATGAGAATATGTGTATACGGAGCAGCATCCCCAACTATCGATAAGAAATATATTGAATTAGTTGAAAAAATGGGACAGGAAATGGCAAATCGAGGTCACTCACTTGTGTTTGGCGGCGGCGGTAACGGTCTGATGGGTGCCGCAGCAAGAGGTGTTAAATCCGGCGGCGGATACATTTTAGGTGTTATTCCCAAATTCTTCGATGAAGAAAAAGTTGAGGCTATATGTGATTTCTGTGTCAAACTTATACAACCCGATACAATGCGTCAGCGTAAGCAGTTGATGGAAGATAATGCAGATGCCTTTATCATAGTTCCGGGTGGCATTGGGACATATGAGGAGTTCTTTGAAATCCTAACGCTGAAGCAATTATGCCGGCACAATAAACCAATTGCACTCTATAATATAATGGGATATTACGATGATATAAATTATGCAATGGAACAGGCTATGAAGAAAAACTTTATTCGTGATAATTGTAAAGAACTATATTATGTAACGGATAAACTTGATGATTTGCTTCGTTATGTTGAAACTCCGGTTAATAAAATAAGAACCATAAAAGAATTAAAAGATGGCTAAAACGCTGGGCACTTTGTTATTAATCAATACAGAAAAAAGCGGTCATGCAGATGATCCGTATATTAAATTCAAATAAATAGTATCTAAGCAGTCTCGCTTGTGGCGAGGCTGCTTTTTATATACGAAAATTGTGCCCTTTACAAGCTTGTTACTTTATGATATACTAACCTATATAGCATAACATAAAAGCCTAAGGGGGATGTTTATGAAAAATACGTCTAATGTAATTGCGATTTATTCACGAAAGTCTAAATTCACAGGCAAGGGTGAAAGTATCGGAAATCAGGTGGAACTTTGCCGTGAATACATACGAACTCATTACGGTGATGAAGCCGCAGAGAAAGCGGTAGTATTTGAGGACGAAGGTTTTTCGGGTGGAAACGTCAACCGCCCTGCCTTCAAAAAAATGATGGCACACGTCGACCGTGGAGAATTTAAGGCACTTGTGGTTTACCGTCTTGACCGTGTTAGCCGTAATGTCAGCGACTTTTCATCACTTATTGAAGACCTTAACCGCCGGGATATCGTCTTTGTGTCTATCCGTGAACAGTTTGATACAGCAACCCCTATGGGCAGAGCAATGATGTATATTGCCTCTGTATTCGCACAACTCGAACGTGAGACCATTGCTGAGCGTATCAGAGATAATATGCACGAATTGGCAAAGACTGGACGTTGGCTCGGCGGTAATACTCCTACAGGATATTGCAGTGAAAGTGTTAAGAGCGTTACGGTTGACGGCAAAACCAAAAAGGCTTGCAGACTAAAACTTATTCCCGAAGAAGCCGAAACTGTTAAGCTTATATTTGATTTGTTTATTAAAACAGGCTCTTTAACACTTACTGAAGCAGAGTTAATACAGCGCAGAATAATGACGAAAAACGGCAACCACTTCACTCGATTTTCAATTAAATCCATACTGCAAAATCCCGTATATATGATTGCGGACGAAGAAGCATACGAATTCTTCAAACTAAAGGATGCAGATCTGTTTTCGTCCAGAGAAGAATTTGACGGCATACACGGAATTTTAGCCTACAACCGTACAGACCAAGAAAAAGGCAAAGCCACCGTTTACAACCCTGTCAGTGATTGGATTGTTTCGGTTGGTAAGCATCAAGGTATTATCCCCGGCAAGATTTGGATGGGTGTTCAGGATAATCTTGAACGAAACAAATCAAAATCCTTCCGCAGACCAAGAAGAAATGAGGCCTTGCTTACGGGACTTTTGTTCTGCTCTTGCGGAAACCGTATGTACCCCAAACTCTCCAAACGGAAAACTGCTGACGGCGAAATCATATATACTTATGTCTGCAAGATGAAAGAGCGTAGCAAAAAAGACCTTTGCAATAAGCGTAACGCAAACGGTAACACATTAGACCTTGCGGTTATTGAGAAAATCAAGCAACTCGCAGGCGAAAAAAGTGATTTCGTCAAGCAGCTTGAAAAAAGTAAAATTTTCTACACCGGCAACCGTGAGCAGTATGAGCAGAAGTTAAGTACGATGAAAAAAGAAAAAGCCGACCTTGAGAAAAAGGTCAGCTCACTCATAGACACACTTGCTGAGTTAGATGAAATTGGAGCAAAAAAATCAATAGCCGCCCGTATTAACGAAATGAATATCCAAATAGATAAAATCTCACAGGGCATTGACGAAATGATAAGTCTTACCGCTGAACACGCTTTTAGCGATATTGAGTTTGACGTGCTTCGTCAGATGCTGGGCGTTTTCAAAAACACGATTGATGATATGTCCTACGAACAAAAGAGAGCCGCCATTCAAAGTGTTGTACGCCGTGTAATTTGGGATGGCGAAAACGCACACGTTATTTTATTCGGCTCGCAGGACGGTGATATTGAGCTACCCGATATCACACCTTACATAAAACACATCGAAATAGATACAGATGATGACGAAGAACTCATAGAGTTTTCGGACGTAGATTACAACGAAGATACTACTGAGGATTTTCGTTCACAAACTAAAACCGATTTGTGTGAGGATAGCAAACGAAATTTTAATGTATTTCAGGAACCTGAAAAAATCAAGTCAGGACGTTTATATCTCTGACCCTATTGACACCGATAAGGATGGCAACACTCTAACCCTTATTGATATAATTGCCGATGACATTGATGTCGCCGAAAAAATAGACACAAAGCTTAAATTGCAAAAGCTCAAGCTTATAATCAACGATGCGCTCGATATACGGGAAAAGACCGTTATATGCTACCGCTACGGGCTTGGTGGCTGCGAGGAGCTCACCCAACACGAGATTGCAAAAAAACTCGGAATCTCACGCTCCTATGTATCTCGCATAGAAAAGGCGGCACTGCTAAAGCTTCGCCAACTTTTTTAGAAAAAACTTGCTTTTTTTATTTTTATGTGTTAATATACCTTTTAGTATAAATGCAGTGATGAAGAAAAGTAGATTTTTATTTTTCATTCAGAGAGAACGCACCGTGGCTGAAAGTGTGTTTATGTAAAAATTTTTATCGAAGTTCCCTTCTGAGCAGTGGCGCTGAAGCAACAGTAGGTGCCAACGGCTGACACCGTTAACGGTCAAAAGAGTGTTTGCTCTCGAGCGAAAATGTGGGTGGTACCACGGAGTTTGTATTTTGTAGCTTCGTCCCTGTATACAGGGGCGGAGTTTATTTTTTTGGAGGAATACTATGAAACAAAGGTTAGAAGAAATCAAGGCATCGGCTATATCGGCAGTTAGTGTTGCCGCTACTATGCCCGAAATTGAGGAAATCAGAGTTAAATATCTGGGTAAAAAGGGTGAGCTTACCGCCATTTTAAAGCAATTGGGTTCCCTATCTCCCGATGAGCGCCCCGTTATGGGACAGCTTGTAAACCAAGCAAAAAGCGAGGTTGAGGAGTTTATAACCGCTAAAACCGAGGAGCTAAAAAATGCGGCTACTCTTCAAAAATTAAAGGAAGAAACTATAGATATCACAATGCCTGCAAAAAGGAGCAAGGTTGGTCATTTGCATCCATTAAATTCGGTGCTTAATAATATGATAGATATTTTTCAGTCGATGGGCTTTGATATTGTTGACGGACCCGAGGTTGAAACCGAGCACTACTGCTTTGAGGCGCTCAATGTCCCTGCCGACCACCCTGCTCGTGATATGCAGGATACCTTTTATTTAGCCGACAACATTTTGCTTCGCACACAAACCTCGGCTGCGCAAATTCGTGTTATGGAAAACCGCAAGCCGCCTATACGAATTATCTGCCCGGGTCGAGTTTTCCGTGCCGATGAGGTTGATGCTACCCACTCCCCTGTTTTCCATCAAATTGAGGGACTTGTGGTTGATAAAGGCGTTACTATGTGTGACTTAAAAGGTGTGCTTGAGCAATTTGCACACGAAATTTACGGCAAGGGTACCGCCGTTAAATTCCGCCCCTCCTTCTTCCCGTTTACAGAGCCGAGCGTTGAGGTCGATGTTACCTGTTCGGAATGTGGAGGTAAGGGCTGCCGTGTTTGTAAGGGCAGCGGCTGGATAGAAATTTTGGGTGCAGGTATGGTGCATCCCAACGTTCTTCGCAACTGCGGTATTGACCCCCAGGAATATTCGGGCTTTGCCTTTGGTATAGGACTTGACCGACTTACCACAACAAGCCATAAAATAAGTGACATCCGTTTGCTGTTTGAGAACGACAAGCGTTTCTTAGAGCAGTTTTAAGGAGGGGTAAAAATGAAGATATCACTGAATCAATTAAAAAATTATGTTGAAATAAATGTCCCCGTCCAAGAGCTTTGCGATAAAATGATTATGGCGGGCTTTGAGGTTGAATCTATCGAAAACACGGGCGACAAAATCCGCAATGTTGTAGTTGCTAAAATTAAAGAAATCACACCCCACGAAAACAGTGACCATTTGCAAATTTGTCAAATGGATATCGGCACCGATGATACTGTTCAAATAGTAACGGGCGCACAAAACATAAAGGTTGGCGACCTTGTACCCGCCGCACTTCACGACAGTGCCTTGCCTAACGGTATGAATATTAAAGCAGGAAAACTGCGTGGTGTTGATTCCTTTGGAATGCTCTGCTCGGGTGAGGAGCTATGCCTTACCGAAGCCGATTATGAGGGTGCGAGTGTTCACGGTATCTTAATCCTAAAGGGAGATTTAACACCCGGCACCGATATGCGTGAGGTGCTTGGCCTTAACGACTATATTATTGACTTTAAGATTACCGCCAACCGCCCCGACTGCAACTGCTTCCTCGGTGTTGCAAAAGAAATTTCGGTGGTGCTCGGCACAAAATATACGCCACCCGTACCGAACTACAAAACCATCGGCTCAGATATAAATGACTATATAAAAATCGATGTTGAGAATTATGAGCTTTGCCCACGCTATGTAGGTAGAGTTGTTAAAAACTTGCGTATAAAAGAGTCGCCCGACTGGATGAAAAAAGCAATTACCGCCTCAGGTATGCGCCCGATTAACAACATTGTTGATATTACCAACTTTGTTATGCTTGAAACGGGTCAGCCGATGCACGCCTTTAACTATGATGAGCTGCGTGGAAAGCACGTAATTGTAAGGAATGCAGTACAGGGTGAGAAAATCACAACGCTTGACGGCAAGGAATATAATCTCAGCCCCGAAATGTTAGTAATCGCCGATGGCGAAGTACCCTCTTGCCTTGCAGGTATTATGGGTGGACTTGAAAGTGAAATTACCGAATCCACCACCTCTTTATTCTTGGAATCGGCAAAGTTTAAGCGTGACAATATCCGCCACACAGGTAGAGCGCTCGGCATTCGCACCGAATCAAGCGGTAGGTTTGAAAAGGGTGTTGACATAGTAAACACACGCTTTGCTATGGAACGTGCATTACAGCTCATTTTCGAGCTTGATGCGGGTGATATAATCGAGGGTGAAATCGATAAAAACAAGGGGCTTCCCGAGGACAAAATTATCACGGTTAAAACAAAGAGTATACTCGAGCTTGTAGGCGTTGATGTGCCGGAGGATAAGATATTATCTATACTTAACAGTCTTGGCCTTGAAACAACTATTGATGGAGATACTCTCACCTGCCGTGTACCGTCAATTCGTGATGATATTGAGGGCAGAGCAGATTTAGCGGAAGAAATTATGCGTATTTACGGCTATGACCATATAGTTGGTACCAAAATGCGTGGTGAGGTAACACGAGGTAAAAAATTACCCGAAAGAATTAAGACCGATGCTTTGAAATCGCTTCTTTGCTCTTTGGGTGCTAATGAAATTACCACCTATTCGTTTATCGGCTCTAAAGCGGTTGATACGCTGTGTCTTGATAAGGAAGACGCAAGGCGCAATCAAATTTGCCTTATAAACCCGTTGGGTGACGAATATTCTACCATGCGCACACAGCTGACTACAAGTATGCTGTCGGTACTCTCAACCAACATTAACCGCAAAATTGCCGATGGTAGATTTTTCGAGGTAAGTAAACGCTTTATTCCGAAGTCCCTGCCCGTAACCGAGCAGCCCGATGAGCTGCCGACATTATCTATCGGCATTTACGGCAAGGATGAAGATTTCTTTACGCTCAAGGGCATAATTGAGGATATTTTAGTGCTTTTCGGCGCACATAGCGACTATCAGAGAAGCAGTGAGCCATATTTACACCCGGGTCGCCAGGCAGAAATACTTGCCAACAATAAATTGGTTGGTACCTTTGGTGAGGTTCACCCCAAAATTGCGGCAAGCTATGATATTGAGCCACGCATTTATATAGCTGAAATCAAAATGGATGAGTTGTTTAGCATAAACAAACGCAAGGTTTTCTATAAGCCATTACCCAAATTCCCCGCAGTTGAGCGTGACTTTGCTATGCTTTGCGATATTGATTTACCTGTTGGCACACTTGAAAAAGCAATTATTTCAGGCGCTTCACGTCTTTGTGAGAAGGTTGAACTGTTCGATGTATACTCGGGCTCACAAATTCCCGATGGAAAAAAGAGTGTTGCCTTCAGCGTTTGGCTTAGAAGCGCTGATGCTACACTGAGTGATGAAGAGATTGAAAATGTTACAAACAGAATCATCAAAAAATTAGAGAGTGTCGGCGCAATTCTTCGTAGCTAAAAAAGTTCTTGTGTTTTTATATTTTTTGTTATAGAATATAAATAAAGACAAATACTTTAAAGAGAGGGTGTTACTGATGAACAATCCAAATACAGATACTATGACCTTTTCACTCGGAAACGAGCAGGAAATAGAGATAAGGCGCATACTTACCGCCGTTTACGATGCTCTTAAAGAAAAGGGCTACAACCCCATAAACCAGATTGTCGGTTATATTTTATCAGAAGACCCGACATATATCACAACCCACAATAATGCACGTTCGCTTATTCGTAGGGTTGACCGTGATGCGCTTTTACAAACACTTGTAAAGCATTATCTCTCAAACTAAAGCAAAACCGTTGTGATGAATTTTATCACAACGGTTTTTATTTTATATTACTATATCTGCTTTTTGCAAAACAGAAAATTCTGTAAAATATTTTTCCTCGAACGGAATCCATTTAAGTTTAAACATCTCGGCTAATTCCTCGCCGTTTCTAGCAACAATTCTTCGCATTTGTTCCTCGGGCTCAACGCTCGAAAAAACAGTTATATCGGCATAAGCTTTAAACAAAGGGTGTGTGCTGTATGAACCCTCGACAATACGAAAATGAGTATTGTCGATTTTTTTCTCTCCATTATAGTCCATTTTAGAACAATCGAAAATTCGGTAGGTGAAGCTATCGGGTTTGGATATATATGGCAAAACCTCTTCTATGAATCTTTCATAATGTATGTTACCGCCCGTACTGCCAAGGCGCTCGGCGGTGCGAAGAATGGGCGGCAAAAAGAAATCGTCCATCTGCACGATATCAGCACCGATTACCGCCTTCAATTGCTCAGCCACAGTAGTTTTACCCGATGCTGCCCTGCCATCTATTGCAATAACACAGGGTGCTTTGTCACACGTGCTGACTATATGCTCTAATATCGGAAACAGCCGTATAAATTTACTGTTCACAATTCTATATGCGGGTTTCTCGGCTTGTCGATAACTGTGTGTATGACGGGCGGCGGGCATACCCATTCTTTTATATTCGCAAAGATAGTCCTGCCACTGCTCTTTAGTGAAATTTATAGATGCATTACCTAATACCCTCTCGGCTTCGGATATGTAATTACAAAGCAGTTCATCGTTTGGACTATCGTTATTAACCGATGCTACAAACATATTAAAAAGCCACTCTATCGGTAGTTTTTTGAATTTCCAAGATGCTAAATTTACTCGGCACACTGTGTCTGAAATTTTTTCAAACAATATACCGTCCTTTGCGCCCACTGCTTCAAATTCCTTTTGGAGTCCCTCCAAAGCCGCAGCTACATCCTTCAGCAAATGCTCAGCCCCGTATGCTGCCTGATAACAAAGTTTAATTACATCCTGCGGCTGCATTGACGGATGGCTTTTTAACTGCTCGGTAAGGTAAAACTCAATGCCCATTTATCTCTTTGATTCCTTTCGGGAAAATTTATAACACTAATACCTTTTAGGTATTAGTCTTGCCTTTTCGAGTGCAAAAACTATTGCGGGAATAATTACAATCTGAATAACAATACCCGGCCAAGCGGTTATAAAGTAAGAGGTCACCCACGCCATTATAGAATAATTACCACCGGCGAAGATAAGTGCTTTTGCTGCACCTGCAATAATTCTGCCTCCAAGCATAGCTACTAAAAGACTTATATACAAATCTGCATATAAATTCTTTGTTTTGATAACACTAATCAAAATGCCGCTGATAAGTCCAAATGCTGCGAGTTCAACCAGCATACTCGGCAAATATGCCACAGGCGGCATACCTGTAAACAGGGATGACAATGCAGGACCCGCCAATCCGCAAAGAAGCCCAAATGGCCAACCGCAAATAAGTCCGCACAGTAATACGGGGATATGCATAGGACTTATAATGCTACCGGCATTAGGTATAGCGTGGAAAGCCATAGGTAATACAACGCATAATGCAATACATGCGGCTGTGATAATTGATTTTTTTACATAAGACATTTTCATAATTTTCTCTCCTAAAAAAATATTTGTATTATACAGAGTGCCACCGACATTAAAAAATATAATATATCGGTTGCGGTTACTTTGCGTTTTATTAATACTGCTGCGCCGATATTTCGGCGATACCCCCTCGCCTCCATAGCAACAGATAATTCATCCGCACGCCTAAATGCCGAAAGAAAAATCGGCACCACGAGAGGAATAAGACTTCTTGCCTTTTCTATTAGTTTTTTACTCTCAAATCGAGAGCCCCTTGCCGTTTGTGCTTTTTTAATCATTTGTGTTTCTTCGATAAATGTAGGTATAAACTGTATTGCCACACCGAAAATCATAGCAACATCCCGTATCGGCACACCTATAAATTTCAGTGGGTAAATAAGTGTTTCTATGGCACCTATTATTTCGAGTGGCGAGGTGGTGGCAAGTAAAATATTCCCAACCATCACTGCGAGAGCTACTCGCAAAACTACATTTATACCTTGAATTGCTCCCTCTATAGAAAGGGTAAAAATCCACCAACGCAGTAAAGGTGTAGCGGCTTCAAAAAAAACGGTGTTCATAATGAATATAATCACAAAAAACCACCATAGATGTGTTATACCGCCGAGTGCACTTTTGAGGCCTACAGAGGATGCAACTATCACCACAACAATAAATATCACGGTTAGTAAATATCCTATAACGGTATTGCACAGAACAACCGCCGTGAAAAGTAGAATCACACTCAAGAGCTTTATAAAGGCATCCATTTTATGAATAGATGAATTACCCTCTATATAACCGCCCGTTAAAGTAAAGTTCATCCTCCTGCACCACCTTTTAGTGCAGCTTTGAGCTCATTTACTAGCTGACCACGCTTTGTTATGACAGCGTTAGAAATTACACCCTTATTATATAGTTGCTGTGCAACACTTTGCGCATTTGATACATCTAAATGCACCTGTCTTGCCACATCGATGCTATAAAACACCTCTTCTGGTGTTCCATCGCTTACTATATGACCATCGCACAATACAATTACCCTTTTGGCATACTCACACACAGCATCAATATTGTGAGAAATCATAATAACGGTGGTGCCTTTGTTGTTTAGTTGCTTTACAAGCTCCAAAAATTCAATTCTTGCTAACGGGTCAAGACCCGCTATCGGCTCATCAAAAATCAATATTTCTGGTCCTGCCGCAAGTACTCCCGCAATGGCTACCTTGCGCTTTTCCCCACCCGAGAGTGACAGTGGTGACTTTTCCTTTATCTGCTCATAGTTAAGCCCTACGTTTTCGAGCGACTGCCTTACCCTATCATATATTTGATTTTTATCTAATCCGCTATGCTTTAAGCCAAAGGCAACATCCCGTTCAACCGTGGTTTCAAAAAGCTGATAATCGGGATTTTGGAAAACTATACCAACCTTATTTCGAAGCATTATACGGTCATAGCCGCCATTTATGTCTTGCCCATCAATTAAAATTTGACCGCTTGATGGGGTTAGCAGTGCCGCTATTAACTGTATAAGTGTTGATTTTCCGCTACCCGTACCGCCTACAAGACCAATAAATTCCCCGTTCTCGATTTTCAAGGACACATCACTCAGTGCCTTTACTTCATGCGGAGTTTTATGCGAATAAATGTAAGATACATTTTTTAATTCAATGCACATAATTCCTCCACCAGCTCATCATTTGTTAACGGGCATTTATTAAGCATAATACCCTCTTTTTTCAAATCATAATAGATTTGTGGCGCAAAGGGTACCGTAAGCCCCGCTGACAGCATTAACTCTTTATTGGTTAAGATTTCCCTCGGAGCACCCGTTTTTACTATTTTGCCTTCCTTCATAAGCATAACACGGTCAGCATAAGTTGCCTCCTCGGCATAATGGGTAATCATAATAATCGTTTTACCTATGCTATTTAGCTTTTTTAGACAGTTAAACACTTCTTTTCGACCTATGGGGTCGAGCATTGCCGTTGCCTCATCAAATATGATGATTTCGGGCTCTATAGCCAATACACCTGCGAGTGCCACCCTTTGCTTTTGACCGCCCGAAAGGGTGTGCGGGGACCTTCGTGAAAAGTCCTGCATACCTACGGTTTTGAGTGCCGCCTCGGTTTTACTTGGTATTTGGTGCTCGGGTGTATCAAAATTTCGAAGACCGAATGCTACATCCTCCTCAACTATCGAGGAGACAAACTGGTTATCGGGATTTTGAAACACCATACCGCACAAGCGCCTTAATTCCCACAGTTTACCTTGGTCGGACACATCAATGTTTAGCACCGAAAGTGTTCCCTCTTGCAAAACAAGTATCGCATTCAGGTGCTTTGCAAGTGTAGACTTGCCGCAACCGTTGGCTCCGATAATCGCCAAAAATTCTCCCTTTTTAATGCCGAAGGATATGTTATCAAGTGCGGGTTTTCCGCTATCAGTGAGCTCATATGTAAACGATATATCTTTTCCTGTAACGGCCAACCCTCACACCTCCTAAAATAAAAAGACTGCTATATCCGCACTCTTGCAGATAATAACAGTCTTCATAACCATTAGTAAAAACATATTTCCAAAAGGATTAAAAAAGCACATTGGCTTCAGCCAATTTATATTGGATAGGTCCAATAAGTTATAATCATTGTAACAAACAAGTTCTCTCTTGTCAATTACTTTTGAGCAATTATTTCCTTAATTTTTGCCACGGCATCATCTACCAAATCCGCCGCCGTGTTTTTACCTGTTCCTACAACAAAATTGCAACAAATATTCATTGGTAAAAGTATACGAACTGCATCGCTTTGACCGACCGCCATCGCCATTTTAGGAGTTATCTCACCCCACAGCGAGTCGGCTATTGCAATACCTATTGTGCCCACAATTATATCGGCCTTACGGCAACCCACGAGCACTGCGTTTTCGCCTGTGGCGCCTGTATCGGCACCCGCCTTTAGCATTGCTTGGGTGGCTAATGCGTTTGTGCCTACCGCAAATATCTTTTGCTCGGGAAACGCTTTTTTTATACCCTCTATCAGCTGACGGCCAATTCCGCCGCCCTGTCCATCAATTACTAAAATATTCATAGTAAGTCCACCTTATTTTGCAAATTCGAGCATAGCAAGGTATGCCATATAAATATCAAATTTTGCAGTTGTTTCAAACGGAGCGTGCATAGAAAGTACAGGAACTCCAAGGTCAACAACATCTATGCCAAGCTTTGCAATATACATAGCAACCGTACCGCCGCCACC
This sequence comes from Acutalibacteraceae bacterium, assembly GCA_045650565.1. GTDB lineage: Bacteria > Bacillota > Clostridia > Oscillospirales > Acutalibacteraceae > SIG565. The sequence goes on along the minus strand of JAZRRG010000063.1, from coordinate 21,823 downwards.
TATATCAACCTTGCCGAGTTCTCCCGTTTGCCAAACAATACCTGCATTATCAAGCATACTGCGAATTTCGGCAACATACTCTGCGCTCGCATCCGAGGTACTGCTCTTACCTCTGGCACCCGTATACTTGGTGATTACAACACCGTAGTTTAAGAATGCCGCATTTTTACGCTCAAAAACATCCTGGAAGGTCGGGTCCATACCCGCATTTACATCGGCTGACAGGCATTTTGAGTTTCTAAGAGCTACCGTACCTGATACGCCCTGCATTTTTGCAATATCGTAAACCAAATATTTAAGGAAATCTGATTCAAGACCTGTATTGCCCGTAGAGCCAATTTCTTCCTTATCAGCAAGAATGGTAACCAAGGTATGCTCGGGCTCTTTAGTGTTTATTGCCGCCATAAGTGCGGGATAAGCACAAACACGGTCATCCTGACCGTAGGCGCCCACTAATGAACGGTCAAAGCCGATGTCACACGCCTTTATAGCGGGTACGCACTCAAGCTCTGCCGATAGGAAATCCGCCTCGGTAATGCCGTATTTTTCGTTTAAAATTTTTAAAATATTTAGTTTTACAAGCTCGCTTCCCTTATCATCCTTAAAGGGATGGCTGCCGATAAGAACATTGAGTTCTTCTCCTTTAATTCCCTCTGCTAAGGTGCGTTTGCTTTGCTCGGCAGCTAAATGGGGTAATAAATCGTTAACTACAAATTTAGGGTCGCCCTCATCCTCACCGATATTTACATTCACTACAGCTCCATCGGTCTTTACAAAAACACCGTGAAGTGCCAAAGGCACCGCTGTCCACTGATATTTACGAATGCCGCCGTAATAATGGGTTTTAAAGAGCGCTAACTCTAATTCCTCATAAAGCGGATTGGGCTTTAAATCAAGGCGAGGCGAATCAATATGTGCGGCAGTTATGCGCACGCCCTTTTCGGCGGTTTGCTTTCCTACGCACACGAGTGCCAATGCCTTGCCTCTATTATTTACAAAATAACGCTCTCCCGGCTTGTAGGTTTTGCCCTGCTCATACTCGGTAAATCCGTTTTCGGTTGCCAACTTTATTGCCGACTCAACCGCCATACGCTCGGTTTTTGCATCGTCAAGGAATTTTTTATAGTCCTCACAAAACACATCGGCCGATAAAAGCACCGCCTCATCACTTACAAGGCGTCCGTTCTTTCGCTTGATAAAAAGTTGTTCCTTCAACTCATCATACTTGGTTTTTTCAGACATAATTATTGCCTCCCTATTAAAATATCATTTAACAGTTTACTGAAATTATTTACAAATTCGGCGTCTCGCCCGTTGTTTTTTATAACATAATGACATTTTTCTTTATAAAATTCATCTGTCTTACCTGCCTTGATTCTCGCCGCCGCTTGTTCGGGTGTTAGGTTGTCCCTTAAAATAATTCTACGGCTGCGTATTTGCTCGTCGGCGATAACACCTATTGTTATATCACAAATGCTGTCGGCACCACTTTCAAACAGTGTTGGTGCATCGAGCAAAATGTTATCATTTTCACTGTTTTTAATAAGTAAATTTATTTCTTCCACAACAATCGGCAAAACTATTTTATTTAAAAGCTCGGTTTTTTCCTGCCTTGCAAATGCTTTTTTTGCAAGTGCCTTGCGGTTTAATTTTTCGCCGTCTATTATACTGTCGCCAAAAGCCGCCACCAATTTTTTCTTGGTATCACATCTCTCCAACACAGTATGGGCTACCTCATCGCAATCAATCACATAAAAGCCACGCTCCTTGGCGATTTTTGAGGCATAGCTTTTACCCGCACCGGTTTGTCCTGTAAGACCTAAAATAAATCTCATAAATTTATCACCCTAAACGATGCTGCACGTATAAGTCGGTTATAAACTGCCAAGCCCACTCCGCTTTTTGACGGAGCGTGTATATAGGCGTTTTTATAACCCTGCTTATCAATTTCTCGCAACACCTTGAATAAGTTTTGTGCTAAAGTAAGCTCATTATTTTTACTTCCGTAAGAAATATGCGGAATTTCAATATCTGTATCCTCCAAAAAGCAAACGGCTACCCCATCGGCTTTTTGGTTTACAAACTCGGCGTATCGGTCACTATTTCCCTCTACGAGATAGACGTTAGCACTCGGTGCATAGTGCCTATACTTCATACCGGGACTCGCCGCTTGTCCTATTTTTTTGTCTGACAAAACCGATTCATCAATTTCCACCCTGCCGAGTGCTTCACTTAACTGCTCGTGTGTTACAGCTCCCGGGCGCAAAATTCTCGGCACATCGCCTATTAGGGACACAACGGTAGACTCAACCCCTACTATACAGTCATGCGACTTTACAACCGCATCAATTTTACCGTTTAAATCCTCTATTACGTGCTGCGCCGCCGTGGGACTTGGTTTACCCGAGGTGTTGGCGCTTGGTGCGGCAAGAGGTATGCGTGAGCGAGAAATTATTTCTCTCGCTATTGGGTCTGATGGCATACGAACTGCAACGGTATTAAGCCCACGGCTTACACTATCGCAAATCTTGTCCGATTTTTTCAATACCATAGTAAGCGGACCCGGCCAAAACCTCTCGGCTAAAATATAGGCGCTTTTCGGTATATCTATAGCCACCATATCCAACATTTCCATATTCGAGATGTGAACTATAAGTGGGTTATCCTGCGGTCTACCCTTGGCGGCAAAAACATTTTCTATCGCACTGTCACTCATCGCACTTGCCGCAAGTCCGTAAACGGTTTCGGTGGGGATGGCAACAATACCGCCGTGGGCGAGTATATCAGCGACAGCACCTATTTTTTCAGTTTTATAAGCGTTTTCAATTTTTATTATCTTTGTTTCCATTATTCTTCATCCGATTTGAGCATTTCAGCACGGTAATGGGTTATAAGCGACTCAACAATTTCATCAATATCACCGTTGAGAATTTGCTCAATTTTATAAAGTGTAAGACCAATTCTATGGTCGGTCACACGCCCTTGCGGATAGTTATAGGTTCTTATTCTCTCGCTTCTGTCTCCCGTGCCTACCTGCGACTTACGGTCGGATGCTATGGCATCGTTTTGCTCTTGCATCATCATCTCATAAAGGCGAGAGCGCAGCACCTTCATTGCCTTATCCTTGTTTTTATGCTGACTGCGTTCATCCTGACACTCAACAACAAGACCCGTGGGTAAATGCGTAATACGGATGGCCGATTCGGTCTTGTTTACGTGCTGACCTCCGGCACCTCCCGCACGGTAGGTATCAATTTGCAAATCGGCGGGGTTGACTTCAACCTCAACCTCCTCGGCTTCGGGCAACACTGCTACGGTTACGGTAGATGTATGAATTCTGCCCTGAGTTTCGGTTTCGGGAACACGCTGCACACGATGTACGCCGCTTTCGTACTTAAGGCGAGAATATGCTCCCTCACCCTCTATCATAAAGCTGACTTCCTTATAGCCACCAAGCTCGGTTTCGTTAGCGCTTACTATTTCGGTTTTCCACCTACGTGACTCGGCATACATCGAATACATACGCATAAGCACACCCGCAAAGAGCGCCGCCTCTTCACCGCCGGCGCCACCACGAATTTCAACAATAACGTTTTTATCATCGTTAGGGTCTCGTGGTAAAAGTAAAATTTTAAGTTCCTCGGCAGTCGACTCTATTTTTAATTTGGCTTCTGCCAGTTCTTCTTCAAGGAGCTCTTTAAAATCTTTATCCAGTCCACCCGAATCAAGTAATTCCTTGGCTTCGGCTTCACTGTTTTTTGCCGCAACGTATTCACGGTATTTTTCAACTATGGGAGACAACTGCTTATGCTCCTTCATAAGCTTTTTAAACAGCTCGTTATCTGATACGGTTTCGGGCTTTGTAAGTTCTACATTTACTTCCTCAAAGCGCTCTTCAACCGATTTTAATTTATCAAACATTAAATTTCTTCCTTCCTGCAAATTTGCTTTATGCCCTTTTCACACTTAACACGTGTTAGCATAATTTCGTGAGAGCAACCAAGACACTTTATCTTAAAATCAGCGCCTATTCTCAACACTTCAAAACGGTTTGCGCCACAAGGATGAGTTTTTTTCATAACTAAAATATCACCTACTCTTACATCCATAGCAAACCCTCCAATTAGATATTCTATAATATTATACTCTAATTTTACATTAAAGGCAATATTTTCTTGCTAAAGAAGTACTTTAATGTTAAAATGAAACTATAAATACTTTAAGGGGTGTTATTCTTGTCGGAAAAATTACGCATTTTGCATACTGCCGACCTGCATTTAGGTGCTTCGTTTTCGGGTATTGGTGCTAATAGCAGCACAAGAAAAGCCGAGCTTAATATAACGGCTGAAAACATATTTAAAATATGTCGTGCCAACAAAATAGATTTACTGCTTATAGCAGGAGATGTTTTTGAAAACAACTCGGTGGATGACGAGAGTGTCTCCGCCTTTTTATCGGCATGTGAGAATACACCCGATACCCTTATTTTTATATCGGCAGGTAACCACGACCCATTGACCGCCGATTCCCCGTTTTTAAAGTATACTTTACCGAGTAATTTAACGGTACTTGGCGACCGTGATGAATGTATAACCGTTGAGGATAAAAAGGTGCGTATATACGGAAAATCCTTCGGCAGCGTTTATATGTCGGGGACCGACCGCTTCAGTATAGTGCCCGAGGATGATGATTTTATTAACATTATGGTGCTTCACGGAGACATTTCCTCCGATAAATCGGGAATGTATAATCCCATTTCCATAGATTTTTTGGAAAATAGCAAAATGGACTATGTAGCGCTCGGTCACGTGCACGAGTTTTCGGGCATTAAAAAAGCGGCAAATACTTATTACGCCTATCCCGGCGCCCCCGAGCCACACGGCTTTGATGAGCTTGGAAGCAAGGGTGTTATTTGTGGTGAAATTAGCAAGGGCTTATGTAATTTAACCTTTGTGGAAACGGCAAAGCGTACCTACAGATTCGAAAAAATAGATATTGGTGCCGCTAAAAGCAATTCCCAAATTTCAGATATTATCTTTTCTTACCTTAAGGAAAAATTTGGGGACAAGTATGCCGAAAATCTCTACAAAATTGAACTTTCGGGTCAGGTTGATGAGCAGCTTAAAATTAACTGTGCCGAGGTTACAAGCCGGTTAAACGAAACCCTTTATTTTGCCAAGGTTAAGGATAAAACCGAGCTTTTAATTGATTTACCCCTTTTGGCGAGTGAAAATTCCTTGCGGGGTAAATTTGTAAAAATAATGCTTGAAAAGGCCGCTTCGGAACCCGATAAAAAGGAGCAAATTATGCGCTCGGTGTTCTTAGGGCTTAAAGCATTTAATTCGGAGGTGAAGTTCAGTGAAAATCAATGAAATTCACATTTACGGATTCGGTAAATTCAAAGATTATAAACTGAATTTTACCGATGGCTTCAATTTAATATACGGTGAAAATGAAAACGGTAAAACAACCATTGCCGAGTTTATTAAAATGATGTTTTACGGTTCAAAGCCCCGCATTACCGATGTTTTTAAAAATCCTCGGGTTAAGTACAAGCCGCTTGATAACAGCACAATGGCGGGTAGCATTACCTTTTCGCATGAGGGTACTTACTACCGACTTGAGCGTGAATTCAGAAACAGCAATGCCACCGATAAAATAACACTTCATAATCTTGATTTGGGAGAGGTTACTACCCTTTCAGGCAAGGATGACATTGGCGCTATGTTTTTCTCTCTTAATTCCGGTGCCTTTGAAAAAAGCGTGTTTGTAGCAAACTCGGTAACCTTTGGAAACGATGCCGAGGCCGACGGTGATATAAACTCACGCCTTTCGAATATGAGCAACACAGGGGACGAGGATATTTCCTACGAAGCGGTGGTTAAGCGTATTACTGCGGCTATGGAGGAGATAAAAACCAAAACCGGACGTGGCGGTGCACTTATTAAACTTGATGCTGCGCTCAACGCACTTTCTCAAGAGACCGCTTTACAACAAGAAAAAGCGCAAAGGCGGGATGAATTGGAAGCCGAAATCGAAGCAAGGAGTATTGCTTGTGAAGATTTGGCAAACAAAAAGAACATCTGCTTTGAACGGCTCAAAGCCGCCGAAAAGCTTGAAATCAAAACAAAGCTTGAGGAATTTATAAAGGTTGCCACCGATTACGAGGAACTTGAAAAAACGATAACCTTAAAGCGTGGCGGTACCGCCGATAAGCAGTTTTGCGATGATTTATCGGGAATAATCGGTAAGGCCGAAAAAATAGTCGAAAGGTGCGATACACTGTCCCTACAAATTTCTCGCATTACCGATGAGGTTGCGGTTTTAGAACAAGCAGCAGCCGAGCGTGAAAGCACCGATTCACTAACGGCACAACTGCAGGAGGCAAACGATACTGTCGATAAACTCTCTCTTAAAAAGGACGCACTTGAGCTTGACATTATGCGCATGAGTGAAAAAACCAAGCGCGCATGGGCAAAAGTCAACATACCGCTTATTATCATCGGCGTCTTAACTCTAATTTTATCAGTAATTGGCGGACTTGTTGTATCAAATATCATTTATGCGGGTGTGGCATTAGGTCTTGTTTTAATTGCTTTATCGTTTGTATTTAAAGGTAAAATAAGCCAAGCACAAAACGAAAATGAACTTGCCTTGCTTGAAAAACAACTTGCAAACATAAAAAACGAAATCGATTTAGTTAAACAAAAATCGGTAGAGCTAAACCAAAGGATAACCGTTCTCACGGTTAAGTCCGCCACAGGCGAAGAACTGCTCGGGGATAAAAGAAAACAAATAATTGCACATCGTACCGATTTATTGGAAACCCAAAACCAAGCCGCAGCCATCACAAAGCAGATGCATGAGCTTTCCCTACAAATACGCCCTGTAGCCGATATAGATGGGGCTAAATCACTTGTAAAAGAGGTTAGAGAAAAGCTTGAGGAATTAAGCAAATTGCAGGTTGCCGCCGAGTATGCCGCAAAGGGTACAAATTGCAAAAAATTGGATGAAGCTAAAGCCAAATTAGCCGCCGTTTCGGCAACCGATAGCGGCGAAATTGTGCCGCTTGATGCTATTCGTGAGGAGTTAAAGCAAATAACCGAAGAGCACTCGGTAGCGGCACGGGAGTTGGCGTCCTTAAAGGCCGAGGCACGAGCCGCCTTTTCGGGACTTAGGGTTCCTGCCGAGCTTGAACGTGAGAAAAAGGAGCTGCTCGAACAAAAAAGTGAGCAAAGCGAATATTACGATGATTTATCCTTAGCGCTTGATGGCTTAACCGCTGCATTTGCCGAAGTACGCCGTAGCTTTAGCGGTGTGCTTGAAAAGAGAGCGCTCGAAATTTTATCGGGTATCACAGATGGCAAATACAATGGCATAAACGTATCAAAAAGCTTTGATATAACCGTATCCGACCGTGATAATTTCGGCTCCCACTCGCTTGAATATTTAAGTAAGGGCGCTATGCACCAAGCATATTTCTCCCTACGTTTAGCCCTGAGTGAGCTACTCGGCAAGGATGCGGGCGGACTGCCTGTAATTTTGGATGATGCTTTCTCTCAATATGATGATAAGCGCCTTTATAATGCTTTAGAATTTTTAAAGAAATATTCCAGCACTTCACAGGTAATCCTCTTTACCTGCCATAACGACTGTATGCGGTCTGCCGAAAAAATAGGTTCTAACATTATCAATTTATAACAAAAACAAGCTTTGAACTTTCGTTCAAAGCTTGTTTTATATTTCTTAATATGCCTTGCCCCAATAAAGCATTTTTTCGGCTTTTTTACCACAGCATACACAAGTATCTGAAATATTAACCTGCTCAAAAGGTATGCAACGGGAGGTGACGCCTGCCTTTTCCTTCAAAGCATCCTCACACGCATGCTCTCCACACCACATAGCACGGATAAAGCCCGGCTTGTTTTCTGCAATATCACACATTTCATCCATATTATGTGCTGTATATGTCATTATATTGCGGCGTTCAAGTGCCTTGTTGTAAAGCCCCTCGTGTACTGCCGCCAAAAGCTCGGGTATTTTGGTTTCAAGCTCATCGAGGGATACCACTGTTTTCTCTCCGTTATCACGGCGAACTATCACACAAGAGTTGTTCTCAATGTCTCTCGGACCGAGCTCAAGTCTAAGCGGTACACCCTTCATTTCATATTCGGCAAACTTCCAACCGGGCGACTGCTCACTCAAATCGATTTTTGCACGGCAAAGTTTTTTAAGCTTTTCATAAACCTCGGTTGCCTTTTCGGTAACTCCCTCTTTGTGAGACGCTATCGGTACAACAACCACCTGAATAGGTGCTATTGCGGGTGGCAATACAAGACCGCTATCATCTCCGTGCGTCATAATTATAGCACCGATTAATCGGGTTGAAACGCCCCAAGAGGTTTGGAACGGGGTTGAAAGCTTATTCTCCTTATCGGCAAACTGTATGCCGAACGCCTTTGCAAAGCCATCGCCAAAGAAGTGTGAGGTGCCGCTTTGAAGTGCCTTACCGTCGTGCATCATCGCTTCAATAGTGTAGGTATCAACTGCACCTGCAAAACGCTCCTTCTCGGTTTTTACACCCTTTATGACAGGAATTGCGAGATGCTTTTCGGCAAACTCAGCATAGATATTTAACATTTGTATCGTTTCTTTTTGCGCTTCCTCAGCCGTTGCATGAATTGTATGTCCCTCTTGCCAATGGAACTCACGAGAACGCAGGAACGGACGTGTAGTCTTTTCCCAACGAACAACGCTGCACCACTGATTATAGAGCTTTGGTAAATCACGCCACGAGTGAATTATATTTTTGTAATGGTCGCAAAAGAGTGTTTCGGAGGTAGGTCTTACGCACATTCTCTCCTCTAACTCATCGTTACCGCCGTGTGTTACCCAAGCCGCTTCGGGCGCAAAGCCCTCAACATGGTCTTTTTCAATTTGCAAAAGACTCTCTGGTATAAACATAGGCATTGAAACATTTTCGTGTCCTGTTTCTTTGAACATACCGTCCATTATTCTTTGGATGTTTTCCCAAATCGCCCAGCCGTACGGGCGTATAATCATACAGCCCTTAACAGATGAATAGTCAATCAATTCTGCCTTAAGCACAACATCGGTGTACCATTTTGCAAAATCTTCATCCATAGATGTAATTTCTTTTACTAATTTTTCCTTAGCCATTTTTATCACCAAAAATTATTATAATTTATATTATTATTTTTTGCAACACTAATTTACAGCGCATTATCCTGTGCTAAAAGCATTGTTACGGCTATAGCCACAGCCGCCTCAATAGCGGGTAGGGCACGAGGCACTATGCACGGGTCGTGTCTACCCTTAATCTCGAGAGTAACATTTTCGTGTGTTTGAAGGTTAACGGTGTTTTGCGGCACAAATACCGATGGGGTTGGCTTTAACGCCACACGGATAATAATCGGCATACCCGTTGTCATACCGCCAACTATTCCTCCACAGTTATTGGTTGCTGTAACTACCCTATCCTCCGCATAATAATATGCATCGTTTGCCTCGCTGCCACGAAGGAAAGAAAAATCAAATCCCGCACCGAACGATATGCCTTTAACGGCAGGAACTCCGTACACAACCGAGGAAATAATATTCTCCACACCGCCAAACATATGGTTTCCGATACCCACAGGCATACCCGTAACGGCTATTTCAACCGAACCGCCGATACTGTCACCATCCGCCTTGGCTTTTTCTATTATCTCTCGCATATCCTCTTTGGCATCAGTGCTGTTAGTGGCAAAATACTCACCCGATAATTTATCTAACTGCTCGGCGTTCACCGTAACTGCATCAAAAGCAGTATCAAAGCCATCGCCTATATTAAAAATATGTCCGCCAACCGTTATACCCTTTCCTTTTAAGTACTCCCTGCAAATTGCGCCAAGGGCGGTTAAGGGGGCCGTCATCCTGCCCGAAAAATGTCCGCTGCCACGCATATCGGCTTGTCCGTTATACTTTACGAACGCAGGATAATCTGCGTGATTTGGGCGAGGGGTAAATTTCAAATTATCATAGTCGCCCGATTTAGTGTTGGTGTTTTTAATAATAATACGGATGTCCTCTCCGGTTGTTACACCGCCATCAACACCTGATAATATTTCTACTGTGTCGGGCTCCTTACGGGCAGTAGCGGTGGCATCTTTTCCCGGTGCCCTGCGCTGCATTTGTCTTGCTATGTTTTCTTCACTTATTTTAACACCCCTTGGAAATCCTGACATTACCGCCTCAAGCTGTTCGGTGTGACTTCCACCGCTTATTGATATAGATAATTTGTCGCCTATTTTTGATGTCAAAAGAATCACCTCGTAAAAAATTTTAATAAAAATGTTGACAAATCACAAAATAAAACATATTATTCTATTAGGGAAACCTCGTCCTTGTTTTTTAGCACGAGAGCTTCGCCTATATTTTCAGGATGAATTATTTATGATTTTTGAGAGAATTAAAGAAATACTTGCCGACCAGCTCGATTCGGACATTGACGCTATGACAATGGAATCAGATATCGCCAATGACCTCGGGGCAGACAGCTTAGATGTTGTAGAATTACTTATGGCGATTGAGGATGAATTTGATGTTGAAATTCCCGATGAGGAAATTGAAAACATTAAAACCATCGGAGACCTGGTTGCCTATATTGAAAAAAATAAATAATTTATATTTCCAACAACCGCCGAAGCTTCGGCGGGTTATTTTTTTATATACCTTAAAACCGTTACCACTGTGTTTATCAAAGCCGTTACGGTCAATGTGATTATAAATGTCACTATCAAAGCAGCAACACTGATATTGGGCGCTGTGTTAACCCCGTTTAAATCCATTAAAGCCCACGGAATGCCTACTAAATATGTTATGCCCACACCTAAAACCGTGCCCACAAGCCATATTGTTACTGTTTCAAGCGATAAGTATGCTATCGGTTTTAAGACTGAGTAATCCGAGAATTTAAGCATTTTAATTTCCTTCTCACGAGCCGAACCGAGTGCACTCATAATATAATAAAGCAGCACCGCACCTATTATAAGCGAGGGCAAAAGTATGCTGCTGCCAAGTGCCTCGCTTTGCTTTACCCCATTATTTTCATTAAAGCTTACCGAATAAACAATTCCCGTATCATAAAGCGCCACCTTACTTTCAGATACGCTTGTAAGGTTCGGAGCATTTATAAGCAATGTATCGGCTACCGGCTGTTCTTTTGTCAGCTCGGTGTATTTTTCGGGGTGCATATAGATACAGTTGCCTATATAATTTTTGCAAACATCAGCAACCTTAAGGGTTAATACCTTCTCGCCCTTCGCTACCTCTATGGTGTCTCCACGAGAAATTCCGTGCCTGTCGGCAAAGTCCTCGGTAATTACAATTCCTTCATTAGAAAGATTGATTTTTTTATTAAACACACCTTTTTTAAGTGCTATAAACTCATCCAAGGTATCGGCAGTAATGGGTACTATTGCCGTTATGTACTCGGTACTGTCTTGGAGAGTTACAGTAAATGCTGTTTTCATAACAGCAAGGTGCTGCTTCCCTGTGAGGAAGTTTTTCATTGCCTCGTTTTCGGCAAAATCGGTATATGGTCTTAAATCTACAGAAATGTTATATTTTTGTATGCCATTATACTGATTTTTATATATTTGCTTGGGCTTTACCGCTATATTTAAAGCAGAAGCTACAAGTGTGCTTACAAGTGCAATACAAATTGCCGCTGCCGCAAAAATATATTTATATTTTAAAAAATTACGCAAAAGTATACGAAGCACCACCGGTATTTTGCTTGACAAAACAGGTAGCCGTATCGCATGGGAATTACGGTTAGCATAAATAAGCTCGGCATGAGGCAACGCCAATACCCTATTGCAACAAATTATACTTGCCGTTATAATCACCGCTAAAAGCAAAAATGCGGCTACAACAGAAATATAGATTGGAGAGGCCTCAACCGTTATGTTATAGAGCGTACCTATAACAGCACTAATTTTGGGTAGTATAATCGACGATGCGGAGAATATACCTATCACCGCGCCTAAAACTCCTGCCGTGATAAACACCGAAAGGAATCGCTTTTTGATGCTCTTATCGGCGCTTCCCGTTGCCTTCATAATGCCTATTTCTTTTCTGCGTTTATTTGTGGTGGAATATACTGCTAACAAAACTACACACACTTCGGCAATAAATAAAATTATTGCTACTATGGTTAACCCTGCCGATATTTTCGCCGCATTTTGCGACACACTAGCAAATGAAATATTTGATTCCCTTGTAGCGAGATGCCATTTTTGCACATAGTCGGTTGGTGCTGAGTTTTTTGCATCCTCTAAATTTTTAAGCGCTGTTGTAAGCTTCTTCTCGGTTGCCTTCTTTATAGCTTCTATATCATCTTCAAGCCGTTTAGCCGTTGCCTTATTCATTTCATTTGATTCTTTATCGCTATTAAACTGGGCAAGCTCGGTGTTATATTCCTCGGCCTTTTGTCTATATTCGGCGGTACCTGCCAAGGCAGCCAACGCCGCCTTTTTTGCCGCTAATGCTTTTTCCCTTGAGGATAGAGTTTTATCGGTTTCTTCGGCTCTTTTCTTAACCTCCTTGACAATAGCCGTTAATTGCTTAACCTCACTTTCTCCCTCACTCTTTATATAATCATACTGTTTTTGCAGCTTATCAATATTAGATTGATACTCGTTACCTAAATCACTGCCTCGTATTTCCTCACGCTTGTTGGCAACCACATTTACTTCACCTAATGCGGTATTAACAAAAACGGCATATTCCCTTGAAAAGCTTTTAAGCTGAGCGCTACCGTTAAGCAGTACATTTATTTCGGTATATAGAGCTTCAGGTGCAAAAGCGCCGCTACTTACAAACAGTACAACCTGTGTGCCGTTATGGTTAACGGTATTACCGTCCTTTAAATACGATGAATATTCGGGGGAAAACACAAGACCTGTAACGGTAAATTCGGTTTGGGTACTCTCACCTACATTATTGTTAAGAGTTATAACATCCCCCACCCTAATATTTGTGTTTAAAGCATTGGAAACAACGGCAACACAACTGTTTGCGTTACCGGGATAGCTACCGCTTATAAGCCGTGGCGCTGCCACTGTGTTATCGGGATTTGCAGCTACTGTATCTATATCGATACCACATATCTTGGTACCGTAATTACCTACACCGTTTATGGCACAATTAGTGTCCAACCCTATTACAGCGGATGCCTTTTCTACCCCCTCAGCCGAGCCGACCGCCAAAACATCCTCCCTTGTAAAGCCAAGGGTTGATGTTATTTTTATATCCCACATTTTGCCACTATCAAAATAATTTTCGGCATCCTTTTTGAAGCTTACGGCATAGCAAAGCATACCGGAAGCTATTGCCACTGCTAAAAAAACTGTTAGCGCAACTGTTAAAAAGCTACCGATATTCTTTTTTATTTCCTTAAACAACAAAACAAAAAATGCCTTCATTACCACTCAATCCCTTCGGGTGAAATCGGCTTTTCGTTTACAATATTTGCCGATAGTTTTCCGTTTTTAAGCTTGATTACCCTATCAGCCGCATCGCACACAGCAAAATTATTGGTTGCGATTATTACCGTTTTGCCTGTAGATTTGCATACATTCTTAAGCATACATAGCAGTTCATTACCCGCCTTATAATCTAAAGCACCAAACGGCTCATCACATAAGATAAACCGTACTTCTCTTAATAGCGCACGGGCAATAGCCACACGCTGCTTATCATATTGAGATAATTCATACGGGAATTTATTAATTAGTGACTCTATACCCACCGATTCGAGTATAGGCAAAACATCCTTTTGCGTATTTTTATGCTGCGCCAATGTTATATTTTCAAGCACTGTCATAGTATCAATAAGGTTGGCACCTGATATAATAAACGCCGCCGCATTTCTTCGGTAGTTGTTAAGCGAGATTATGTTCATCTCACCTAAATCCTCACCATCCACCTTAATTCTGCCTGTATCGTACCCTTCTATTCCCGCCAACATATTAAGAAGTGTTGTTTTACCCGAGCCATCGGGTGCTGCAATAACTACAAGCTCACCTCTATCAATGCCGAAGGTAATGCCGTTCATTAAACACACCTCTCGCTCGGCATCACGATAGCTTTTTACAACATCCTCAAAGCTTATGAAGGAATTGGCTGTATCCCTTAACCTGCCGCCAAAGGATTTAAAGCACAACCAATTTTTCTCGTCCCTTGTTTCCTTATATGAGAGCGAATGGAATTTTACACAAATTTCATTTTCACCCTCAATTACCAGGTCGCTTACATCAAGCTCGTATGGTGCAAATGCAAGTATACCTGCATACACTCCATTAACCGTAATCTCAGCATATACCGACTGAATATCCTTGAATGCTATTTTATAAATGGCGCTCTCTTTTTTCCCAACCAACACAGTTTGGCTTAATTCTATACTGCCATCGAAAAACCAAAACCCGTTTTCCCTTAGCTTATAAGAATTGATGCTGTCTGGCCGTGAAATAAGCGAAAACTCGCCCTTGGTTAAAATACCTTGCTCAGAATATGTATATTCCTCATTGCATTTTAGGGCAAAATCACCGCTTAAATATAGGTTACTTAAAACATATGGTTCGGTGCTTACTGCTTCGATACACTTTTGTGCGGTAAGTAAAATTTCATTATTACCAAGCTTTATATAGCCGGTTATATCCACCTTTTTATCGCCGCTAAACTCTATGGCTTTTCCGTTAACGGCAATATCAAAATGCTTACTCATCTCACAACAAAATTTTACCGACTCGGTTAAAAAGCCCATGCTTACACCGAATCCGAACCTAAACTGTGCCGAAAACTCCTTGTTCCTTTTTTTTACGGCTTCAATTATTTTCTCTACAGGAGCCGATTGCCATTTACCGTGACCTATACGCCACTGGCAATCGGTAAACCTTAATGTGTTAGGGGCAACACTGCGAATATTAAATACCTCATCAAGCGGTAAAAGCTTATGATTGCGCCGCAAATTTTCATAAGCCGCATTCTTAACAATACGGAAAAATGTAGAGTTGCCCTGCTCGTAATAATCAAGCTCAACCGCACATCTGCCTGTGATTTTGCCTATTTTGTTTTTAAGGATTGCCGCACGCTCTACAAAATTTACAATATCTACATTAACAATATCCTCAAAGGTAAAAATAGTTGCGGTGGGCTTTTTGGCTGTGGCACAAATATTAGCAAAGAAGTACATAATACCCGCTTCAGCCAACTTTGTTACACGAACATCAATAGAGGAGTCACTCACAACGGGAATGTATTTTGGCCTTATTGCATACAATTCCTCATTCTTGAGAGGTCTTATAATGCTTTGTAGCTTTTCTATCCTTTCACTCTTGACACCGTCTATAAGGTGGGGCTTTTCGCCCAAGGTATAAACTCTACCGCCCTTATTGACAAAATCAATAAGAAAATTAGCGGTATTGTAGGACACCGTTGCAGCTGAGGGCAAAACCAATTTACTGTAGGTGCTCTTGCCTACGCTCAATATTGCGCCCTCACACACTATTTGTTCTCCAAGCGCCTGTTCATAGCCAACATCAAAAGGAATGTTGCTTTTGCAAAGCACCGATAATTCCTTTGCGATTACCGAATTGTAGGCAACAATTCGGGATGTATCCATCGGGGTATACTCCGAAAAGGATGCTGAAGCAGGATATAAAAACAAAACATCGCACAAGCGTTCTCCCATAGAAAACACCGATACAAGACGCTTTATATGTGCACATATCTGATTGTATTTTTCCTGTGCTATGCCTTCTATTTGTTCGGGCAGGTCAATACAAACACGATTTATATTATTTGCAAACAAGCGGTCTACAAGACGTTTCAGCTCATCCAACGACATTGAAAGAAAATCTTCATACGATATAGTTCCAACCGTTTTTTGCATATTTATATTGGTTAGAATTCCTGCATTTTTCTTAATAAAGTCACTTTTCGATAATTCTCTTGGCAGACGGAGTATAATTCGGTCAAACCTACCGGCAAACGGCATTAGTGACACATTGGGCAACACCTGAGAAATAGGACTTAAAACACAGTTCATCTCACCGCATAATTCTGCCCCGTTAGCATTGGTTATGTTTTTAAGCGGCATCAAGAAATTTTGTGCCACCAACTCATGCAGTAAAGAAAAATAGCGTGACTTAAAGCGAGTGCTTCCCTTGGCATCAACAAAAAGCAACGCTAATTTATCGGTTATTTCCTCGTGATACTTTTCCTCATACTCTCGCCTAATGGTTTTAGACCATAAAATTTGTGAGGGGAAAATATTATTGCTTACAATTACATTCTTAAAGTGATTTGAGCCCTCTAGCAGCTCACTCAAAAATGTTTGTACGGCATTTTTGCCGGTTAAATTTATGTAATCAGAAAGAATATCATAGTACACAATATGGCAACCTTTAACGACCTTTTTAAGCTTTATGAGTTCCCCGCCATCAACCATATAACAGCCCAGTATGGTTTCGGGAAGCTTACTTAAATCGGTAACAATTCGGCAACGCAAAACCTTGGCGGAATATAAATTGCCCACCTTGTCTATTGAAGCCGCCTTAGCATAATCAATAACCAAAGAATCTTCCGGCTTTATGCTCTTGGCAATAAAGCTTTCAACATTCATTTGTTCTACTGCTTCTTTGTTTTTTAAAAGGGATTTGAAAAAATTATATTTTTCCATTACTAACTCCGTTTCATATAACTGTATATACTCTTTAATTATATTATAAATATTAAAGAAACTCAATACAAATAAAGGCAAAAATCTCCATTTACAAATAAAAAAAAGAGCTTTTTTCTAAAAAAAGCTCTTTTTTATTTGATTATTCTGTTCTTAGCGCTTCAACAGGGTCCTTTTTAGATGCCACACGAGATGGGAAAAGACCCGCAATAAATGTTAGGAACATACTTATTCCCACAAGAATTATTGCCGCTACAGGTGGCAGCTGTGCTGACGCTGAAATATTTGCCAAGCTTTGAATTATGACATTTATCGGTATTATCAGCAATAGTGTTCCGCCAATGCCGATGATTCCCGCCACAAAGCCGACAATAAGCGTTTCGGCATTAAACACACGGGAAATGTCCTTTTTAGATGCACCAACCGCCCTTAAAATACCTATTTCCTTGGTGCGCTCAAGCACCGAAATATAGGTTATAATTCCTATCATTATCGAGGACACTACAAGGGATATTGCAACAAACGCTATTAAAATATAGCTGATGGCATTTATAATTGTTGTGATGGAGGACATCATAATTCCGATATAATCGGTGTAGGATATTTTATCGGCCTCATCAGCATTATCGTTATACTTTTCTATTATATCGGCAATGGTATCCTTTGCCTCGAAATCTTTTGGGTAAATGTTGATAACCGACGGCTTTGCTAAATCGGAAACACCCATTTTGGCTAAATTATCATCATAGGTAGCGTCAGATGACTTGAACATATTTGATGCTAACAGCTCAACAATTTTTTCTTCGGGTGTACCTGCCGCAGCCATTTGCTGAATATAACCGCCTATTTGTGCCTGCTGCTCGGCGGGCAGAGTGGCAATATGCGCCTGTATGTCCGCCATTGTGTAAGATTTTTCTTCATCGGTTTCAAACGGAAGACCTGAGAAAACATCGGTATCGGTTTGTTCCTTTTGCTCCTTAACGATTTCGCTTTGATTAACACGGCTTATAAGGTGCTCTTGAAGAAGTGAAGTGTAGCCCACCGTGCCGCCTACGGTTGATACGCTGGCTCCCTCTTTAGGACGCAATATACCGACCACCTTGATTTCCTCAGCACTATCAACCTTATTTATCATATAAATCTCATCATCGCTCTTATCAACCCAAACACCATTCTCCTTGGTGAAGTAATCGGTATTTACGAGTAATTTAAAGCGTAGAGCGAGAATTTCATCATAGGTAAATTCCTCTACCTCAGATTTTTCAAACTCTTTATCGCTCTGCTCGCCCGACTGCATTTGAGCTAAAACTTCCTTTAATTCTTCATCGCTTTTCATACCGAGGGTGTATAATGTATAATCGGTTATTTCGTTATTCTCTGTAACTATTAAAACAACCTCGTTGTATTTTTCGGGTAATTTACCCTTGACAATATCGTATTGTGATTCGAGCAATTTGTTATCACCAACAAGCTCCTTCCAAACATCCGTATTAGACATTTGTTTCATTGCGGCACCACCCATTTGTGTGCTTGGCATCATAGAGCCCATTCCTAAATTTTCAAAAACCTTGCCCGGATTTACCTGATATACACCATCTGCTGTATCGGCCTTATAGATGTTCATTTGGGTTGAGTAGCCGTACTTTATATCGGTAATATAGTTTTTAATATCACTCTCATCGCTCTCAAGAAAGACCTTTAATTTTTCAAGGTTGTTTGTTGTAAGACCCGAATTCATAGCGTTTATCATATCGGTCATAATGTTGTTTGAGTAGATTTTATCAAGCTCGTGAGTATTACTCGTACCATCCGCATCCATCATAGAAAGCATCATACTCGACATATCCACTGATGCTTCTTCAATGGTAAGCGGGTAGTTAGAAAGTGTATCCTCCTCAACCTTATCGATATAAAGCTGGATACCATTAGAGAGTGATAAAATAAGCGCTATACCGATAATACCGATACTACCTGCAAAGGAGGTCATAAAGGTACGTGCCTTTTTGGTCATAAGGTTGTTAAAGCTTAAGGACAGTGCGGTAAGGAACGACATTGATTTTCCCTTTATGCGTTTTACTCGCCGTTGTTTTTGACTGTTAATGGGCGTTTCGCTATCATACGGATTACTGTCGCTTACAACCTCACCGTCAAGCAGCTTTATTATACGGGTTGAATATTTTACCGCAATATCGGGGTTATGGGTTACCATAATAACCAGCTTTTCCTTGGATATCTCCTTTAAGATATCCATAACCTGAACGCTTGTTGCCGAATCAAGCGCACCTGTCGGCTCATCTGCTAAAAGAATATCAGGGTTATTAACAAGCGCTCTGGCTATTGCCACACGCTGCATCTGTCCGCCCGACATTTGATTTGGCTTTTTGTTTAACTGGTCACCAAGCCCGACCTTTTCGAGCGCCTCGGTTGCTCTTTTACGGCGTTCCTTTTTGGATACGCCCGAAAGCGTCAACGCAAGTTCTACATTAGACAGCACCGTTTGGTGCGGGATGAGGTTATAGCTTTGAAACACAAAACCAACCGAGTGATTTCGATAAATATCCCAATCTCTATCCTTATAATATTTTGTGGGTCTTCCGCCTATTACAAGGTCACCCTCGGTATATTTATCAAGACCGCCTATAATATTAAGCAGCGTTGTTTTACCGCAGCCCGATTGACCGAGTATCGATACAAACTCGTTTTTTCTGAAGTCTATACTAACACCCTTTAAGGCCTCAACCCTGCCCGAGCCCACAATATAATCTTTTTTAATGTTTTTAAGCCGTAGCATATTTTTACCTCGCTTAACTTTTTGTTGGTTAATTATACCATATATTTATGAACAAAAAAAGAACTTCACAAAAATATATTTAATTATTTTTAATCTTGTGTTATACTAAATATATCAAATTTTGGAGTGGAATAATGGATAAATTAAACCGCATTAAAGAATTAGTTGAATATTTAAATAAATGCTGCGATGAGTATTATAATCAAAACAACCCTTCATTATCAGACGCTCAGTATGATGCGCTATTTGATGAGCTGTCAGCGCTCGAAAACGAAACGGGTCTCATTTTGGCAAATTCCCCTACACAGCGCCCGGGTTACGAGGTGCTTAGCACTCTTAAAAAGGTTGAGCACGATATACCGTTGCTTAGTCTCGCAAAGACCAAATCTGTTGCCGATGTTTACGCTATGGCACAGGTTTCAAATGGTTATTTGGGACTTAAAATGGATGGTCTTACCGTTAAAATTACCTATGAGAACGGTGAAATTATATCGGCATCAACCCGTGGAGATGGGGCGGTCGGTGAGGACATAACACATAATGCCCGTGTTTTCTCTAACGTGCCGAAAAAAATCCCCTACACCGATACATTGGTTATAAGCGGTGAAGCGTTTATAACGGTTGCCGATTTTGAAAAAATCAATGATTCAATAGAGCTTGATGAGGAAAAATACTCAACGCCGAGAAATTTAGCGGCGGGTTCTGTAAGGCAGCTCGATTCGGCTGTGTGTGCTGCAAGGCACGTATCCTTTATTCCCTTTAACGTGCTTCTTGGGTTTGATGAGCTATCCAGTAAATTAGATAAGCTAAAACGGCTCGAAAGCTTTGGCTTTGCATTGCTTCCACACTTCACACTTACAAATGTAGACACCGAGCAAACCACCGAAAAGAAAATCTATTCTCTTAAAGAGACAGCAAACCGGCTCGGTTTCCCGATAGATGGTGTTGTATTTACTTATGATGACACCCTTTTTGGCGCTTCACTCGGCAGAACAAGTCATCATTTCAAGGACGGAATCGCCTTTAAATTTGGCGACCCGCACTTTGAAACAACACTAAAAAAAATCGTTTGGAATATATCCCGTACAGGTCAATTAACACCTATTGCCGAATTTGATACGGTGGAAATTGACAATACAAATGTTGAGAGAGCTTCACTTCATAACATTACATTTATTGAAAACCTAAAGCTCAAAATTGGAGATTTAATCTCGGTTTCCAAGCGCAATATGATAATTCCGCACGTTGAAAAGAACATTACGGGTGAGAGTGAAAACCGTGATAATTACCATGTAAAAACGCCCGATTTTTGCCCCGTTTGCCACAAAGACACTATTATTAAAACAACGCAAAATGCAGGGAACGAAGTAAAGGTGCTATATTGCGGTAATGATAACTGCCCAGGTAGACAAATTAAGAAGTTCACTCATTTTGTGAGCAAGCCCGCACTTAATATTGAGGGATTAAGCGAGGCCACCCTTATTAAATTTATGGGGCTCGGCTGGATAAGCACACTCTCCGACATTTTCCGTTTGCCCGAACATAAAGAGGATATTATAAGTATGGACGGATTTGGGGAGAAATCATACAATAATTTGTGCGATTCTTTAGAAAAAGCCAAAAATACAACACTATCCTCCCTGCTTGTTGCTATGAATATTTCGCTTTTAGGCAAAAGTGCGGCAAAAATTATTGATGATTTGTTTTTAGGCGATGTTTACGAATTTTTAAAGAAAACCGATGAGGGCTTTGATTTTTCAGTTATTGATGGCTTTGGCGAAACAATAAACGATGCAATTCATAATTGGTTTGGTAGTGATGATAACCGAAAAGAATTTCAAGAGCTACTAAAGGTAATCACCGTGCAAAGACAAGAGAAAAAAGAGATTGATGAGCACAATATGTTTTTTGGCAAAACTGTGGTTATAACGGGCAAGTTCTCTACCCTTAACCGTGATGGACTGACCGAAAAAATGCAAGAGCTTGGTGCAAAGGTTTCGGGTAGCGTTTCAAAAAAGACCGACTTTTTGCTAATGGGCGATGATGCAGGTAGCAAAAAGGCGAAAGCCGAATCGCTCGGTGTTAGAATAGTACCCGAAGATGAGCTTAAAAATTTAATTGAGCTGTAAAAAAAGGACTCTTCCGTGCAGGTGTAAGATAAAAGTAGACACAAAAAAGTGTCTACTTTTTCTTTATGTGTTAAAATATAAAAAAAGGAGGAAAAGAAATGCGAAAGAACAGACAATATACAGCGGAAGAAAAAATTAAATACGTGAAAAAACATT
>JAZRRG010000062.1:0-1055 GCA_045650565.1 Acutalibacteraceae bacterium | reverse complement strand
TCTGATAAATCAGTGGGTGGTGCGTTGGACTATAATCTTATTTCGAACGCCACCAAATTAGCAGAGCAAAATATCAATTTTTCAAATAATTCCGGTTTTGGCGGCAGCCGGTCGGTTGTCGGTACAACATGGACTGCGGGTGCAATGGTTGCACACACCGCAGGTATTCCGTTAAAGGTGCCATTTGGAACAGCTGATAACACCTACGGTAAGGAGGAGTTTTTATCTGGTGCCACAACCTTATATGAAGTTTTAAGAGATAATGGATATTATCAGGCGGTTATGATGGGGTGCGACTCGCACTTTGCTAACTCCAATGTGTATTATACACAGCACGGCGTTAACAAAATTTATGACTACTATGCCGCACGTGACGACAAATTGTTTCCCGAAGGGTATAAGGTTTGGTGGGGTTATGAGGATAAACTGCTTTACACTTATGCCAAGCAGGAGCTGACAAAAATTGCTGCGGGTGATAAACCGTTTGCATTTTCCATAAAAACGGTTGATACACATCACATTTCGGGGTATGTTTGCAGTGAATGTCAAAACGAGTATGATGAGCAGTATGAAAATGTTATAGCTTGTGCCGACCGTCAGTTAGGTGAGTTCGTGGAATGGATAAAAGCACAGCCGTTTTTCGAAAATACTACGACTGTAATCGTAGGAGACCACACCACAATGGATAACGGGTATATCAACAGAAATGTTGACGAAGATTATGAGCGGTTTGTGTATAACTGTATAATTAATGCATCGGCAACTGCAGTCAATGTAAAAAACCGACAGTTTTCGGCAATGGATATTTTCCCGACAACATTGGCGGCAATGGGTTGTGAAATCGAGGGCAACCGATTAGGGTTGGGCACAAATCTCTTTTCCGCGACACCGACATTGTTAGAGGAAATGGGGCTTGAAAAATTAGACCTTGAAATGACCCGTAAATCAAAGTACTATAATAAGAATTTTATTTATTATAGGTAAATCAGTGTTATAAAAGACAAAAGCACCCAACAAAAGTTGGATGCTTTTTGCTTTTGGTGACCCGGACGAGA
>JAZRRG010000061.1:0-1256 GCA_045650565.1 Acutalibacteraceae bacterium | reverse complement strand
CGCATCGTTACCTTTAAGGAAGCTATGGAATGTATTCCAAAAGGCTTTATTGCAATGGTGCCTGCAATTTTAATTCTGACCTTTGCAACAGCACTTAAAAACATGACCGGGCTTTTGGGCGCGGCTGACTTTGTAGGGGCTTTGATGGATTCTGCGGCTGCAGGCCTTGCGAACTTCCTGCCCGCAATTATCTTCCTTGTAGCCTGTGTGCTTGCATTTGCAACCGGTACGTCCTGGGGTACCTTCGGTATTCTTATCCCGATTGTAACTGCGATTTTTGAACCGGGAAGTGAGCTTCTTATTATTGGTATGTCGGCATGTCTTGCAGGTGCTGTTTGCGGTGACCATTGCTCGCCCATTTCCGATACGACCATTATGTCCTCCGCCGGTGCGCAGTGCAATCACTTAAACCATGTTTCCACGCAGATGCCCTATTCCATTACGGTGGCGGCGGTTTCCTTCGTGATGTATCTTTTGGCAGCGTTTATTCAGAATGCATATGTGCTTCTGCCGGTAGGCGTTGTGCTGATGGTTGCAACATTGTTTGTAATTAAAGCAGTAACGAAAAAACCGATAGAACAGTAAAAATTACATCTAAAACCGCGAAAGGGAGTGCTTTCGGGGTTTTTTGTATAACGAAAACCACGCGATAGTCGCGTGGTTCAATAAAGGTTAACCGATGAACAAAAATCCTCCAATGTGTTATAATAAAAATGACCTGCCAGTCAAAATAAAAAACACATTGGAGGATTTATCTATGAAGAAAGTAAACATAGACAATAATAGTTTAGCACATACAAAATGGGATTGCAAGTATCACATTGTGTTTGCGCCTAAATACCGACGTAAAGTATTCTTTGAAGAAAAACGATTGGAAATAAGAGAAATATTACGCCAACTATGCCAGTGGAAAGGAGTGGAAATAATTGAAGGGGAAGTGTGCCCAGATCATATCCATATGCTCGTAAGTATCCCGCCCAAAATGAGCGTTTCGGGTTTTATGGGTTATTTGAAAGGAAAAAGTGCTTTACTTATATTTCAAAAATGGGGAAATATGAAGTTTGCGTACCGAAACCGCGAATTTTGGTGTAAGGGATACTATGTAGATACCGCGGGGAAAAACACAAAAGCAATAAAAACATACATAGCAGAGCAACTGTCAAGAGATAAAGAAACAGATCAGTTAGCGATGTTTGACCCGCGGGACCCATTTATGGGTAACAAGTAACAATTGCGTGGCTGGCAGGCCAATAAAA
>JAZRRG010000060.1:0-12246 GCA_045650565.1 Acutalibacteraceae bacterium | reverse complement strand
AAAAAAGAAGACAGCCGCACGTGAGCGGCTGCCCGAGATGGTAATGCGTTGTCAAACTTTCGAGGTCCCTTTTAGGGACCTGGCCAGTAGGCGCCCCTTATAGGGGCTGTGCATACCACTAGTTTACTAGTGGTTATGATTCAAAAACTGCACATAGAAACGAAACTACCATATAATATACAAAAAGCACAAGGAGCTATTATATGGAGAAAACTGTAGAAAATTATATTGAGGAGCTTCGAGAATTTCAAAAACGAAGCACAAACTACATACCCACTCAGGTTAATCAAAATGCAGCAAACAATAACGACTATTCGCCCTATAGGGGAAGGTTAATTTTTAATATCACCCACTCACAAGGGACCTTCCCTGTGCCAAATGCACTTATAACAATTTATGACGGTGATACCATTATTAAAGGCGTAACCACAGATGAAAGCGGTAAATCTCCCAACATCACATTGGATGCGTTTGATAGCCGTTTTAGTGAGTCGCCGGGTAATGATTCAAGAAGCATAACAAAATATTATAATGCTAAAATTGAAGCAGATGAATTTATTCCTGTAATGATTCAAAACATACCAATATACGAAAATATTACCACACTTCAAAAATTTGATATGCTGGCTAAAACGGCAGCAGATAACGATAATATGCAGGTAATTATTTTACCTGACAATCGGTCCTTGTAGGTGATTTTATGCCGATAATACCTTATATTCCCGAAACAATTACAGTTCATTTAGGCGCACCGAATCAGGCGGCGGAAAATGTTACTGTCCCCTTCATTGATTACATTAAAAATGTGGCATCGGGGGAAATTTACCCGACTTGGCCCGAAAACTCGTTGAGAGCCAATATATACGCAATAACAACCTTTGCCTTAAATAGAATTTATACAGAATGGTATCGCTCAAAGGGCTATGATTTTGATATAACCTCCACCACCGCCTTTGACCAATCATTTGTTAAAAACCGTGAGGTTTTTGAGGTTATCAGCAATATTGTTGATGAGATTTTTAATGACTATGTAGTTGAGAGAAACGAAATACAACCGTTTTTCACACAGTTTTGTAATGGTACCACCTCAACCTGTGCGGGACTTTCCCAATGGGGCACGGTTGACCTTGCCAACAGAGGATATACCCCGTTTGAAATTTTGCAGTATTATTATGGGGACAACATCGAGCTTGTAGAAAATGCGCCTGTTCAGGCAATTGAGGAATCATACCCCGGTTCTCCCTTAGTCGTTGGAAGTGCGGGAAATGATGTAATAATTTTTCAGCGACAGTTAAACAGAATTGCCCGTAACTATCCCGCCATTCCTAAGATAGATATTACTACCGGTATTTTTGATGTAGCGACACAAAATTCGGTTAAAAAGTTTCAGGAAATATTTAACATACCCGTTACGGGCAACGTAGATAAAAACACTTGGTATCGAATTAAAGACCTTTATAATGGTGTAACACGCCTTGGAGAATTGGTAAACGAAGGATTAACACTCGACGATGTATCCCTACAATATTCTGAAGAATTAAGTGAAGGCATGAGTGGAATACCAGTTACAACAATTCAGTATTTATTAAATGTCATTGCCTATTTCAATCCGAATTTAAACATATTTCCCATAAGCAATGTGTTTGATGCAAACACGGTAAATGCCGTCAGAAACTTCCAAGCGCAATATGGTTTACCGGTAACGGGCATCGTGGAACAGCAAACCTGGAACAAGATTGTTTCGGTTTACAGCGATGTTTATTCTCAATTACCCGAAGGTTATCAGGAAAACTATGCAAAGCTTTACCCAGGATATTTCTTAACACCTGGCGCCACAGGGCAAAATGTAACCGACCTACAAACATATTTATCCTTAATTGCGCAAACCGATGGTAATATACCAAATGTTACGGTTGATGGTGTATACGGCACTCAAACGAGAGATGCGGTATATACATTTCAACGTCTAAACAACATTCCTACCACCGGCTCGGTGGGTCCTGTTACCTGGAATGCGATTGCCAATCGGTACAATGCAATTATTAACGCCTCCTGAACGTAGTTTTCGACCTATAAATTAAAACACCTATTGAAATCGGTAAAACAATTTCTAAACATAGCAGTACAAAATTTACAGGTTTTCCTTGCAAGATAAGACCTAAAGAACTGTTTGATGAAAACACTACGGCGAGGACTGCCGTTAAGACAGATACACTCCACTTTAACCACTGCTTTTTTGAGTAAATTTCGGTTATAATTCGAAGTAAAATTGATGCCTTTATTAAGTCACAAATAAAATAAATATAGTAGGTTATAGCGTCTAAGCGGTTATAAGCATCTCCAGATACTATCATACCTGTAACAGCGGCATACGGAAACCGTAGTTTAACAATTATTTCGTTACCTACCATAAGAATTACATTTAAAAAGCATATTAAAAATATTATACCGCCAAAAAGGATACCGAGAAACACATTTTTCTTGGCGTCCTTTTTTTCGATGTGACCAACAAAAAGTAAACATAAGATTATTTGACCAAAGCTGTGAATGTAAAAGGTTAAGCCCTGTGTTATGGTATTTTTTAAATTAAAATCAAGACTGTCAATAATATAGGTTAAATCAAATGCCGATAACGAAAATACAAGCATAATCAAAACGCCCAAAGTTATCAAAATTAGATTTACAAAGGCAAACATATAAATAACTCTTTTTTGTGTGTTTGACAAAACAAATATCGTAAAAACAAACACCGCCGACAGTATAAAACGAGGAGTTGTTTTTAAACGAATGCTGTCCACCATAACAATATAATCTTTTGTGCAAATAATAAAGCACAATAGCGAAAATAACAACAAAAGAATTTTTAATATATTTTTAAGCAGATTATTGTTTACTGTTTTATCAAATATATGAACACAAAAATTCTCACTCGAATTCTGTAGGCGAATCAGAAAATTTGCAATCGCAAAGCAAACTGCGCAGCACAAAATATATCCCCAAAAGCTTTGCTGTTGGCCCTCACCCTTTGGGAAGGTAATTATAAGGTTGCCAAACAAAAAAACCGCTACAACGCTAAATATTCGGTTTTTATAGTTGTTTATTTCATTCATACCTCTCTAACGCCTCAATTTTAATAAATTCGTTTATTAAATTATTTTTAAACACCAATACCCCATCAACCATAAATACCTCTTCACTAAAGTTTACATACGGTATTTTAAATTCACCCGTTTTATAGTTGTTATTGATTACTTTTGCAAATCGGCTTTGTGAATTCAAATTTTTATTTGAAAATTTCACTGATTTTAATATTGCAAGACCTACCGATGCTTCGTTCGTTTCCTTGTTTAAGAGCTCTATTGGATTTTTACAGCCGATTAACAACACCGACAGCGAAATATCGTAATTAGATAAGCAATAGTTAAAAATGTCGTCGATAGTTTCACCTTCAACACTTTCATCAAGCAAAACTATAGGACATTGACTAAAAAGCAATTCCCCCGATATTTTATTCGACACGGCACTTATTGCTCCGCTTACATTTCCTCCCCACGCCGAATAAACGGTTTTACTATTCGCTTTACCACTAATTTCTTTGGGTACTTCTATAACAGCCAATACCCCATTTGCGCTTTTTTCAAAGCCAATAGCAGTAATTATATATCTGTCCTCCGGGTCTATATAATCGGATGCGTATTTACAGCCCGAAAGACTAAAGACCATCAAAAGCACTAACACAACCTTAACAAGCTTCACACTATTTCCTCTTTTGTCGAATTATATTTTTTGTAACATACTTAGGTCTTTTAAGCATATTTTTCCAATTTATTCGTATGAGCGTATCCTTTAAAGAACTTTTTGTAAATTCAAATCCCGCAAATACATAAGGTATTCCAAAGCTATCTAACGAGTATAAATGAATATGAAACAAAACCATACCAATAAAAAAACCAAACAGCCCGAGCAGCCCTGAAAGTATTACAAAAAATATTTTAAAATAAAGAACCGATGCCTTGAGATTTGGAACAATCAAACTTGCAATACCGCTAAGCGCTGTAACTATCAATATCGGCGCACTTATTATCCCTGCCTCCACAGCGGCTTGTCCCACAACCAAACCGCCAACAATACTAAGCGCATGACCCAAGCTTTCCTGCATCCGTACACCCGTTTCCTTTAGAATCTCAAACAAAACTATGAGTATCACGCATTCTCCAAAGGTTGAAAACGGTATGTCGGCACGGGAATGCATAATCGACTGCAAAAATGAAGTTGGTAAAAGGTGCGGATTAAACACCGCAAACGCCAAAAAAATCGCAGGCAAGCATATTGCGGTATAAAAGCAAATATATCTTAAAATTCTTCCAATTGCTGACACCAAAAAATTTTGATAATAATCATCATCGGTTTGAAAATTTTCCAAATAAAAATATGGCGCAGTTAAAACCATCGGTGTTCCATCCACCATAATTGCTATGCGACCCTCTAACAGTTTTGCTGCAACCACGTCGGGCTTTTGGGTTTTTCCAATTGTTTTAAATAGAGAAAATTTATGATGTGTTATCAGTTCACTAATATAGTTGCTGTCCAAAACCCCGTCAATATCTATTTTTGCGATTCGTTCTTTAATGATATTCAACACCTTACGGTTTACAAGAGATTCGATATAACAAATAAAAACTCTTGTGTCGGTTTTCCTGCCGAGCTTTACAAACTCAAAGCATAAATCGGGTGTAGGCAATTTGCGGCGAAGCTGCGTATGGTTGCGCATAAGCGCTTCATCAAAGCCCTCCTTTGGTCCTTCCAAAACTCGCTCATTTTGGGGCTCATCTACGCCTCTGCTCCTCCACCCCTTTGTGTTGATAATCAAAGCTTGTGTATTTCCATCAATTATAAGCAAAGTATCCCCATACAAGAGAGATGATAACATTTGCTCTAAATTATCGCTTTTTGAAACCTCATCAGCAAAAACCACCTGTTTTGCAACGTAATCAATTAAGGTTTCCTGCTTGTTTTCGGCGTTTACGGTCAGAAGCGGTCGGATTACGGCATCGGTAAGCGTATCAGAGTTTATCATACTATCAACAAAATAAACTACTGCTCTAAAATTTTCGCTGCCCGTTACTTCAAATTCTCGTTTTCTAACTGCTGCATCCCTTTTAAAAATCTCATCTAACAGCTTTATATTTTCATCGATATTTTCTGATAGTTTAACATCTTTAAAATTTCTTAATTCCCGTTTCATAATTTCTCCCTGCTTTTTATATATTATTTTTCCCACTAAAAAAAATATACAAAAAAGCCGGAGTAATCTCCGGCTTAATTTAGCTTTAATCTCAATCTTAATTTGACAGCTATCATTGCTATGAATTCACTATTTGTCGGCTTGCCTCTTTCGTTTTGAATTGTGTACCCAAAATAAGAATTGAGTACATCCACATCTCCTCTATCCCATGCTACCTCGATTGCGTGTCTAATTGCTCGTTCTACCCTTGATGAAGTTGTATTGTACTTTTTTGCTACAGTAGGATAAAGAATTTTTGTTACCGAATTTATAACTTCATTATTCTTTACCGACATTATTATTGATTCTCTTAAATAATGATAACCTTTTATGTGAGCGGGAACTCCTATTTGATGAATAATTTCAGTTATCATCAATTCTAAATCGCCTTCATCGTTCGTATTTTCATTTCTTTGAATTGTATTGTCGCTTATGTGCTTTGTAAGTATATGAATCCTTTCGGCCATATTTTTAATATCAAACGGCTTTATAAAATAATAACTGGCACCTGCTGAGAGCGTTTCCTTTTCGAGCCGTTGATTATCATAGCTTGACATTGCCATAACAAGCGGTTTTTCCTTCATTTGAGAATTTTTTAGATTATCAAGCACACCTAAAATATCCAAATTAGGCATGAACACATCCGCTATAACAACATCGGGTTTTAACCGTTTAACGCTATCTAACAATTTTAGTCCATCCTTCTCACATAAGCTGGTTTCCATACCGTACTCGTTAAGTATTTTTCTACAAGTGTTTCCAAGCTCGGTGGTATTATCGGCAATCAATACTTTTAATTTCTTTTCCAATCTAATTCTTCCTCTCTGTTTGTTATGGGCACATTTTACCACAAATTTCCAACAATTGCAATAGTTTTTGCTAACTTTTTTGGAATTTATTGGAATTTGTTGGAATTGCACTAAATTTTTAAAGTTTTTTTCCAGATAATGACAAAATTAAAACAACCTCCCGAAAATTCGGGAGGTTGTTATTGTGAAATTATCTAACACTAAAAAGAAGGTCACTATATGTCGGGAACGGCCAATATTTATCAGCTGTGATTAGCTCCGCCTCATCACATAACGAGCGTAAGCAGCTCATATCTTCAAGCAAAATATCTCTAATTGACATCGACTGTTTTGTTACATCGGAAATCGCCTTAATCTTGCTCGTATCAGCATTAAGTGCCTTAACCGCCTTAAGAATTCTCTCTGTTAACGAGGACAAGGTTTTTAGTGTTTCGGCTTCATAGGCATCGCTTATATCCATACACAGTGATTTTTTAGAAGCCAGATTTTTTGCGATTTCACCAATAAACGCTTCAATTGCAGGTAAAATTTGCTTACACGTCATATATGACATTGTAGCCGCCTCAATTAAAACGGTTTTATTATAGTTTTCGGTTAAAATTTCACATCGAGATTTAAGCTCCTGCTCGGAGAACACCTTGAGGGCTGTTAGCATATCCACATTTTTCTTGTCAATTAAATGTGGTAAGCAGTCAGGGGTTGTTTTATAATTAAGCAATCCCCTAACCTCTGTTGCCTCCTTAACCCATGTTTCATCATAGCCGTTACCATTGAAAATAATACGCTTATGGTTTTTAATCACATTTTTAAGCAGAGTATGTAACTCAGCATCAAAATCGTTTGATTTCTCCAATATATCGGCATATTCTCTCAGCGAATCAGCAACCGCAGAGTTGAGCATAATGTTAGCACAAGCAATACTATTTGCAGAGCCCAACATTCTAAACTCAAACTTGTTACCCGTAAATGCAAACGGCGAGGTACGGTTACGGTCGGTATTATCCCTTGTAATCTTAGGTAATACATGAGCGCCTAATTTCATTTGTGTTTTTTCAGCAGCACTGTAGGGAGTATCATTCTCTATTGCTTCAAGCACCGCTGTCAGCTCATCGCCCAAGAATATGGAAATAACGGCAGGTGGTGCTTCTAAAACACCTAATCTATGGTCATTACCCGCAGTAGCAACCGAAATCCTAAGCAAATCCTGATACTTGTCCACCGCCTGAATAACCGCACATAAAAACAACAAAAACTGTGCATTTTCGTGAGGTGTAGCACCCGGTTTTAAAAGGTTAACTCCCGTATCGGTTGTGAGTGACCAGTTATTATGCTTACCGCTACCATTAACACCGGCAAATGGCTTTTCGTGTAAAAGACAAACCAAACCGTGCTTTGCGGCAACCTTTTGCATTATCTCCATAGTTAACTGATTGTGGTCGGTAGCAATATTTGTTGTTGTGTAAACGGGAGCTAACTCATGCTGTGCGGGAGCCGCCTCGTTATGCTCGGTTTTTGCAAGAATGCCAAGCTTCCATAACTCTTCGTTAAGGTCGCTCATAAACTCGGCAACCTTGGGCTTAATAGTGCCAAAGTAATGGTCATCCATCTCCTGTGCTTTGGGCGGCTGAGCGCCAAAAAGTGTGCGGCCAGTAAACATTAAGTCCTTACGCTTGTTATATGCTTCCTTGGTTATAAGAAAATATTCCTGCTCTGCACCAACCGATGTTTTAACACACTTAACTTTATCGTTACCAAAAAGTCTTAAAACACGAAGCGCCTGTTTATTTATTGCCTGCATAGAGCGCAAAAGAGGAGTTTTCTTATCAAGCGCATCACCCGTAAACGAACAAAACGCCGTAGGAATACATAGTGATTTACCCTTAATAAACGCATAAGAGGTCGGGTCCCAAGCGGTATATCCACGTGCCTCAAAGGTAGCTCTTAAGCCGCCCGACGGAAATGAGGAAGCATCGGGTTCACCCTTAATTAGCTCCTTACCCGAAAACTCCATAATTACCCTACCGTTAGCGATGGGTGTAATAAAGCTATCGTTTTTTTCGGCGGTGATACCCGTCATCGGTTGGAACCAGTGGGTATAGTGAGTAGCGCCCTTTTCGACAGCCCAGTCCTTCATTGCATTAGCAACGGCGTTAGCAACCGATAAATCAAGCCGTGCATCCTCGTCCATGGTCTTTTTTAATGAGTTATAAATTTCCGGAGAAAGACGTGCCTTCATTTCTCTATCATCAAACACAAGGCAGCCAAAATATTCGGTTAACGGTTTCATAACCTCTCCCCTTTTAATAATATTATAATGATTATAAAATATATATACTGATAAATCAAGAAAAAACTAAAAATCAATGCATTTATACTCTAACCTACGGATAGCTCGGTGCTCGGCTCGAAAATACGCTCCAATTTATAAAATAAAAAATCATCATCCGTTTTGCTTATTACCGTTCCAAGCACTCTGCTTTTGGAAATAGAATTTTTAAATAGCGGGATGCACTCTCTTAAAAAATTCATACCCGGCGTTTCGCTTTGTTTTAAGATAATTTTTCCATTCTTAAAGTATATTTTTATGGTCCTTTTTGAAAACGTTTCAATAAAATCAATATTTATGGTAATAACCTTATCAAAATCCTCATCGTTTGACACATTTATAGCAGCGCTAATTAAATACTTCTCTCGATTGATATCAATTTGTGAACGTTGATATTTTCCAACACCAAGCGGGATGCGGTAATCGGAACAATTTTCGGTATAAACTAAATACAAGTTATTATCGATAAATTGAAATTTTACCGATTTTAAACCCGATGAATAGTTGTTTTGAGTAATTTGTAAAAACTGCGGCAAAATTCCAACCGAAGCCGCACTATCCGAGGCGGCTAAAAACTCCTTATCCAATATTTCGGGATTTTTATTTAAAAAAACTTTTAAATTACGGTTTGGAAAAATCACATCGAATAAGCTGTTTTTTTTGCGGTAAAATGAGAGCGAAGCACTGTATTTTTGTAATTTTTTAAATTCTTTGCGGTTTTCGGGAAGAACTGTTTGTGGGTCGTTAGAAAAATACTTTAAAGCTATCTTAAAGTAATTGCTTTGTTGGAAAAGCTCACCGTTACCCGCATTAGAAACAATCAAAATTTCAGAATTTCTAAAGCCCAAAATATTTTGTCCAAACATTCCGTTGAACAAAAAGATGTTGGTTTCTCTTCCTACCCAAAACTGATAGCCATAATCAAAAGCTCCAAATGCTTCGGGTGTGGAAATGTGCTTTGAGGTTGCGGTGTTTATCCAGTTCTCACTAATAATTCTTTTGCCTTGCCAAATTCCTTTGTTTAAGACGAGCTGACCGATTTTGGCAAAATCTTCAGGCATTATATAAAATCCCCACCCGCCTTTTTCGATACCTGTAGGACATTTTTCAAAATAATAATTACTAATACCTAATGGTGTGAATAGGCGCTTTTTCAAAAAGTCGGTCAAACATTCACCGCTTACCCTTTTAACTATGGCGGAAAGCATATAGGTATTAAGACTGTTATAATTAAAGTCTTGTCCCGCTTTTTGAGAAAATGTGCTTTTTATGAAGGACTGCTCCCAATTTTGAGAGGTCATGCATAAAAATTCGTTAAAGGAACTACCCGTGCTCATATTAAGCAATGTCTCAACCGTTATATCACGCAACTTAATTTTTGCTACAGCACCAACATATTCGGGAAAGAACTCGGAAATTGGGGTGTTAATATCAAGCTTTTCATCATCAACCAGCATCCCTATTGCGAGAGAAACTATACTTTTACACGCCGAAAAGGTCATTTTCCAAACCGATAAATCGCTATTACCGAACTCGGTTTGGGCAATAACTTTACCGTTTTTGAGTATAATTATATTATGCATATTAAGGGTTTTATCGTTACTAATTTCACTTAAAAAATCATAAATTAGTTTAGAAGCAACCCCTTGAGATTCTGGCGTTACTCTATTAAAAGGAGCATCTATTTGCTTTTTTATAAACTCTGGCTTTGCGTCAGCCAAGGTAATTGCAGGGACTGTAGCCGTATTATGATTTAAAAGCGACTTAAAGAAATTAAACGACTTATTTAATGATATAACTCCCATAAAAATTCCTCCGCATTGTTTTACAAGTTTATTATACTGTAATTATTAAAATTTTAAAAGCATTTTTCACAAAAAAAGAACCCGTCAAGCGACGGGCTCATTTTTTATTTAGATAAATCTTCGACAATAAGTGTACGAACTGTATCATCAGTTTTAGGAGCGTTACGCTCTGCTAAAAATTTGGCGGCAACCTGCGGGAATAGTGCATAGCTTAATACATCTTCTTCACATTTTGCTAAATCCCCTGCTTCTGCCTTGTATTTTTCAAGCTCGGGCTCTAAAAGGTCGGCAGGACGGCAGGTAATAACCTTGTCGTCACCGATTGCCTTCTTGCGAACCTCCTCATTAACCTTTCCTGGAACCTGACCGTACTCGCCACGGAGCACACCCTTTGATTCCTTTGTAATCATCTTATACCGCTCACCCGCAAGAATATTAAATACTGCCTGAGTACCAACAATTTGGCTTGTGGGGGTTACAAGCGGAGGATAACCAAAGTCCTTACGAACATTGGGAATCTCTGCCAATACATCATAGTATTTATCCTCGGCATTTGCTTGTTTAAGCTGAGAAATCAAGTTTGAAAGCATACCGCCAGGCACTTGATAAATAAGTGTCTTGGTATCAACATTGAGCACCTTCGGGTCAAGTGTGCCATCCGATTTCATTTTATTTGCAACATCACGGAAATGCGCAGCAACCTCACTTAGCTTATTAAGGTCGAGACCTGTATCACGCTCGGTACCCTCAAGTGTTGCAACGAGCGCCTCGGTTGAGGGCTGTGCAGTACCGTTAGCAAAGGGAGAAAGCGCAGTATCAACAATATCAACACCTGCTTGAACGGCCATAAGGTAGGTCATGTCACCCGTACCAGTTGTGTTGTGTGTATGAAGGTGAATCGGCACCTTAACATTCTCTTTAAGCTTTTTAACCAAAGAATATGCCGCATAAGGCAGTAAAAGGTTAGCCATATCCTTAATACAAATAACGTCGGCACCCATTTTTTCAAGCTTCATAGCGAGTTCTACAAAGTATTCTTCATTATGAACGGGGCTTACGGTATAGCTGATGGCTGCCTCGCAAATACCGCCATATTTTTTACATGATTTCATTGCTTGTTCCATATTTCTTGTATCGTTAAGTGCATCAAAAATACGGATAACATCAATGCCGTTTTCAATTGATTTTTTAACAAATGCATCAACTACATCATCGGCATAGTGCTTATAACCTAAAAGGTTTTGTCCACGAAGAAGCATTTGAAGTTTAGTATTGGGCATATGCTTTTTTAGGGTGCGGAGTCTCTCCCACGGGTCCTCGTTTAAGAAACGCATACAAGCATCAAAGGTAGCGCCTCCCCAACACTCAAGTGACCAATAACCCATTTTATCGAGTTTTTCGAGTGCCGGTATCATATCCTCGATGCGCATACGAGTAGCCGCCTGCGACTGATGAGCATCACGAAGGATGGTATCCGTAATATAAAGCTTTTTGTTTTTCATTTAAATACCTCCAATTAACCGAACAAAGCGATAAGTACACCAGCGGCAATCGCCGAACCAATAACGCCTGCAACGTTTGGTCCCATAGCGTGCATAAGTAAGAAGTTTGAAGGATTAGCTTTTTGTCCCTCTGCCTGAGATACACGTGCTGCCATAGGAACAGCCGATATACCTGCAGAACCAATAAGCGGATTGATTTTATCTTTTGTAAAGAGATTCATAAGCTTTGCAAGTAATACACCACCCGCTGTTCCGATACCAAATGCAATAATACCCATAGCAAGAATCTTAAGTGTTTGCAAATTCAAGAAATTAGATGCTGTTGCGGTAGCACCAACCGAGATGCCAAGGAATATTGTAACAATATTCATAAGCTCGTTTTGTGCGGTCTTGCAAAGACGCTCAGCAACACCCGATTCTTTCCAAAGGTTACCAAGCATTAAGCAACCTACAAGCGGTGTAGCCGAAGGCACTAAGAGTGCGACAAAAATGGTAACTGCAATCGGGAAAATAATTTTCT
>JAZRRG010000059.1:0-9795 GCA_045650565.1 Acutalibacteraceae bacterium | reverse complement strand
ATGCTCCGCATTGATTTATTATAATGATTGTAGTTAATCAAAACGCTTGGGTGAAATTCAGCCAAGAGTTTTTTCTACCTATTTGTCTTTTGCAGTACCTTTATTATAGGTATTATAAGTATTCCGCACACAAAATTGCTAACTGCGTGAATTATATCAAACGGCAATCCTGCCGCTATCCAGGTAAGTGTACCTTTAAAGTCAAGACCGAAAAGCAATGCTTGTGACGGCGCATAAAGCACCCCAAACAAAAGTCCGTGCAAAGAGCAAACCACCATATATATAATGGGTTTTAATTTTTCGGGCATATTTTTAGGCAAGAGCATAACCATCGCCCAAAGCACAGTCCATACATATAAATATGGCACCCACCAAAGACCGATGCCTGATAAAAGCCCTATTCCAAACACGTATACGTACAGCGGGAACAACGCTTTCCAGCGATAAACCACCGTTGTGGCTACAATAAATACGCCTATTATATGTATATTGGGTAATGCTTCCATTAGCAAATCACTCACGCACATAAGTGCTCCGAGCATAGCAAAAATTGCTATTTCTTTAATTTTAAGCTTCATTATTTTGAAGCCCTAAACTCGTATTTGGTGCCAACAACAATTTTTGTTGTGTCAACTCCACTTACAGCATAATTACCGTTTTCATAAAACGCCCAATACATTTTATCGGTATCATAATCAAGTGTTTGTCCGTTTACGGTTTTTACATAAAGCCCGTATGTGCTGTCTTCACCTGCGATGATGCCTAACTCTAAAAGAGCATAGCCAACAATTTCCTTATCTGTATGAATTTCAAACTCGGTTGTTTTACCATCCTTGTCAACTACCGTAAAATCAAAAACAGTAGCGCCCTCGCCCATAACAGTTTTTTCTGCTGAACTTTGGCTGGATGATGGATTTTCGGTGTTACCCGATGGGTTTTTGTTATCGTTACACCCTACTGTAAACAGTGCTATAGCCGCAATAAGCACAATACAAAGAAGCAACGACAACGCTCGTTTAAATGTTGTCATTTTCATAATTTATATTCTCCTTTTAAATATTTATTTCTTCCCATTTACTTGGCACTCGCAATTTTGGGACATCGCTTAAAAAATATTCCGACTTCGGCACACCATCTTTCGCCTTCTCAGTTTCCCAATGGCCTTTCTTTATACTGCGGCGTATAAATAGAAAAATGCTTCCTTGTGCCTTACGGCGACGGGCTCGTACAGGATTTTCACCTGTTTCCTTTTTAAGCAAAATAAGTATATCACCAATTTTTCATATTTTCAACAAAAATCCCCCAATTACTTGGGGGACGAAATTATTTAACCAACACCTTTTCAATTTTTCCTACAATCATATTGTGTAAATCGTTATCGTACCATTTCTCAAACGGCTCGGTATCACAAAAGCCATTTTCATCGAGTGGTGCCACATACTGCTTTTTGCAAATGAGTACAAGCCGTGCCTCATTAAAATAAACAGCATTGTCACTAAACACAGGGGTAAGACCCGTAAGCTCGGTCTTATTCGTATCCCTGCCCGACATTGAACCGCAAACCTTGTGAATATCCTTTCGGTTGCCATAAAAGGATAAAGTAAAATAATCGTTTTTATCTATAAACTCCATTGTGTACCGCTGTGGGCGGACGGCTGCAACAACGCAGTCACTTCCCCACATTTCACCCATAAAGCCCCAAGAAGCCGTCATCATATTGTAGCCGTCGGGGTTTCCGGCAGTTATAAGCATCCACTCATTTTTAATAATATCAATAAAATTTTCCTTAATTTCGGTAGGTTTAATTTCTCTAAACATAAAATCCCTCCTAAATATATAAATAGTAACATAAATTATGGGTTATTACAATTAAAATTTGTTAAAAATTTGTCGTATTTGCTATTGTCATTTGTCACAATTTTTGATATAATAAATCTGTACGGTCTAACGACTAAAATACCGAAAGGAGTACATATATGATTATTTCAAAAGAAGTTGAAAATATGTGTCCGCTTGCCAAGGGCGCATACCATGGTCCTGCTCCGATTCCGGAAGAAGGAAAATGGGTTCAGGTTAAGGAAGTTAAAGACATTTCCGGCCTTACACACGGCATTGGTTGGTGCGCACCCCAACAGGGCGCCTGCAAGCTCACACTTAATGTTAAAGAGGGTGTGATTGAAGAGGCGTTGGTTGAAACTATCGGTTGCTCGGGTATGACTCACTCGGCGGCTATGGCTTCGGAAATCCTTGTTGGCAAAACAATTCTTGAAGCACTTAATACCGACCTTGTTTGCGATGCTATCAATACAGCAATGCGTGAACTCTTTTTACAAATTGTTTACGGTCGTACCCAAACTGCCTTCTCCGAAAACGGTTTGCCGATAGGTGCAGGTCTTGAGGATTTGGGTAAGGGTCTTCGTTCGCAAACAGGTACCACCTATGCAACAACTCTTAAAGGTCCTCGTTACCTTGAACTTGCTGAAGGTTATATCACAAAGTGTGCAGTTGATGAGGCGGGTACCATTATCGGTTACAAGTTCGTTCATCTTGGCAAAATGATGGAAATGATTGCTAAGGGTATGGATGCTAATGAGGCGCTCCAGAAGGCCAGCGGTCAGTACGGTCGTGTTGATGATGCTGCAAAGCTTATCGACCCACGCCACGAATAATATAAGGAGGAATAAAAAATGGCTTTATTCGAAAGTTTTGAGAGAACAATTGACCAAATAAATGCCGAGCTTAATCGGCACGGAATTTCCTCCATTGAGGAAGCAAAAGAAATTTGCGACAAAGCAGGTGTTGATGCTTATAACATCGTTAAAGGCATTCAGCCCATTTGCTTTGAAAATGCTTGTTGGGCTTACGTTGTAGGTTGTGCGATTGCCATTAAGGATAAGGCAGCCAACGCTGCTGAGGCGGCTGAAAAAATCGGTCTTGGACTTCAGGCATTCTGTATCCCCGGTTCAGTTGCTGATGACCGCAAGGTTGGTATAGGCCACGGTAACTTGGGCGCAATGCTGCTTCGTGAGGAAACCAAGTGCTTTGCCTTCTTGGCAGGTCACGAGTCATTTGCCGCTGCTGAAGGCGCTATCGGTCTCGCTCGTAGCGCTAACAAAGCCCGTAAGGAGCCGCTTCGTGTTATTCTGAACGGCTTGGGCAAGGATGCTGCTAAAATTATTTCTCGTATCAACGGCTTCACCTATGTTCAAACTAAGTTTGACTACTTTACAGGCGAACTCGCAGTTGTAGAGGAAATTGCTTATTCAAACGGTGAGCGTTCAAAGGTTCGTTGCTACGGCGCTGATGACGTTCGTGAAGGCGTTGCTATTATGCATAAGGAAGGTGTTGACGTTTCCATCACAGGTAACTCCACCAACCCCACACGCTTCCAGCATCCTGTTGCAGGTACCTATAAAAAGGAATGCATTGAGCAGGGCAAGAAGTACTTTTCAGTTGCTTCGGGCGGCGGTACAGGTCGTACTCTCCACCCCGATAATATGGCTGCAGGTCCTGCTTCCTACGGTATGACCGATACTATGGGCCGTATGCACTCTGATGCACAGTTCGCAGGTTCTTCATCGGTTCCCGCACACGTTGAGATGATGGGTCTAATTGGCGCAGGTAATAACCCCATGGTTGGTATGACAGTTGCTTGTGCAGTTGCAGTTAACGAAGCGCTTAACAAATAATTTATTTGCATAAAAAAAGACTTGGAAAATTCCAAGTCTTTTTTTATTCTGTGTAAAAGCAATCTTGACGCCATTTTAAAGGGTTTGTGTCAATATAGTTCCAAATTTTTTGATAATCGTTTTTATCCCGTATTATATGGTCGTGAAACGAGCGTTGGAAAACCACGTTGCCTTTTGTATCGTTCATTATATTGATTTGTTTCGTTGCATTGTATTTTATCCATCCAATAACATTTGACGCCGTAGGGGAGGGGGAACCCCTCCCCTACATTTATATTTGATAATGTATTTTTACGTTTATGTGTGCAAATCGTTATAAAATAATATCCGTTTTGGCTATAATCATATTCCTTTAACCTTGTGGGTTTGCGCTTTGATAAAACCATTATTTGTTCACGTATTCTGCTATATCTTGAATATTACAATCTAATGCTTTACATATTTTATCTAACGTTTTGGTTTCTACGTTTTCATTTGCTTTTAATCTTCTTATTGTTTTACTGTCAATACTACATTCCTCACGCAACCGATAAGTAGAAAAACCTTTTTGCTTCATTGTAATCCATAATTTATCAAACGTTATCATAACAAATCCCCCTTGACATTTTCTATTATGGGGGTTATAATCCTAAATATTAAGGGGATATAACCCCCATAAATTAGGATGTGAATAATGTTAAATAATATGTCATCCATAAAAAGAGTTGTTATTGCGGGTTGTAGAGATTACAACGATTATAATGAGGCGAAATGCTATATCGACTTTTGTTTATCCAATATGCGAAAAGAACACGATATTATTATCATTTCGGGTGGCGCCGGTGGCGCTGATGCTATCGGAGAACGATATGCAGAGGAAAATGGATTCAGGGTTGAAAAATACCCTGCCGATTGGAAAACATACGGCAGAAGCGCAGGACCAAAGCGAAACAAACAAATGGCAGAGGTCAGCGACTATGTTATTTGCTTTTGGGATGAGAAAAGCAAGGGTACAAAGTCAATGATTGATTATGCTCGTAAGTGTGGTAAGCCCATCAAAATTAAAAAGATATAAGGACACATCGGTTGTTGTGTCCTTTTGTTTTTAAGTGTTGTTTTTTCATATTGCGGTTGACAAGCACAGGCATAAAAAATATAATATAAAAGAGGTGATATTTGTGATTAAGGGAGCGATTTTTGATTTAGACCACACTCTTTTTGACAGATACGCCACCCTTCGTGCAATTTTTAACACTGCACCCTCACATTTATTGCCCACAAAAAAAGAGGTCGGTCGTGATGAGGTCGCCGATGCCTTTATACATTGTGATAAGCATTTTATCCATCTTGGTTGGGAACGGATGTATGATGAACTCGGAAAGCTTGGCGTTTTAAGGGCTGATGCCCAAAGGGACGGCTTTTTTAGTAAATATATGTATCCGTTATATATGACAACGGCTGTTCCCTACAGCT
This sequence comes from Acutalibacteraceae bacterium, assembly GCA_045650565.1. Taxonomy (GTDB): domain Bacteria; phylum Bacillota; class Clostridia; order Oscillospirales; family Acutalibacteraceae; genus SIG565. The sequence continues at coordinate 4,654 of JAZRRG010000059.1, read as the reverse complement.
TTACGGTTTCCACCTTGCAAAAGCTAAAGGATATGGGCATTAAAATTGGTCTTATAACCAACGGCACACACGAATTACAGTATAAAAAGCTTGATATGCTATCCATCACCGATATGTTTGATGAGATTATCACAAGCGGTGATTATGGTGCCGAAAAGCCCGACATTGGTATTTTTAAAGAGATGGCGAAAAAAATAAATTTAGAGCCACATCAGATGCTTTATATTGGAGATAACCCCGAAAACGATGTTGAGCCATCAAGAAAAGCGGGTTACATACCCGTTTGGGTTAAAACAACAGGACACTGGTGTTTTCCTGAAATTGAAAAGCCCGAGTTACAGGTCGATACCATCGAAGCCATTCCGCAAATAATAAAAGAAATGAACGAAAGGAAAAAGTAATGAACATTACCTGGAAAAACTGTTTTAGAATTGGAATAAGTATTTTTGCGCTTTACCTATGTATTTTTTATTGGTCGCCGTTATCAGGTTTTTTGGTTAAGCTCCTAACCGCCACCACACCTATTGTTATAGGTTTGTTTATTGCCTATGTATTAAACCTTATAATGTCATCCTATGAAAAGCTATTCCGTGGGCTTAGCGATAAAAACATACTAAAAAAGGTCAGCCGTGTAATTTGCCTTATAGCCGCACTTCTCACACTACTTGGCATAATTGCGCTAATAGTTTATTTGATTGTGCCTGAGCTTGTCTCCTGCGTTACACTGCTTATAGGCGAAGCCCCAAGGCAGATTAAGAATTTGCTTAACAGTGACTGGATACACGCCGTATTGCCCGAATCGGTATTGGCACAGCTTAACGGTCTTGACTGGCCGAGCATTATAAATAGTGCCGCACAGTTTATAAGCAAGGGGCTTGGAGATGCCGCTACGGTAGTTATTAAAACTATGACAAGTGTTGTTTCCGGCACAATTACGGTATTTATAGGTTTATTCTTCTCGGTATATATTTTGTTGCAAAAAGAGAAGCTGTCAAGCCAACTTGATAGATTGGCTAAATGTTATTTGCCAAACAAATTAAACCTCAAGCTCTCCCACTTGTTATCGGTGCTTAACAGTTGTTTCCGCCGTTATATTATAGGGCAATGCACCGAGGCGGTAATACTCGGTGTGCTTTGCACCTTGGGTATGCTCATTTTCCGATTCCCGCACGCTGTAATGATAGGTGTGCTTATCGGATTTACTGCGCTAATCCCAATCGTTGGCGCCTATCTCGGCGGTGCTATCGGTGCCATACTTATTTTAACACAGTCACCCATTAAAGCACTTTTATTTGTTGTATTTTTGGTTGTTTTACAGCTACTTGAAGGTAACTTTATTTATCCAAAAGTAGTTGGCGACTCAATAGGTTTGCCGGCGCTTTGGGTACTTGCCGCAATTACGGTTGGCGGCGCCCTGTTTGGAGTTTTAGGTATGCTCATAGGTGTTCCGCTTGTGGCGGCTATTTACAGCTTATGGCGTGAGGACCTACACCGCAGAGAAAGCAAAAAAACAAAAGTTAAGAAACAAATATAAAAAATAAAAAGCGAACTCGATGAGTTCGCTTTTTTTAGTTGAGTATCGGATGGTGACAACCCGATGTGGATGAATCTATAGCGGCGAAGCTATAACCTGCCTGCATACCGTAATCAATAATTCTTTGGAGGGCTGCCGCCGTTGTCTTTTTAGAGTTAATATCGTGCATCAGCACAATATTTGTGCGTTTTCTTGCTAAGCCGTTTGTTACATTGCGGTAAATTTCATCTGCCGTAGCGCCGCCCGGCTCAGCATCTCCGCTTGATACGTTCCAGTCAAAATACTGCCAACCTTCATTTTGAACACGCTGTGTAAGGCGTGTCATAATTCCCTTGCTGTAATTGCGGCTGATTGTATTTGAGCCGCCGCCCGGGAAGCGCATAAGCGTCGTATAATAACCCGTATCTTTATAAAGCTTATCTCTCAGCTTATTTAGGTTTTCCATAAACGCCGCTTCACTTTTATATATTTCAGAATACTCGTGTGAATAACCATGGATGGCTATCGCATGACCTTCATTTACCATTCTTTTTAATATCGGTATTTTATCGGCACTGTAGTTACAAATAAAGAAGGTTGCCTGAACGCCATTTGCCTTAAGGGTATTAAGTATTTGCACTGTTACACTACTGCTCGGTCCATCATCAAATGTTAAGCAGATTTTATTAAATGCCGCATCATCCTTTGAGCAAACTATAACCTGCCGCATTACCGTAGCCGTATTTCCCGCATTGTCTGTAACGGAATATGTAATATTATATGTGCCACGCACTGCCGTATTTACACTACCTGTAACCGTTACCCTTGATGTTATATCACCATCGGCATCATCGGTTGCAGTGTAACCCGACTCGCTATACGCATTATTTTCAATAACATAAAGCGTTCTGTTTCCCTTAAGAGAAATTACGGGAGCCACCTTATCCTTTATTTCTACTTCTCGCTTTGCGGATGCTGTATTGCCTGATGAATCGGTTGCGATATACACAATTTCATATTTTGTATCGCTTATTTTATTTTTCTCAACCTTAACGGCACTTGCAATATCGCCATCATAATTATCGTTTGCGGTAAAGCCCGGCTCGTTAAACAAATCTATTTTAGAAATTGTAAGCGCCGTATCGCCCGTAAGAGTAAGTAGCGGTGCTACGGTATCAACAACCTTTACCACACGAACCGCCTTGTACTGCTTTTTGCCCTCGGCGTAAACATACTCTATTGTATATTCACCAACCCTTGAGGTATCAACATTTCCGTTTACAGTAACCTTATCGCTGACATCCTTTAAACCATTACTCGCCTTATAGCCCGCATCGGTATATGTATCAAAAACATTGAGGGTTAGCTTTTTCTCACCCTGAACTGTAACTGTAGTCTGCACAAAAACAGTAAACAGCACCGCAATAATAACCGCAAGTGACAATACTGTGCTAACTCCAATCAGCATTAACTTTCTGTCCATTTTACCCTTTATATGTAAAACAAACAACGCAGCGGAAATTATAATAGCCGCCACCAAAAGCAAAATTTTCAACAACATTTTCCTTATCCCCTTTTTATTGTTTTTTCAACAGTAAACTATATATCAGTAATATTATTAATGAGTACTGCCCTACTCACATTCCTCACCCACACAAAATTCACTTGTATTTGAAATGAGCTTTACCTTTATTATTTGTCCCGAAATATCTACATCACTATGCATTTTAACGGGTGTGTAGTTTTCGGTATATCCAAAGTACACTCCATTTTCCTCGGTTTCAAAAAGCACCCTTGCGGTTTCCCCTAACTGACCTTTATAAAACTCTTCACGGCTTTTAGAGGTCACTTCTATCATTTTACGGCTGCGGCGCTGTTTTTCGGCGCTGGTTATTTGATTTGGAAGCCCCGCCGCTACTGTGCCCTGCCTTCTTGAATATGCAAAAACGTGAGAGAGCGCAAAACCAACCTTTTTGATAAACAAAAGACTTTCTGAAAACTCATCCTCGGTCTCACCCGCAAAACCGACCATAATATCGGTCGTAATTGAGGCATCTTTAAAAATATTTCTTATGCGAGAAACCAAGTCAGAATAAAAGGCGGTATCGTAATGCCTATTCATCCTTTTGAGTGTTGCATCACACCCCGACTGAAGTGATAAATGAAACTGCGGACAAAACTTTTCTTGCTTTGATAAGTTCTCCAACATTTCATCGCTCATTAAATCGGGCTCAAGTGAACCAAGCCGCACACGCTTTATGCCTTCAACCGAGCAAACCGCATCCACAGCATCACTAAGCAGCCCTCCCGTATCCTTACCGAAGGATGACAAATTTATACCAACCAGCACAATCTCGCTATACCCGTTCTCGCTGAGTTTTTCTGCCTCCGCTTTGATTTCCTCACAGCTCTTTGAACGAATGCATCCCCGTGCTTTAGGTATTATGCAGTAGGTGCAATATCTATCACATCCATCCTCAATTTTCATAAATGCACGGGTTCTGCCCTCAAATTCGCTAATGGAGGGTGTATTAAAAATTTCTCCATCAATATGTTTTTGTATATTAACACGCCTTTTCTTATCGGCTAAATATCCCTCAACTAATTGTGGAATTTCGGCGGGGTCGGTATTGCCAACAACTATATCGGCAGCATCAAGTAGCTTTGCATCGTTGGGGAATGCCTGTGGCATACATCCGCAAAGCACCATAACTGCCGATGGATTCATGGCTCTGAATTTACGCACCATTTGCCGTGTCTTCTTATCGCTCTCAGCCGTAACGGTGCAGGAGTTGATTATAATAACATCGGATGCTGAATAAGCGGTCACAATACTGTGTCCGCTTCTCTTAAAACACTCGGCTATACTTTGTGTTTCATACTGATTAACCTTACATCCTAATGTAAAAAAAGCAACCTTCATAATCTTTCTCCATCCTAAAAAATTATAAAACAAATAATGCTTTTTTTCAACCGAAAAAATTTTTTTGTAATCATTTGTGATATGATACCAATAAAGTAGACATTAAAATATAGGACACCTTGATGTATAATAAAAGAGTCAAGGAGTTGAAAAGAGATGGGAAAATACCAATTCAGTTACGAAGAAAAGCTTACCATCATCAGAGAGCACGAGGAGAA
>JAZRRG010000058.1:0-1260 GCA_045650565.1 Acutalibacteraceae bacterium | reverse complement strand
CGTAAGTCAGAATAGGTAAACCTACCGAGATGGCTGCAATCAAGCACATTATGGGTGTGTCGATACCAAAGAAAATTCCTTGTATCAAGAATAGCACAACACCAATCACAAGGATAATACCGCTGAGGATAAGACCGTCCTTTTTCAGCAGCATAAGCAGTAAGCCAAACGCCACTGTCACAATTCCTATACCAAGCATAAAAGGCATAATCGCACCGAGTATGAGGGATAGACCGCCAAGAGCAATAAGCACAATTCCAATAATCTTGAATATGGGAAGATTCTTTTCTACGTAAACAACCTTTGGCGGTGCTTCTTCACCGTTTGCAAGATATTCAACGCTAACGCCAAAAATCCTTGCAAGCTCTATAAGGTTGCTCGTGTCCGGCTCTGTTTGGTTGGTTTCCCATTTTGATACAGCCTGTCTTGAAACGTCAAGTAGCTCGGCAATATATTCTTGTGATAAGTTCTTGTCTTTACGGCATTTTGCGATACGCTCACCGATTGTCATAGTAATAAACCTCCGTTCTCGATAATAGAGGGGTGGATACGTAGCATTTTTTGCCGCAACTGTCGCCCTCGTGGTAGTATTTTACCATTAAAGCCGAAAAAACACCACCAACTATCGCGCAACTTTAGGTTGCATCGGGCTTTTTCTGCAAAAATATTAAGTCTTTTGGTAATTAAAGCCTGCGCGTATGATCCGTCGCAGGCTTTTTGTATTACTTAAATTCGAGGTTGATAATGTCCATCGCAACGTCAAGGTTAGTCATTACAACTACGCAGCCGTCGCGTGCAATTCTCCAATTATTGGAGTTCTCGCCCTTTGCAAAATATTCGATGTTCAATTCTGCAAAATTGGTTGCCTGTTCTTCGGTAGCGAATGTGATAAATGTGCAAGACTTGGAATAGTCACCGTTTTCAATCAAGCCGTATTGCTTAACAATCTCAACGGTAAAGTCGCCGCCCATAAACGCAATTTCACTGTTTGTAAGCGAGGTTGCACGTTCGCATTCTTCCTCTGTGATGTAGCACATACCTTCGGTCAAGCCCTTTTCCTTGAGCTGCTCGATACTCTTATCCATATCGAATTTTCCGGCACAGCCAACGAGAAGCATAGCGAATACTGCCAAGATGGCTACAAGTGATACGATTTTTTTCATAGTGTTTTTCTCCTTTGATATGTTTTTGCTTTTATTTAATAAGCTCGTTGAAGGGCTTTATTAACTTGGAATTATAATAACTGTATTCAATTTTTCC
>JAZRRG010000057.1:0-1331 GCA_045650565.1 Acutalibacteraceae bacterium | reverse complement strand
TAGGGATCTTGAGTTGCTTACTTACTGAACTAATAGATAATCCAGTTTTAAGTAATCCTAATGCCTCCACTTTTAATTCTAATGATACTTTTTGTCTCATAATTAAACACTTAATGTGTCCAAAAAATGGGGGTCAGTACATCAGGGAGTATTCATAGAGTATACGTATGTATCGGGTATGTGTCGGGAATGTATCGGGTATGTATCGGGAAAGTAATGGGAGATAGAGGGAGCGAATTGGGATGAATTTGCGTATGTCGGAAAAAAGCAGTACCTTTGCAGCAAAAATACAATTAGACCTATGAAACGAGTGCTTTTTTTGATGGTGCTTTTCGCTGCTTGCTGTTGCAGCGTAATGGCAGAAAAAACGTGGGCGCAGCATGAACGTTATGCGGCAAGTAATGATACCGTTAAGGCGCGCATGAGAATGCCCGAGTATGGGTATAACAAAGCGTTGAAAACCAGACGTGTAGAGGCAGTGCTGTTGGGCAATTCCATTACCGATGGTTGGGCAAGCAAACACCCTGAGTTCTTCGCGGAAAATAACTTCGTAGGACGTGGCATTAGCGGTCAGGTGACGGCGCAAATGCTCAGTCGTTTTCAGGCAGATGTGGTGGCATTGAACCCCAAAATGGTCATAATTATGGCGGGAACGAATGATATTGCGCAGAATAATGGCTATATCGAGCATGAACATATCTTGCAGAACATTCAGTCTATGTGCGAGCTGGCGAAATACAATAAGATTAAACCTGTGCTCTGCTCGTGTTTGCCTGCGGCGGCGTTCTATTGGCGAAAAAACCTAACACCCGCGGAGGATATTAAGCGACTGAACGAAATGATTGAGGCCTATGCCAAAGCCAACAAAATCAAGTATATAGACTACTACTCGGCATTGGTGGATGAGCAGGGTGGGTTGCCAAAGAAATACGCCAAAGATGGTGTGCACCCAAACCTGGAGGCATACAAGATTATGGAGGCGATTTTGCTAGAGAGTTTGTAGGAGGAAGACAAGGGTTTTTTCTGTAAAAACGACAATACCGACAAATTGCGCGGCAATCAACTCCCTGCCGCGCTTTTTGTAAATATGTGACAAATTTTGTGTAAAAATGCATTTTTTTCTAAAAAAATTTGCTCATGTGCATTTTTTGTTGTACCTTTGCACGCTTTTTCGCGCGTTTGCGTACGGATTGCTGTGTGCGGGCGCTGTGAATAAAGTGATAAATAACTAATTATTAACAATTTAATTAACTAATCAAACATTATGTTAAATCATTACGAAGCCGCTTTCGTGTTGACTCCCGTTTTGTCTGAACCACAGATGAAGGAAG
>JAZRRG010000056.1:0-1388 GCA_045650565.1 Acutalibacteraceae bacterium | reverse complement strand
CAGCATACCGTTTGCTGCCAGCTTTTTAAGAAACACCAATGCTATGCTGCCACCAATAAGTGTGCCGCAGATAAAAGATGGTACATAAAACATCCAGCTTAAACCTTCTTTGCCCCAAAGTATAGACATTACAGGGTAAGAAGCTATTGCACCGATAATGCCTGTGCCGACCACTTCACCAACAACTGCAAAAAGGATATTGCCTTTTGACAGGCGGTAAAATACACCTGACAAAAATGCACCGAACACTGCACCTGTAAGAGCAATAGGTGGAATACCCATGGTAAGCATACGTATTATGCCGATAAGTGTTGCGCATAAAAGTGAATACCAAGGTCCCATCAGCACACTGCACACAATATTGATAAAGTGAGCCATTGGGCACATCCCTTCAACACGTAAAAATGGTGATATTACAACACCAAGGGCGATAAGCATAGCAAGGACTGTCATTCTTAAAGTCTGTTTAGTTCTAATCATTTGTTTTTCCTCTTTTCGTATTATTAAACTGAACAAAGCAAAAAAGCTTTGTGCGGTCGATACTCAAAAGTATCCTCTCACCCTGAAACACAGGTTCCCATCGCTTTACGAAAAGCACAGGGCGCTCCCCCTCTGCCTGTATATTTTTCCAGTCAGCACCTCTTTTCTTAATAATTGCAACAAAAAACGGAGATACCCGATTTGGATATCTCCGTATAATCAACCTTAATTTTGACTTCCTACGATGGCATTATCCATATCAGGTATAAGGGTCGAAGGTGATTCCTTCCTCTCAGCCTGTCCCACAGGCTCCCCCGCATTTTAACTTGTAGCAATAAAAACAGGAAGTAACCTTTTACGGTACTTCCTGTAAAAATCCTATATATGACTTCCTACGACGGCATTATCCGTATCAGGTTAAAGGGTCAAAGTTCGATTACTTTTTCTCAGCCCGCCTTACAAGCTCCCCTGTATTTATTTGTAAATATTATACTGCTGTTCAAACAATTATTCAAGCCTTTTAGCATTAATTTGGTGCACTTTTGGGAATATGTCTGACGGTTACAAATTTAAAACTGGTTGAAATTCAGTTTATTCAACAGTTCGCCAAATTCACCTGTCAGTTAAATTATAACAAACCCCATTATTCGTTTCAACGACAGCAACATTCCCAACCGATATATAAAAAGTATTAAAAATATAAGAAATACTGCATTTTCTTTCACACAAAAAAGGAGCAAATCCTGCGATTTGCTCCTTTAATTTAATGTCAGAATTCTTTAACTTAACGACATTGGGTTTTGCTGTTTTTTATAATTTGTCTTTGTTGTTTTTTCTGTACTGCATATAGTTTTCCAGAATAACGGTTGCTGCAACAGCGTCCAGCACTTCCTTGCGCTTTTTGCCGT
>JAZRRG010000055.1:0-20893 GCA_045650565.1 Acutalibacteraceae bacterium | reverse complement strand
TATGCAAACATACTTGTAGTAAAAGAGGGCAATGAAAATCAGGAAAAAATCAAGGCACTTGTTGAAGCACTTACAGGTGAAACAGTAAAAACTTATATCGAAAGCACATATGATGGTGCAGTTGTTGCCATATTCTAAATTTTCGGACCGGAAAAATTTTTCCGGTCCTTTTTATATTGTAAACATATGTATTTTTTTGTATAATATATAGAAGAATATAAATAATGGGGTAAGATATGGACCATTTTGTTTTACATTCTGAATACAAGCCTTCCGGCGATCAGCCGCAGGCGATAGATAAACTTGCAAAGGGTGTGCTTGACGGTAAGAAAGAGCAGACTCTTCTCGGTGTTACGGGAAGCGGTAAAACTTTTACTATGGCAAACATAATTCAGAAGGTAAATAAACCGACGTTGGTCCTTGCACATAACAAGACGCTTGCTGCACAGCTTTGCAGTGAGTTTCGTGAGTTCTTTCCCGAAAATGCGGTTGAGTATTTTGTGTCCTATTATGACTACTTCCAGCCCGAGGCCTATATTCCCGGAAAAGATATTTATATTGAAAAAGATTCGGCTATAAATGATGAAATTGATAAGCTCCGCCACAGCGCCACTTGTGCTTTATCAGAACGGCGTGACGTTATAATTGTAGCATCGGTTTCGTGCATATATTCGCTCGGAAACCCTATTGATTATAGAAATATGGTAATATCGCTTCGCACAGGTATAGAAAAAAGCCGTGATGAGTTAATATCCAAGCTTGTCGATTTGCAGTATGAGAGAAACGATATAAATTTCACCCGTAACAAATTTCGTGTGCGAGGTGATGTTGTTGAGGTTTATCCCGCTTATTCCTACGGAAATGCTATCAGAATTGAATTTTTCGGCGATGAGATTGACCGTATTTGCGAGATTAACACCCTAACGGGCGAAGTAAAGGCGGTACTTTCGCACATTGCCATCTACCCTGCTTCTCACTACATTGTGCCGCCCGATAAAATGGAGGATGCGCTTAAAAATCTCGAAACGGAAATGGAACAGCGTGTTAAGTTCTTTAATGAAAACGGGAAACTGATAGAAGCCCAACGCATCAGACAGCGTACCGAATATGATATCGAAATGCTTAGAGAAATCGGCACCTGTAAAGGTGTTGAAAACTACTCACGTGTGCTATCGGGCAGACCAAAAGGCAGTATACCCTTTACGTTGCTTGACTACTTCCCCGATGATTTTTTGCTCTTTGTTGATGAATCACACGTAACCTTACCTCAAGTGCGAGGTATGTACGGCGGCGACAGGGCGAGAAAGGAAAACCTTGTGGGATACGGCTTTCGTTTACCCTCGGCGTTCGATAACCGCCCACTTAATTTCGATGAGTTTTATAAGCATATAAATCAGGCGGTGTTTGTATCGGCCACACCGGGTGAGTTTGAAAAACAAAAAGCCACACAAATTGCCGAGCAAGTAATCCGTCCCACAGGACTGCTTGACCCAAAAATCACTGTTAAGTCAAGCGAGGGGCAAATTGATGACTTGGTATCTCAAATCAATTTGCGCACCGAGAAAAATGAACGTGTACTTGTAACAACCCTTACAAAAAAAATGGCGGAGGACCTAACTGAATACCTTGAAAACCTTAATATTAAGGTTCGCTATATGCACTATGATATTGACACCATTGAGCGTATGCAAATTATCCGTGATTTGCGACTTGGCGAGTTCGATGTGCTTGTCGGAATTAACCTTTTGCGTGAGGGTCTTGATATACCCGAGGTGTCTTTAGTAGCAATTCTTGATGCCGACAAGGAAGGATTTTTACGAAGTGAGACATCTCTTATTCAAACGGTTGGTCGTGCCGCAAGAAATGCAAACGGTGAGGTTATCATGTATGCCGATAGCGTTACAAGGTCTATGGAAAATGCAATAACCGAGACCTTTCGCCGCCGTCAAATTCAGGATACCTATAATAAGGCAAACGGCATAACACCGCAGACCATTATTAAGGATGTTCGTGAGATTATAGAAATGTCGGCCAAGCCAAATGCTGCTGATGATATTAAAAAAATGCCTAAAATTGAGTGCGAAAAGCTCATTGCTAAGCTATCAAGCGAAATGCGAGAAGCCGCAAAAATGCTTGAATTTGAACATGCGGCTTACCTTAGAGATAAAATTGCCGAGCTAAAAGGCGAAAAAAAATAACGCTCTACCGAGCGTTATTTTTTATATTTTAAACATCATATCATTACTTGAATTTATGTAATTTCTCAAATTCTTTGTGTCACCGTCAAATAGATATCCTTTAATTCCAACCGCTTCACCGCCATCAATATTGATTTTTCTATCATCAACAAAAATACATTCCTCAGCTTTTAGGTTATATCTATCGAGCAAAGCGTGATATATTTCCTTTTCGGGCTTACAATGCTTGACAAACGAAGACAACATCAGCCCATCAAAACGCTTTAAAATTGGCACCTTATCGGTATTCTCAGCAAACTGAATATTGATATTTGAAAGTAAATATATATTATATCCCGCCGTTTTACAGTCACTTAATAATTTCTCCATACCATCAATAACGGGCAAATCAAGATACCAAACATCCAACAGCTCTTCCGCTTTTTTATGTAATTTTTCAGGCAATTTTGCCTTAGTTAATGCTTTATGCTGTTCCAAGGACACAAGTCCCCTATCGGTTTCCTCAAAGCAGCCCTTACCAAACACAGCATCATGTAGCAAAGCGTGTTCGAATTTGTCGGTAGTTACCTTGGATACAATATCAGATGGAAAAAAATTTATAACTACGTTGCCAAAATCAAAAATAATATTTTTAATCATATCAATTTCCTAACATTTCAAAATATGCTTCAAAGCGATAAATCGGGCAACCGAGCGAGACAAATTTTTGCTCATATTCGGTCATAATGTTATCCTCAAAACCGCTTGAGTGCAAATCAAGAGAAACATTTTTTAAGCAATATCCATATTGAGTTAGCTGTTCGAGTGAAAATTCAAACAAACCACGGTTATCGGTCTTGAAATGAATTTCGGCACTCTTTTTTAAAAACTCATTGTAAACCTTTAAAAAGTTAATTGCGGTTAAACGGTGTGATGCATACTTCTTTTTGGGAAACGGACACGAAAAGTTTAAATATAATCTATCGATTGAATTTTTAGGTAAATAGTATTTTAAATACTCCGCAGAGCACCTTACGAATATCAAATTGTTAATATTTTGATGTTTGGCTTTTTCACATCCTGCAACAATCACATTAGCGCTTTTTTCAACCGCCAAAAAGTTAATATTCGGATTCCTTTTAGCAATTTCACAAGCGAACTGACCTTTGCCACAACCAATTTCAAGATGAATGGGATTATTGTTTCCAAACAGCTTTTCAAAATTAAAATATTCTTCATTTTCGGTTGTAGAATTAAAATTACGGTCCTGTCTATCTACAATGATTAGATTTTTCGCACACGCTTCAAGGCGTTCATCTAAATATTTCTTTCTGCGCATCCGCATATTATTTGCTCCATTTCAAAAAGTGAAAAAATTAGAGCTCCAACCCCGCAACTTGCGAGGCGAAGCTCTCGACTGGTGGGAACAACAGGGCTCGAACCTGTGACCCTCTGCTTGTAAGGCAGATGCTCTCCCAGCTGAGCTATGCTCCCATGGTTAAAACATTATAGCACATCAAAATGAATTTATCAATATAAAATTTGAATTTATATCTAATATCACTTGACATTGAGAGGGTATATCTATATAATTAAGTGTGGTTTGATAAGTCATGTGTAACTGCGGCTAAAACTTTACCAATTAAATATGCGGATATGTCGGAATTGGCAGACGCGCTAGATTGAGGTTCTAGTCGGGGCAACTCGGTGCAGGTTCAAGTCCTGTTATCCGCACCATCTTTTCGTGTCCCACATAAATGCGGCTGTGGATTTACAATTTAATATGCGGGTGTGGCGGAATTGGCAGACGCGCTAGACTTAGGATCTAGTGTCACGCACGTGCAGGTTCAAGTCCTGTCACCCGCACCAAAGAAGCCGCAGTTATGCGGCTTCTTTTTTAATAAAAATCATATATAATTGAATTTGCAGTAAAATAGTAACAATAACCAAACGAAAGGAACATATTATGCGTCGTAAGCCAAATATAAAACAGCTACTTACCCTCTTTAGTGTTTTCTTTAAAATAGGCGCCTTTACTTTTGGCGGCGGTTATGCTATGATTCCTCTTATTCAAAAGGAGGTATCCGAAAACCGCAACTGGATAAGCGAGGAGGAAATTTTAGATGTATTTGCCATCTCTGAATCTACCCCCGGTCCCATTGCAATAAATTCTGCAACCTTTATCGGCTACAAAATTGCGGGCTTTTGGGGCTCCTTTTTTGCGACACTCGGTGTAGTTTTACCATCCTTTATAATTATTTCCTTAATTTCTATGATTCTTGATAAATTTCAAGATAACAAGGCAGTACAATATGCTTTTTTTGGCATAAGAGCCGGTGTTTTAGCTCTGATTGTAAAGGCGTTTTGGAGTATGGCAAAGGTGTGTCCAAAAAACACCATATCGTATATTATCGCTGCCCTCGCATTTATATTTGCAGCAATTATTAAAATAAATGTTCTTTATATAATTATAGTGTGCGCAGTAATCGGTCTTGTTTTTTCCTTTGTTGCAGAAAGGAGAATTAACAAATGATTTTTCTCCAACTGTTCTTAACCTTCTTTAAAATTGGTCTTTTCACTATTGGCGGCGGCTACGCAATGCTACCTTTTATTCAATCTGAAGTGATACGCCTCGGATGGTTGACTAACGAGCAGGTAATCAACTTTATTGCCGTTAGCGAAAGCACACCCGGTCCCTTTGCGATAAATATTTCAACCTATGTTGGCACACAAATGGGTGGATTGCCAGGCGCTATATGTGCAACCTTGGGCGTTGTTATGCCCTCCTTTATAATAATACTGATTGTAGCTTCTTTTTTTGAAAAGTTTAAGGATAATAGATATGTTATTGGGTGTATGACGGGCTTAAAACCCGCTGTTATTGGGCTTATTGGCTCTGCACTTGTATCCATCGGAGCAACCGTGTTCTTCCCCACCGCCGTTACACTTTCAGTGTTTACAACACCGCAGTTTTATATTTCACTTGTGCTGTTTGCAATTATGACATTGTTGGCACTTAAAAAGGTGCATCCTATCATTATTATTTGCATCTCGGCGGTTGTAGGCATTGCCGCAGGTTATATTCTTAAAATGTAAGAAGGCGTATAATATATGAAAATGTTTTGGATTATATTTTCCATTTTTGTTTTCTTGTGCCTTGCTTTTTTGCTTGTAAGTTATATTTGTTTTCGTGTGGCATTTTATGTGTCAAAAAAACAAAAGGCGCTCAACAACGCTACCAAATTACCTAAAGGTAAGGTTTACGAGCCGTTTTATGATAAGATTTCCGAATATTCAAAACAAACCTCAAAAATTCCCTACACCGAAATGTGCATTACTTCATTTGACGGGCTAAAACTATACGGAAAATACTATGAATACGATAAAAACGCACCAATTGAGCTTATGTTCCACGGCTATAGAGGCACTGCCGAGCGTGATTTAGCGGGTGGTGTTCAGCGCTGTTTTAAGCTTGGCAGAAATGCGCTGATAGTCAGCCAACGCTGTAGTGGAAAAAGCGAAGGAAATATTATAACCTTCGGAAACCGCGAACATAAGGACTGTCTTTCGTGGGTGGATTTTATGATAAACCACTTCGGAGATGGTGTGAGAATAATACTTACCGGTATTTCTATGGGTGCCACAACCGTACTTATTGCGGGTGGTAGTGATTTGCCTAATAATGTAATAGGAATACTTGCCGACTGCGGTTTTAATTCTGCAAGGGATATTATCAAATGTGTTATTAAAAAGATGCATTTGCCTGCTGATTTATCGTATTACTTTGTTAAAATTGGTGCAAAAATATTTGGCAAATTCGATTTAGATGAAATATCAGCTGAACAAGCAATAAAAAAATGCAAGGTTCCTGTAATTTTCTTTCACGGAGAAAACGATGACTTTGTCCCAATTGAAATGAGCCGCAAAAATTATGATGCTTGTACATCCCGAAAACAACTGGTTACAGTAAATAATGCAGGACACGGACTGAGCTTTCTTGTAGACCCCGAAAAATATTATGCGGTTTTAGGTGAGTTTTTTCAAGATACAGACACTTGTGTTTGAACTAATACATAATCTAATGCAGCCGCAATAGATAAAAAACAGACTTGCGAAAGCAAGTCTGTTTTTTGAAAGGGTTGCACGAATTAAAAAACTCGCGAAGCGAATATAACTTGAACGAAGTTCAAATATCACTGCGAAGCAATATAACTCGCCGCAAGGCGAATATAACTGAAAACCCGACTTGTCAAAACAACTCAGTTTTTCTGGCAGGGGCAGAAGGACTTGAACCCTCGGCACACGGTTTTGGAGACCGATGCCCTACCAACTGAGCTATACCCCTATATTTAATTATTAATAATTTCACTTGTCCCTGCCGCAGAAAACAAGCAAGTGCGCCGTTTGATGCGTAACATTAACTGCCACCGAGATTATAAATGACTACTATACCAAAATCTCTACGCTAACACTGGTGGACCAGCAGGGACTCGAACCCCGGACCAACCGGTTATGAGCCGGTTGCTCTAACCAACTGAGCTACTGGTCCGTGTCAGCAAGAATTATTATACCATAATTTTTTGCGTTGTCAATATTATATTTACCTTTTTTATCAATAAATTTGTTGCAGTGAATGCATAAATATGGTATTATGAATAGAGTTTTTGTGTTTTGAGAGGAGATATTGGATATGGCCGATTCACGCCCTATTGGAATTTTCGATTCGGGCCTTGGCGGACTAACCGTTATGCGAGAGATTTCCAAGGTGCTTCCCGGTGAAAACATAATCTATTTTGGTGATACAGGACGTGTACCTTACGGTACGAGAAGCTGTGAAACAATTAAAAAATATGCTATTCAGGATGAAAAATTCTTAATTGATAAAAACGTTAAGGTTATTATTGCAGCCTGTGGTACGGTTAGCGCCGTTGCTGCTGATACAGGCAAACATTTACCGGTACCATTTTTTGAGGTTATATCTTATGCTTCTAAAGCAGCAGTTTTATCATCAAAAAACGGTAAAATCGGTGTAATAGGCACACCCGCAACCATAAACAGTGAGGCGCACAGAAAGCAAATTATTAAGTTGTTGCCTACCGCTACAGTGTTGTCGGTGAGCTGTCCGTTGTTTGTGCCTTTGGTTGAAGAAGGATGGTTTACATCCGACAATGCCGCCGTTTACGAAATAGCTCGGCGCTATCTTGAGCCATTAAAAGATGCCGGTGTTGATACGCTCATTTTAGGTTGCACCCACTACCCTCTCCTAACCGATATAATATCAAAAATTATGGGCAAAGGCGTAACCCTAATAAACATGGGAACCGCTACTGCCGATGCTGTTAAAGCATACCTTCAAGAGAATAATATGTTAAATTCCGATAATACTAATGGCATTAACAAATTCTATGTAAGCGATATGACAAGCTCTTTTGAAAAAACAACGCAGATTCTTTTAGGTGAAAAGTTAGACAGTAACAACGCAGAACAGGTGGATATAGATAAAATATGAAGGATGTAATAATAAACATCAAGGGCACACAGGGATTTGAAAATGATAGTGATGTCATTGAATTTACAACACTTGGTAAATTTGCCGAGCGTGACGGCAAATTTATGCTGGTTTATGAGGAAAGCCAAACCATTGAGGGCTCACCCGTAAAAACCACCCTTAAAGCCGAAAGTGATGACCGCATTATTATGAACCGTAGCGGTGCTATCGAGAGTCGCTTTGTTATAGAAAAGGGGCAAAGAAGCAAGTGTTTTTATTCGGTACCGCAAGGTGAGTTGGTGCTTGGTATATTTGGCGAGACCATACAAAACAATTTAAACAAAAAAGGCGGCAAGCTCTCAATGAGTTACACCATTGATATTGATAACGGACTCATAAGCCGTAATACAGTAGAAATATCCGTAAAAGAGGTTGAAAACAGTGTCACAAATAGTTTATAAAGCAAAACAACAAATCAAGCAGTGCATTATAGATGCTGCTAATAAAGCAATGTCCAACAATGAGTTGCCCGTAGCAGAGCTTACCGATTTTATAATTGAAGTACCCGCTAACCGTGAGCACGGTGACTATGCAGTTAATGCCGCTATGTCTTGGGCACGGAATTTTAGGTCTGCCCCAAGAAAAATCGCCGAAACACTTATGGCTAATGCCGATTTTGAAAACACATATATCGACCGTTTTGAGATAGCGGGTCCCGGATTCATCAACTTCTTTTTAGGTGATAATTATTATTCTGACATTATAGCCGATATTGATAATCTCGGCAACGAGTACGGAAAAAGCGATTTTGGTGAGAATAAGCGTGTACTTGTTGAATTTGTTTCGGCAAACCCGACAGGACCTATGCATATTGGCAATGCCCGTGGCGGTGCTTTGGGCGACTGCTTGGCTGCCGTTTTAGAGGCGGCAGGTTATCAGGTTGAGCGTGAATTTTACATAAATGATGCTGGAAACCAAATAAATAAATTTGGACTTTCATTAGATTTAAGATATCAACAAATTTTCGATGACTCAATTGAGATGCCCGAGGACTCATATCACGGTGCTGATATTGTTGCCCATGCGACTGCTTTTGCCGATTTGCACGGTGACAAGTACTTAACCGCCACAGAGGATGAGCGTAGAAAAGCATTGGTAGCATTTGCCCTGCCAAAAAATATAAAGGGCCTTCACGATGACCTACTTAAATACAGAATCAAATACGATACTTGGTTTAAGGAAAGCACACTTCATAATAACGGTGAGGCAACAAGAATTGTTGAATTACTAAAGAAAAGCGGACACACATACTTAAAAGAGGATGCATTGTGGTTTAAGGGCAGCGATTTTGGTGCCGAAGATTTTGTTCTTGTGCGCTCAAACGGGGTTCCGACATACGTTGTACCTGATATTGCATATCATTACAACAAGCTTGTAACCCGTGGATTTGACAAGGCGATTGATATTTTAGGCGCCGACCACCACGGCTATGTTCCCCGACTTAAAGCGGCACTCACTGCACTCGGTGTTGATGCTGACCGATTAGATGTTGTTCTTATGCAAATGGTTCGACTTGTTCGTGATGGAGAGGTAATTAAAGCATCAAAGCGTTCGGGAAAATCTATTACACTTGTAACATTACTTGAGGAAGTGCCTATTGATGCGGCAAGATTTTTCTTTAATTTGCGTGAGGCAAACAGTCATTTCGACTTTGACCTTGATTTAGCGGTTGAGCAGTCAAGCCAAAACCCCGTATATTATGTGCAATATGCATATGCGAGAATTTGCAGTATTTTAAGAAATCTCGATGCAGACGGCATTGCTGTTAGAAAATGCACTACTGATGAGCTCAATTTGCTTAAATCACCCGAAGAGCGTGAGTTAATTGTACATTTAGCGGCTCTAACCGATGAAATTAAATCATCAGCGATTAACTATGACCCCGCACGAATGACCCATTATGTTACCGAACTTGCAACCAAGTTCCATAAATTTTATAATAACTGCCGTGTAAGAGGGATTGATGAAAACCTGATGCAAGCAAGAATAATGCTTTGTAAAGACACAGGAGTAGTTATCAAGAACATACTTAATATGCTAAAAATTGAAGCACCTGAAAGTATGTAAACGAGGTGATATTATGTCAAAAAAGGATAATAGATTTATTAAAACCTACACAAACGGTTTTTGCGGCAGTATGGAAATTTGGGTTGATAAATTAACGGGTGTTAACTACTTATATAGACAGGGTGGTTACGGTGGTGGACTAACTCCATTGCTTGATTGCTATGGTAAAGTTATTGTTACTCCTATTCACGAAGATAAATAAAAGAAGCTCTATGGTTATTCCATAGAGCTTCTTTTTCAATCAATATCTAATCCCATATACATTTTTTCGGGAAAATCAATTCTTGTTTTAATCATACCGCACGGGATATCGGTACCAACCGTATAGCCCGTATACTCTTTGCAACCAAAGCTTTTGCAAACCCCCTCTAAAAATGGCTTTAGAGCCGTTTTTGATAATGTCTCGTTAATTATCACCGTTGCGTTTTCTATGGTAAATAAGGCAAAATTTTGAGGATTTTGAATATTATCAGTAACCGCAATATAATTTTCCAAAACATATTCAAGAGCCGAATCACATAATTGCACCTTAATCTCGGGCAACAGCGCCTCTCTAACATTTTTAAGGTCTTGAACATTATCGATTTTTTGAATATTAATATCAGTTTTTTTTGCAATACCGCTGATTTTATTTTTATAAAATACTGTTTTAAAGCCAATTTTTTTATAAAATTCAAACAATTCCTTTGTAGCAGGTTTTAAATAAAGCGCATCGAAATGCTTGGATGCGAATTCTATCAATTGCTTCATATAACCTTTGTTGCGATAGTCTACATCCGTTGCGGCGCCGTAAATATAAGCCGCTTCGGTTTTACCAACCGCCGCATCAATCGAAAATAACATTGAAACAATTTTTCGGTTATCAATTTTAAGAAGCATATTATGAAGGAAAAATCTATTTAACAAAATTTGTGCCGAATTCTCGTTTTCATCGCTAAAGGTCCTTAAAAACAATGTTTTTGTTTGTTCTTTAATAAATTTTGGTACCAAAATAAATTTTTTAAGAATTTTTACGGGTTTATAGGAAAGCTTGGCTTTTCTGAGTCCTAAAATACCCAAATCGTCCTCCCTATTTATAAATTCAAAATCGGTAAGTCGAGAAGCGAACTCTCGGTTGATAACTGCGTAAGCACCTTTATACTCGGGTAGCGCCTTTTCAAAATTTATATCAAACACCTTATCGCTAACCGGTGTACCAAGGCAAAAAGCAACCGCCCTACCTTCAACACGCACTATACCGCCCCTCGCTCTCAACGGCAAAAAGTTATTGAGCAGCATTTCAATCCCATCACGGTCTGTGTTTATTGATGCTTCGTTTGTCTTGTTATTTTCGGTTATCCACTCATCCGAAATCTTTAAAACCTCATGTAAATTATTTGGCGTTAATTCCTCAAAGCTCCAATTATGCTGCTTTGAAAATGCAGCAATATGGTTACGCTTTGCATGATATTTTTTGCCGCTGAGATTAGATAAAGCTTCTACCGAATAAATATATTCCGCTGACCTTTCCGACTCAAAAACATCATAGTCGAAAGCTACAGCATCCATACTTTTTAATTGTTCCTCATTTAATGAGATTTTAGGAACAATATTTTCCCTTAAGCAGTATTCGGTTACTGTATAAATTTTCTCGTTAATATTCCCGCCGAGTAACGCAAAAATTGGTCCGTTACTTTCTTCATATTTAAAACACAGTGTGTCATCCATTATCGTGAATTGTGTATCATACATTTGAGACCATAACAGCAAATTTGCGGGGGTGAATTCACATGATAATGTGTTCTTCTTCAAAAAGTCACCGATTTTTACAATATTCTCTTTTGTAAGCTTCTCAAATAACACCTTTCTCACTTCCCCTAACGATAAAACGGCAACCATAGGTTGCCGTTTTATATTATACTGCTTTATTTTTACGGCGTTTAATAATTGCCTTTTCTCCGCCAACTGACTGTTTTGTGATAACTATTTTTTCAATAGAAGCATCTGACGGAACTTCAAACATTAACTCTTTAAGAGTATTTTCAATAATTGAGCGAATGCCTCTCGCCCCCGTTTTCCTATCGATTGCAAGGTCAGCAATCGCTTCCAATGCCTCGGTTTCAAACTCAAGTGTTACGCCATCCATTTTGAATAATGCCTGATATTGCTTCACTATTGAGTTTTTCGGCTCGGTCATAATGCGAATCAGCGTATCCCTATCAAGAGCTTTGAGAGCCGTTATTACCGGCAAACGACCAACTAACTCGGGTATAATACCAAACTTAACCAAATCTTGCGGAGTAACTGCGGTGTTTACGGTATCGTTTACAATATCGGCTTTTGATTTTACCTGTGCGCCGAAGCCCAAGATACTACCGCCCACTCTTTTTTCAATAACCTTATCAAGACCATCGAAGGAACCTGCACAAATAAACAAAATATTTGTTGTATCAATCGAAATAAACTCTTGTTGCGGATGCTTTCTGCCGCCTTGTGGAGGAACATTTGCAACGGTACCCTCAAGTATTTTAAGCAGTGCCTGTTGCACACCCTCACCGCTTACATCACGGGTAATCGAGGTGTTTTCGGACTTACGGGCTATCTTATCAATTTCATCAACATAGATAATGCCTCGCTCTGCCCTTTCAATATTAAAATCAGCCGCTTGAATTAAGCGCAACAAGATATTTTCAACATCTTCACCAACATAACCCGCCTCGGTTAAGGTGGTAGCGTCGGTAATTGCAATCGGTACATCGATAATCTTAGCAAGTGTTTGTGCTAAAAGAGTTTTACCAACACCTGTAGGACCCAGCAAAACAACATTGCTTTTATTTAATTCAACATCGCTGTCGCTATTTTTGAAAATTCGCTTATAATGATTATAAACTGCAACCGAAAGGGTTTTTTTAGCGTCGTCCTGACCTATAACATATTCATCAAGCTTCTCTTTGATTTGAACAGGAGTTGGTAAAACAAATTCCTGTTCTTTTTTTCTTTTTGACGTGTTTTTTCTTTGGGCTGAAAATTCCTCATCACCCATTAAAAGTGAATTGCAAAAGGAAACACAGCTATCACATATAAATACGCCCGGTCCCTCAATCAGTCTTACAGCTTCATCCTGCGTTTTACCGCAGAAGGAACAGCAAATGCTTTTATTATCCTTGTTAGGCATATTAGCTCCTATCTTTTCTCAATAACCTTATCTACTAAACCGTATTGAGCCGCCTCAACAGCCGACATAAAGTTGTCACGCTCGGTATCTCTCTCTATTTCTTCAAGCGTGCGACCTGTAACCTCAGATAAAATTTTATTGAGTTTTTCACGAGTTTTTTCAATATGACGTGCGTGAATCAACACATCGGTTGCTTGACCCTGTGCGCCACCCAAGGGCTGATGAATCATAATTTCACTGTTGGGCAGCGCAAAACGCTTCCCCTTTGTTCCCGATGCTAAAAGAAACGCACCCATACTTGCCGCCATGCCCATACAAATGGTGCTGACATCACATTTAATATACTGCATTGTATCGTAGATAGCCAAACCTGCCGATACCGAGCCACCGGGACTGTTGATATAGAAGTTGATATCTTTATCGGGGTCCTGCGCTTCAAGATAGAGCATTTGCGCAATTACAAGACTTGCGGTGGTATCGTTAACCTGGTCGCAAAGCATAACAATTCGGTCGTTAAGCAAACGAGAAAAGATATCATAAGAACGCTCTCCCCTGCTTGTTTGTTCAACAACATAAGGAATAAAACTCATATCCATAAATATAAACCTCCGTAAAAGTACTTTTAAAGATTATATATCGAAGCGGCAAATCGCTTCACCGCTTCGACTAACTACAATCATTATAATGGTTAAGGTTAGTCGAAACATATATGTTTCGACATAAATCGTTGATTTTACGACAAATTTTCAAAGAAAATTTGACATTAACCATTGCAATGAATGTTGTGCAAAATCAAATGATATAATTTGATTTTGCTGTAGCCACTTTAAAAGTGGCTAGTCAAAACGCTTAAAAGCGCTTCGACTAACTACAATCATTATTATTAACAAATATTTTTAAAGCTAATCAATTATTCCGCTTTATCATCTGTTTTCTTTGCGGTTGTCTTTTTAGCTGTGCTCTTTTTTGTGTCGGTTATCACAGCGGTTTCCTTAATCAAGTCAATCGCTTTGTTTACCGCTAAATCCTTAGCAATTTCAGAGGCGGGCACTGCTTTTTTAACCTCTTCAACCGAAACACCGTAGTCTTTAGCCATCTTTTCAATTTGTTCTTCAACATCACTGTCGGTCGGAACAATATTTTCGAGTTCAACAATCTTTTCAAGTGCTAAACGCATTTTAACCTGTTTTTCAGCACCTGGACGGAAGGTCTTTTCAAACTCAGCCAAATCGGAGCCAGTATATTTAATATAGGTTTCAAGGTTCATACCCTGCATTTGCAAACGATATGCGAAATCCTGAACCATTTGCTTAACACGATTTGTAATCATAGCTTCGGGAATTTCGGCTTCCATGCCTAAAACCACCTTATCGAGAATATCATTTTCAACCTGCTCATCGGCCGCCTTTTTCTTGCGCTCTAATGCCTTGGCCTTGATATCCTTTTTAAGCTCATCAAGTGTATCGAATTCGCTAACATCCTTTGCAAACTCATCATCGATAGCAGGTAACTCACGTTTTTTGATTTCGTGAAGTTTAACCTTAAATACGGCTGCCTTGCCCTTTAATTCCTCTGCCTGATATTCCTCAGGGAATGTAACATTAACATCAAATTCTTCGCCGATGTTATGACCTGCAACCTGCTCTTCAAAGCCGGGAATAAACTGTCCCGAGCCGAGACCGAGTGAAAATGCTTCACCCTTGCCGCCTTCAAATGCAACGCCATCAACAAAGCCCTCAAAATCGATAACCGCTGTGTCGCCCATCTCGGCAGCACGGTCTTCAACCGAAATCATTCTTGCATTACGCTCCGCCAAGCGATTAAGCTCCTCTTGAACCTCTTTTGCGGTAACAGAAACAGATTTCTTCTCAACCTCAATACCCTTGTAATCTTTAAGAGTAACCTCAGGATAAACGGTGATTTTTACCTTAAACTCAACACCGTCTTTACCAATTGATACTAAATCAAAGTCAATTTTGTCATCAACGAATTTAAGACCTGCCTCGTTAATTGCGCCCTCAACTGCCTCGGGGTAGATAATATCTAAAGCATCCTCATAGAAAACGCTTTCGCCATACATTTTTTCGATAATGTTTTTAGGTGCCTTGCCTTTTCTAAAGCCGGGAACATTTATGGTCTTAACAACCTTGCGATATGCCTGCATAACGGCCTCGGCGAATTTTTCCTTATCGATTGTGATTTCCAGTTCATACCTATTGGTATCAACCTTTTTTGATGATTTTAAACTCATAACTTTAAACCTCCGCAGATTTTATCTCATAATAATATAACACAGTTAAGAAAATATTTCCACCCATTTTTTAAAAAAATATAAAAATAATTAAAATAAATAAAATTATGTCACCTTAATTGGTATAAAGTTGTTGCAATCGCACGAAACAAGACGAAATTCAATGTCATCAAACTCTTCTCTTGCATTGTTAAAGCCCGCACCGTGAATATGTCCGTGATAAACCTTTTTTACATTGTGATTTTTTAAAACTTCTATTATTTCTTGACACACATATTCTCCGTACACGGGAGGATAATGTAAAAAAACTGCAAGTGGAGCTGACAGCGCTTCTGCTGCCTTTATAGATGTTTCGAGGCGACCAACCTCCCTATTTAAAACCTTTTTATCGGTTTCCTTGCAGTCATAAAACCAGCCACGAGTACCACATACCGCAAAGCCATCAATAAGATACGCTTCGTTAAATAAAATTTTAACGCTGTCAATCTTATTTTTGATTAAAAATTCCTCGGTTTTTTTCTTGGTTTGCCACCATAAATCATGGTTACCCTTTAAAAGAATTTTTTTACCGTTTAAGCTATCTAAAAATCGAAAATCTTCTATAGTATCTTCTAATTTGAGCGCCCAGGAAAAATCACCCGGTAACACAACGGTATCTTCATTTGTTACCAAACGGTTCCAATTTGCTTTTATCCTTTCGGTATGATTTTCCCAACCTTTAAAAATGTCCATTGGTTTATCACACGAGAAGGAAAGATGTAAATCGGAAATAGTATATAAAGCCAGAAAAATCACCTCCGTTATACTGAATAAAAATGTGATTTGGGGAATACTAAAAATGACCGATAGGTCAAATATTCTTTAAGGAGAAACATTATGACAGAAAACAAAATTAACGGTATAGTTTGCAATGTTGAAAACTGTAAGTATCACGCTACGGGAGACACATGTGTAGCGGGTACAATTAAGGTTTCGTGCTACGATAACAACAACTGTAAATGCGATGATGTCCACTATTGCAGAACCTACACCGAAAAGAACTAATCAAATCTAATACCCTGCAAAACGCAGGGTATTTCTACATAAAACTTAAATTCCAAGTGTTTTCAAAACGAATGAGGTCATATCCTGCTTTTCACAAATATTTTTGAACCTTGGCACTGCATTCTCAAGTGCTGCAAGGGGCTTCGGAATAGTGGTGCCCGTAACACTTGATAACTTTTTAACCGTTTCAAACTCGCCCTCGGGCAATTGCTCACCTAACGCCTCTAAAACGCTTGTAGCGAACTTATAGGGTGATGCAGTAGAAGCGATTACTGTTGGACGAGCATCGGCAGTGGTTGCAATGTAATAATCATACACATTAAGCGCAACCGCCGTATGAGTATCGCAAAGATAATCAAATTCCTTAAAATATTTGTTGATGGTAATTTTAGTATCGTTATCATCACAACAAGCGCCAAAGAAAACCTCTTTAAATTTATTGTGAAGCTCCTTTGATACCGTATACCTGCCATTATTTGATAATTCATCTTGTAGTTCGGATACGAGCTTATCATCTCTGCCGCACAGTTCAAACAGCATACGCTCAAGGTTACTTGAAATCAAAATATCCATTGAAGGCGAAATAGTTGTAAAGAACTGTCTGTTACGGTCATAAACGCCCGTATTTATAAAATCGGTTAAAACATTGTTTGCATTAGATGCACACAAAAGCTTATTTATGGGCACACCCATTTTTTTAGCATAGTAAGCCGCTAAAATATTACCGAAATTGCCCGTAGGTACTACTACATTAAAGCCGTTTGATAAATCTTCGCCCTTTGCCAACAAATCGCAATAAGCAGATACATAGTAAACAATTTGCGGTACAAGTCTACCCCAGTTAATAGAGTTGGCGCTTGAAAACTGCATATTATTATTCTCTAAAAGCTTGGCGGTTTGGTTGTTTGTAAATATGTTTTTAACGCCCGTTTGAGCATCATCAAAATTGCCGTTAATTGCGCAAACGCAAACATTTTCACCGGCTTGTGTATCCATTTGCAGTTTTTGCATAGCACTTACGCCATCACTTGGATAAAACACAATTATTTTAGTGTTTTCAACATCGCAAAATCCCTCAAGTGCAGCTTTACCGGTATCACCACTCGTAGCAACCAAAATAACAATTTCTTTACCACCGCTTACCTTTTTAGCGGAGGTAGTAAGCAAATAAGGTAAAAGCTGTAATGCCAAATCCTTAAAAGCACAGGTTGGTCCGTGCCAAAGCTCCAAAATATTTGCACCGTTTTTGGTTTTTACAATGGGAGCAGGGATATCGTGTTCAAAGCTGCCCGAATATGCACCCTTAACACATGCATATATTTCTTCCTCGGTAAAATCGGTAAGATATTTTTTGAGGACAAACGCCGCTCTTTCAATATAATCCACTCCACTTAAGTAATCAAACTCAGCAGGGCTTATTTGCGGTATTTCCTCAGGCACGAAAAGTCCGCCATCCTTTGAAATACCCTGTGAAATTGCCTGTGAGGCACTTACCTTAATGCTCTTGTTTCTTGTACTTACATAATTCACTTAACTTCCCCCTCGGAATCAAAAAGCATTTTTAATATAATTTAAATGATATTTTATACATCCGTTATAATCGGTCTCATATGTAACCTCTGCAACATCAAAGCGGACTTGCAAATCTTCACTAATATGTGCCTTTGATAAATAATCTTTAGCCGTTAAAAGAATTCGTTGTTGCTTATATGAGTCCACCGCTTGTGCGGGTGATACCAATGAGTCCTTTTTTCTTAACTTTACTTCAACAAAAATAATATGCTTTCTCGTTTCGGCAACTATATCAATTTCGCCAAACCTTGAATGATAATTCATTTTAGATATAATGGCGCCATTTTTTCGTAGCAGTGCCGCCACCATTAACTCAGCGTTTTTGCCGATTACAGAACTGTTTTTCATATTATACCCTTCAAAAACGATTTTCTGTGTATAGAACATATACCGTTTTCTTTTATTGCAGCGTAATGCTCCTTGGTGCCATATCCTTTGTGCTTTTCAAAGCGATACTCTGGATACTCCTTATCATATTCAAGCATAAGTCTATCACGGGATACCTTTGCTAAAACCGACGCTGCCGCTACCGACATCGACTTCATATCGCCCTTCACAAGCGGGAGGGCTTGAACCTTTATGCCGACAGGAATTCTATTACCATCAATTATAGCAAAATCAGCCGATATTTGCAATGAGTTAATAGCCCTGTTCATTGCAAGATATGTAGCATTGAGAATATTAAATTCTTCAATCTCCTCTACCGATGCAAAAGCAATAGAAAAAGAAACTGCTTTTTCTTTTATAACATCAAAAAGCTGTTCACGTTTTTTCTCGGTAAGCTTTTTAGAATCATTAAGTCCCTCAATCACCGTATCGGGTGACAAAATCACTGCGGCTGCACACACAGGACCCGCAAGTGGGCCTCTGCCTGCCTCATCAACGCCACAAATGCTTTTATAGCCATTATCTATTGCTTCAAGCTCAAAAGTATAATCAGGCATTTTCTACCCTCTCTAACGAAATTTTACCGATTTTACAGTTACGGAACTCTTCAAGCAACATACTTGATGCCCGTAGCGTATCGGTTTCGCCGCCACGAATTACCATACCTCGTTTTTTGCCAATTTGCTCTAATAATTCATACGGTTCGCAATCGAAATCAAGCGCACCGTAACGTCCAACCAATAAATCTCTATAATTCTCAGTTAAAATCTCCAATAATCTAACAGCCAGTAACTCAATATCAAGAACCCCATCCTTTACAGCGCCTGTAAAGGCAAGATGTTCGCCAACCGTCATATCGTCAAATTTAGGCCAGAGCACACCGGGGGTGTCGAGTAGTTCTAATTCTTTATCAATGGTAAACCACTGATTGCCTCGTGTTACACCCGGTCGATTTTCAACCTTCGCCTTATTGTTTCCCGAAATTTTATTGATAAAAGATGACTTACCAACATTGGGTATACCAACCACCATAATTCTAAGCGGTTTTCCTGTCATTCCCTTGGCTTTATACTGCTCTAACTTGTCCTTTAAACGCAGCTTTACTGCCGCCTTAAAATTATTTAAGCCCCTGCCCGTCTTACAATCAAGCTCAATAGCAACTATCCCCTGCTCTTTAAAGTGGTTTATCCACTCGCTTGTAACAACGGGGTCTGCAATATCGCTTTTGTTGAGTAAAATTATTCTCGGCTTGTTGCCTACAATATCTAAAATATCAGGATTTCGACTGCTCAGCGGAATCCTCGCATCAATTACCTCGGCAACGCCATCTATTAGCGGTAAAATTTCGGCAATTTTACGCTTTGTTTTGGTCATATGCCCGGGGAACCACTGAATTGTTTGCTCATTGTCCATCAGTAAAGTCCCCCAAAGCCATTAAGCGGAAAAATACGAAACAGCGCCTTGCCAAGCACATGGCGTGTATCCACCATACCATTTTCGCCAATTGTCTTATTACGGCTGTCGGTTGAGTTGTTTCTATTATCACCCAAAACAAAAACACAGCCCTCGGGTACAACAACCGGAAAATCAACCGTTCCCTTTAATGTGGTTGGTGTTTTTGTGTAGTCCTCCTCAAGCTCAACGCCGTCAACAAACACTTTGCCCGTTTGGTAATTGATATCAACCACCTGTCCCTCGGTGGCAATGACACGCTTAATAATTGGTGTATTGGCATCCGATGGGTTGGTGATATTATTTGCATTTCGTGAAATTACCACGATATCACCTTGCGTTGGAGTATAAGCAATGTTTGAAATGATAACCTTTTCTCCATCAAATAAGGTGTTTTGCATAGAAGGTCCGCTAATCGTTACTACCTTAAAAACAAAGGAAAACAAAATTACAAGAATAATAATGGCGGACACAAGAATTTCCAACCACTCAAAAAGCTCTTTTTTAAAATTTATTTGCTTTTTGTTGTGTTCGGGCTCTTGAATATTATTATCCACCTCAAAATCATATTCAAATGCATCATTCATAACTTTCACCTAGCCAAAGCATTCAAACCCGTATCAGATTTTGGGATAAGGATTTTACGCTGTGGCTTTGTTAAAATACTCGCAAATCCGTCAGGATTTGCTGTGTTTTGTGCCTCGCCAACCCTAAAATCCTTTAATCACAAAATTCTACGACCTAAAAGGTGCGATTTTTTGAATAAATTTTGGTGATGCGAAGCACATAAGACTGTCGCCTAAGTGCGACAAAGAGCCAAAAGATAACTTAAAACCGCCCTTTTAGGCCGATTCGGGTTTGAATGCTTTGGCTACCATTCAAAAAGTAAAAAAAGGAGACACAAGGCAGCTCTTACATAGCATGAGCGGCACCAACGTCCCCTTTTCTAAGAATCTCTTAACCGATAAGTTCCTTAACCTTTGCGGCCTTACCAACTCTGTCACGAAGATAATAAAGCTTAGCACGGCGTACTTTACCGGACCTAACCTTCTCAACCAAGTCGGATCGTAGCCATGTCGTTCTGTGAGCCAAGGAGTTGTTATCAGGTCTTGTCTTCCTAAGACCGCTTGGCCCTCCGACTTTAACCGATAAGTTCCTTAACCTTTGCGGCCTTACCAACTCTGTCACGAAGATAATAAAGCTTAGCACGGCGTACTTTACCGGACCTAACCTTCTCAACC
>JAZRRG010000054.1:0-1648 GCA_045650565.1 Acutalibacteraceae bacterium | reverse complement strand
ATATCTGTTCTGGCATCGCTTTGTGCTACGCCTAATTGCTCGGGTGAGGCATAGCCAACCGTACCCATTATAACGGTATCTTTGCTGGCAAAAGAAATTTTGCGAGCTGCATTGAAATCAATTAAAACAACCCTGCCGTCTTTAGCTATCATAACGTTTTCAGGTTTCACATCACGGTGGATAATACCACGTTCGTGAAGCACGGTTAACGCATTGCAGACGGACCGCAAAACCTTACGAGTTCCCATATAATGATACTTTCCGCTCTCCATAACCTCTGCTATGGTAACGCCTTCGATAAACTCCTCTAATACTATCTGCCCATCATCTAAAGTGATAACGTCATAGATAAGTGGCAGATTTGCGCAGTTTATAGAATAAAGTTCTTCATATGCGCTAATTGATTTAGGGAAACTTCGCGCAACAATATATTTGTTATGCTCTTTGTTTTTAAGTTTTAATACCTTGCACTCGTTTTTATCACTCAGAACAGATACTAAAGAATAAGCCTTAAAAATTTCGGTTAAATACTCATCTCTTGTCATAACTTTAACCGTTCCATTCTTTATACTCGGCATCATAGTATGATGCACTGTTCTTATAGTATCTGTAATTTCTATCGCTGCAATTTGCTGAACAGTGAATGGTTACTGTGCCATTACGTTTTGATTTTTCGGGGAACGCATTTGATTCGGTATAAATGGAGTTGCCCTTAAAATAAATGTCGGTCAGGTTATAACAATTTGCAAAAGCATTGTTCCAAATAGTTTTAACCGATGACGGAACAACAACGGTTTTAACGGTGCTGCTGATATTGTCATCACAAAAAGCCAATGCCATAATAGCTACTACTTTTTTGCCGTCTAATGTTTCAGGAATTATGTATTTGCCATCCGCAGCGGTCGTTTTTACACCTGTTATAACAACAGCATTTTCTAAATTGGCGCTGACAGAAAAATCATCACCGTACTTGGCATCTCGATAAGCATAGGTAACCGTTGTGGTCTGTGAAGGTGTAGTTGTGGTAGATGTTGAAGAGCTAGTATTAGAACTATCGGTTTCGGTTTTTGTACCGCTCGTTGTGGAGTTTGTAGACGTATTATTTGTAGTACTATTCTGTGAACTGCTATTTGTAGATGTGTTATTGGCCGTTGTATTTCCGGAATTATTATTGGTGCTGCCCTCGTTTTTTGATGAGGCTTGTGTTTGATTACTGCTTGTAGGGGTAGATGTTTCATTGCCTTGCGATTCGCTATTTTGTTGTTCGGATGCTATTTTGTTGTTATCGTCAGAAGTATCCAAATCGCTACTAATAGATGAAATTGAAGAAGTATCATTTTCTCCATTTGCCTGGCTATCTTTTTGAGTAAATAAGAAGATACAAGCAACAATAAGAACAAGCACTAAAACGGCGGCAATGATAATCAGCCACCGTTTGTTGTTTTCCTCTTTGTTTTCAATAGTTTGCTTTTCCTCAAACGAGGTCATGCAATAAAGGCAAAACCGTGCTTCTTCTTGGATATCTGCCTTACATTTAGGACATTTTTTCATTATTAACTACCCCAAGGTTTCCAAGCCGTATTCATAGAGAATTTCATTAATTTCTACTACAGATAATTTTTTACACACGCCGTATAAAACAATGCTA
>JAZRRG010000053.1:0-17687 GCA_045650565.1 Acutalibacteraceae bacterium | reverse complement strand
CGAACTAACTGGTTAAAGGTTGGCATATCGCACCTCCTTGTCAAAAATTTGCATATGGCATAATTCCACACACTACCATATAATAACACCGATTCTATGCTTTGTCAAGCACAAAATCGGTGTTATATTAAAATTATTCAGCTAATTGTTGCACTATATCATCGGCATAGTCCTTAAGATATTCGTTTTCAGCTATAATCTCCTTTGAACGCATACCTGTACCTGCGGGTACGAGCTTACCAATAATAACATTTTCCTTCAGACCGAACAGCGGGTCAACCTTACCCTTAATAGCTGCGTCGGTAAGAACTCTTGTGGTTTCTTGGAAGGAAGCGGCAGATAAGAACGAGTCTGTAGCAAGAGATGCTTTTGTAATACCAAGCAATGTCGGCTTGAACTCTGCAAGAGTTAAATCCTCCTCCCCTGCCTCAATGCGTGCCATAATTGCTTTATTGGCAACATCGATTTCGGAGAAGTTGTATTTTGTTCCCTGCAACAAATCGGTAGAGCCGGGATTTACGACCTCATACTTGCTCATCATTTGTCTGATAATTACCTCAATGTGCTTATCGTTGATATCAACACCCTGTGTGCGATAAGCATTTTGAATTTCAGCAATGATATATTTTTGAACGGCCTCAGCACCCTGTGCTTCCAAAATATCCTGCGGATACTTAGCACCTGAGATAAGTGAGTCGCCCGCCTTTACAACATCACCGTCGTTAACAAGCGGAGTTATGCCGTAAGGAATACCAACCTTCTCTTCCTCAAGAGTTTCAGGATTATTTATAATAATAACCTTGCTCTTTTTCTCCTCGGAAATACGAACAGTACCATCAATTTTAGCAATAAGACCGCAACGTTTAGGTCTACGTGCTTCAAACAACTCTTCAACACGTGGCAAACCTTGGGTAATATCCTCGGTACTTGCGATACCACCGGTATGGAAGGTTCTCATTGTAAGCTGTGTACCGGGTTCACCGATAGACTGAGCAGCAATAATACCAACCGCTTCTCCCGTTGTAACCGGCTTGCCGGTTGCAAGGTTAGCACCGTAGCACTTTTTACATACGCCGTGATGTGAATGGCAGGTAAGAATCGAACGGATAACAACGCTTGTAGCACCGGTATCGATAATCTTTTGCGCATCCTCTTCGGTCATCATTCTGTCATTTGGAACAATAACCTCACCTGTTTTCTCATCGACAAACGGGTCTAACAGGAATCTACCGATAAGGCGTTCTTCCATAGTTTCAAGAGTATGGTTGCCATCCTTAATATCAGAAACTGTAAGACCTACCGTTGTTCCACAATCATCATCACAAATGATAACATCTTGGGAAACATCAACGAGACGACGGGTTAAATAACCCGAGTCAGCCGTACGCAAAGCGGTATCGGCAAGACCTTTACGAGCACCACGTGAGGAAATGAAGTATTCAAGTACGTTAAGACCTTCACGGTAGTTAGCACGAATCGGTACTTCAATAACCTTACCTGCGGTATTGGCAATAAGTCCACGCATACCTGCGAGCTGACGAATCTGGCTCATAGAACCACGAGCACCCGAGTCTGCCATCATAAAGATGGGGTTAAACTCATCAAGGTTGCCCTTAAGTGCATCGGCAACATCCTCTGTTGCCTGGTTCCAAATTTTAATAATCAAGCTGCTACGCTCTTCATCGCTGATAAGACCACGCTTAAACTTTTTGGTAACGGCATCTATTTGTTTCTCGGCCTCTGCAATGATTTCCTTCTTCATTTCGGGAATTACCGCATCAATAACCGCAACTGTAACAGCACCCTTTGTTGAGTACTTAAAGCCGGTTGCCTTTACATTATCAAGAACTATTGCCGAATCACTTGTACCGTGTTTAGCAATACAACGGTCGATAATTTTACCAAGCTGCTTCTTGCCAACCTTGTTTTGAATGATGTCATCATTACTCTCAACCATCGTTTTGGTTGCATCCTTAAGACCGAAGCACCACTCAAGGTCAAGTGCGTGTTTTTCATCGCTACGATTTACAAAGCCCAAATCTTGAGGTATAGCTTCATTAAATATTATGAAACCTACTGTACACCAAACAAGCTGAGACTTGCCATCCTTTTCAAAGCGAACACGAATCGGTGCGTGTAAGCCCACAACACCGTCATTATACGCCATAATTGCTTCGTCTTTATTGCGGAACACCTTGTTAGCACCCGGCTCATCAGTCTTAACTAATGTAAGATAATAGGAACCGAGAACCATATCCTGAGTTGGCACCGCAACGGGCTTACCGTCAGACGGCTTTAAGAGGTTGTTAGCGCAAAGCATTAAGAAACGTGCTTCGGCCTGTGCCTCGGCTGAAAGCGGTACGTGAACTGCCATTTGGTCGCCGTCAAAGTCGGCGTTATAAGCTGTACAAGCAAGCGGGTGAAGCTTTAATGCCTTACCTTCAACAAGAACGGGTTCAAACGCTTGAATACCAAGTCTATGAAGTGTGGGAGCACGGTTTAAAAGCACCGGATGCTCTTTAATAACCGTTTCGAGTGCATCCCAGATTTCAGTAGAAGCACGGTCAACCATCTTTCTTGCCGATTTAATATTTTGAGCTATCTTGGTTTCAACAAGACGTTTCATAACAAAGGGCTTAAAGAGCTCACGCGCCATTTCCTTAGGTAAACCGCACTGATACATCTTAAGCTCAGGACCAACAACGATAACCGAACGACCTGAATAGTCAACACGTTTACCGAGAAGGTTTTGACGGAAGCGTCCCTGCTTACCTTTAAGCATATCCGAAAGAGATTTTAACGCACGGTTGTTAGGACCTGTTACGGGCTTGCCTCTTCTACCGTTATCAATGAGGGCATCCACTGCCTCCTGCAGCATTCTCTTTTCGTTTCTCACAATTATATCAGGAGCACCAAGTTCAAGAAGTCTCTTTAAACGGTTGTTACGGTTAATAACACGACGATAAAGGTCATTTAAGTCACTCGTTGCGAAGCGTCCGCCATCAAGCTGTACCATCGGACGTAAATCCGGCGGAATAACCGGCAGAACATCAAGTATCATCCATTCAGGGCGGTTACCTGAAGCTCGGAATGCTTCAAGCACCTCAAGGCGCTTGAATATACGCACACGTCTTTGACCGGTAGCTGTTTCAAGCTCCTCACGAAGTTCACCACAAGCAGCATCAAGGTCAATTTCACAAAGTAATTCCTTAATTGCCTCGGCACCCATACCTGCTCTAAAGTCGTTTTCATACTTTTCACGCATATCCTGATACTGTTTTTCGTTGAGAAGCTGTTTCTTCTCAAGCGGAGTATCGCCCGGGTCAATTACGATATACTGTGAGAAATAAAGAACCTGTTCAAGCGCTTTTGGGGATACATCCAAAACCAAGCCCATACGTGATGGAATTGTCTTGAAGTACCATATATGTGAAACAGGAGCTGCCAATTCAATGGTACCCATACGCTCACGACGTACCTTTGCACGTGTAATTTCAACTCCGCAGCGTTCACATATTTTACCTTTATAACGAATGCGCTTATACTTTCCGCAATGGCACTCCCAGTCCTTAGTGGGTCCGAAAATGCTTTCGCAGAAAAGTCCGCCCGGTTCGGGCTTAAGGGTTCTGTAATTGATAGTTTCAGGTTTGGTTATTTCACCCTGCGACCAACTTCTGATTCTTTCAGGAGATGCTAAGCCAATCTTAATTGATTCAAATTCAATACCTTCCATTTGCCTAATCCTCCTTAATAATTCTCGTTTTCAGAAGCGAAATCATCGCCATTTGATTCAACAATGTCTTCTCCGGTTTCATCCTGTAAGCCAAAGCCCTCAAGTGTGTCAACAACCTTTTGCTCGGAGAATTCCGGCTCATAGTCGACAGGAATGAGTCCTAAATCATCATCCTCTTCAAAGCTTTGCTTCAAATCTATCTCTGCGTTATCGCTATCAAGAACCTTAACATCAAGTCCCAAAGACTGCAATTCCTTAATAAGAACCTTGAATGATTCAGGAATACCTGCTTTTGGAACGTTAAGTCCCTTAACGATAGATTCGTAGGTTTTAACACGACCAACAACATCGTCCGACTTAACGGTAAGAATTTCTTGGAGGGTGTATGCAGCACCGTATGCTTCGAGTGCCCAAACCTCCATTTCACCGAAACGCTGACCGCCGAACTGTGCCTTACCGCCAAGCGGCTGCTGAGTTACAAGCGAGTACGGACCGGTTGAACGGGCGTGAATCTTATCAGCAACCAAGTGATGAAGCTTGAGATAATACATATAGCCGACTGTTACACGGTTATCAAACGGCTCACCGGTACGGCCATCATAAAGCTGTACCTTACCATCCTCGGGTAGTCCTGCCATTTTAAAGCATTCACGAATATCAGATTCGTGCGCACCATCAAATACCGGTGTGCAAATCTTCCAAGCGAGCGCCTTGGCGGCATAGCCCAAATGAACCTCAAGCACCTGACCGATGTTCATACGGGACGGAACGCCCAAGGGGTTAAGAACTATATCAAGCGGTGTACCATCGGGTAAGAAAGGCATATCCTCGCTCGGAAGTATACGGGAGACAACACCCTTGTTACCGTGACGTCCTGCCATCTTATCACCAACAGAAATCTTACGTTTCTGTGCGATATAGCAACGAACAACAAGGTTTACACCGGGGCTTAATTCCGAAGCATTCTCACGAGAGAACACCTTAACATCAACAATCGTACCATATTCACCATGGGGAACACGCAAAGAGGTATCTCTTACTTCCCTTGCCTTCTCACCGAAGATTGCACGAAGCAAACGCTCTTCAGCGGTAAGCTCGGTCTCACCCTTAGGTGTTACCTTACCGACAAGAATATCACCTGCAGTAACCTCGGCGCCGATACGAATAATACCACGCTCATCAAGGTCTTTAAGCGCATCCTCACCAACGTTGGGTATATCTCTTGTAATTTCCTCGGGACCTAACTTAGTATCCCTTGCCTCGATTTCATATTCCTCAATATGAATAGAGGTATACATATCTTCTCTGACTAACTTTTCGTTAATCAAAACAGCATCCTCGTAGTTATAGCCCTCCCAAGTCATAAATCCAATGAGAGCGTTACGGCCAAGACTTATTTCACCGTTATCGGTGGCAGGACCGTCAGCAATAACCTCTCCCTTGGCAACCTTTTGACCAAGAGATACGATGGGCTTTTGATTTATACAGGTTCCGTGGTTGGAACGCAAGAACTTGATAAGATTATACTCATCAATGCTACCACGAGATGTTTTAATTTTTATGCTGTCAGCAGAAACTGAAACTACAGTACCTGCACGTTCAGCAATAACTACAACACCCGAATCGATAGCTGCCTTATATTCCATACCTGTTGCAACAATAGGACTTTCGGTAACAAGAAGCGGCACTGCCTGCTTCTGCATGTTTGAGCCCATGAGTGCACGGTTGGTATCATCATTTTCAAGGAACGGAATCATAGCAGTTGCTACCGATACTACCATTTTCGGAGAAACGTCCATAAGGTCGATTTCGGAAGGGTCTGTTTCAAGGAAGCGGTCCTGAAAACGAGCGTGAACCTTGGCGTTTACAAAATTGCCCTTTGCATCTAGCGGTTCATTTGCCTGAGCAACTACATAATCATCCTCTTCATCTGCCGTGATATATACAACCTCATCAAGCACACGACCTGTTGCTTTATCAACCTTACGGAACGGTGCCTCAATAAAGCCATATTCATTGATTCTTGCAAAGGTTGCAAGATAAGAGATAAGACCGATGTTAGGACCTTCAGGTGTTTCAATCGGACACATACGACCATAGTGTGTATAGTGAACGTCACGCACCTCAAAGGAAGCACGGTCACGAGACAAACCACCGGGACCGAGCGCTGACAAACGACGCTTGTGTGTAAGCTCGGAAAGCGGGTTGGTCTGGTCCATAAACTGTGACAGCGGCGAGGAGCCAAAGAACTCCTTGATTGCTGCAGCAATAGGTCTAATATTGATTAGTGACTGAGGAGTGATTACATCGACGTCCTGTGCCTGTAGGGTCATCTTTTCACGAACAACACGCTCCATACGGGTAAAGCCAATACGGAATTGGTTCTGTAAAAGCTCGCCAACCGAACGGATACGACGGTTGCCAAGATGGTCAATATCATCAATATTGCCAACCGAATGTGACAAATTCATAAAGTAGTTAATTGTTGCAAAAATATCATCAACAATTATGTGCTTGGGAATAAGTCTATCAACGCTTACGCTGATGGCCTCACGGATATCCTCTTGAGTCTGATTATTCTCGAGAATTTCCTTAAGCACATTAAAGCTAACATCCTCGTTTATGCCAAGGTCGGTAACATCAAAATCAATAAAGTTCTTAATATCAACCATGCCGTTTGAAAGAACCTTAATTTCGTCCTTTATTCCCTCAGTATCTATAACGCTGATATATACCTCCATTACACCCTTCTTTTGAAGCTGCAATGCCTGTTCCTTATTAAGAACATCCCCTGCATCAGCAAGAATTTCGCCTGTCATGGGGTCAGCCACGGGACGTGCGAGGGTCTTGCCAACAAGTCTTGAAGCAAGGGACAGCTTCTTATTGTACTTATATCTGCCCACACGAGATAAATCATATCTGTGCGCATCAAAGAACAACTGTGCAATATAGTTATAAGCACCCTCTACCGTTGCAGGTTCACCCGGGCGAAGCTTTCTGTAAACCTCGATAAGTGCATCATCGGTGTTGGTTGTTGCATCCTTATCAAAGGTTGCGTTGAGCTTTTTATCATCACCTAAAAGGGCACGGATTTCCTCATTGCTGCCAATACCGAGAGCACGTACAAATGTGGTTATAGGCAGCTTACGGTTTTTATCAATTCTTACATATATAACATCGTTTAAATCGGTTTCGTATTCAAGCCACGCACCACGGTTAGGAATAATGGTGGAGCTAAACAGCTTTTTACCGGTTTTTTCGTCGGCTCTCTCATCGAAATAAGCACCTGGAGAACGAACGAGCTGTGAAACTACCGCACGTTCTGCACCGTTTATAACAAAGGTGCCAGATTCGGTCATAAGTGGGAAATCGCCCATAAACACTTCGCTTTCCTTGATTTCGCCGGTATCATTATTGATAAGGCGAGCAGTAACTCGAAGCGGCACCGAATATGTTGTATCACGTGCTTTGCATTCTGTAATACTATACTTGGGCGTGGTTTCAAATCTGTAATCAATAAAATCTAAAACCAGATTGCCGGTATAGTCGGTTATGGAGGACATTTCCTTAAATACTTCCTTCATACCCTCTTCTACAAACCATTTGTATGAATCTTTCTGAATTTCAATGAGGTTAGGCATATCGATAACTTCATCGATTTTTGAAAAACTCATACGAGTGTTTTTACCCAGCTGGACAGGCTTTACCATTGCTGTAGACTCCATAGGTTAACTTTCACTCCTCTTAAATTTATACAACCGTTTTTTTCGATTGCACTACATACAATATCTGATGGAAAATTAAGTGCGAAACTGCCTATTTTTCGAAAATAGCCAAAAATAACCGCATATTAACCCATCATCAGTAATTTAGTATTATATTCCATATTTTTCAAATAGTCAAGTCCTTTTTGGAATTTTTTTAATATTTTTTTAATATATATATATTTCCTTATAAAAAGAAACAAACCGCCCCGTCTTTATAGAGGTCGGTTTGTACCTTTATTTCAGTTCGAAAATAGAGATTATTAAATCATTTTTTGTTTTTTGGGTGATGTGAGCATTATCAATATTTGAGCGCAGTTCTTCACCGTAAAGAACAAAGCTGTATTTTTGAGCATCGGCTATCCCCTCGCCCATTGCCTTAACAGCCGCCTCTTTTAGTGTCCAAATTCTCGTGAAATTTATATTGCTTTGCTCGGCATATATTTTTTCTGACTCAGTAAACATTCTTTTGCACACTAAAGGTGAACACTCTCGTGGATATTCAATATCAATACCAACGGGATGAAGTGAAAAAGCAACTGCGAGTGTATCTGCCGTATGAGATATGCTAAAAAATATTTCATTTCCTTTCAAATACGGCTTTCCGTTTTTTTGTCTTAAAATTTGCGGATTCTCAATACCAAAATGCTCTTTTAGTCCTTTTTTTACAGCATACATACCCACCAATGAGTTCTTTTGCAGCTCGAGCTTGGTTTTACTCAATATACGTTGCTTTTCTTCCTCACATAAAGAATAGAAACACTCTTTTAAATCATCAGCGTTTACATCAGCCGTTTTAATTATCTCAAAAACCATTATTTAACTGTTGCCGATTTAACTAGATACTTTGTAGCAACCTTGAATATCATACCCGCTTCTAATTGCCAAGCTTCATTATTCTCTTTGATATCATCAACTGTTACAATTTGCTCGGATGTTGAGTTAAATTTTGCGATTTCTTCCAAATACCCGTTATATTCTTCCTCTGTATAGGAAAGCCCCTCGGCATCAAATATCGCAAACATAACCATTTCTTGTGTTACCAAGCTATCAAAATAGCTCTTTATCTGCTCGCTTGTTTGTCCGTACCAGCTATACAAAACATCATCAGCAGTAGCTGCCGTGCCATTCTGTTTGTTATAATCTGTTGCCGTTTGCTCTGCCTGTGCATACATCTCATTATACTGTGCATCGTATCTTGCCTTTTCGGTCTCGGGATATGATTTTACCGCTAATTCCTTAGAGTTGAACAAGGTTGCAAGAACACAGTTCTCGGTTGCTACTTCATCAAGATATTTTACCAAGGCATCCTTTGTGCCGTAGCCGAGCTTAGTCGCCGTTTCATCATTGATTTCGGGCAACTCACGTACCGAGTTCACCTTAACTGTAAACTCAACCGCCTTACCCTTCAAATTAAATCCGTTTTTTTGGTCTTTATCATCCGCAAAATATGTTGTTTGGTCGTAGTCATCGGGGAAGTTTAAGTTAATTACAGCGGTTTTACCGATTTCCTTGCCGATAAGCGCATCCTCAAAGCCGGGAATAAACTGACCCGAACCTAAAACCAATGCACCCTCCGCTTCGCTGGTGCCACCCTGAAATTCCTTGCCGTCAATTTTACCTACATACTCTATCATGGCGGTATCGTCCTTGGCTAACTTGCCTTCTTTAATAAAGTTGTATGCATTTTTATTTGCCACAAGTGTTTCAAACTCTGTGTCATAATAACCCTTATAGCTATCAGACGACTTATCAACCGATATACCGCTATATGTGCCTAACGAAATGTATTTGGACATATTATAATTATAGCTAATACGGTCTCCCTTTTTACCTGCTGTGACAGCTGGGTCTATGTCCTTTTTCTTGCACCCTGCAAAGCTGAACAGCATAAGCAATGCCAGTGATAATGCAATAATCTTTTTCATAATCTTTCTCCTTAAACTATTTATTCAACTGTCCTAAAGAATCAGCTTTTAAATAAGCATTTATAAAGCCATCAATATCTCCATCCATAACGGCGCCGATATTACCAGATTCAAAACCTGTTCTATGGTCTTTAGCCAAGGTGTAGGGCATAAATACATAGGACCTTATTTGAGAACCCCAAGCAATCTCCTTCTGCACACCCTTTATATCCTCAATTTTATCAAGATGCTCTCGCTCTTTAATCTCAATGAGCTTGGATTTGAGCATCTTCATTGCCACTTCCCTGTTTTGATGCTGACTGCGCTCATTTTGACAGGCAACAACAATGCCTGTGGGAATATGTGTTATACGAACCGCCGATTCGGTCTTGTTAACGTGCTGTCCACCCGCACCGCCCGAACGGTAGGTATCTACCTTTAGGTCCTCGGGATTGATTTGAACGGGTGTGTCATCACTAATTTCGGGCATAACCTCAATAGATGCAAAGGACGTATGCCGTCTGCCTGAAGAATCAAACGGGGATATTCTAACCAAACGGTGAACTCCACTTTCGCTTTTCATATAACCATAGGCATTAACACCCTCAATTAACAAAACTGCGCTTTTAAGCCCCGCTTCCTCACCATCAAGAAAATCGAGCATACTTGCTTTAAAATTGTGTCGCTCTGCCCAGCGGGTATACATACGCACAAGCATCTCGTTCCAGTCCTGCGCTTCGGTGCCCCCCGCACCCGCATGGAAGGTTAGAATTGCGTTGTTGGCATCATACTCGCCTTTTAGCAAGGTTTCAAGTCGAGCCGCATCAAGACCGCTGATGAAATCCTCCACCATAACCGACACCTCTTCAAGCATCGAGATATCCTCTGCCTCATTGGCTAATTCTATCATTGTAAGCGCATCATTATATGCCGACTCCAAAGAATCATACTTATTAACCTTTTCACGCTGGCGGCTTGTAAGCTGCAGTATTTTTTGCGAATTTTCAATATCATCCCAAAAGCCATCGGCAGACGCCGCCTGTTCAAGCTCAGCAATATTCTTTTTTACACCAAAATAATCAATTGCATCCTTTAAATCACAAAGCTCATTAAAATAGCCCTGTAATTTAAGTCGTAACTCTTCAAACTCAAGCATCGGTTGCCTCCTGTAGCTTTAATGCGAAAGCATACCAGTTATCTCGCCTTACTTCCTTAATAATTTCAAGCGAATTTTTTTCAAAGCTTTCTTTTACCTCTTGGGCTCGTATATCAATTATACCTGATGTTATGTAAACCGCATTCTCAGCCATATAATCTTTAATATCACTATTTAGGCGCATAATAATATCGGCTACAATGTTTGCACAAATAATATTATATTTACCGTTAATTTTTCCGGCTAAATCACCGCATATATAATTTGTTTTATTGGCTACACCGTTTAGTAAAGCATTTTCACCCGCAACCTTAACCGACGTCGCATCAATATCTACACCATCGGCACTGTCAGCTCCAAGGAGAACAGCGGCAATGCTGAGTATACCGCTACCGCTGCCAATATCAAGCACTGTATCACCCGTTTTTACATAATCCTGTAAAATCTCAAGGCAAAGCGAGGTTGTGGCGTGGGTGCCAGTACCAAAAGCTGCACCGGGGTCAATTTTTAGGACAACCTTATTATCAGAGCTTTGGTATCCTTCCCACTCAGGACAAATAACAAGGCGCTCACCTATTGGGGTTATCTTAAAATACTTTTTCCAAGAATCAGCCCAATCGGCATCATTAACACCATCTAAAGCTATTTCGTGCTCGATTTTTTCTGCCTTCAAACGCTCGGATATATACTGCACCGATTCCTCGGCGTTATACTCATTTGAAATATAAATATGGATTAAACCTTTATTTCGGTTCTTGCAAAGTAGCGCTTCATCAATTAAATCTATATGTGCTATCTCCCTTGCGCCCTGCTCTAAATCAGAATAATCCTCAATATAAATACCGTGTGAAACCACCATATTACAAATTGCGGCGGCTTTATCAAGATGCTCGGTTTCGACCGATACAATAACCTCTATCCAATCCATAAACGTACTCCAAAATAATGATGTATTATTATACCACAACCTTAAAAATAAATAAAGTACTTTTTGAAAACTTGATTATTTTTTAAAAATATAGTATTATATTGTTGAAAATTCTTTGGGAGGGAAATTATGATTTGGCATAGCTCCGAAAAGGAAGCGGTACTAAGCTTTTTTGGTACCGACTCTCAAACAGGTCTTACATCCCAAAAGGCAAACGAATTGAATGCCTTAAAGACAGAGGGTGTCGATGGTCCTGCTTTAAAAATATTTAAGATTATAGCAAAGCAACTGAGCAAAACGCTATTTATTGTTATTGCCGTTCTTGCTGTTTTGTGCGCAATATTATCGGCAACAACCGATAACGCTTGGTGGCCTTACGTTACAACAATAATAATTTTGATTTTTAGCTGCGTATCGTTTGCCTTGCAAAAGTATTACGCTTCCGATTCTCGCAAACAGGTAAAAAGCATACGCCGATGCAATGTAAATGTTTTGCGTGATGGTAACGTTTGTAAGATTCCATCAGACCTACTCGTTTTAGGTGACATTATACTGCTGAGTGAGGGTGATTACATTCCCGTTGATGCAAGACTTTTGGAAACCGATAATTTCAGATGTGATGAATACACCTTAACAAACGAGGTAGTAGACGTCGAAAAAGAAAGCAATGCCGTAGTAGAAGATATCGCAACCATAAATATGCGTAACAACATGGTATTTGCAGGATGCTCTGTAACCCACGGTAGTGCCAAAGCCATTGTTACCGACATTGATAAGGACACCGAGATTGAACGCACACGGCTGCTTAATAAAGTAAACAGTTCCGGTGATATACCGTTTGACAAAACAATTAAGCTGGTTAAAAAATATTCTTTATCAATAGCCCTCGGAGCTTCGGCACTTATTTTCTTGGTTTTGATGCTTGTAAGCATCACCAAAACTGAACTTAACTTTGCGTTGTTTGTATGTGATTCCATTTTTAATACCTTGCCGATAATAATTACCGCTGTTCCCGAAACATTACCCATAACCACCACATTGGTTATATGGGCGGCATTTAAGGAACTTAGTAGCAAAGGTATTATATTCAATAGATTATCCTCCCTTGAAAAGGCCGCCGATATTTCACTGATTTGCGCTGATAAAACCGGTGTTTTAACCCCCGATGATATGTCGGTTGAGCAAATATTTGATGGTAGTGAAATTAAGAGTGATTTAGTGGAGAACCCGGGCGCTGGAGCAGTACTTACCGCCAAGCTCGCACTCGTTTGCGGAAACGGTGTAAATAATTCCGATAACTCATCCCATATTATTTTAGACTCTTCCGAAAAGGCGCTGTTCGAGTTTTGCAGCAAATTTGAGTTTGCCGAGCGTGAGCAACTGCTTAATGCATATCCCCTTTTGGCTCACATTCCGTTTGATAATATTAGGCACCGCATAACAAGTGTTAATATGATAAACGGCAGACCTTTTGTAATAGTAAAAGGAGCACCCGAAAGCATTATTCCGCTTTGTAACGGAGTTGATACCGATAAGC
The DNA here is from genome assembly GCA_045650565.1 of Acutalibacteraceae bacterium. GTDB lineage: Bacteria > Bacillota > Clostridia > Oscillospirales > Acutalibacteraceae > SIG565. The sequence goes on along the minus strand of JAZRRG010000053.1, from coordinate 4,662 downwards.
TGACTACCGTTTATGAAAATATGGCAGCTGAAGGACTTCGTGTAATAGCCGTTGCATTCCGCCCAATAGCCGAGCTTCCCGCTATTCCCAGCGCCGAAAATTTAGAGCATTCCCTCACCTTCTCGGGCTTTATCGGTTTAAGTGATGCGCCCGACAGTGACATAATCGCAACGGTTGAGCAATGTGAGGAAGCGGGAATTAAAACCATAATGGCAACGGGTGACAGTGAAATTACCGCAAAGGTTCTTGCAAGACGCATCGGAATCTTCCACGATGGAATGATGTGTGCTACCGGCAATCAGCTTAAGGAGCTAACTGATGAAGAGTTAGACAGAGAAATTACCGGTTATGCCGTTTTTGCACGAATTGATGATGCCGACCGCTACCGTATTGTTAAATCACTTATGCACAACAACGAAACGGTTGCGGTAACGGGTAGTAAGAGCACCGATGCACCTGTGCTACGCAAAGCAGATATTGGTTTTGCGATAGATGAAACCGCTACCGATGTTGCAAGAAATGCTGCCGATGTAATTGTATCAAACGGCAGGATTTCAACACTACTCAATGTAATTAAAAATGCAAGAAATCTCTTCGATAAAATTAAGAATATTATTTACTACTTCTTAAGTTGTAACCTTGGTGAATTATTGGTGTTGCTCATCGGAGTTCTACTGTTTTCAGAACCTATGTTAATTGCCCCTCAGCTGTTGCTTATTAACCTTATTACCGATATACTTCCCTGCTTGGCGCTCGGTACAGCACCGGCTGATGACGCCGTTCTTAACACGAACGCTAAAAAGAAACGCAGTGTTTTCACGACAAAATCGGCAATAACCATACTATTACAAGCAATTATAATTTGTACGCTAACACTAATCGGCTTTGCCGTTGGCAGAAGTGTTGATACAAAAACGGCACAAACCATGGCACTTGCAACCCTGTCAATATTACAAATTGTGCACATTTTCCCAAGCTACAGTGAGCAAATGCTCATAGATAGTAACATTTTAAAACACCGCAATATTTTCATTGGCTCCGCCCTTTGCGTTGTTCTTTTATTGATTATTATGTTAAGTCCCATATCTGCATTTTTCGGTCTCGCAGCACTAACGCTTAACCAGTGGTTACTAATAGTACTGTTTGCCGTAATTATGTTTGCAACCGATGAAATAATCAAAATTGGCTTTAATATTTATTACAAGCATAAAAAGTAAAAGGAAACACCGATATCAAACGATATCGGTGTTTTTATCTTATATATAATTTAATGCATCATTCAAGGTTTTTACATAAATAATTTCTAAATCATTTATGCCCTTTAAAAGCTTTTTGCAGGAGCATGGCACGATGCAACGCTTAAAGCCCAAGCGTGACGCCTCCCTAACACGAGATTCCACACGAGATACAGAACGTATCTCACCCGACAAACCAACCTCGCCAAAGCAGATGGTTTCATCATCAATCGGCGTGTCACGAAGCGAGGACACAAGGGCCATTGTAACTGCTAAATCGGCAGCAGGTTCATCAAGCTTTAGTCCACCAACAATGTTTACATACGCATCAAGATTTGAGAAATATAGCCCCTGCCTTTTTTCAAGGACAGCTAAAATAAGATTCAATCGGTTATAATCAAAGCCCGTAGACATACGCCTAGGATTTCCAAATCCGGTTGAGGTAACCAAAGCTTGTACTTCGGCTAAAATTGGGCGTGTGCCCTCAATAATACAGGTTATTGCTGCACCCGAAACATTTTTAATTCTACCTGAAAGCAACATTGCCGATGGGTTTTCGACAGCATTCAGTCCCCTATCGCTCATCTCAAAAACACCAATTTCGTTTGTTGACCCATATCGGTTTTTAATAGCCCTTAAAATTCGGTATGACTGGTTTTTCTCACCCTCAAAATAAAGCACTGTATCAACAATATGCTCAAGTACTTTGGGTCCCGCAATGTCTCCACCCTTGTTAACGTGTCCCACAATAAATACGGGGATATCAAGCTGTTTTCCTGTGCTTAGCAGTAGCTTTGCCGATTCACGCACCTGAACGATGCTACCGCTAGAGCTTGATAGCTCGGCAATATTCATTGTTTGAATTGAATCTATCATTACAAGGTCGGGTTTTGAATTGCGAATATACTCACAAACAAGCTCGGCATCGGTTTCGGTCATAATGTGCAAATTTTCGTTTTTAACAGCCAGTCTGTCTGCACGAAGTTTAATTTGCACAGCCGATTCCTCGCCCGACACATACAAAATTTTAAGATTCTTAAGCGCACTACACACCTGTAACAGTATTGTGGACTTGCCAATACCGGGGTCACCGCTAAGCAGCACCACCGAGCCCTTTACTATACCGCCGCCAAGCACCCTATCAAGCTCGGAAATGCCCGTTACAAAGCGGTGCTCATCATGTAAGGGAATGTTATCAAGGGCTGCAACATTTATTTGTATTTCCTTCTCAGTTTTTCTTGTGTTTATACCTTGCACGGCTACGAATTGCTCTTCCATCGTGTTCCATGCACTGCAGTCAGGACACTGACCGAGCCATTTAATGCTCTGGGCACCGCACTCACTGCATACAAAAACCGTTTTGCTTTTTTGTGCCATTGTTTTACCTTTCTACAAAATAGTCGTTTATACCGCAGAATGTAGCAAACGCTATTTGATTTTTATAATTATCATCCTTAAGTTTTTTTAATTCCTCGGCATTACTTAAAAAACCACATTCAACAATAACCGCAGGAATCTTTGCATTGTAAAGTAAATATGTACTTTTTGTTCCTTGTTTTATCACCCTATCATTTTCGGGCTGTAGCAAGGTTCGAATATTACCTTGAATACTGTCGCCCAAGGTGTAGCTATCGGGATTGTTTTGAGAATAAAACACCTGTGCACCCTTCGCAGAGGATGCAGTAAATTTATTAAGGTGAATACTTACAAATATGGCATTTGGATATCTATCCATAAGTGAAAGGCGATTTTTAAGGTCGCTCACCTTTCTTGTTTGAATCGGCTTTGTTAAATCATCCTCGGTGCCAGTATCGGTGGTTCTGGTCATAATAACGCTATAGCCGTTCAACGCCAACAATTCGGAAAGCGATGTTGCTATCTGCAAATTTATATCCTTTTCAACCGTTCCGTCGGGCGCCACCGCACCACCATCAAACCCGCCGTGGGCTGAGTTAGCCAATACTACACTTTTTTGTTTATCTTGTATATTTTGTCGTTTTTTGACTGTGGAAAATACTCAAATTTTCCACTCAATTTTAATTTCTCTCTTGCCACTCTTTTGGAGTTTTCCAATGAAGATTTTACTTATAAATTCATCAGCAATCTCGAATGTCAGAGTGTCAATTTTTCGGTACTTTTCGAGTATCGATTTCGTATCCTTTTTTGTTTCACCGCCCGATAATGCGACAAGCTTTGATTTCAAAACTTCGATGCGTTTTTCTGTGTCAAGAGATTCTTTTTGATAGCTTTCTCGGTATTTTGTAAACTCCTCTACGCTGATGACACCGTCTAATTTATCGGTGTACATCTGAGCCATTCGGCTATCGTTCCGCTTTACCTTTTCTTCAAGCTGCGCAATTTGCGTTTCTAAAGTTTTAGCACCGTTCTTTTTCCTTTTAGGTGCATCTAACTTTCCAATCTGCTTTTTATCGTAGTATTTATCAAGCAACTTGTTTATTTCATCTACTACGATTTGCTCTAACTCGTCAAGGCGAATACTGTGTGCGTTTTGGCAAACTCCGTTAGTGGTTTTTCGAGTTCTGCAAGAAAGGTAGTTATATCTTCCGTCACGCAGCTTATAACTCATTTTCCACATTGTGTTACCACACTCGGCACAAAACACCTTTTTAGCAAGTGAATAACAACTGCCGTTTGGAATTTTTTGACCTCTGCCTCGGGAAAGCCGAATCTCTTGTGCCTTATAAAAAGTTTCTTTAGAAATAATAGGTTCGTGAGTATCTTCAACGATATCCCACTCACTTTGCGGCTTTTTTCGGCGTTTCCCCGTTTTGTAGTTTACAACCTCTTGTCTGCCTTGCACCAGAGTACCTGTGTATTCAAATCGGCGAAGAATTGCATAAACAGCCGAATCGGACCAGGTTGTCCGTGGCGCATTGTTCTTCTCATAGTTGCCGTTATAATACTTAGAGCCAAGTTCTTTTTTGTGAACACAAGGCGGTGGAATCATTTCATCATTTAATATTTTCGCTATCGCTATGTAACCTAGTCCACCGATATATAAATCAAATATCCGCTGAACTATGGGCGCTGCAACCTCATCAATAATTAAATGGTTCTTGTTGTCTGGGTCAATTAGATAGCCGTAAGGTGCAAAAGAGCCAACAAACTCGCCGTTTTTTCGCTTAACACTTAAAGTGGCTTTAACATTGTCCGATAACTCCTCTAATTGCCATTCATTTACAAGCCCGTTGATTTGCCGTGTTTTTTTATTGCCTTTAACGTTAGTGTCAATGTTATCAACAACCGCAACAAATCGCACGCCCCATTCGGGAAACTTTCCGTGAATGAAGTGTTCAATCATCTCCATATCACGTGAAAAACGGGATTGTGTTTTGCAGACAACTATCGTGCATCTGCCTTCTTCGCAGTCTTTTAGCACCTGATTCCAAGCAGGTCTTGAAGCGTC
>JAZRRG010000052.1:0-38671 GCA_045650565.1 Acutalibacteraceae bacterium | reverse complement strand
GGCTCACAGAACGACATGGCTACGATCCGACTTTTAAGTCCTTTGCAGACAAAACAACACTTAAATTCGGAAAGGGTATAACGGGAATAGTTGGTCCTAACGGTAGCGGTAAGAGTAATATATCCGATGCTGTGCGTTGGGTACTTGGTGAACAGTCCACCAAAAGTCTTCGAGGACAGTCCATGGAGGATGTTATTTTCGGCGGTACCGCCACACGCCGTCCGCACGGATACTGCGAGGTAACGCTCAATATTGACAATACCGATAGGTCGCTTAACTTTAACGATGATTTTATATCCGTTACCCGTAGATTTTACCGTTCACACGAAAGCGAATACCTAATAAATAACGTTTCGGTGCGCCTTAAAGATATAAATGAGCTGTTTATGGACACAGGTCTTGGACGTGACGGATATTCAATGGTAGGGCAGGGCAAAATTGATGCCATTATAAGCACAAAGTCGAACGAGCGCCGTGATATTTTCGAGGAGGCATCGGGTATATCCAAATACCGTTATAGAAAAATTGAGTCCGAGCGCAAATTAGCCGCTGCGGATGAAAATTTGTTGCGCCTTCGTGATATCATGCAGGAGCTTGAAAGCCGTGTAGGTCCACTTGAGGAGCAAAGCCGTAAGGCACAGCGCTTCTTGGAATTGGCTGATGCAAAAAAGGAACTCGAAATAGGTTTGTGGCTCTATTCACTAGATAATTTTAAGGAAGCACTTCGTAACCATGAGAGCAAAATTACCGCCTGTGAGGTTATGTATAAGGAAATCGAGGAAAATCTTGCCGAGTTTTATCAAACAACCGAGGCAAACACCGAATTATCGGCTGAATTATCGGTAAAAATTGATGAAAAGCGCCAAGAAATATCAAAGCTCTCAGAGCAGTCGGCAACACTTGCAGGCAGCATCTCGGTAATTGAGAACGATATTTTACATAATAATGCATCTATAGAGCGCTTGAATGGCGAAATTGACAGTCTCAAGAATTCCGAAAACGAGGCAAAGAATCAAATTAAGGTAAATCTTGATGCTGCAAATGCAAAGCAAGAGGAAATCGATAAGCTAAACGAGCAGTTGATGGACGCTGAGCATACACTTAATAGCTTACTTACCGATAGCGAAAGCTTTTCTAAAAAAATCGAGGAATTATCGCAAAAGCTCAACGAAATCTCGGTTTTATGTGCCGATAAGCGAGTTACGAAGCTGTCCTCTCTTTCGGCCATTGATGAGATTGATTTAAGAGCCGAGGGACTCGATAAGCTGATAGCCGAAAAAAGCGAGGAAAAGAAAGCGCTTGACAGTGAATTTGGAGATACTGAAAAGTGGGTTGATTCACTTGAAGAAAATATTAGCGAATGCGAAAACTCTTTAAAGGGTTATGAGCTGCGATTTGCTACACGCAAAGAGAAGGTTGATACATTAAAAACCGATTTAGACAGTATCCGTTTGGATATTGAGGCAAAAAAACGCCGCATACAAATACTTGAGGACCTTGAGAAGAATATGGAGGGCTTCAATCATTCGGTAAAATCGGTAATGAGTGAGGCAAAAAACGGTATTTTACGAGGTATTTACGGACCCGTTGCAGGTATTATAAATGTTAAAAAAGAGTATGCCGTAGCGGTTGAAACGGCTCTTGGAAACGCACTTCAAAATATCGTTGTAGAAACCGAGGCCGATGCAAAGCGTGCCATAGGTAAACTAAAGGAAACCAATGCCGGTCGTGCTACCTTTTTACCCGTTTCTTCAATACAAGCACGTGAATTTACCGAAAAGGGCTATGAGGATGTGTTTGGCTTTGTAGGTGTAGCTGCTGATTTGGTTGACTGCGACAAGAAATACCGTGAGATTATTCGCTATTTATTGGGAGCAGTTGTAGTATGCGAGGATATTGATTCAGCACAAGCCCTTGCCAAGAAATTCAAGTACCATTTTAAAGTGGTGTCACTTGACGGACAGGTTATAAATGCGGGTGGCTCACTGACGGGTGGTTCACTCATTAAAAATGCAGGTCTGCTTAGCCGTAAGGAAGATATTAAGCGCATAAATGCCGACATTGAAACGCTAACCGACAAGGCGGCAAGAGTTGAGGGCGAATATAATCGTTCAACGGAAGAATTAGCACAGGTTGAGGCCGACATTATAGCGGCTCGAGATGTACTTAAAACCGCAACCGAGGATAAAATCAGGGCGCTCGCCGAGCTTAAGCGCATAGGAGATATGCGTGCCGCAGCCGAACAGCTGCTCGAACAGTTTAATGCAGAAAAAACTTCGGGCGAGGAGAAAAAGTCCGCATTGCTTTTGGCGTCCGATGAGGCAGACCGGGAAATCACCGAGTTAGAGCTGCAAAAAGCAAAGTTGCAGGATGAGATTGATTCATCTGTAGGCGGCAGAGACAGTATATCGGTTAAGAGGGAAGAAATCACCGAAAGCATAACAGCGCTTAAGCTTTCGGTAATTGAGTTTACCAAGGATAAGGAAAACCTTCTTGTAACTGCCCAGTCGGTAGAAATGGCACTTAATAACCGTGAGTCTCGCATAAATGAAATTTTAGCCGAAATTGCCGAGATAGCCGCTTTGAATGAAGGTAAGAAAAACGATATTACCGAAATTGAGGCAACTATTGAGGAGATAAAGAAAAATATTACGGCTTACGAAAACGAAATAACCGAGTTTACTTATAACCGTAACGAACTCGAAAAACAAACTAATGAGATGCGCACCTCCGAGCGAGATAAAACACTTGAGCGTGAGAAAATCGGCGGGGAACTCGCACGTCTTACCGAGCGTAGAGCTACTATGCTTGAGGAGTACGATAATGTTATTCATCAGTTGTTTGATGAATATGGGTTAACCCGCAGCGAAGCCGAAAATATGGGCATAACAATAGAGAACCCTGCTGAAGCCAAACGTCAGCTTACCGAAACTAAGAATAAGATTAAAAATCTTGGCAATGTAAATGTTTCGGCTATTGAGGAGTATAAGGAAGTAAGCGAGCGTTACAACTTTATGCGAGAGCAAATTGACGATGTTGAGCGCTCACGCACCGAGCTTAATAAGCTCATCAACCAGCTAACACAGCAAATGCAGGAGATGTTTGTTGTCGGCTTTAACCGCATAAACGAGTGCTTCTCAAAAACCTTCACCGAGCTTTTCGGTGGCGGTAGCGCACAGTTGGTGTTAACCGACCCCGATAACATTTTGGAAAGCGGCATTGATATAAACGCAAAATTGCCGGGTAAAAATGTACCGAGTCTTGATGGACTTTCAGGCGGAGAGAAGGCGCTCGTAGCCCTCTCAATTTACTTTGCAATTATGAACGTTAATGCACCGCCGTTCTGCGTACTTGATGAGGTTGATACGGCACTTGATGACATAAATGTTGAGAGATTTGCGCAATATATGAAAAAATCTGACCTTGCAACACAGTTTATATGCGTAACGCACCGCCGAGGTACTATGGAAGCGGCTGATATGCTTTACGGTGTTACAATGCAGGAGAAGGGTGTTACAAAGCTTTTGGAACTCAATGTTGCAGAGCTTGAGAAAAAACTCTTAAAAGGAGAGCTGTAATGGGCTTTTTTGATAAAATCAAAAACGGTTTAACAAAAACCCGAAACGCACTTGTAAATAACATAAATTCAGTCATTAACAGCTTCACTAAAATTGATGAGGAGCTGTTTGAGGAGCTTGAGGAGATTCTTATAACCTCGGACATAGGTGTTGCCACCGCTACTGATATTTGCGATAAATTAAGGGCAAAAATCAAGGCGGAGGGTATAACCGACCCATCGGTTATCAAGGGCGCAATGAAAGAGATTATTGCCGATATGCTAAAGGGGGATACAGCGCTTAATTTAGCTACGTCACCCTCAATAATAATGGTAATCGGAGTTAATGGTGTGGGCAAAACCACCACGATAGGAAAGCTTGCCGCACTGCTTAAAGGCAAGGGCAAACGTGTAGTTTTGGGCGCTGCCGATACATTCCGTGCCGCCGCCATTGAACAACTAACCGAGTGGGCAAACCGCAGTGGTACAGCCATTGTCAGCAGTCTTGCCGGTACCGACCCCGCATCGGTTGTGTTTGATACCATATCCTCGGCAAAATCAAAGCAGGCAGATGTAATTATTTGTGATACGGCAGGGCGGCTTCATAACAAGAAAAACCTTATGGATGAACTTGCAAAAATGAATCGTGTAATTTGCCGTGAACTGCCAACAGCCGCCAAGGAGACACTTTTGGTGCTTGATGCATCTACAGGGCAAAATGCCGTTAATCAGGCACGGGAGTTCAGTAAGGTTACCGATATTACGGGTATTATACTTACAAAGCTTGATGGTACGGCTAAGGGCGGTATTGTAATATCAATAAACAATGAGCTCGGTATACCCGTTAAATATATAGGTGTGGGCGAGGGCATAGATGACCTGCAACCCTTTGATAGCGTAGCTTTCGCAAATAGTTTATTTGAAGAGGAAAACTAAATGAATTTTTTTGTGGCAACTAAAAATGCTCATAAATTAGAAGAATTCCGCAAGATTTTTGAAAATAGCGGCATAACCCTTTTTTCCGAAAAGGATTTGTCCGAGCCACTGCCTGAGGCGGAGGAGTCGGGTGATACCTTTAGGGAAAATGCACTTATCAAGGCACGTGAGGGCTGTAGATTTACGGGTATGCCCTCGGTTGCGGATGATTCGGGGCTTTGTGTTGATTATTTATCAGGCGCCCCCGGAATTTACTCGGCTCGCTATGCGGGTGAGCACGGGGATGACCTTGCCAACAACCAAAAGCTGTTATTAGAGCTTGATGGCGTACCGAGAAAAGAGCGAACAGCCCGATTTGTATCGGTGATTGCCTGTGTTTTTCCCGATGGCAGAGAGTTTACGGTTGAGGGCGTAATAGAGGGCATAATTGATGTAAAGCTAAACGGTAACGGCGGTTTTGGGTATGACCCTTTGTTTGTAACCGAGTATGGATGCTTTGGTGTTGTTCCGCCCGAGGTTAAAAATGCAGTAAGCCATAGGGCAAGGGCAATAGCCGCTTTTAAAGAGGAAATTAAAAAATATATTTAAGGTGATAAAAATGCTAACAAGCAAACAAAGAGCACAGCTTCGTGGTATGGCAAATACAATGGACACAATATTACAAATAGGCAAGGGCGGAATTAGTGAGCAAACTATAAAGCAAATTGATGATGCACTGACTGCCCGTGAGCTTATAAAAATCCGCACACTTGAAACATCTCCGTTGACTGCCAGGGAAAGCGCCGATGAAATTGCAGAAAAAACGAGTGCCGATGTAGTGCAGGTTATAGGCACAAAAATAGTACTTTATAGGGAAAGTAAAGATAATAAACAAATTTATCTTGTTAAATAATATGAAAAAAACAGTTATTTTCGGGGGAACCTTTAACCCCATACATTTTGCACATTTAGAAATAATACAAAACGTGTTGGCACTGCCTACAACCGAAAAGGTTATAGTTATGCCGACGTCTATCCCACCGCATAAAATAAGCGATAACCTGGCTTGTGATGCCGATAGATTTGAGATGTGCAAGGTAGCCCTTGGCGATTTAAAAAATGTCGAGGTAAGTGATGCTGAGCTGCTTCGGGGTGGTAGGAGTTACACCTATGATACCCTGCGCCATTTACGACTTAAAAACCCAGGCGTCAAGTTTTCGCTTGTGTGTGGCGGAGATATGATTATTTCGTTTAATAGGTGGTATAAATATAAAGAGATTTTAAAAACCACCGAGATAATTGCTGTTCGGCGTGTGGGCATTGATGATGACCGATTTGATGAGGCGGTAAAGGAGCTTATCAACGAGGGTGCGGTTATCAATGTGCTTAAAAATTATGTTACGGGCATATCCTCAACCGAAATTAGAGCGAATATCGAAAACGATGATTATCTTTTAAAATATTTACCTAAGGATGTGCTTGAATATATAAGGGAAAACGATTTGTACGGGGATAGATAAATGGATTACGAAAAAATAAAGGAGCTTTTGCGTTCTCGCCTTACCGAGAAAAGATATATACACTCTTTATGTGTGGCGGATGAAGCTAAGCGTTTAGCGCAAAAATACGGCGCCGATAGCGACAAGGCATATCTTGCGGGGCTGCTACACGATATAACCAAAAACACACCCGAACACACACAGTTGCTTTTTTTTGAGCAGTTTGGTATAATGCTTGACGAAATAACTAAAAACAGCGAGAAGCTGTGGCATGCGGTGTCGGGTGCGGCATATATAGAAAATGTGCTTAAAATAAAGGATAGTGAAATAATAAACGCCGTTCGCTATCATACAACCGCAAAGGCGAATATGACAACGCTCGAAAAGGTTTTGTACCTTGCTGATTTCACTTCAGCCGATAGGGATTACGAGGATGTCCAAGTTATGCGCCGTTTGGTAGATGCTTCTATGGAGGATGCTATGGAATATGCGCTAAACTACACAATAAATGAGCTTATGGAAAAGCGCAGCCAAATTCATCCCGATACGCTTAACGCTTATAACGAGATAATGAAAAGAGGATAAAAAATGGAAGCGGTAAAAATTTTGGATATTGCGGCAAACGCATTAAATGATAAGAAAGCATTAGATTTAGCGGCGTTAAAGGTTGATGACTTGACGGTGTTAACCGAGTACTTTCTACTTGCTACCGCAAAATCATCCACACACGTTAGAGCACTTGCCGATGAGGTAGAGTTTAAATTGAGTGAGCAGAGCTTGGAACCGCATCATATAGAGGGCAAAACAACAGGTTGGGTGCTGCTCGATTACGGCAGCGTTATTGTGCATGTGTTCAGCCGTGAAGCAAGAGAATTTTATAACCTTGATAAAATGTGGGCGGACGGCACACATATAGACCTTGATAGTATCTTAGTTAGCGAACAGGAGAAATAATTATGGCAAAGTATAATTACACCGAAATTGAAAAGAAATGGCAAAAAATATGGGATGATGAGGAAACCTTTAAGGTGGGTGAGGATTATTCTAAACCCAAATTTTATGGACTTGTTGAGTTCCCGTATCCTTCAGGACAGGGGCTTCACGTAGGCCATCCCCGTTCATATACAGCGCTTGATATAGTTTCTCGTAAAAAGAGATTACAGGGCTATAACGTTCTCTATCCTATGGGTTGGGATGCTTTTGGTTTGCCTACTGAAAACTATGCAATAAAAAATCATATTCATCCCGAAATAGTTACAAAGGAAAATATAGCTCACTTTAAAGAGCAGCTTAAATCTCTCGGCTTTTCGTTTGACTGGAGTAGGGAGGTAAACACCACCGACCCGTCGTATTATAAGTGGACTCAGTGGATATTCTTACAGCTTTATAAACACGGATTGGCTTATAAGAAGGAAATGGCGGTTAACTGGTGCACATCCTGTAAGTGCGTTCTTGCTAATGAAGAAGTTGTAAACGGCGGCTGTGAGCGTTGCGGCAGTGAGGTAGTACATAAGGTTAAGAGTCAGTGGATGCTTAAAATTACCGACTATGCGGGCAAGCTTTTGGATGGACTTGACGAGGTTAATTTTATAGACCGAGTAAAAACCCAACAGCGCAATTGGATAGGTCGTTCCACAGGCACACAAATTAAGTTTGCCACCACGCTGAACGATAATTTTGAGGTGTATTCAACCCGTGCCGATACACTTTTCGGTGTAACCTACGTTGTAATTTCGCCCGAGCATCCCATAATTGAGAAATGGGCAAAGAGCATTAAAAATATTGATGCAGTTCGTGATTATCAGGCGGCTTCTGCCAAAAAATCCGATTTCGAGAGAACCGAACTTGCAAAAGACAAAACAGGTGTAAAATTAGACGGTGTTATGGCTATCAACCCCGTAAATAATACCGAAATTCCGATATTTATATCGGATTATGTGCTCATCTCCTACGGTACAGGTTGTGTTATGGGCGTGCCGGGTCACGACCAGCGTGACTGGGAGTTTGCCACAAAATTCGGTCTGCCGATTATTGAGGTTGTTAAGGGCGGCGATGTAACTAAATGCGCTTATACCGATTGTGATAAGGGTATTATGGTAAATTCGGGCTTTTTAAATGACTTATCGGTAGATGATGCCAAACTTCGAATCGCCGAGTGGCTGATTGAAAGAAATTTAGGCGAAAAAAAGACAAACTATAAACTACGTGACTGGGTATTTTCCCGTCAGCGTTATTGGGGTGAGCCAATACCTATGGTTCACTGTGAAAAGTGTGGCTATGTTCCGCTGCCCGAGAGTGAGCTTCCGTTGTTGCTGCCGAATGTTGATTCTTATGAGCCGACCGATACGGGTGAATCACCCTTGGCTAAAATTACCGATTGGGTAAATACAACCTGTCCAAAGTGCGGGGCAAAGGCACAAAGAGAAACCGATACAATGCCGCAGTGGGCGGGTTCATCTTGGTATTTCTTGCGCTATTGCGACCCGAACAACAACGATGCGTTGGCATCTAAAGAGGCACTTGAATATTGGGGTCCTGTTGACTGGTATAACGGTGGTATGGAGCATACAACACTTCACCTGTTATATAGCCGTTTTTGGCATAAATTCCTTTATGATATCGGCGTTGTGCCTAACCCCGAACCGTACGCAAAGCGTACGAGCCACGGGATGATACTCGGTGAAAACGGCGAGAAAATGTCAAAGTCCCGTGGTAATGTTGTTAATCCCGATGAGATTGTAAGGGACTACGGTGCCGATACAATGCGCCTTTATGAGATGTTTATAGGCGACTTTGAAAAGGCGGCACCTTGGAGCTCGGCTTCTATTAAGGGCTGCAAACGCTTCTTGGATAGGGTTTGGACATTAGCAGATATAATAACCGATGACACGGGCTACCGCAAGGAGATGGAGGCCGAAATACACAAGACCATCAAAAAGGTGACAGAGGACATTGAGGAGCTTAAAATGAACACGGCTATTGCCGCCTTGATGGCACTTCTTAACAATATCTCAGCCAGCGGAAAAATTACCCGTGATGAATTTAAAACCTTTATTATTCTTCTTAACCCCTTCGCTCCGCATATCACCGAGGAAATGTGGGTAAATGCAGGATTTGAGGGACAACTCAATGCAACACAGTGGCCGACATTTGATGAGTCGAAATGTGTTGATTCGGCAGTTGAAATTGCTATACAGGTAAATGGTAAAATTAGGGCAAGAATTAGCGTTGCGGCTGACATTTCGGCAGCTGACGCCATCTCCCTTGCAAAGCAGGATGAGAATGTAGCCGGTCAAATAAACGGTAAGACTGTTATAAAAGAGCTTTATGTACCTAAAAAGCTTGTAAACATAGTTGTTAAATAGTAAAAAATGCCCGAAAGGTTAACTTAAAACCTTTCGGGCATTTGTATGCAAAAATTATGGCGAATAATAAAGAAAAGTATTGACAATACTTAATTTGATTGATATAATATACAAGTCGCAAATTTTGATCCATTAGCTCAGCTGGCAGAGCACTTGACTTTTAATCAAGGTGTCCGGAGTTCGAATCTCCGATGGGTCACCAAAAATAGCCAAGCACCAAAAGGTGCTTGGCTATTTTTATGTTTCAAGGAAATGTGAAGTTAGCAGTTGGTTTTGTTTTTCTATTGACATTATGCATTAAAAATGCTAAAATTTACTTAATTTAATAAACGATGACATTTTTTGGGGAATGGTTGAAGAACCTGCCGAAGGAGTAAAACTCTCAGGCGTCCGAATTCGGATGGGGACAGGAATGTTATGTGGCTCTGGAGAAGCTCTTTTTAGAGTACCGAAGGTGCAAGGCGGATTCGCTGAATCTCTCAGGTAAAAGGACAGAGTGGGCAATTTTTTGCTTGTATTTTAGAGCCGTAGGTGTATTTTGCCTTGCGGTTTTTTGTTTCCCTAAATTTGCCTCGAAAAAGAAGGAGAAAACAAAATGCAACAGTTTTTAGATTCACTTTTGTATCTTGTGAAAGCGGTAAATAGTTATCTTACCGACTATGTACTTATTTTTCTTTTGGTTGGCGTAGGTATTCTTTATACCATTGCCACCAGATTTGTTCAGGTGCGTTGTTTTGGAGAGGGACTAAAAAAGGTTTTCGGCAATTTTAAGCTTGTCGGAGGCAAGAACAAAGGCGGTATGAGTTCTTTCCAAGCACTCGCAACGGCTATTGCGGCGCAGGTAGGCACAGGCAATATCGTAGGTGCCTCGGGCGCTATTCTCATAGGTGGCCCAGGTGCTATTTTTTGGATGTGGATTATCGCATTTTTCGGTATGGCTACAAACTACGGAGAGGCAGTTTTAGCTCAGGAAACCAGAGTGGTTGATGCCGACGGCACCGTTCACGGAGGTCCTGTTTTCTACATAAAGAAGGTGTTTACGGGTGGCTTCGGCAAATTCCTTTCGGCGTTTTTCTCGATTGCCGCTATTTTGGCACTCGGCTTTATGGGATGCATGGTACAGTCAAACTCCATTGCTGAAGCGTGCAATACCGCTTTCGGAATCCCCGGATGGATTATGGGTACGGTTGTGGCTTTGGTTGCCGGCTTTATCTTTATTGGCGGCATTAACCGTATAGCAGCCGTTACCGAAAAGTTAGTTCCCATAATGGCAACTTTATTCCTTGTTGGTGGACTTGTTATATTTTGCATCAACTATAGGGAAGTTCCTGCAACCTTTGGATTAATATTTAAATATGCATTTACCCCGGTTGCTTTGCTCGGAGGTACTGCAGGCGCAGCAATTAAAACTGCTATCAGCCAAGGAGCAAAGCGTGGACTTTTCTCAAACGAAGCCGGTATGGGTTCTACCCCTCACGCACACGCTTTAGCCAATGTTGAAAAACCGCACGACCAGGGCGTTGTGGCTATTATTGCTGTGTTTATAGATACCTTTGTGGTACTCACTATTACAGCATTAGTGGTTATTTCTTCGCTATATCTTGGCGATGGTATTTTTGCGGGAAGAATAGGTGTTGACTTTGCTTTAGAGGTGCCAAAATCATCGGCCATGCAGTTAGCATACACCGAAACCTTACCAGAATTTATGGGTAACTTCGGTAACATTTTCATTGCGGTTTGCTTACTGTTCTTTGCCTTCTCAACCATTATCAGTTGGAATCTTTTTGGCAAGCTTAATGTTGAGTATCTCTTTAAAAACAACAAGGTTGCAACAACTGTTTATTCGGTAATTTCGGTTGCGTTTATCTTTGTCGGCTCGGTGCTCAAAAACGACTTGGTTTGGGAACTTACCGACTTCTTTAACTACCTAATGGTAATTCCCAATGTAATCGCTATGGTGGCTCTCGTAGGTGTTGTTAAAAGGGTATCCAGCAGGGAATTAGGATTAAAGAAAAAGTAATATATAGTCATTTTCTCCCCACTGTTGCAGTGGGGATTTTTGTCACCAAAAAATGATGCTAAAAAAACACAAATCGTTATACCCTTCAGGCGCTCGAAAACATTGACATTACAGTATGATTGTAGTATAATAAATTGAATAATTGCATAATCAAAACGGGGGGATTATATTGTCTGTTAACAAGAGGATTCCACTTGCAACACCAACTATGCATAAAGAGGAATTAAACTTCGTACACGAGGCGTTTGAAAAGAACTGGATAGCGCCACTCGGCTTTAACTGTGATAATTTTGAAAAAGAGATGGCAGAGTATTTAGGCGAAGGTATTTGCGGACTCGCACTTTGTTCGGGTACTGCGGCTTTGCATCTTGCTATGAAGTTATCGGGAATGAAGCGGGGAGATACTGTGTTTTGCACAGATATGACCTTTGCTGCAACAGTTAATCCCGTTTCGTATGAAGGGGCAAAACAGGTATTTATCGATTCAGAGAGGGATACTTGGAATATGGACCCCGAGTGTTTAAGGAAAGCATTTGAGAAATATCCCGATACCAAGGTTGTGGTTTTAGCACATCTTTACGGAACACCCGCCAAGATGGATGAAATACTTGCAATTTGTAAAAAACACAACGCAATTCTCGTCGAGGATGCTGCCGAGGCGCTATCGGCTACATATAACGGAAAACAATGCGGTACATTTGGCGAGTATAACGCTATTTCCTTTAACGGCAATAAAATAATTACCACATCGGGTGGCGGTATGTTGTTGACCAAAAATAGCACCGCCAGGGATAAGGCATTTTTCTGGGCTACGCAATCACGAGAGCCGGAGCCGTGGTATCAGCATGAGGAAATAGGATACAATTATCGGATGTCAAATGTTGTTGCAGGCATCGGTCGTGGGCAGCTCTTGCATTTAGATGAGCACCGTGATTTAAAAGAAAAAATTTATAATCGTTACAAGAAAGCATTCAAGGATATACCGGTCACTATGAATCCGTATATGGAGGGTATGAAACCTAATTACTGGTTATCCTGCTTTACGGTTGATGAAGGATGCAAGGTTAATCCAATGGACATTATGAAAAAATTGGCAGAAGAAAATATCGAAGCCCGTCCGATTTGGAAGCCAATGCATATGCAACCGGTGTTTAAGGATAATGATTTTATTTATACCGAAGAAACACCGGTTGGAGAAGACATATTTAGCCGTGGACTTTGTTTGCCAAGCGATATAAAGATGTCAGAAGATGAGCAGGACCGTGTTATTGAAATAATAAAGAGTATGTTTTAGTAGGAGAGAAAAATGTACGCTAAATACATAAAACGACTTTTGGACTTCTTGTTATCACTGTGTGCAATAGTTGTGCTTTCCCCCGTACTGATTTTATTCACCGTAATAGGTGCAATTGTAATGAGGGGAAATCCGTTTTTCACACAGGAGAGACCCGGTAAGGATGAGAAAATATTCAAGCTTATAAAGTTTCGCACTATGACCTGTAAAACCGATGAAGGCGGTCACCTTTTGCCTGATGAAATGCGGCTTACGAAATACGGTAGATTTTTGCGGTCAACAAGTATTGATGAATTGCCGGAGCTTGTAAATATTCTTAAAGGCGATATGTCGATTATAGGACCACGTCCGTTGTTGGTTAAATATCTATCGCTTTATAATGAAGAGCAAAGTAAAAGGCATCTTGTGCGTCCGGGACTTACGGGACTCGCACAAATAAGCGGCAGAAATGCGGTATCGTGGGAAGAAAAATTTAAGTATGATGTTCAGTATGTGCAGGACATTACGTTTTTTGGTGACGTAAAGATTATTTTTAAAACAGTTGCAGCGGTCTTTGCCCGTGAGGGCATAACCTCTCAGACCTCGGTTACAATGGAAGAATTCAAGGGAACAGAAAAGGAGACAGTAAATGTCTGATTTGATAATTATCGGTGGCGGCGGGCATGCTAAGGCGGTTGCCGACCTAGCCATAAAAAACGGGTTCAATATAGTTGGCTTTTTGGATGATAACGATAAGGTTACCGAAATGCTGGGGCTGAAAAGACTGGGGAAATTGGAAGACTGTGAAAAATATGCAGATAGCGCAAGGTTTGTTATAGGCATAGGTGGCAGCGACGTTCGCAAAAGGGTTTTTAAAGCTTATAAATTGGAATACCAAACCCTCGTGCATCCGTCAGCCGTTATTGGAACAAATGTGGTTATAGGAAACGGTGCGGTTGTTTTGGCGAATGCTGTGATTAACGCAGATGCAAAAATTGGCAAGCATTCAATAATCAATACCGCTGCAGTTATAGAACATGATTGCACAGTTGGAGATTTCACTATGGTAGCACCCGGCAGCGTTGTTTGCGGATTTTCTAAAATAGGCAACAATTGTTGGATAGGGGCCCGTAGTGTTGTAAACAGCGTTATAAGCATTTGCGATAATACAACCGTTGGTTCGGGCGGTGTTGTTGTAAAAAACATTGTGGAACCAGGCACATATATTGGAGTTCCCGTAAGGAGAAGTAAATGAAGATACTTCAAATAGTAAAGACAAGTGAAGGTGCGAAATGGGCTTACGACCAGGTCGTAGCGCTTAAAGCAAGAGGCGTGGATGTAATAACGGTTTTGCCCGATGGCAACGGAGCCGTTGCTAAATTATACGAGCAAACCGGAGTCCCAACGATTATATACGATTTATCACTGCCCATAAGAGCGCCTTGGAAAATCTTTTCTCGAATAAAGGCATTCCGAAAAATTGTCAAAGAACAAAAACCGGATATAATACATAGCCATTTTGTTACAACCACCTTAATGATGAGAATAGCGCTTATAGGTATTTCGATACCAAGGGTTTTTCAGGTACCGGGTCCCTTACATTTAGAATCGGCGGTTTATAGAAAAGCCGAGATAATGTTAGCCAATAAAAACGATTATTGGATAGGCACCTGTAAGAAGACATGTAGCTTGTATAGAGCATCAAACATAGATGAAGACAGAGTGTTTCTTGGATATTACGGTGGTTATGGCGGCGTGGTGTGTGACACATATTACACACATAACGATAAATTGCACAAGGAATTTTGCATTCCGGAAGACCGGCTTGTTGTCGGTATGGTTAGCTATTTTTACAAACAAAAAAAATACGCACATCAAAAGCGTGGAATTAAGGGTCATGAGGACTTTATAGATGCAATTTCCATTGTTAGGAAAAAATACCCCAATACAATAGGTCTTATAATTGGCGGACCTTGGGGTAAAGCGGAAGATTATGTCGAAAAAATAAAAAATTACGCCCAAGAGAATTGTCCGGAAGGAATTATCTTTACGGGTTTTAGAGACGATGTTAAGGAAATTTATTGTGAAATTGATATTGCCGTTCATCCTTCGCATAGTGAAAATTTGGGCGGCGCTGCAGAGAGTCTTGCGGCAGGAATACCAACCATAAGCACAAATGTTGGCGGTTTTCCGGACATAGTGATTAACGGCAAAACCGGTCTTACTGTTCCAAAAGAAAGTCCAAAAGAATTGGCGGATGCGATTATAAAAATGTTAGAAAACTCGCAGGAAGCCAAAACAATGGCAAATAAGGGCAGGGAATTGGTAAGAAATTTGTTGGATGTAGAAAGTTGTGCCGATACAGTTAAAGAAATTTACAATCAAATTTTAAATCAAAGAATTGGCAGGTAGTTTGAATGTTAGAGTCACAGCCACGAATTTTAGTTATGAGTGTGCCATCTTGGAATAGCAAGGTGGGTGCAAATACTTGGGAAGCGTTACTCAAACAGTACGATAGTAAAAATATAGCAAGTATATATATTCGTGACGATGTATCGGACAGTGAGGTTTGCGGAAGATATTTTTGTATTTCTGAAAACCGAATAATTAAAAGTATTTTAAACCCAAAAACCAAAACGGGTTACGAGGTGCAAAGAAACGCTAATCAGGGCGAAAAGGATTTAGAGAGTCATAAGGCGTTATATAAAAAAATGTCGGTTAAGCGTTCTTACTTAATGCTAATGGCTAGAGAAATCATTTGGAAAATCGGTAAATGGAAAACCAAAGAACTAAACGAATTTATAGATAGCGTCAAGCCCGATATCATTTTGCACTCAATGGATGGGTACATTCATTTAAACCGCATAACAAAATACGCTATAAAGCGAAGCGGCGCAAAGGCAATAGGTTATATTTGGGACGATAATTTTACATATAAGGTCGAGAAAGCGCTTGGGTTTAAAGTTTATAGATTTTTTCAGCGTCTTTCTTTAAAAAGACTTGCAAAGCAAACCGAAGATTTTTTTGCCATTACCGACATGACAAAAAGCGAGGCGGACAAGTTTTTTGGAATAGATGCCAAGGTGCTAACAAAACCTCTGAATAGTGAACCAAGCGTTAACTATTCAGTAATTTCAAAGCCGCTTAAAATGTTATACACGGGAAGCTTATATATAGATAGAGATAAGTCCTTGCAAAAGGTATCTGCAGCACTAAAGCAGTTAAATAAAAACGAGTGCAAAATTTTGCTTGATGTATATACTCACACAGAACTTGCCGATGAGACAAAGGCAAAAATTGAAAACGAATGGTGTGTTTTGCACCCGCCGCTTCCACAAGAAGAAGTAATTAATTTGCAAAAGCAGGCGGATATACTACTGTTTTTAGAAGCCATAGATGGCAAATATGCAAAGGCGGCACGTTTATCCTTTTCTACTAAGCTGACCGATTATTTATCAGCGGGTAAATGTATTTTTGCGGTAGGAAATAAGGACACAGCGCCTATACAGTATTTTAGCAAACAAGAGGCGGCTATCATTGCCACCGAATCGGGTGATATTTACAACTGTTTAAATAGGTTAAGCGAAGACGATAAACTTTTATTGTCACTTGCAAATAGTGCCGCAGAGTGTGCAAGGAAAAATCACAATCCCGAAAAAATTCGTAATTTGTTTAACCAAACTATACAGGAATAAAGGAACCTAAAAGCATTTTTTGTAATACAAATGGTAGGATGATAAAATGGAAAACAATATTTTAATAGTTTGTGGTTGCTATCCTAATAAGATTATGGATGAATTTGTTGGCAACAGTATAGGTTTGTCACAAATAGCGGCAGATACATTACAAAAGAATGTTATTAAGGGCGTTTATGCACTAACAAAAAGAAATGTAGAGGTTTTAACGGCACCGTTTGTTGGATATTTTCCATTTGGATACAAAAAACTTTTTATTAAAAATCAAAGGATAGAAGAGCAAGAAGCAACCTATGAGGTTTTGGGTTGGGTGAACATTAAAGGATTTGAAACAATTATAAAAGCCGAAAAAATCTATCGTGCTGCAAAACGGTGGTGTGAGAAATCATCGGCGAACAGACATATTTTTATTTACTCACATTATGCCGGATTTATGAGCGCAATGGGACGGTTAAAACGCAAATTTCCGGATGTTGTAATTTCCTGTATGGTTACCGATATGCCCGAGCTTGAATATAAACCCAAGGGAATTATAGAAACCATTAAAAAATTACCAAGTAAGATAATGTTTGATACAACATATAGAAATATTAAGTATATAGATTATTTTAATCTATTGTCTGAGCATATGTCCGATAAACTTGGTGTAAAAGAAGAACAGTGCTGTGTTGTAGAATGTATGTGTTCTATGAATGGTATTGAAGAAAAAAGTAACACAAAAAATTCAACCAATAAAGACCTACGTTGTTTTGCTTATACCGGCACATTACATAGAAGATACGGGATAATTAATTTAATAGAAGCATTTAAGAAAGTAAAATGCGAAAATTATCGGCTTTGGATTTGCGGCTCCGGTGATGCCGAACAAGAAGTTATAAAGGCATCCGAAGAAGATAATAGAATAGTTTACTATGGTGTTTTGTCTCACGATGAAACAGTTGCCTTACAAGAAGAAGCAGATATCCTTGTAAATCCGAGGTCTCCGGAAGGGGAATTTACAAAATACTCGTTTCCCTCAAAGACAATAGAATATATGTGCGCCGGTAAGCCGGTTTTAGCTTTTAAACTGGCAGGAATTCCGGACGAGTATGATAAATATTTAATGTATTTCGATGACAATACAACAAAAAATATGGCAATCTGTATAGAAAAAGCTGGAAAATTAGAAGATGAAGAAATTAAAAAATTAGGAAGAAAAAATAAAATTTTTGCAATTACCGAGAAAAGCTTTATACCGCAAACGAAAAAGATATTGGATTTAATGGAGTTTAAATATGAATAATGTAAAAAAGATTTCGCTTTATTGCAACATTGGTGCGCTGATATTATTAATATTTCCATTGCTTTTTTTAGTTTCATTTGCTCAAGCAATAAAGCTCATTAGTGCGTATAGTCTATTAATCACAATATTATATATTTTTCTTCTCACAAAAAAGCAAGGCGTACTTTTTTCTCCGGCGAATTTTTTTATGATTTTTTTATCGGTTTTTCATTTTGGTCAAGCGTGGTTGTATTTTTTCGGAGTTAGGGTTGATAAAAGTCTTTCGTATGATATTTTCTATATATACCCAAAAGAAAAAATATATACAGTTCTTTTGTTTTCGGTTTTTGCCTTTCAAATCATATCCTCCGCAATGGTTCTTTTTGCAAAAAACATTGAAAAAGAAGATGCAAAAATATCTTTTTCCGAGGAGGAACGGCTTAAGATATTCAAATTCGGATTGTTTTTATTTATAATTTTAATAATACCGGTTTTGTTATATGATTATAGATGCATATCGATTGCCCGTGTTTACGGTTTGCGCGGTATATATAGCAATTATGAGCAAGTGGCTACATTGGGAAGCATAAATAGTTATTTCCCATGCGCTATAATAATGTTGCTCTTAGGTAGCGACCCTAAAAAGAATGTTTGGAAAATAGTTTACTATTTTGCTATCATTCGAAGTTTGATTTTTATGATTTTTACCGGGCAAAGAATCCAAGCGGTAATACCATTGCTGATTTATATATTTTGTAAGCATTATTTTATTAAAAAATACGAAAAAAAGATTTTTTTCCTGATTATTTTGGTGGCTATCGTGTTTTTGTCTATCGTGTCTTTTGTGGCTGAAGGTAGAGGTATATATTCCGACATGAATTTCTTTGAGTTTGTTAGAGACAAAAATATAATAACTCAAGTGCTATCGGAATTTGGAGGCACATTTACCACAACAATTCTTTCATATCAATATACGGAAAGTTTTGGGTTTTTGTTGGGTAAGTCATATCTGGGCGCATTTTCGGTATTTGCTCCTTTTTCTGATGTGTTTTTTGCAGAAATTAAGGAATTTATGTCAGTGTCTGCATTATTAAATCCATATTCGCCATCTAAGGGTGCATTGGGCGGCTCCTTGTTTGCAGAAATGTATATAAATTTTGGATGGTACTCATTGTTTTTCGCACCCCTTTTAAGCGCATTTGTTATTAAAATTAATGATATTGTGTTGGGGAAAAAACAAAAACTAATTTTTATATGCCTTGCGCTATATACGGTATACGGTATCTGGGTTTTTGTTAGAGGCAATATGGTGGATGTTGCATTTTCATTAAAGAGCGCAGTATATGTTTTCCTGCTATATTTTGTTTTTGCTGATAAATTTTTTAAGCGAGGGCGTAAATCTTGAAAAAAATACTTATAGTTTATTCTAAAATGGTTGTAGGCGGAAGCACAACAAGTTTACTCTCGTTGCTAAATACAATTGATTATAAAAACTATCAGGTTGATTTGCTTTTGTATGATAATACAGGAGTTTTACAAGGCGATATCGATTCAAGAGTTAATTTGTTGGATAATTCAAAGATAATTTCCGCACCGAAGGGACTAAAGTATTATTTTACTTTTATAAAAGCGAGTTTTTTAAGTAAAATACGTAAAAATTTATTGATTCGTTCACAGTATATGTCGGCATCACTTGCTAAAACAGCTCCATCAATGGAACAGGAATACGATGTGGCAATAGCGTTTTTGGAATTTTGGCCGAGCCATTTTGTGATAGATAAAGTTATTGCAAAGAAAAAGATATTATGGCTCCATTTTGATTATCCTGGCACTCGTTTAAGCATTGAACCTGATAGAGAAATGTATAGGTCGGCTGATGCAATAGTCACAGTATCAGAAAAGTGTGCTGAAAATTTCAAAAAAATGTTACCGGAATGTAGCGATAAAATTTGCGTAATACCCAATATTATCTCTAAAAAATCAATCGAAAATTTAGCACAAGCTCCCATAGAATTAAAAAAGGATGACAGCATAAAATATACCTTTATAACAGTTGCGAGGGTTGTTTTCAATCCCAAGGGGCATGATAGAGCAATTCGGGCATTTTCAAAAATCAAGAGAAAATATCCGTCGGTGCCGTTTCGTTGGTTGGTTGTTGGTGATGGACCCGATTATGAAGCGCTTAAGGAAATGATAAAGTCGGAAAATCTGGAAAAAGAAGTATTGCTTCTTGGCGAACAGGTAAACCCGCATCCATATCTCGCTATATCCGATATCTTTATTTTGCCCACATTGAACGAGGGAAGACCAATGTCGGTAACCGAAGCACAAATGAACGGTGTTGTTCCTTTTGTCACGAATTATGCTTCGGCTTGTGACCAAATTAACAGTGGCTATGACGGTGTTATTTGTGATAACACAGATGAAGGAATTTACAACATGCTTGATGATTTGTTTTGCGGAAATATAGATTTTTCAGTTCTTAGAGAACATATTATAAAAAAGTATTATTCCAACAAGGAAGCAATAAAAAAGGTGTATGATTTATTGGGTTGATTTATAAGCTTGGTAATCTGATTTATGAGGTGTAAAATGGATAGTCAAATAAGGGTATCGGTAATTAGTTTAGCGTATAATCACGAAAAATATATAAGAGATGCACTTGAGGGCTTTGTAACACAAAAAACCGATTTTAAATTTGAAGTACTTATACATGATGATGCATCAACCGATAATACTGCAGCAATAATTAGGGAATATGAAGAAAAATATCCAGATATTATAAAGCCGATTTATCAAAATGAGAATCAGCACTCAAAGGGAGTAAAGATTACAAGAGATATTGTATTTCCGAGAGCAAAAGGTGAGTTTTTGGCTTGGTGTGAGTGTGATGATTTTTGGATCGACCCTAACAAGCTCCAAATGCAATATGATTTTTTAGTGAATAATCCCGAATATTCAATTTGTATGCATAAGGCAGTTGTCAATGACATAAAAAGCGATGAAAAATATTTATTTCCAAAAGTAGCTGATGATTGTGATTTTACTACCGAGCAACTGATTTTGAGGGATGGTATTTGTGCTACAAATACCATAATGATGAAAAAAGACGCATTCGCTTCATTGCCCGAGGCGTTGAGAGTTAGAGGCGTAGGTGATTATCAGTTAAAGTTTTATGGTTCAATACACGGAAAATGTAGGTTTTTTTCAAAGGCAATGTCGGTTTATAACAGGCAAACTCAGGGCTCTTGGACCGTTAATGTTCACAATGTTCCGGAAAAATGTATTGCTATGAAGCAAAATATTATGGATATGCTAAGCAGGGCAGATGAATACTTTGAGTATAAGTATCATGATGCCATAACCAAAAAACAGAAAGAATTACGATTTTCTATTTTGTTGCTTCAAAACAACAAAAAAGAATTATATAGTCGGCGTTACTTCAAGCGCTATTTTAGATATTTATTCGATTGTTTAAAGGCAAAAATAGCGAATATAATGAGAGCTATCGGACTAAAAAGCAATAAAATAAATTACTAATTGGGGAACATATAAAAAGCGAGGATGGATATGGAAGAAATAAAGGTGTCGGTGCTATGCCTTGCATATAATCACGAGAAGTACATAAGAAATGCACTTGACGGATTTATAATGCAAAAGACAAGCTTTAAATTTGAGGTACTCATACATGATGATGCATCAACCGATAATACTGCAGCAATAATTAGGGAATACGAAGAAAAATATCCCGATATTATAAAGCCGATTTATCAAACCGAGAATCAGCACTCAAAGCGTGTGCCCATTTCTCGACAGCTGCTGCTACCGATTGCACAGGGTAAATATATAGCTTGGTGTGAGGGCGATGATTTTTGGACCGACCCGTACAAACTGCAAAAACAGTATGACTTTTTAGAGAGTCATCCCGAGTATATAGAATGTGTGCATTGCGCTGTTTACAGTGATGTAAAGAAGGGCACTAAAAAGGTTTTACCAAAAATAAAAAAGGATACCGACTACTCAATTGATGAGGTTATCAAGGGTGGCGGAGGATTATTTGCCACTAATTCACTGATGATTCTAAAAAGCGCCAATATTAATATGCCGGAATGCTTTAGCGCTCGTGGCTTTGGTGATTATCAGTTGTTTATGTATGGCGCAATCCACGGGAAATTGCATTGCTTAAGCGATGTTATGTCGCAATATAATTACGGTTTACCGGGTTCTTGGACCGATAGGAACGAGGCAAACAAGGATAAGCTGATAGTACATTTTAAAGCATTGATAGATATGCTTAAAAGGGTGGATGAGTATTATGGTTATAAATACACAAAGCCCATAACAAAGGTTGTGCGCAAGCACGAATACATAATATTAAGGCATCAAAAAGAAATCAAAGGTTATTTAAAGTTTAAGTATCTGCCGTTTATGTTGGCAGGACTAAAAAGACATACTGTCGAATTATTCAAAAAACTGTTTAAGTAATCACGCACTTTTAAGGAGATTATATGCAAATTACTACAAAGTCTGTTGCGGGTAACCTGTTTTGGCGTTTTGCCGAGCGTTGCGGTGCTCAAGGTGTATCACTTATAGTATCAATAGTTTTGGCACGTCTTATCGCACCCGAGGCATACGGTACAATAGCCATTGTAACCGTTTTTACAACAATTCTTAATGTGTTTGTAGATAGCGGTATGGCAAACGCTCTAATTCAGAAAAAAGACCCTGATGATTTAGATTTTTCTACAGTTTTCTTTTTTAATATATTTGTTTGTTTAGCGCTATACGCATTAATGTTTTTAGCCGCCCCATTTATAGCTGCATTCTATGAGGATGCAACATTGGTGCCTGTTTTAAGGGTGCTGTGCTTGATAGTTGTGGTGTCGGGCGTTAGAAATGTGCAACAAGCGTATGTTTCAAAGCAAATGATTTTCAAAAAGTTCTTTTATGCAACAATATGCGGCACTATAGGTTCTGCTGTAATTGGTATATTTATGGCATATAAGGGCTTTGGTATTTGGGCGCTGGTAGGTCAGCAGTTATCAAATTCCGTTTTAGGAACAGTTCTTTTGTGGATAACGGTTAAGTGGCGTCCCAAATTTATGTTTTCATTTTCACGCCTTAAGGGACTGTTTTCTTATGGATGGAAATTGCTTGTCTCCTCGCTTATTGATACACTTTATAACGATATACGGCAATTGATTATCGGTAAAATGTATTCCTCAAACGATTTGGCATATTATAACCGAGGTCAGCAATTCCCACAAATCATAGTTAATAATATAAATGCATCGATAGATAGCGTGCTGCTTCCAACAATGTCCGCAGCACAGGATAATCAAGAAGCAGTTAAGAGAATGACCAGAAAGGCAATAAAAACCTCTACATATCTTATTATGCCTCTTATGGTAGGTCTTGCGGTATGTGCTGAACCGCTAACCGCCCTCTTACTGACTGAAAAGTGGTTGCCATCTGTTCCTTTTATGAGAATTTTTTGCATTACTTATTCGTTTTATCCCATTCACACCGCCAACCTTAATGCCATTAAGGCGATGGGCAGAAGTGATTTATATTTAAAGATGGAAATCATCAAAAAGGTGGTTGGTATTGCCCTGCTGTTTTCTTCAATGTGGTTTGGAGTTATGGCGATGGCTTACACTGCGCTTTTTAGTAATTTTATTTCACAAATAATAAATACGTGGCCAAATAAAAAATTACTTAATTACAGTTACCTTGAACAGCTCAAGGATATTTTCGAAAATATGATTTTGTCGGTAATTATGGGTGCTGTGGTGTTTAGCATAAGCTTTTTAAATTTAAGTAATATAGTAACGCTGCTTATTCAGGTAGCTGTTGGCTTGTTAATTTATGTTTTAGGTTCAAAGCTTTTAAGATTAGAGAGTTTTGAATATGTATTAGGTGTTTTAAAATCCTTTCTCAAGAAAAAGACATCATAAATGTAAATATCAGCCGGAATATTTCAAAGGTAAATAATATAAATTCGGGGTGTGAAAATGAGAATAAACGTAACCCGTTCCTCAATGCCTTCGTTTGATGAGTATTGTGCGGAAATAAAATCAATATGGGATACCGTACATCTAACCAATATGGGTCCCATACATAATAGGTTAAATGCGAAGCTAAAGGACTATTTAAAGGTTAGCAACATAGAACTGTTTGTTAATGGTCATTTAGCGCTATATTGCGCCATAAAGGCGCTTGGTATTAAGGGCGAGATTATTACAACACCCTTTACCTTTGCCTCTACAACAAATGCTATAGTTCAGGCGGGTTGTACCCCTGTGTTTTGCGATGTAAAGGAAGACTATACCATTGATGAAACAAAAATTGAGGCACTTATAACAAAAAATACAGTTGCCATACTCGGTGTTCACGTTTACGGCAATATTTGTAATGTTGAGGCAATAGATTTAATCGCTAAAAAGCATAATCTTAAAGTGATTTACGATGCCGCACATGCCTTTGGCGTAGAGTATAGGGGCAAGGGAATTTGCGATTATGGAGATATCTCAATGCTTTCCTTCCACGCAACCAAGGTTTTCCATACAATAGAGGGAGGAGCTTTGTGCTATAACGATAGCTCACTAACCGAGAAAATCACCAAGGAACGCAATTTCGGTCAAAATGGGGCAGAGCTTGACGGCTTCGGCACAAATGCAAAAATGAACGAATTTCAAGCCGCTATGGGAATTTGCAATATGCGATATATTGATGGTGAAATTGCATCTCGCGGACAGGCATTTGAGCTTTACAATAAGCGGCTCGGCGGGGTAGAGGGCATAACACTTTTACCCATAAATTATGATATAAAACAAAACTATGCTTATTACCCAATTCTCATAGATAAAAATAAGTTCGGCATAAACCGTGATGAGCTTTGTAACAAATTAAAAGCGGCGGACATATTTGTGAGAAAGTACTTCTATCCGCTGGTGTCCGCCAATAAAGAGTTTGGCAAAGATTTAACTGGTCTCACGCCTAATGCTAAATACTATTCGGAAAATATTGTGTGTTTGCCGATGTATGCGCATTTAAGCAGTGCTGATGTCAATAAGATTTGCGATATTATTTTGAAATAGGAGAAATATATGCTATCAAAACAGAGCCCACAGTATACCCCAAAAAATCCGAAAAAAGAGCGTAGCTCAAATTTAGAATTATTTAGAATAATTACAATGTTGCTTATTATAGCGCATCACTATGTGGTGAATTCGGGTCTTACAGGAGTTGGCTCACCTATAAACAGTAATCCAACTTCTGTAAAGTCGCTTTTCCTTTTACTTTTAGGAGCATGGGGTAAAATAGGCATTAACTGTTTTATGCTAATAACAGGATATTTTATGTGTAAATCCGAAATCACTTTAAAAAATATACCAAATTACTTTTTGAAGTAGTGTTTTATAAAATTGTGATTTTCCTTATATTTTTAATCACAGGGTATACGGAATTTTCTATAGTGTTATTAGTTAAAGCACTAATTCCTATTTTGAGGTTGGGCGATGGCTTTACGGCTGCGTTTCTTGTATTCTATTTATTTATTCCTTTTTTGAATGTTTTAATTAAGAATATGAGAGAAAAGCAGCATATTGCTTTGTTATTGCTGTGTTCATTTGCTTACATTTTTTTAGGCACTGTTCCGGGGTTCTCGGTTACATTTAACTATGCAACATGGTTTTCGGTACTTTATCTTATTTCCTCATATATAAGAATGTACCCAAGGGATATATTCACTAATACGAAGTTTTGGGGAATTGTTGCGATAATTACGGTGTCTTTGTCGGCTTTATCGGTGCTTATAAGTGCTTGGATTGGTAGTGCTATCGGAAAACAAATTTACTACTTTTTTGTTACCGATTCAAATAGTTTTTTAGCAGTGCTTACGGGATTAACTACTTTTATGTTTTTTAAAAATATAAAAATACCGTATAACAAATTTATAAATACGGTTGGCGCAACAACCTTTGGGGTTCTGCTTATACATGCAAATAGCGAAGCAATGCGAAAATGGTTATGGAGAGATTTACTTAAAAATATCGAAATGTATAATTCCGATTTTTTAGTGCTACACGCAGTGTTGAGCATAATCTTGATTTTTGCAATTTGTTCGGTGATTGACTATTTAAGAATTAGCTTCATTGAGAAACCATTTTTAATTTTTTATGATAAAAAAGAACCCAAAATATTGTCTTGGTATAAAAAATTAGAAAATAAGTGTTGTGAAAAACTCAACATTAAATAAAGGAGAACGCTTATGAAAGGTGTTATTTTAGCAGGCGGTTCAGGTACACGCCTTTATCCGCTTACAAAGGTTACTTCAAAACAGCTTTTGCCAATTTATGATAAGCCGATGATTTATTATCCCCTATCAACCTTAATGCTCTCAGGCATTAGGGATATATTGGTTATCTCCACACCCGATGATACACCGAGATTTGAAAGCTTACTTGGAGATGGCAGTCAGTTCGGCATAAAGCTGTCTTACGCCGTTCAGCCCAAGCCCGAGGGCTTGGCACAAGCATTTTTAATTGGTGAAGAGTTTATCGGGGACGAGCCGTGCGCTATGGTGCTTGGCGATAATATCTTTTATGGCGGTTGGTTCCGAAAAAATCTTTCTGAGGCAGTAAAGAATGCCGAAAGCGGCATAGCGACAATATTCGGCTATTATGTAAATGACCCCGAAAGATTCGGTATAGTTGAGTTTGATAAGAATTTGAAGGTATTATCTGTTGAGGAAAAGCCAAAAAAACCAAAAACCAACTATTGCATAACAGGTCTTTATTTCTACGATAAGCGGGTTGTAGAAATGGCTAAAAAGGTTAAGCCCTCAGCACGTGGAGAGCTTGAAATTACCGATTTAAACAGAATGTACTTGAATGAGGAGAAGCTAAAGGTGCAAATTTTAGGCAGAGGTTTCGCTTGGATGGATACCGGCACAATGGACAGTCTTATGGATGCTTCAAGCTTTATTCAAACCGTGCAAAACCGTCAGGGTATCGTGATTTCGGCACCTGAAGAAATAGCATTCCACTCAAAATGGATAACCAAGGAGCAGCTTCTTCATTCGGCTGAGCTTTACGGAAAATCACCCTATGGTGAGCATTTACGCCGTGTAGCCGAGGGAAAAATAGTTTATTGATTTTAAGGAGAAAAGCCATGACAGTATTAGTAACAGGCGGTGCCGGATTTATTGGCGGCAACTTTGTGTATTATATGCTAAAAAAGCATCCCGATTACAAAATAGTTTGTGTTGATAGTCTTACATATGCGGGTAATATGTCAACACTTAAAGAGGCGCTGGAAAACAAAAATTTTGTTTTCTATAAGACCGATATTTGTAATCGTGATGAAATCTACAAGATTTTCGAAACCGAGAAGCCGAATATAGTTGTCAATTTTGCGGCGGAGAGCCACGTTGACCGTTCGATTGAAAATCCTGAAATTTTCTTAAAGACCAATATTCTGGGCACACAGGTTATGATGGACGCCTGCCGTAAGTATGGCGATATCCGCTATCATCAGGTATCTACCGATGAGGTTTACGGCGACCTACCGCTTGACCGTCCCGATTTATTCTTTACAGAAACCACACCCATACATACAAGTAGTCCATACAGTAGCTCGAAGGCGGGAGCCGACCTGTTGGTTTTGGCATATTTCAGAACCTATGGTCTGCCCGTAACCATCAGCCGTTGCTCTAATAACTACGGACCCTATCATTTTCCCGAAAAATTGATACCTTTAATGATAGCTAATGCGCTTAACGATAAGCCGCTGCCCGTTTACGGTAAGGGTGAAAATGTCCGAGATTGGCTTTATGTTGAGGACCATTGCAAAGCAATAGATTTAATTATTCATAACGGAAAAATTGGTGAGGTTTATAATGTTGGCGGCCATAATGAAATGGCGAATATTGATATTGTAAAGCTTATATGCAAAAAACTCGGCAAGGATGAAAGCTTAATCACATTTGTTGCTGACCGAAAGGGACACGATATGCGTTATGCTATCGACCCCACAAAAATTCACACCGAGCTTGGCTGGTTGCCTGAAACTAAATTTGCTGACGGAATTGATAAGACAATTCAGTGGTATCTTGATAATAAGCAGTGGTGGGAAACAATCATAAGCGGAGAGTATCGAGATTACTACGATAAAATGTATAACAATCGCTAAAATTAAGAAAAGAGAGTTTAATTATGAGTAATTTTGCGGGAAAGACCCTACTTATCACAGGTGGCACCGGTTCGTTTGGAAATGCGGTGTTAAACCGATTTTTAAAAACAGATATAGGCGAAATTCGTGTTTTCTCGAGGGATGAGAAAAAACAGGATGATATGCGCCATGAATTTCAGGCAAAAATGCCTGACGCGGCTGATAAAATCAAGTTTTTCATTGGCGATGTAAGAGATTTGTCAAGCATTAAAAATGCTGTGCATGGGGTAGATTATATCTTTCACGCAGCAGCACTAAAACAGGTTCCGTCTTGTGAATTTTTCCCAATGGAAGCCGTTCGTACCAATGTTATCGGTACCGATAATGTGTTAACCGCTGCAATTGATGAGGGTGTAAAAAGCGTAATTTGCTTATCCACCGATAAAGCGGCGTATCCTGTAAATGCGATGGGTATAACAAAGGCATTAGAGGAGCGTGTGGCGGTTGCAAAATCAAGGAATAGCAATGAAACAAAAATTTGCTGCACACGCTACGGTAATGTAATGTGCTCACGTGGCTCGGTTATTCCGCTTTGGATTGAGCAAATAAAGGCGGGTAACCCAATAACTATTACTGAACCGAAAATGACACGCTTTATTATGTCACTTGATGAGGCGGTTGATTTGGTGCTCTTTGCGTTTGAAAAGGGTGTTAACGGTGATATCCTTGTACAAAAGGCACCGGCTTGCACAATAGAAACTCTCGCAAAGGCAGTTACCGAGCTTTTCAACCCCAAAACCGAAATTAAGGTTATCGGCATTCGCCACGGCGAAAAGCTTTATGAAACCTTACTCACAAATGAAGAGTGCGCAAATGCCGTTGATATGGGTGAGTTTTATAGAGTACCCTCGGATAATAGAGGACTTAACTATGATAAGTACTTTAAGGATGGCGACACTACTCGCAACACTATAACCGAGTTTAACTCAAACAATACCGAGCTTTTAACTGTAGAACAGGTCAAGGAAAAGCTTTTATCTCTTGCATATATCCGTGATGAAATAGCTGCATTGGAGAAATAGAATGAAAATTTTAATTACGGGTGCCGCCGGCTTTGTGGGTAAAAACTTAGCGGCAGCGCTAAATAATATCAAGGATGGAAAGGATAAAACCCATCCTGGCATAAACATTGAGGAAATATATCTTTACGATATGGATTCTTCTTACGAACAATTGGATGAATATTGCAAAAATGCCGATTTTGTGTTTAATATGGCGGGGGTTAACCGCCCACAAAATACCGACGAATTTATGCAGGGCAATTTTGGATTTGCCGTAACCTTGCTCGAGACATTGCAAAAATATAATAATAAATGTCCCGTAGTGCTGTCATCATCGATTCAAGCAACACTAATCGGTCGGTATGATAGCGATTATGGTCGCAGCAAAAAAGCGGGCGAGGATTTGTTCTTTGATTATGCCGAAAAAACGGGCGCTAAGGTATTGGTGTATCGTTTTCCGAATCTTTTTGGCAAATGGTGTAGACCTAATTATAATAGTGCCGTTGCGACCTTTTGTTATAATACTGCAAACGATTTACCGATTACCGTAAACGATAGGGCAATAGCTCTTGAGCTTTTATATATTGATGATTTAATGGATGAGATGTTAGCGGCACTCGAAGGCAGGGAGCACCACTGCGAGTTTGACGGAACAAACACCGTGTTAACCGATGGTGGCAAATTTTGTGCCGCACCTATAACCCACAAGGTAACCTTAGGTGAGATTGTCGATTTGTTAGAGGAGTTCAAAAACCAACCCTCAACACTTATAATGCCTGAAATACCAAAGGACAGCTTCGCTAAAAAGCTATATTCAACATATCTTTCCTATTTACCGTGCGATAAAGCAATATTCGATTTAAAGATGAACGTTGATGAGCGTGGTTCCTTTACCGAGCTTTTAAAAACCGTAAAATGCGGACAAATTAGTGTTAATATATCAAAACCCGGAATCACAAAGGGTCAGCATTGGCACCACACAAAATGGGAGTTCTTCATTGTAGTTTCGGGCAACGCCCATATACAGCAAAGAAAAATCGGAAGCGATGAGGTGCTAAATTTTTATGTATCGGGCGATAAAATCCAAGCGGTACATATGCTGCCAGGGTACACACACAATATTGTAAATTTAAGCGATACCGATGATTTAGTCACTGTTATGTGGGCTAATGAACAGTTCGAGCCACAACATCCTGATACATTTTTTGAAAAGGTTTAAGGTGAATATTATGAGCAGATTAAAACTTATGACAATAGTAGGCACCCGCCCTGAGATTATACGCTTATCGGAGGTTATAAAAAAGAACGATAAGTATTTTGAGCAAATTTTGGTGCATACGGGACAAAACTATGATTATACCTTAAATCAGGTGTTTTTTGATGATTTAGGGCTTAGAGCCCCTGATTATTATCTTGATTCGGTAGGCGCCGACCTCGGCGAGACTATAGGCAATATCATAGCCAAGGCATATAAATTGATGGTTGAGGTAAAACCCGATGCACTGCTCATTTTGGGGGATACCAACTCTTGCCTTTCGGCTATTGCAGCAAAGCGTTTGCATATTCCTATTTTCCATATGGAAGCAGGGAATAGATGCAAGGATGAGTGTCTGCCGGAAGAAACCAACCGCCGAATAGTAGATATCATTTCGGATGTTAATTTGGCGTACTCTGAACACGCAAGAAAATATTTACACGAATGTGGATTACCCAAAGAGAGAGTTTATGTTACCGGTTCACCGATGGCTGAGGTTTTAAGTGAGAATTTAGATAAGATAAAGGCATCGGATATACATAAAAAATTGGGGCTTGAAAAGGGCAAATATATGCTTTTGTCGGCTCATAGGGAAGAAAATATAGATACCGAGAAGAACTTCCTGTCGCTTTTCGGCGCTATAAATGAGATTGCCCAAAGGTATCAAATGCCTATTCTATATTCGTGTCATCCTCGTTCTAAAAAGCGTATTGAGGAGAGTGGCTTTAAATTAAATCCGTTGGTTATTCAGCACGAGCCACTCGGCTTCCACGATTATAATTGTTTGCAAATGAATGCATTTGCGGTTATATCTGATAGCGGAACCTTACCCGAGGAGAGTAGTTATTTTACAAGTGTTGGCACACCTTTCCCCGCAATTTGTATCCGCACTTCAACTGAACGACCTGAGGCGCTTGACAAAGCATGCTTCATCTTGGCGGGAATTGATAGCAATTCACTAATTCAGGCGGTTGAAACTGCAATATCAATGAACAAGAATGGCGACCACGGTATACCCGTGCCCGACTATACCGAGGAAAATGTTTCTACCAAGGTTGTTAAAATTATTCAGTCATACACAGGCGTTGTAAACAAAATGGTATGGCGTAAATTCTAAAATTTGGAGTAGGTATGGAGCAAAGAATTGTAAATTTGTTTCTACAAATAATTAAAGCGGTTGCGA
Organism: Acutalibacteraceae bacterium; assembly: GCA_045650565.1. Classification (GTDB taxonomy): domain Bacteria; phylum Bacillota; class Clostridia; order Oscillospirales; family Acutalibacteraceae; genus SIG565. The sequence continues at coordinate 7,415 of JAZRRG010000052.1, read as the reverse complement.
GTAACACCAAGCTGACTCAGGGCGTTGTTTCCCATCTTAATGATGTTACCGTAAAACAGCTTTACGCTTTGGCACAAAAGCACGATTTAGCTCATTTTATTGCTTTGTCGGTTAAAAAATCGGAAATAAAGCTTGATAACGCCTTATCTGAAAGCGGTAAAATAATAATAGCCAAAGCACTTTATAGGTATGAGCAAAAACAGTATTGCCTAAATGCTGTTTATGAAGCGTTTGAGAAAAACGGTATTGACTTTGTACCTTTAAAAGGTGCTGTAATAGCGCAGTATTATCCTGAGCCGTGGATGCGCACAAGCTGTGATATTGATATTCTTGTAAAAAAAGATGACATTACAAGTGCAATAGAAATACTTAAGGCAAACGAATGGGTTTTAAAGGAGAAAACGGTTTATAACGATTACTCTCTCTATTTTAAAGATCTTGTGCACCTTGAGTTGCATTTCAATATAAGGGAGACCTTTGCCTCACTTGACAAGGTGCTTGACTTGGTGTGGGATAATGTAGAAACTACACAGGGCTTTACCCACAACTTCAGACAAAGCAATGAGTTTTTACTATTTCATTTGTTGGCACATATGTCCTATCATTTTATAGGCGGCGGTTGTGGAGTGCGCTCGTTTATTGATATTTGGCAGCTCACTCAAAAGCTGCAGTACGATGAAGCCAAACTAAAAAAATTATGTAGGGCAGCCAATATCGATAGATTTTGTGAGAGTGTGTTTGAACTTATAAAGGTTTGGTTTGGAGAGCATGAGCATACTGAAACCACGTTATCTATGCAGGAATTTGTACTTTCAGGTGGCACCTATGGACAAAGCAAACAAAAAATAGCCGTCGAGCAAATTAGAACAGGCGGTAGCTTTAAAAATGTTTTAAACCGTATTTTTATGCCATATGAAACGCTGGTGTTTAGGTATCCTTCATTAAAAAACAGAAGATACTTAACGCCAATATATCAGGTGGTTCGTTTGTGTGATGCTATAAAGCAAAACCGACTCAAAGCGTCTCTTGGCGAATTAAAAACAAATGCTCAATTATCAGATGACACGCTCAATAAAATTTCAAAGCTTTTAACCGACGTTGGTCTTGATAAAATAATATAAAAAACACACCCCTATGTGAACATAGGGGTGTGCGTTGCTTATGTAGGATTACTTATTAACCTCATTGTACCACTCGTTGTAAATTTCAACGTTTTCAGTGAGCTGGTCCATATATTTCTGGAACACACCCATAGTAGCGATATCGTTCGGCTTTAATGAAGAGAAGATGGTGTTATATGTATCCTTAATACGTGCTCTCTTTTCTTCAGGGTCTACGGCAGTAACCATTTGACCGCCTGCGAAAATCTTGAATGCGATAACCGGCTTTTTAACCTTTTTGAGAACATCAAGCATTTCTGCACGGTCCTCGGGTCTGATTATCGGTGCCTTCTTTGCCTTGCCTGTTAAGAAACCGCTTTCTGCACCTGGTGAATGACGACGGAGATTATACATACAAGCAAAGTAGAAGTCGAAGTCCCAACCCTCTTTTTCGCACTTTTCAATAACCTCAGGTCTGTGTGTGCTAAGACCAACCTTAACACCGAACTCCTTAGTCATTTTCTCACGGAACAACTCAAGTCTCTCAAGAATGAGTTCACAATGGTCTGTCTCAAAGTGTTTGTCAGCATGAACATATACGCCAATTGGGTTGAGTTCCATCATCTGCCAAATACTTGTATCAATATTCATAGGAGCATACGGCTGGAAAATGAAATTCATCTTACCGCCATTGTTACGATAATGTCTGAGTGTTCTTAACTCAAAGGGCTCAGCCAAAGGTAACATTGTGTTAATGCCAAGTTCCTCCATTTTTGCCATTGCTTCGTGAATCTTATCCTCAGTACAGAAATCAAGCATTTCAGAACCGGGAACAAAATCAGGAATATAGGAATGACCGGTAAACGGATTATCGCCTACAATAAGCTTTGAAACCTTATGTCCGCAAAAATCTACATAATTCATACAAATTACTCCTTTATTTACTAAAAAAACATTACCTTTCGGCACTTTCAGTTTAGCAAATACGCTCAATAATAACAAGCGATTTTGTAAAAAGTAGTGGAAAATTTGTTCTTAAATATATGGGACATACCATGTTTTGCTTTTAAAAAACTGATATAGGAGGTATTGTTATTTTAGGTAAGTGTGGTATAATAATGCTTGGGGTTAACCATAGCAATGAATGTTGTGCAAAATCATTATTATATTGTTATAAAACACCGAAAAATCTCGGATTTGCTACCTGTTAAAGTTTGAAAAGGAGGTGCTGAAAGTGTCTATTGCCGAGTTTTTGCATGTACTTGCCAAAAGCATACTGTTTATACTTTATAAAACAGCTGATTTTTTCAAAAATTTCGGTCGTAATCTCAAGCACCTATTAAAAAACGGTAGGGTAGCATTCAAATACTTCCTAAAGTTAGCAAGTCCGTATTTTAAGGCGATGAAAAGTAAGCTTGTGCTTATATGGGGTTGTGTTTGCATCGCCTGTATAATAATAGTAGTAGTTCTTCTTAATATGACGGTCAATTATTATCAAATAAGCTATAACGGGCTAAATCTCGGATACTCAAGAAGTATAAAGACAGTTAATGCCGTTATGGATGATTTAAGGGGGCAGTTTGTCGATAATCAAACGGTTATAAGTGACCTTGATGCATTTGAAATCACCCAAATTCAAACAAATAATTGGTTTTTAAATTGCCTTAAATCAAAGGAGATTGAACAGGTAATTGTTATTTCTGCAGAGAGTATCGATTATGCCTATGCCGTATATTCGGATGGTGAAAATCTTATATATTCCGCAAGTCAAAAGACGGTTGAAAACGCAATAAATGATTATAGGCACGATAGAATTGTATTAAGCGCAGATATAAATAGGGTATACGATTCCTGTGATGTTGAGTGGCTGGTTGATTTAAAGGTTGAAAAGGTGTGTACCACAAGTGATATCATCACATACGAGGGTATTTACGATACACTTTATAAGCAACTTGAGGAAAGTGTACCGTATAGGATAACCTGCATACAAACCGAGGATGTTTCGATACCTTACATAACCCACTATGAGCGTAATGAGGACCTATATTCTGGCTCAAAAATGCTTATAAGGGCGGGGGCAAACGGCAAGAAAAAGGTAACAAGTAAGCTTATTGTGGAAAACGGTGTACTTGTGTCGAGTGAAATTATAAATGAAAAAATAACCAAGAATGCCACTACCTGTAAAATACAAATAGGAAGTGCTATAGATGAGTTTACCGATACGGGTTCAAGTCTTGTTTTGCCTGTTGAGGGTTATGTAACCTCGGGCTACGGGCCAAGAAGTGACCCCTTTACAGGTGAGCCCGACCATCACACAGGTCTTGATATCTCGGCAAAAACGGGAACTGAAATATGGGCGGCTGCCGCAGGAAAGGTAATAAAGGCGTCCGACACAGGAAACGGATATGGCAAATGTGTAATAATTGAGCATTATTCAGGATTTAGAACGCTCTACGGACATTGCTCGGAGCTTCTCGTATCGGTTGGGGATTATGTCACGGCAGGGGATTTAATAGCCAAGGTCGGCTCAACGGGACGCTCTACGGGACCGCATTTGCACTTTTCGGTCATAATAGATGGAGAATATGTAGACCCCACAGTATACTTTTAGAGGAAATAAAATGAAAAAGCTTATAGTTATGATATGCATTTTGGCGATGTGTTTTTGTGGCTGCAGTAAAGCTAATGATACTAACGAAGTGAGCACACCGCCAAAACAAGTAATAGTTTTTCCCACAGAGCAAGTAGCCGAAACGCTCAACGGTTATAGGGATTCGGTGGCTTCAAATATTCAAAACAGCATAGAGTATGTCGGCAACAGTAAAACAAAAAAGTTCCATTTGCCCGACTGTATGTATGTGAAAAATATAAAGTCCGAGAACACCGTAAGGTTTTCTAATCGCAGTAATATAATAAACAAGGGTTATTCACCGTGTCAAACCTGTAATCCATAATTTCGGAGAGGGACAATGCTTGATAAAAAGAAGTTAAAAGAAAAAGCAAATAGCTTACCGCTGCTTCCCGGTGTTTATATTATGAAAAATGCATCGGACGATATCATATATATCGGTAAAGCAATAAAGCTTAAAAATAGAGTTACGCAATATTTCGGCTCGGGTGCCAACCATTCCTTAAAGGTTAAAAAAATGGTTGATAATGTTGCCGATTTTGAGTATATAATTTGCGATAATGAGTTTGAGGCGCTAACCCTTGAAAATTCACTTATAAAGCAGTATGCGCCAAAATATAATATACTCCTTAAGGATGATAAGGGCTATCACTATGTAAGGATATCCAGTGATAAATGGCGTAAAATTGAAGCGGTAAAGAATAATAGCGGAAAGGGAACACATATTGGTCCGTATAATTCGGCTGCTGTTGTAAGGCAAACGGTAGAACAGGCGCAAAAGATATTTAAATTGCCCGACTGCTCACGCAGCTTTGATAAAAAAACAAAACCCTGTCTTAACTTCCATATTGGTTTATGTATGGCACCGTGCAGGGGAAATGTCTCGTTATCTGAATATAATGAGGCGGTTGATTCAGCGATACGGTTTATTAAAAACTCATCAGCAGCGGCGGATGAAATTGAAAACATGGAAAGGGAAATGGAAACGGCCGCCGAGCAACTTAATTTCGAATATGCGGCGAAATTAAGGGATAGAATCAGTGCGATAAAGCGCATATCCGAAAAGCAAAAGGTTATAAGCCCCTTGAAATTCAGGATAGATGTTATAGCATCAGCATTCGTTGGGGATATGTCTTGCGTGCAGGTGTTTATTTTTAAAAACGGACATTTAGCCGATAAGCAGCACTTCTTTTTCAATGAAATTACTGATAAGCAAAGCTTGTATTCCGAATTTTTATCAAGATATTATGCTGATTCTAATGATATCCCACGGGAAATCTTAATAGATGAAACGTGTCCTGATTTTCCACTAATTGCTGGTTGGCTGTCGGGTTTAGGTAAAAAAACCGAAATTACTGTTCCTCAAAAGGGGGATAGGCGCCATTTAGTTCAGATGTGCGCATCAAATGCAGCCGAGCACCTATCCAAAAAGGTTGAGCGCTCATACGCTGAAACCTCGGCACTTAATGAGTTGGCACAATTATTGGGAATGAAAAGCCCACCACGGTATATTGAGTCCTATGATATCTCCAACACTGCAGGAGAGGGGAATGTTGCGGGCATGATAGTGTTTAAGGATGGCAGACCCCTAAAAGCTAACTACCGTAAATTTAAAATCAAATCATTTTTCGGTCAAGATGATTATCGCTCAATGGCAGAGGTTATAGAACGCCGATTTAATGAATACAAAAAGGGGACCGATGAGGCATTTTCGGTTATGCCCGATTTGATTTTGCTTGATGGCGGAAAGGGGCAGTTGTCGGCAGTTAATAATAAACTGGGTGAAATGGGAATAAAGGTGGAAGTGTTTGGTATGGTTAAGGATTCTAAACACCAAACCAATGCAATAGTATCAGATGGCGGTAAAATTACAGTAAAGCAAAACAGGAGTGCATATACTCTTATCACTAACATTCAAAATGAGGTTCACCGCTTTGCCATTGGCTACCATAAGTCTCTGCGCAGTAAAGCAATGTTTAATAGCGAGCTTACAAAAATTGACGGTGTAGGAGTCAGCCGAGCCAACGCACTTCTTAAGCATTTCAAAACAATGAAGGCACTTAAAAACGCCACGGTTGATGAAATTTGTGCAGTAAAGGGCATTAGCCGTGCTGTAGCCGAAAGAATCTTTAATAATTTCAATTAAAAAAGCTGTAAGGAATTCCTTACAGCTTTTTATGCTTGTTGTTTGCGGTATTTTGCGGGTGTAATTCCGTAAAGCGCTTTAAAGCTCTTTTGGAAATACCCCATATCCGCAAAACCGCAGGTCTCTGATATTATAGCGGTATCAATTTTGGTTTCTTTGAGTAGATTTTTTGCGCTTTCAAGTCTCAAAAGCTTAATATAAATCATTGGAGCAAGACCTGTAATTTGCTTAAATTTACGGCAAAAGTATGATTCGTTATATCCGTATTTTTGGCAAATATCAGCAGTACTTATGGTTTTATTATAGTTGTGATTTATATAATCAATAACCCCTTTGAATTTGTCATTGATAGCAGGTTTTTCATATTTTGTATCAATATGCTTTTCAAACAAACGAGCCAAAATCCCGTATGCCTTTGATAACAGTGAAATCTCAAAACCGAAAAATTTATCATCACGTGTTTTAAGTAATTCTACTACCGTATTGTATATATAGTTGTCACGAATTATGGGTTTAAAAGCCGATTGTCGCTCGAGAAAAGGCGTTAAAAGCTCGTTAGAGAACATATTATTAAGAGCATCGTGGAGATAAAACATCAAAACGATATATTTAACAGAGCTACTCTTTGTATAACCAAAGTGTGGGCAATATGGATTTATAACGGCTATATCGCCGGCTTGCGCTTTAAAGGTTTTACCCATGATTTCAAAGTTGACTTCTCCCTCGGTTACAACAAGCATTTCCATTCTTTGATGGCAGTGTTCATTGAAGCAGATTGTATTAGGCGGGGATGCCAAAAGCGAGGGATACAAGGGAAGCACAGGGGACTTGGTAAGCTCTACCTTGCATGTTTTTGTCTTATTCATGAACAATTCTCCAAATTATTTAATCTTTTTAAAAACTATGGCGGTGCGATTTGGCAAATAGCAATTAAATCCAACAAAACTGTTTTGTTTGTGAGTTTTGTATTTATATAAAGCATCAACTCTGGAGTAACCGCCATACTTGCCGTCGTCGGTTGATAGAACGGGCTTGTATGTACCCTCTAAATCAACGGGGACAAAGTAACCTTCAAATGATTTTACAGGATGGAAGTTAAAGGCAAAAACAAAGTCGCCCTTTGTGAAAATAAGAACCTTGTCATCCTGATGCAACCACTTGTTAAGCGCTATACCGCCAAGTAGGTTGTTGCTTTTGAGTAGCTTTACCATTGCCTTGTCAAAATCATTAAGCTCACGGTAGCGTAAACTTTCATTTTCTACCAAGCTCCACTGTCTGCGGCAATAGTGATAGCTCCAGCCGTTACCCTCACGAGGGAAATCTATCCACTCGGGGTGGCCGAATTCATTGCCCATAAAGTTAAGGTAACCTTCTCCCGCTAACGAGGCGGTTACAAGTCGTATCATTTTGTGCAGGGCAATGCCTCTGGCAACCGTAATGTTACCGCCGAACTTTTGCATACCGGTATACATTGCGGCATCACATAAGCGAAACATTATTGTTTTAACCCCAACAAGTGCTTGGTCGTGCGATTCACAAT
>JAZRRG010000051.1:0-1034 GCA_045650565.1 Acutalibacteraceae bacterium | reverse complement strand
CTTAATCAGGGTGTCCCGGGTTCGAGTCCCTGATGGTGCACCATTGATTATTGTCTTTTCCTTTCTTAAGGAAAGTTTATATAGTGCGCCGCATTTTTATGTGGCAAGCACAGTTTGGTTTACTACACCTAACGGTGTTTCACATGGCCCGTTGGTCAAGTGGCCTAAGACTCCGGCCTCTCACGCCGGCAACACGAGTTCGAATCTCGTACGGGTCACCATTTTTTTGAATAATTTGCGTTAAACGGTGCATACTGTTTAATATATAGTGCCGAAAGGTACACACATAGTTGGTGTTGATTGCGGCGAGGGTCCACCCGTTCCCATACCGAACACGGAAGTTAAGCTCGCTTGCGCTGAAAATACTTGGCGGGAAGCTGCCCGGGAAAATAAGTAGATGCCAACATTCAAACCTGTACTTAGTGTACAGGTTTTTTCTTTGCCCAATATTTCTAAAACACCGAATTAAAGCATTGACTTTTTTAAAGAAATATGTATAATTAATACTTGTGGCGGATAAAGCCGAAGCTAAGATTTTATCTGAAAGAAAGTAAGCTCCGCCTCGGATGCTCTCGCCGTGTAAAATTTAGAGGGCAAAAACTTAATATGCGGATATGGCGGAATTGGCAGACGCGCTAGATTCAGGTTCTAGTCGGGGCAACTCGGTGCAGGTTCAAGTCCTGTTATCCGCACCAAAAAAAACTCTTGTTCGAAAGAACAAGAGTTTTTTAGTTATATTCGCCTTCGGCGAGTTATATTGAGCGTCGCTCAGTTATATTTGCTACGCAAGTTATATTCGCTTCGCGAGTTTTGGTGGCGAATATAATATCACTGAAACCGCAGGTTTCAATATCACTTTCACGAAGTGAAAATATCACTCTGTGCGAAGCACAGAATATCACTAACTCTTGTCCCTCCACCGCTTTTATGCTATAATAAACACATAGGCGGTGATGATATGAAAAAGAAAACATTTTTTATATTAGCAAGTTGTATTTTAATAGTCGTTGTTTCTATATGTATTTTCAAATATT
>JAZRRG010000050.1:0-11679 GCA_045650565.1 Acutalibacteraceae bacterium | reverse complement strand
CTCAACACCAACACCGTACGAAACACGTCTTACAGTAAATGTTTCAGCGATGCCGCTATTGTTACGGGCAATAACTGTACCTTCAAATACCTGGATTCTCTCACGCTCGCCCTCACGAATCTTTACGTGTACACGAACTGTGCTACCGATTTCAATTACAGGAGCATCCTCCTTAATCATATCGGCTGTCAAGTTTTTAATAGCGTCCATGTTTTTTCCTCCTTAAACGCATCAGATGTTCATGCCACCAGCGACAGAGGACCATCCGCTTTAATGTCGATATTTCGGCATCAAAAACCATCCGTAAGGACCGGATGAAATCAAATGCTAAAATATAATACCACAACTAATTAGAAAAATCAAGCATTATTTTACCAAAGTTCCTCCATCGGTTTCAAGAAGCATAAGAATATCCTCTTCCTCAAGCGTTTGAGTGTTTATATATACCAAAATTTTTTCCTGTTTTTGTCCTAAACACAAGAATTCATAACACTGCTTTTCATACCCACCGTCAGTCGGAATTACGGCAAGAGCGGTGCTTTGTATTGTTAGTGCATCACTCAAAACCTTGGTCGCATCCTCTAACTTATATGCAGGGGTTGGCAAGCTGCGGCTCTTATGATTTGTTAGATATCCTCTCCCCTCATACAAGACCACCTCGCCGCTTGAGAGGTCCACGCCTATTTTTACTAAATCGGTATAACAAATAACCGAGGCGTTTAAATATGCAAAATTTATTGTGCATACTCCATTATCAGCGTAATAATATGTTGGTATAAATTTTTCGGCAGCGTTGCGGGAGAGATACTTTTGTGCAATCGACACCGCCTGTTCATAACTAAAAAACGGGGTGCCTTCGTTTGTATACTTCCTAAAATACACTAAATGTCCACCCCTAATACTAACACCTGCAACCCCGTTATCATACACAAAACGATAGGTAGCAATTTTTCCCGACTCGGTACCGTCAAGTTTTAATTTATTGACATCTATATTAAGCAATTTAGCTGCCCTTGCCTGTGCCGTCTCAACATCGATATCATCTTCTCCAATTAACATTTCCGGCTCCTTATTGCCAAGATAATCGGAATAAGGTCCATCATAAATCAGTGTTGGATAATCAGTAAAGCTTTCATCAAGCTTTGAAAGGTCTGATTCCAAATCACTGGCCTGTAAAGCATCGTTAAATTTTAATGATAGCTCGTTATCCCAATAGCCACTGTTGTCATACTGCTGCTGCATTGTTGAGACGCCTTTAGAAACCGCTAAAGAAATCTCACCGAGCTTAATAATATTTTCTCGTTCAATATCGCTTACCTCCTCCCCATTTGAAACCTTTCTCGCTATATAAACAGAATAGTTGCCAACCTGTGACAAAAACTTGTTAAATGCTTCAAAATTCAAATTTTGTGTGGAGATTTGTGAAAAAGCACTCTTTGCATTTTTAGCTTCGGTATAGAGGGTTATTGCAATGGAATTCATTTGTTTGGGTGTAGTAACATAAGCCGCTTTTTCAAGATTTACGTTTATGTTATTTAAACTTGATGTTAATTCCTGAAGTGCTGCCGAGTTTGTAAATCTAACCTGATTTTTATAAAACCGCATCTCCTTATAGCACTTAAAAATTATTCCTGACAAAACGAGCATTAGTGCTAAAAGGTAAGAGATAATTTTTATAATCGTTCTTTTTTTCAAAATATTGCCCCCAAAACAAAAAATGGTATTGTTAAAATTTACAATATATAGTATAATAAATTGATTAAGAATTATACGGGGTGTAAATTTGAACGACATTATTTATTTTGACAATAGTTCAACTACCAAGCCGTGTGAAACGGCTGTTAAATATTTCAATAATGCATTATTAGAAAGCTGGGGTAACCCCTCCTCGCTTCATACACTAGGAATTGCTGCCGAGCAGGAGGTTTTATCTGCTCGTTTAGCAGCTGCTCAGGTTATTAATGCCGCACCCGATGAAATTTATTTTACAAGCGGCGGTACAGAAGCAAATAACCTTGCCGTTTTTGGAGCCGTATCGGCACTTAAAAAGCGAGGCAGGCGTATTGTTACAACAGCTATTGAGCACCCATCGGTTTTAGAATGCGCAAAAAAGCTTCAGAATGACGGTTTTGAGGTGATTTACTTATCCCCCGATGAAAACGGTATTATAAACAAAAACGATATTTATAACGCAATAAACAAAGACACCATACTTGTAAGCATGATGCTCGTCAATAACGAAACCGGTGCTATTCAACCCGTATCTACAGCTGCCGACGCAATAAAAAAAGCAGGTGCCCCCGCACTACTGCACTGCGATGCAGTACAAGCATTCGGAAAAATGCCTATTGATGTAAATGCCCTAGGTGTTGATTTGTTAACCGCCAGCGGTCATAAGATACATGCACCTAAAGGCATCGGCTTTTTATATAAAAGAAAAAACAAAAATATTCATCCAGTACTTTTAGGTGGCGGTCAAGAAAAAGGGCTTCGCTCGGGTACAGAAAGTGTACCGCTTATTTGTGCATTAAAGGGTGCCCTTGAGGAGCTTGGAAACATCCAAAAAGCATACAACGCTCAAAAAGAGTTGTATGTCCTCGCAAAACAAAAAATAATCGGCGTATGTCCCCTTGCACAGTTTAATTCCCCCGACGGCGCCTTACCCTATATACTAAATTTTTCTACCAACACGCACCGTTCCGAAATCCTGTTGCATTATTTGGACTCACAAAACATATTCGTATCAAGCGGTAGTGCTTGTGCAAAAGGACAGATGAGTTATGTGCTGCTAGCACAAGGACTTGACAAGCGGAGAATTGACAGTGCTTTAAGAATTAGTTTTAGCCGCTATAACACTCAAGTAGAAATTGAAAAGTTTTGTGTGTCGCTCAATACCGCTTGTAAGACATTAAGGAAGGCATAAAAATGAAAGAAATTATTTTAATTAAAAACGGTGAGCTCGTCTTAAAAGGACTAAACCGTAACACCTTTGAGGATGTACTTGTTAAAAACATCAAGAGAAATTTATCAAGCTTTGGCTCATTTTCGGTCAAACGTGCGCAGTCAACCATTTTTATTGAGCCGAACGATGATGATTTTCAGTTCGATAAGGCGCTTAACAAGGTTGGAAAAATATTTGGTATTGCGGGTTATTCAAGGGCTTGTGTTTGCGAAAAAACATTTGAGAGCATTGTTGAAAACTCCGATAAATATTTGGCGAACGACCTGAATTCTGCCTCAACCTTTAAGGTTGAAGCAAAGCGTTCGGACAAGTCCTTCCCTCTAAAATCTCCCGAAATTTGCCGAGAGCTTGGAGGCCATTTGCTATCCTGCTTTCCGCATCTTACTGTAGATGTTCGCAACCCTGACGTTATAGTCACCGTTGAGGTTCGTGATTATAATGCGTATATCCGTGCTAATCAACTACACGGTGCGGGCGGATTACCTGTTGGCACTGCCGGACGTGCCGCTGTGCTTATTTCAGGCGGAATTGACAGTCCTGTAGCGGCCTGGACTATGGCAAAGCGTGGGCTTGAGCTTAATGCAATTCATTTTGCAAGTCCACCATATACAAGTCCGAGGGCTGAGCTTAAGGTAAGACAACTGCTGTCAAAGGTTGCCGCATATAGCGGAACAATCCGTTTAGGCGTTGTGCCCTTTACTGAAATTCAACAAGAAATTGCCGATAAATGCCCCGAGGAATATTTCACTTTAATTATGCGCCGTATGATGATGCGCATCTCCGAGCGTTTGGCAAACGAGCGCAACTGCTTGGCGCTTATCACGGGTGAAAGCTTAGGACAGGTTGCAAGTCAAACACTACCCGCATTAGCTGTTACCGATGGTGTTGTTAATCTACCCGTGCTTCGCCCACTTATCGGTATGGACAAGGAAGAAATTGTTTCTATCTCACGAAAAATTGATACCTTTGAAATTTCTATTCAACCCTATGAGGACTGTTGCACTGTATTTACCCCGAAGCACCCCAAAACACGTCCCACAAACGACCAATGCATTGACGCTGAGCAAAAGCTCGACATTGATGCACTTATCGAGAGAGCTGTTAACGGCACAGAATATTCCTTAATTGATTAGAGGTGTTATTTTGAATACCGCAATTCTTTACTCAAATGAGCAAGACATAACCTCCAAGCTTTTGTTTGGTAAGATTAAAGCTGCATCGCAATTGCTGTGCGATGACGGCAGTCTTGCACTTGTAAGCTTTGACCGAGAGGAAAATTTTAAAAAGGTGTTTAACCGCACGGTCAAAGAAAATGATATTGTGTTTGTTTCTAGTCAATTATATAAAGAAAATATAACCTTTTTATCACCAAAATTTAAGGATAACAACTGTGGATATTACAAAAAAAGTCATATTGCCGTTCTACCCGACGAGGATAATGAGTTCTATTACATCGTTTCTTATATTCTTTGCTCGTATCACGGCAGTTATAAAAGCTTTTCTTTTAACTATCTTGACATAAGCGATATTCCCTTTAACAGCGTTAAGTCGGTTATTGAAGCAGAATGCTTATTCTCAAATCCCCGTTTATATTTAATAGATAATGAAAATTATACAAGGATTATTATTCTCTCTATCGAAAAAGACCAAGACACAGCCGACCAACTATGTGCGGAAACCCTTGAAAGCCTAAAAATGCTTTTTGGGGATAACGCCTTTACAAATAATTTTGAAAGCGTTGCGGCTACTGTTGTATCGTTACTTAAAAAATATTGTTTCAAGGTGTCCACTGCCGAATCCTGCACAGCTGGTATGTTATCCTCGGCGATAACATCGGTGCCGGGAGCATCTGATGTTTTTGAAATTGGTATTTCCTCCTATGCCGACCGCATTAAAAACGCAGCTCTCGGCGTTTCCACTGCAACACTTAAAAAATATGGTGCTGTAAGTATGCAAACCGCTGTAGAAATGGCACGGGGTATAAAATTACTTGGGGATGCCGATATCGGTATTGCCGCCACTGGTGTTGCAGGTCCTGGTGCCAGTGAACACAAGCCGGTTGGAACTGTGTTTATCGCACTTACCGACGGCAATAGAAACTGGGTCATTGATTTACATCTAAGCAGCGATTTGTCTCGTGATGAGATTCGCTCTAAAACCACCTTTGCCTGTCTTGATTTGTTGCGCAGATATCTTCAGTGTTATCCACTTGTTTTGCCAAATGGCACAAAGGCAGACCAACCTTTGTTGCTTTTATCAGAACAACCTCATTTTGAGCGGATAAATCAGTATAATTCCTTCGAGCAGGTAGAAATCGCCGATAATATGCTAATAGATGAATCCGAAAACACCGATGCCACATTGGAAAATAAGCAAACTGCTATAGAACTTTTTAATTCGCTAAAATTGTTCTCTCTTAAATTTTTTGATAAGGTTAAGATATTTGCGGCCGACAAGGCAAAGCTTAAAAAAATAGCCAAAAACTCCCTATTTACTATTATTTTAGCCGCTATAATTTTAAGCAGTGTTTCGGTGTGGGCTTATTTTTCGCTATCTAATAAAAACACAGCACTTACCGATGAACTACGCTCACAATGGAAATTTAGTGAAATTGTTGACAGCAGCGGCAAATATACCGCCTTCCAACCTTTAAATGCCGTTAACACCGATATTGATGCTTGGGTTAATGTTGGCGACTCACTAATTGATTTGCCCGTTTGTTCTGCAATAAATAACGAATATTACAAAAAACATAACTATCGAAAACAGTTTAGTCCTTTTGGTTCACTGTATTTCGACTCAAATATATCCTTTGGTGCAAATAACTATTATGATAATATTGTAATCTACGGCAATGCGCCAATGGAAAATTCAATGCTTGCTCCATTAAAAAAATACAAGACATTAGGTTTTTTAAAAGAAAATTACAATATAACCCTTACAACCGAATACCGCCAAACAAAATTCCGAATTTTTGCGGTAATGATAATTGATAGCACCGAACAAGGCCCTGACTTCCATTTAACAAAAAGCAGCTTTTCAACCCAAAGCGATGCTGAAAAATGGCTTTCAGAGATTAGAATACGCAGCTTATATAAGGTTTCAATCCCAATTCCTACCAACTCTCAATTTGTTACCTTTATTACCGACACTGATGAGTTTAAAAACGCACAGCTTGTTGTGGTTGGCTATTCGGTTTCGGAAGATAACGATAGCTACGCTTCACGCATTTCGGTAAATGCTTCTCCCTATTACCCTGCAGCATGGTACAGGGTGCATAATTCACAAAATCCATATGCTGATGGCAAACCCACTCCCGACTATATTCCCGACACCGAACCCGATGAGCCCATAATTATGGCGCCCGACTCCGATGTAACATCTTCAGATGAAGTGGGTGAGGAGAATGATGACCCGAATGTTACCCCATCCACCCCAACGGGTGGTAATACTTCAGATGGTAATACTTCAGGTGGTAATACTTCAGGCGGCACTACTTCGGGTGGTACTACTTCGGGTGGTACATCATCGAACAACAATTCCAGCAATGAAGATGATGCAACGAGTGATAATTCCAGTAATAATTCCAGTGATAATTCTAGTGACAATTCTAGTGACAATTCAAGCGATAACGGAACCGCCGACGACCCTGTTTCAAGCGAAAACACTGTCACCGAATAGCAAAATATAAATTTATTAGGAGGCATTTTCAATGAGTCATCTTAAAGCCGAGATTATATATTTTAACGGCACTACTGATTTTGAATTTGAATTTAATTTAAATGCAATTAGCCCGATGCGATTATTAACCGAATGTCCTACCGATGAAAAAGGTCTGATTTGCGCACTTTCTCTTGCGGTGTCTCGCAGCCGTGTAACATTTATAACATCTAATTTTGATGACAGTTTCGTTGAAACGATTGCACACGCCGTTGGCTTTAAAACCGAGACAATAATATCCGAAGAATACGGTATTACCGAGAGATTTGCCAATAAATTCATATCCAACGGTGTACCTCTCGTTACTGCCGACGGCAAATATGGAGGAATTATTCTTGAAAGCGGACCGCAGTCATTAATTTTAATAACCAATGATAAAGCGGTACGCAAACAGCTAATGAATGAGCTTGTAAAGGGATATATTTTGGATGTCGCCGCAACTTCTGATGAACAAGTTAATGTTCAAAAAACAGGGGCTGTAAAGGAATATAAAACCGAGATCGAACAAATAGATTCATTTCTTGAATCTACCGAAACTGAAGCCGAATCAAATACTATAAATGAAGAGCCCATTGATGCTGATGAATCGGTTGTTAATGAAACGGCAGAAACGATTGAGAATAAAGTTACCATACCCAAAGCCGATGATGCTTTGTTCGATTTTCCCGAACAGCCAAAAGCTGCAAAACAAAAAAATATTTTCGCCACAATTTTAGCCATAATACTGTTTTTGTTAATAGCATTTATTGTTTATTCGCTGGTTATTGAGCCGATTTTAAATGGTGTATCTATTTTAGATAACTTAAAACAAATATTTGGCTTCGTGTTTGAATAAGAAAAGCACCCGCAAAAGGGAGACTCTCCGCAAGGAAGTTGTCTCCCTTTATATTATTTTTGTAATAATAAAAATGACACTTTCAAAACTTGAAAGTGTCATAGTGGGTTACACACATTTAATAACGACCATCTCGGGAATCGAAAGTTTTTTTACTGTTATGAGACGGGTATGCTCAGTATTTTATAAAATGTACAATTATTTATCAAACTGTGCTTTTATTTGTTCGTTAACTCTTGCGTCCATTTTAGGAATAAGTTTTAAATCTTCTTCTTTTACACTTATTTCGGCTATATCATCTTTTTCGCCATACTGTGGAAAATTAACCAACCAATAGTTTGGGACTCTTTGTTCTAAGCATATCCAACCCTGCATACCTTTGTGAACACCATCTTTAACGTATTTATCTTTTTCAACTATTACTTCTACACAATCCATCATTTTCATATTTAATTTTGCAAGAATATTATACATAACCAATTTGCGACATTCACCGACATCTTTAAGAAATTTTAATTTTATGTTTATGTCGCAAATTGGTTTTATGAAAAATAGAGGCACCTTCCTTAAGGAGGGTGCCCCAATGCGGGTGCTTTTCTTATTGTGAATTGTTTGAACCGACGGTTATATCGGTGTAGTAATATTTACCTGAACGATAAATTCTAACTCTAACCGTGTCTCCCGGCTTTGATTTGGAAACCGCAACACTTAATAACGAATATTCCGTAATTTCGGTATCTCCATACTTAACTATTATATCACCGCTGCGTATTCCACCTTTATAGGCGGGACCATCGCTTATAACACTTTGAACAACTGCGCCCTTTGGGTAACCGAGACGGGTTAAAACCTCGGCAGTATATTTTTCGTTAATGGTTATTCCTATATACGGGTTGGGCTCGTATTCGTTTGAAATGATTTTATCACATACCTCGGTTACTGTATCAACAGGTATTGCAAAGCCCATACCCTCATACTCCGTAGCTGCAATTTTTGAGCTGTTAACACCTATTAATTCACCTTTAGTGTTAACAAGAGCACCTCCCGAATTTCCCGGGTTAATAGCAGCATCGGTTTGTATTAAATAAACATTTTCACCCGATGAGCTATCAGAAATCACTCTGTTTAGACCACTGATAATACCGTATGTTACAGAGCCCATAAATTCAAGTCCGCCGGGACTTCCAATAGCCGCAACATACTGACCGACACTAACCTTTTGCATATCTCCGATATCAATGGGTGTAAGGCCTGTAGCATTTATTTTAATTACGGCTAAATCGTTTGTTATGCTATAGCCAACGACCGTCGCCTCGTAGGGCTTATCGGTATCATTCTCTAAATAAACCTCTATTTTTGAGGAGCGTGAGTTAAGCGTTCCCTCAATAACGTGATAGTTAGTAATGATATAACCGTCCGCCGTATAAACAATGCCCGAGCCCGAGCCGGTAGACTCACTGTTTCCGCCAAAAAAATTGGTTGTTGAAGTGTTAGTTGCAATTCCAACAACGCTTGGCGTCACCTTTTTGGCAACCGCCTCTATAACGCTCTCAACCGTTTCCTCAATATTAATGTTGGTGACATCCTGATTATTATTCTCTATAACAGATTGATTCTCCGAGGGCGCTTGTGAATTGTTGTAATTTATTAGAATATATGCGCTCGTAGCCGCACCGATAACTGCCGCCAAAACCACACAAATTATAACCGTAGCCAAATTGTAGCCCTTTTTTTTCTTGGGTTCAACCGGCTTTTTGGGTGGTGAAAACTCGGGAAAATCATCATTGCCAAAAGTTTGGTTATTAATGTTAAAATTGTTATAATCCATAAAATACCTCATTATTTGTTTTTTTGCATTATACTGATAAAATATGAACGCAAAATTAACAAATATATACCGTTTTTTAAAACTTTCTACGCTTGATTTTTACATAGGGGGCAACATCGTTGGAGGAGTTTTTGGAACGAGCGTCCCTTATAAATGTATAAATAACATACCCCGAAACAAGTAAAAAAACAATAATAGCTATAGATAGCAAAACAGTCGTTATAATTTCCCCAAAATTACTCCAGCTAAAGCTATTCTTTTGGTCAATTCTGAAACTATCAATAATCGCATTTTCGGTATTAGCAGCATTTTGTTGTGTAACGAAGGAAGGAAAAGTGATGCTAAGAGAATAAATCTTTCCATTTTTGACGGTGATATACTGGCTACCGAAGAACTCGCCGCCCTCATCCTCTGAGGAAATAGCTACCTTAAAATACCTTGTTTCATTAAAATCAACTATGGTGTAAGGTTTATCACCAATAAGCTTGTTTGCAACAAGCGCAATATCTTGATAATTCAGTAAATCTATATCATTAATGTTCTTTGCAAAATCGCTCTCGACATACCTAATGGTAAGCTCACTACCACTTGTTTTATCAATGGCATAAAGAACAATATTATTTGTTACCAAATAACTCTTAAAACCACTCTTGCTAAAGTTAATTTTATTTAAGAAGTCTTCATTTTCGTCCAAATTCTCTGAATTTATTACGGTATATTTTTCGGGAATTGTAATATTAAATTGGTTATCACTGTCCGAATAGGCCGAAACGCCCACCGAAACTGTGCATAACAAAGCTAACAGCACCATAAAAAATAATGAAAAATATTTTTTCAAAATATTATTCCCCTATCTTGTTACTTTTGTTTTCCGCCGCAAATATAGTGTTTTGCATCAGCATTGCAATAGTCATAGGTCCAACACCACCAGGTACTGGAGTGATTGCCGATGCAACCTCCTTAACTGCCTCAAAATCAACATCTCCGCAGAGCTTTCCGTTTTCATCCCTATCCATACCAACATCAATTACAACGGCGCCCGGCTTTACCATATCTGCAGTTACAAACTTAGCTCTTCCTATTGCTACAACGAGGATATCGGCACGCTTACAAATCTCCTTAAGATTTTTCGTTTTTGAATGGCATACCGTAACGGTTGCATTGTTATGTAAAAGCAGCATTGCCATTGGCTTACCAACGATATTAGACCTGCCAAGTACAACGCATTCCTTACCCGTCATATCAATATTCTCATATTTTAGCATTTCAATAACACCTGCAGGTGTGCAAGGTAAAAAATTATAATCGCCTATCATAATTTTACCCACATTTACAGGGTGGAATGCATCAACATCCTTTAAGGGATTTATGCTTTCGATAATAAGCTTTTCATCAATGTGTGAAGGTAAAGGAAGCTGACAAAGTATGCCATCTACCGACACATCATTGTTTAGCTTATCAATAAGCATTAACAACTCCTCGGCTGTGGTTTCCTCGGGCAGAGAAAATCGTAACGACTTAATACCCAACGCTGCACACGCTTTTTCTTTATTGGCAACATAAACCTGTGATGCCGAATTGTTACCAACAATAATTACCGCAAGGCACACCTCGGTCCCCTGCATTTTGAGTTCCTCCACCTGTTTTGCAACCCTTGCTTTTACAAAAGCAGAAATTTCTTTACCATCAATTATCTTTGCCATTTTCAACATCTTGCCTTTCAATAGTATTTTCAGTTTGCACCGCCTCTTCATTTTCAGAAAACAACGGCACATATTCAATATCTTTTCTATTAGACTTTTTAAATGCGCAAATAAAAATCACAGTGCATACAATGCAAAGTAAGAACGACAACACCGATGATACGGGAAGGGTTCCAATTTTAAGTACATATATATCGGGGCGAAGCAGCTCTAAAAAGCCACGACCAAAGCCATACCAAATTCCGTATAATAAAGCGTTTTGTCCCTTGAATTTGCGATTTTTTGCAAGGTGTGCAATCACAAAGAAGCCGACCAAACACCAAACAAACTCATAAAAGAACAGTGGGTGAACGAGTCCGGAGCCCATTTCACTGACCGTTCTGTTGCTATACATTCCCCACCAGTTACTACCAGTGAAGTTACCGTATACCTCTTGGTTAAAGAAATTTCCCCAACGGCCAATACCCTGTGCCAATAAAAAGCAAACAGCGGCAATATCAAACATATCGAGAACATTTACTTTCCTTATTTTACAAGCAAAAAAGCCGCACACAAATGCGCCGATTACTCCGCCATAAATTGCAAGACCCGAAAAACCGCCACCATCGAAGCCAAAGAACTCAGAAAAGCT
>JAZRRG010000049.1:0-1903 GCA_045650565.1 Acutalibacteraceae bacterium | reverse complement strand
TGATTTTCAAAGCATCACCGTCGGGTACAACACCACTATGCTCTGCAACGCAAGCCATTCCGATAAATTCCTCTAAAGATTTCTCATCCACGGTTTTTGCGTCTTTTATAAAGAGAAACGTTGCATCTATGTGAGTACCGTTGTGGGGGCACATACTAAATTCCGTTAGATTATATAGCTCACCTTTTTCCATTGAACTGAGCACCGTTTTCTTCGGTGTCGGGTCGCCGGGATACACTCGGCAACCAAAAACTTCTTGGGAAATATCATATATTTTCATCAGCTTTTCTCCACTGCAATTTCTTATTTATTTACTTAAATTTATAATTGAGAAGACCATTAAACCAACGCCAATACCGAATAATATACAACCATATATCTCTGTTAATTGGTTTGCAAAGAAACCTACCGTGCCACTACCCAAAGCACATAATATCGCATATAGTAATTTTTTCTTTTTCATACATTATCTCCGTCAAATTGGAATTTGATTATCAAGCGTGAAAAGGACATCTCGTTCCAATGCACTGATTGTTCTGTGCTGAATGTACGCACTTGATCTCACCAAGTTCCATTTCAACACCGAGGAATTCTTTTGCAAACTCTACTGCTTTGATGATTGAAATATAGGAATCGCGCTTACAGCAACGTGGGCCACCAAGCTCGCCAATTGCACCAAGAGCAGAGGAGGTCATCTTGTTTGACAATCCCCATGCTTCGTTTGCAAGAGGCGTTGATCCTGTCACAATTGACACGAACATTCCGGCACTTACGCCTGCACCGCAAGCTCCCCAAAATCCGCAGGCACCGCCGGGAACTTTCTTTCCTCGCGCCTGCATTTCGGAAAGTGCTTTCACAAGGTCAATATTGCCACCTGCGTTTTTATACGCAGTAAGTAATGCCGAACCTACCATCACATGATGTTCGGGGCCGTGCATATGGCAGAACGGCAAGTCAAACATCTTTTGAATAATCAGAGCGGGATTCTTCGAGCTTTCGGCAAGGCATAGGCCGATAATGCTATCCATTCCTTGCGTGTGGCATTCGTTGCACACATAGTGACCTTTTACACAAGCGGTTTTGCTATTTTCTTTTTTATGGCAGATGGCGCATTCCACAGAAACATCATTTTCTAAATATTTCAGCGGTGAACCGCAGATAATGCATTCGTCTTTCATAATGACCTCATCAAATTCTGGATTTTCGATGAGTTTATTATATCACAACTCGCGCATTTTTTCAACCTTTGCTCACCTCTTTCATAAACCATTTTATTGCCTTTTTGTGCCATTCTGATTTAGGTTGCATAGCTAGCCTTTGCCGATGTCGAGAAATTTTATCAGCGAGTATTTCTATACTGGATAAGTTGTAAATTAAAGAACGTTCTTTTTTTAATTAATTGCGTTTTTGCTGTTTTATGATATAATGAATTTAGAAGTGGTGATGCATAAAATAAAAAAAACAATCTATGCACAACTAATCTCGGATATTCTTTTAAAAATTGATTGACTTTTGGCTTTTTGTGTGATATAATATCCTAGCAGACTCGGCGATAGTAAGTTTTTAACCGAATGTAGCCCTGCCTCGGATGTCCCACCGTGTAAAATTTAGGGAGTGGATCAGCATTATGCCCACCTCGGTAGTCCTCGCCGTGTAAAAATAGAGGACAAAAAATTAAAAATTGCAGGTGTGGCGGAACGGCAGACGCGCTGGTTTCAGGTGATGTCACCTCAGTGACATCTTAGCTACACTCTGTGTAACTCCAGATAAATTCGCAAAAATGCGTTTTTATAAATTTGCGGAGTATGCTGAAAGAGCCTAGCTCAATAGTAAGCACCGCCTCGGGTGTCCTTCCCGTGTAAAAATAGAGGACGAAAAACTTAAAATGCGGATGTGGCGGAAT
>JAZRRG010000048.1:0-72453 GCA_045650565.1 Acutalibacteraceae bacterium | reverse complement strand
GGTGAACTGCCTATAGTTTCCGATGGCGTTTCATTTTCTGAGGGCGTATCAATATCATTGGAATCCAATCCAAATATAGAATCATAAAGTTGGCAACCTCACAAACAAGAAATTAGCATCGTCATAATCAAAAATAAACATATAAATTTTTTCATAAAACACCTCGAATTTTATATAAGGAGTGATAATATTGTATTTAGAAAAAAGTAAAGAAGCAAAAGCAAGGGGAATAACGTCAACACACAGAACCGTCCCCTGTGTTATTCTTTATGTCACCCTATTTCCTTATCCGTACTATCGGGAGTAAAACTAACAAAATATAAATGTTTTCCTTGTTCTTTATAACAAAGGTGCCCTTTTTCTTTTGGAATAGTATAAAGCAAATTTGAGATTTGGGAAGTTGCGACACAAAAGGTCTTTTGGTCGCCGTTAGAAAGCCGAAATGTTACCACATAAATTTCTTTAGCAAACAACAAACCTCGGGCATATTTTGTTAGCGCTCGCCTTTCCTTACTCATTAAAGTTGCGTAGTTACTTTGTGTAGGCAAGACAAAATAAAACGTTTTGTTCCAAAAAATTGGGAACAAGAAAAACATAAACAGAAAAAGAATCATTGCTATTGTGACAGGATAGGTTATAATATCAACTTCATACCTTCCAGAAAAAGCCATATAATACGACAACGCTGCAAAAAACATCCCTATAATTAAATATATAGTACACACTATAAACCCTAACCAGTTGAAAACTTTTTTCATTTAATCACCAAATTATTTATTTTTATATAGAAAGGAGTTGCAAAAATTGCAATCTCTCAATTTAGAAAAATAAAGAAACACAGGGGACGGTTCTATGTGTGCAGCTACGCTCGCAACCATTTTTCCACCATTGCCTTGCTTTCTCCGCATAAACGAGAAATTTGTCTAATCGAAATACCATTTGAATGAAATTTTTAAATATACCTATGTTTCATTTTAATGGACAATTTCTGAAAATTTGCTGCTGATTAATCCCTCTGAGCATTACATGGTAAATTCCACTTTCGCTCTTTTTTCGCGCCTGTCTTGTAACACAAAGAAAGGAAACGGTCAACACACAGAACCGTCCCCTGTGTTAGTTGTTCCTGTGTTGTTCGAACTGTCCCCTGTCTTGCCCTTATCTTTTGGTGGTGACGGGTGGAATATCAAAAATGAAACTGATTTTTTTACTGTCTCCGCTCAAAGTGGGCTCATCAAAAATAAACTCTAACTTTTTTGAATTTTTATTTGTCTTAACAAATATATATCCCATGGTTTTTTTCCCGGGATCCATATTCACTGCAAACAGTTCCTCATTTTTTTTATCAATATATGCTTCGCACACCCCAGTTATTGTATCTGTGGCAACATCATCAACATACGCAGATAATGTACGAGTGTACAATGAATATGAAATGGAAGAATTGTTTTCAACTTCAAATCTAACACCAATGAAAATGGAGTCTTGGTCCGTAGGAGAATTTATTGCTTTAATATCTGTAGCAGTAATTATTAAATCGCCTACATAAGTTTCATTTAATTTCGTAATAGGTTCTAAATTTTTAACATTACGAGTTGGGAGTAAAAACGAAAAGATAAAGGCCAAAACAATAATGAAAATAGCAAGTAATATTATTGAGAGCATTATAATGTATTTTATAGTATCTTGTCTATCGTTTTCGTTTATATCACTAATTTTTCTTTTAACTATCATACTAACACACCTTTAAAAAATAAAAAAGGAGAAAATTATGACTGAATTTTCAAAAAATCAAGACAATAACGGAATTGCAGAATTAACTAAAATATTCTCTTCAAGCATTCCGTTAATCCAAAGTATCTTTCAAAGCAATATGTCAACACACAGAACCGTCCCCTGTGTTAGTCTTAGTCTCCCTGTGTTATTCTGTAGAACCGTCCCCTGTCTTGCTGCCATGTTCATCAATTATGTTTAAATGTACTAATTGTGAAAATAATTTTTTATGTGCATTTACCTGAGCAAAACGAGATTTGGTTAACTGTAAAAACACTGTACTAATATCAT
Organism: Acutalibacteraceae bacterium; assembly: GCA_045650565.1. Classification (GTDB taxonomy): domain Bacteria; phylum Bacillota; class Clostridia; order Oscillospirales; family Acutalibacteraceae; genus SIG565. The sequence continues at coordinate 70,392 of JAZRRG010000048.1, read as the reverse complement.
TGTTTTCGTCATAATACTTTATTTCTAAAACAGACTTATTTCTAATAAAGTCTCCAATACCTATAATGAAGGAAGTTTCTTTAATTGATATAAGTTCGTCCATTGAAATAAATAAGTCATTTTTATTTGCGGCTTTAGGAACCAGATAAATTCCTTTATCGGAAACTGAAAGTACCCCAAAAAGATATACGTCAGCAGTTGAGGATTCCAAATATACACTTTTTATTATGCTCGTTATGCAAGTGTCGCCTTTTACGTTCGGTTTTAATAGTTCAAACAGTTCTACGAATTCGTTTTGCTTCCTATTTCTTTTTAATAATGCTAAATTTAAAAGCAAAATTTTTTCAACTGAATCATCATCCGTAAAATGTATTTCCAAATCTCGTGCAGAAATACCATTAATTAAATATTCCTCAATAGATGTTACATAAAGCAAGTCTAAGTTGCACATTTTAATTTTTGATATATTTTTTAGCGGAATTCGCAACATAAATTTTGTTTTATAAGATTCACGTAAACATAGTGAATCTTTGGTTATATACATTATTACGCTATAAACTTTTCTGGGATAATCTGTTAATCCGCAAGTGTACGCCACCTTAAATTTTTCTTTTATGCCATCTGGCTCATTCACAAGATATTTTAGTTCACTATTCGAATAGTTATAACTCATAAAAACAACTACTTTCTAAAAACAATCAACACACAGAACCGTCCCCTGTGTTACTTTCCCCTGCGATTTTGTTCCTTAGTTCAGGTACAGAAAGGAGTATTTCCTTTAAAATTTGACATTTTTGATAGGTAACCGTAGGAAAAATTTTACTTGCAAGTAACTCGAACATAACTATTCTTATCGTTCCATCTGGTTCACGATACTTGAATTGAATTAGTGATTCATTAAAGATGGCCCCTATTGGACTATTGTACCAAAAAGTACCCAAACCTTTTTTAAAGGAAATAGATTCGATTTTATCAAATGGTAAATTTATACTGGGGAAAATTTTTTTACGGCGATGGTAAATATATACGGCGGATTTGGTAATCTCGAATTCTAATTTTGCTATTGTTTTACCAATTGTAGGTAACCCATCTAAATAATTAAGTCGGGATTTAAACAAAAGAGTATCATTTATTTTATTTTTCATAAAAAAACCTCGAATTTTATATAAGGAGTGATAATATTGTATTTAGAAAAAAGCAAAGAAGCAAAAGCAAGGGGAATAACGTCAACACACAGAACCGTCCCCTGTGTTATTTTTCCTGTGTTATTTTTCCTGTGTTATTTCCCTGTGTTATTTTTCCCCTGCTACTGTAGCGCAAAATATATAAATTGTTGCGTGCCCGAAGTATAGTATTGCAAACATTTACATTCAGATAAATCCACACCCTCATATATGCTGTTTGCAACAACTGTTCCAGGTAAAGCAAAAGCTATGCAAAGAATATCTTTTACCCCATTAAATTCAGTGCTACCGTAAGAGAATGCTTCTGTTCCGTTTTTTAGGATTAAATCAGGATTTCCCGGAGTAAACCTATGGCCTTTGAGATCTATTGCTTTAATTTCAAAATCTATTACCATTCTTCTAGATTTTGATATTTTATCATTGTAATAATATATATTTTTTATCTTCATCTGTATATCTTGGTCATCATAATCGCCGACTTTAGCATATTCTCCAAACGGTATAGGGTTATCAGGTGAACTGCCTATAGTTTCCGATGGCGTTTCATTTTCTGAGGGCGTATCAATATCATTGGAATCCAATCCAAATATAGAATCATAAAGTTGGCAACCTGACAAACAAGAAATTAGCATCGACATAATCAAAAATAAACATATAAATTTTTTCATAAAACACCTCTTAATTTTTTTAGAAAGAAGGAAAAATAAATGGAAACTAATAGTTTTTCTTCCCTAAACTATACTTTAGAACAGTTTAGGGAAATAACCAATAATTTAAACACTGTCTCCCAAAATATAGCGACCACAACATCTGAAATCAGCGATATTGCTGAGAGTTTATCAACAGTTGGTGAGGACATTAAAAATATTTTTACAACAACCGTTGAGGGCGCATCACTTTTTTTACAAACTGTATGGTCAGACCAGTTAAACCAAGTGGGCACTTCTATTACAACGGCTTGGATAAATCTATTAAATTCAACTTTTTTAGAAATTCAGCAAAACATAAACACCACATGGTTATTATTATTGGATGGTTTGTTTACAGCAGTTGATAGTGCTGTCCAAGCAACGCTAAACAATATTGAAAATACGATTATAGACTTATATGGAAAAACAATTACTGTTACATACGATGATATAAAATCAACCGCTTTATTAAAATATCAAGAAATATTTGATTTTGTTACGGGTGCATGGGCTCAAACGATAGAACCGACCATAAGTTGTTGTAAGGAAGCAGTTGTGGAAATTAAAAATGCGGCATTAGGATTCTTAAATAATTACATAGTGCCAATTGCTGCATTTTTAAAAAGTAAACTAGCCGATAATTGGGATAAAACACTTGAAGAAATATTGGATATTTTTACTAAAATAATCGAAAAAATTATTCCGTCAATCAATGACTCGATAGAAATAATTGTGGAAAAATCAATAAATTTAATGAACAAATTGCTTTCTAGTTTGCAAGAAAGTCTGCAAAATATTATGAATTCAGTATTCCCATTAATAAAAACGGTTATTGCTGCGATCGTGACATTGATTGGCACAATAATTGGCTCATTTATTGGCGGTCCTATAGGAGCTGCAATCGGGGGTCTGGCGGGATTAGGCATTTCATCAATTCTTGCGGCTGTAATAAAAACGCCCACTATTAAACTTGAGAAACTTGATTATCCTGATAAATATCCTAAAATTGAACTAAATGCCACCGGTGGTTTCCCATCAATGGGACAAATGTTTATCGCCCGTGAGGCAGGACCTGAGCTTGTAGGTACAATCGGCAGCCGAAACGCTGTTGTTAATAACGACCAGATTGTTGAATCGGTATCGGCAGGTGTGTATAAAGCGGTGCGCGAAGCGATGAACGGCGGACAAGCAAACGGGCAAAAAGCCGTTATCACGCTTGATAAACGCGTACTCGGTGAATTTACCATCGGATATATTAACGGCAAAACAAAGGAAACGGGTTTAAGCCCGATATTAGTGTGAGGTGAAACAATATGAATAAATTAAACAGTAATTATTTAATAGGCGAAACACCTATATACGAACCGCATCTTCAAATGAACGAAACGGTGGAAAGTATGCTCGACCCAAACTCAGGCGCCACCGATGACGGAAAAATGCACGTAAGATGGGTAAGAGCCGCCGTACATAAATACTCATTACAGTATAATATTATGACCGCCGCCGAATATGATTATATGAAAAACCTACTGCTCGGCAAAACCTTTACCTTTAAATTCCCGTACCTTGATACGCAAAAGGAAATAAACGGCTATTGCACATCCTACGGCGGAGTATTATCCCGTATAGATGAAAACGGCGGAGTATACACCGCCGTACAGTTTGAAATATCTGAATTGTAGGGGGTGGCTTAATGTCTGATATTATTATACACCAAAATTCCTTTGTTTGCAATGCTTTATTGTTAAATGATGGAAATATTCAGGGCGGAGTGGCACTTTCACAGTCGGTAAACAGCGGCGATGCGCTAACCCTTGGCAGTTGTTGTATGGCAAAAGCAGAATTCAGCATACTCGACCTTGAAAATGAGATTGAAAATCCTACGGGTTTGGAGTTTCTTTATAAATATGAGGGAAACCCAAAGGGTTACTTTACGGTTGATACCGCCGAACACATCAAAAACGTGGGTTGGAAAATAATCGCATACGACCGAATGTTAAAATTCGAAAAATGTGTTGATGAATTTTTGGAAACACTCGCCGACAGCTTTACTTTAAGGGAACTGTATACAGGTCTTTGCAGCTTTGTGGGTGTAGAGCCGACCGATACTGCATTTACAAACGAAAATCTTATCTTTTACAAGAATTTTGATGGCACCGATATAAAAGGCAGAGATGTGCTTTATTGGATAGCCGAAGCCGCAGGATGCTTTGCATATATAAACGCCGATGGCAAGGTGGAATTAAAGTTTTATGACACCGACAGCACAGTTGATAATGATAAGGTAATCACAAATGCAGATTATATAGGATATTCTACATTAGAATCTGCCACACCGTATATTAACAAGCTGCAAATACGTTCAACCGAGGATGATATAGGCATAATTATTTTTGATGACTCATCTGAGGGCAACACCGAAAATAATGCTTATGTAATTGAGGGTAACCCATTGTTTTATATCGGTACGGGTGAGCAAAGCGGCGAAGATAACCGTGAAATAATAAAGCAGGCAGCAGAGAATATTTTAAACAAAATTAAGGGCTTTAGTTATACGCCCTTTGAGTGCGAAATGTTTGACGGTGAAAAAGTGCCCGAAATAAGTGATGTTATTTCTATTGAAACACCTGACGGTGATTATATCAACTCGGTTGTTATGCATAAAACTCAAAACGGAATGAGGGTTTCACTTTCCGCAACGGGAAGCATCGACACAAATAATCTTACCAGTTTAAATTTAAGCATCAAGCAGAAAAACAATAAAACCAATGAACTGAAACGCACGATAGACAGCACCTTATTAAAGGTTACCGAGATTAGAGAGAGCAACAACACACTGCAAAGCATTATCGAGCAAAACAGTACTTCCATCAGTGCCTGCATAACAAAAACGGTTGAGCTTGAAAACTCTCAAACTGAACTGAAAAACAAAACCGATGGAATAGAAAACACCATAAATAACGGTGTTTCAAAGGTTGTAACCACTTCGGTTGTGATTGATGAATCGGGCATTACTGTCGGTAAAACCGATGTTAAAATGAAAACTCAAATGACGCCCAATGCGTTTAAGGTGCTTGATGAAAATAATAATGAAAGAATAAACGTATCAAATGAGGGTACAAAGCTACAAAAAACCATAATTGAGGATGATTTAACGGTTGGAGCCGTTAAGATGATAAAGCTCGATAATGGTGTGGATTTTGTATTTATAGGAGGCGATAACTAATGGCAACCTACACAAGCCAAACAATGACAACAAGCAATGATAAGGTTAACTATCGAATAGTAGTAACTACAACATCGCAAAGCATAGAAAACAATACCACCACGATGAACGTTAAGGTACAAGCGTGGCGTAATAATGCGGGTTATACAACTTCGGGCTCGGGTACCTGTTACTGCCGTATACAAGGCACATTATATTCAAATGCGGTATACGATTCGCAAAAAATTACCCAAAACAGTTACACCGTGCTTTTTACCAAGGATATTACCATACCACACAATGCTGACGGTAGTTGCACGTTAAAGCTGTCATCGTACATAGACCACTATGCATTTTCTACTAACGAACAGTATTACAACGTTGCGTTGCCCACAATTCCAAGAGCCAGCAACCCAACGCTTAGCAAAACAACTTTTGATATTGGTGAAGAGATAACTATCACCACCAACCGCGTAAGCAACAATTTCACCCACGATATACTATTGCTTTTAGCCGACGGCTCGTACAGTACGATTGCTTCAGGTGCTACAGATAGCAAAAAGTGGCAAACGGATGATTTGCTTTATAGGCAATGTCCCAACAGTCCATCATTTTCATCGAAAATATGTGTTAAAACCTATAACGGAAGTACATATATAGGTGAAAAATCTGTGGACTTTAAGGCAAATGTAACAGGCAGTAATCCCACTTGCGAGAGTATTTCATACACTCAGATTAACCCCACTGTAGCATCGCTTGTGGGGAACGATACCGATATAATCTTAACTAAATCGGAAATAAAAGTAACTTTTACGGGTGCCACTGCCAAGAACTATGCGAGTATTAAAAAATACCATATTCAGATAGACAATACAATTTTTTCAAGTGAAAGCAATGAATTTACCGTTACCGATATACCTTCCGCCGAAAAAATTTACGGTTGGGTTGAGGATAGCAGGCAGTTTGATTCTTTTGGTGATAAAAAAGAGGTGGCTCTTGGCACATTTTATGATTATTCGCAACCGAGTTTGAGCAATCTGCAAGTAAACAGAGAAAATGATGTGTATGCAAACACATATTTATCATTTAATGCAGAAGTGGCTGATATAATTGCTGAAAATTCCGCCTACTCAATCTATTGGCGCTCAAAACCCAGTGATGAAACGAACTTTAGTGACAACGCATATATAGTTCATAATGATAGTTCACTTCCAAATTATGCGTATGATTCGCTTTTAGGCGAGTTTTCAATAGACAAAAACTTTAATTTTGAAATAATCATTGAGGATAGCTTAGGAAGTTACACATATACGGCATTTTTAAGAACATCAAGACCTGAATTGTCTATCAGAAATAATATGATAGGTATAAACTGCGTACCGATTTCCGATAACGGCACTTTACAGATAAACGGGACAAGCTTGCTTGATTTAACCTATCCTGTCGGCTCGGTTTATATGAGTACAAATCAGGTTTCCCCCGAAACACTATTTGGCGGTAAGTGGGAGAGTATAAATGATAAGTTCCTTTTGTGTGCGGGTACAACCTATGCTGCAGGTACTACGGGCGGCGAGGCCGAGGTTACCCTGACTGTAAATGAAATGCCCAAACACAAACATAAATTGCTTTCGGGATGGACATCGGCAGGATATACATCAGATAAATTGGATGCGATTATGTATCAGAGCAAACTTATGATGGTCGACTATAAATATGCAGGTAGCGGAAGTGAATTTATGCAAAACGTTGGCGGAAATGAATCGCATAACAATATGCCGCCTTATCTTGCTGTTTACTGCTGGAAGCGAGTTGAGTAAGCCATGAGCGACACAGTAATTATTGCCATAATATCTTTTTTAGGTACTGTGCTTGGTACCTTTGGCGGAATTGTAACATCGGGTAAGCTTACTAATTATCGCTTGGAACAACTTGAAAAGAAGGTAGACGCTCACAATAATTTTGCTGTGCGTATACCCGTATTAGAGGAGCATATAAGAAGCATAGATGATAGATTGGAAAAGGAGGATGTTTAGGTGGAAATATCAAAAGCGACTATATTACGCACAATATTAATTTTATTAGTGATTATTAATCTTGTTTTAAAAAAATTAGGATTTGACCCTTTAAATATCAGCCAAAACGAAATTGCTGAATTTGTGGAATTGGCAATAGAAATAGGGGTTATCATTACTGGTTGGTGGTATAATAACAGCTTTAGCAAAAAAGCGTTAAAGGCGCAAAAATATTTACAGGAATTAAGAAAGGAAAAAAGCGATGTTTAAGTTGGCATTAAATGCAGGTCACGGTATAAATACGGCAGGTAAAAGATGTTTGAAAAGTATTGACAAAAACGAAACACGTGAATGGGTTTTAAACAATCGTATTTGCTGTAAAATAGAGAAAAAATTAGGTGAATATGATGGTATAGAAATAAAACGTATGGATGATACCACAGGCAAGGTTGATAAAGCTGTTGCTACTAGAGCAAAAAACGCCAATTCTTTTGGCGCAGATTTATATTTATCGGTTCATCACAATGCAGGAATAAAAGGCGGTAGCGGAGGAGGTATAATGGCTTATACTTATTTGTCGGTAGACAAAACAACAACCGACTGGCAAAAAGCATTTTACGATGCGGCGATTGCTCATACGGGACTAAAAGGGAATCGTGCAACACCGCTTTCAAAAGCCGATTTTGGTGAGTGCCGTATGACAACAATGCCGGCTATATTGATGGAGTGCGGTTTTATGGACAGCGCCGTAGATACGCCTATTATTTTAACTGAAGATTTCGCTGAAAAAATATCGACAGCTTTTACCGAGGCGATAGTTAAAAAAGTTGGCTTAACATTAAAAAAATCACAAGAGGAAAATTTAAGCAGCGATACAAAAATGAATATAATAATTAAAATACTCAACAAAATATTAAATATTTTAAGCAAATAATATATGCGCCCCAAAAGTATCAAATTTTGGGGCGCATATTATGTTTGGTTTATTTATTTGTTTTTATACTCGTCCACAACCTTTTTGATGCGGTCGGCAGGGTCGAGCAGCTTGCTAATCGAGTTATCGTAGTTGAGTGTATCAACGAGCAATGCTATGTACTTTGACATATTAACATTTGAGTACCACGGCTTCGTAAGTAATTCGGGCTCGTTGTAGATAAGGTTTGTGGTGAAAATCTTATCTATGTAGCCGTTCTCATAGTATTCATCAAATTTCTCATAGCCCTCAACGAACAAGCCAAAGGTAGAGAATATGAATATACGGTTTGCGCCACGCTCTTTAAGTCGGGCTGCGATATCGAGCATTGATTCGCCCGAGGAAATCATATCATCAACAAGTATTAAATCTTTACCCTTAACATCAGCACCGAGGAATTCGTGTGCTTCGATGGGGTTTTTACCGTTAACAATTACAGAGTAATTACGGCGTTTGTAGAACATACCAAGCTCAAGACCTAAAATAGATGAGTAGTAGATACATCTACCCATACCGCCTTCGTCGGGGGAAACAATCATGGTGTGCTCACGGTCAAGCTTAATATCGGGAACTGCACGTAGCAACGATTTAATCATCTGATATGCGGCAGTTACGTTATCAAAGCCATCATTAGGAATGGCGTTTTGCACACGAGGGTCGTGTGCATCAAAGGTGATGATGTTCTTAACGCCCATAGCGATAAGCTCTTGTAAAGCCATTGCGCAGTCCATAGACTCACGCTTTGTACGCCTATGCTGTCTGCCCTCATAAAGCATCGGCATAATAACTGTGATTCTACGTGCCTTGCCGCCAAAAGCCGCAATTACACGCTTTAAATCTTGATAGTGGTCATCAGGACTCATCGGTACAGTTTGTCCGTACATTTTATAGGTAACACCGTGGTTGAAGCAGTCACAAATAATATAAGCATCAAGTCCACGTGCAGTGTGGTTAAGTACGCCCTTTGCTTCGCCTGTGCCAAAACGGGGACAGGTTGCGGGAATAACAAAGGACTGGTCCTCCTCGGCGCCACGCCACTGTTTAAGATAATAATCCACCTTTGCGGAAATGTCTTCGCAACCACGCATGCTTATAATTGCAAGGTCACCGAAGGGTGTGTGTTTAAAATTGATTTCTGACATAATTTTCCCCCCTGAATTTTTACATTTTTCATAATACCACAAAATTCGTCTTAAAAAAAGGGTTTTTGCAAAAAAAATAGATAAATTTTCAATTATCCTAAAAAAATAAAAATATATTGCGAATGGGGAGATAATTTGTTATAATAAAATGAATATAAAATTAAGGAGTGCGAAAAATGGCAAAGGTTACATTACTCGCTTATACCCCAGACCCTGAAAGGACTATTGCATGTGCTGCAAAATTGTGCTACAGTGCATCATCAATTGATACTGTACATAGTGGACTTACCGATGAAAAGGTTTCATCCTTTGTTGAAATGCTGTCAGAAATAGGACACGAGAGTCCTATTGAACACGCATCCTTTACATTTGGTATTGAGGGAGTGTCACGCTCACTTTTAGCACAAATAACAAGGCATAGAATAGCATCCTTTTCGGTGCAAAGTCAGCGTTATGTTGCGGAAAAGAGCTTTGAATATGTAACACCGCCTGAAATCGCAGATGTACCCGAGGCATTGGAGATATTTAAAGAGGCGATGGCGGAGGACCAAAGAAAATACGACAAAATCGCCGAGATTTTAAAGCAAAAACACAAAAAAGAGTTTTTAAAGCAAGGCAAGGATGAAAAAACGGCTGAGCGATTGGCTGAGAAAAAGGCGATTGAGGATGCTCGTTTTGTGTTGCCGAATGCGTGTGAAACCAAAATGATAGTGACAATGAACTGCAGGAGCTTGATGAACTTCTTCCGCCACCGTTGCTGCAACCGTGCCCAGTGGGAGATACAGGATGTGGCGAATCAAATGTTAGCACTGGTTAAAGGCGTAGCGCCTGAAATTTTCAAAAAAGCGGGTCCTCCGTGCCTTGTTGGACCTTGCCCCGAAGGAAAAATGTCCTGCGGCAAGGCAAAGCAAATAAAAGAATACTACGCTAATTTTGGAAAGTAGGGTAACAATGGGTAAGCTAATTGTTATAGAGGGGCTTGACGGAAGCGGCAAGTCCACACAGCTCGAACTCTTGCCAAAGGGCTTAAGGTCGGTAGGTATCGACAGCAAGACCGTTTCCTTCCCCGATTATGAGAGTGATTCGAGCGCACTTGTTAAAATGTATCTTTCGGGCGAATTCGGAAAAAAGCCCGATGATGTTAATGCTTATGCCGCATCCACATTTTACGCAGTTGACAGATACGCCTCCTACAAAACAGGGTGGGGCGAATATTATAGCGCCGGAGGCACGGTGGTTGCGGGTAGATACACAACCTCAAACGCTGTGCATCAAGCATCAAAGCTGCCAAAAGAAAAATGGGCGGACTTTTTATCATGGCTTTATGATTTTGAGTACAACAAAATTGGAATTCCGAAGCCCGATTTGGTAATATTCCTTGATATGCCCATAGAGGTTTCTCAAAAGCTGATGACCAAGCGGTATAGTGAGAATGGCGGCAAAAAGGATATTCACGAAAAGGATGTGGAGTATCTTAATCATTGCAGAGATGCCGCAATTTTCACCGCCGATTTTTCGGGTTGGAAAATTATATCTTGCGCAAGCGATGGTAAAGCCAGAAGCATTGAGGATATTTCGGCTGACATTTTGTCGGCAGTAAAGGAACTGTTTTAATATGGTATATGTGTTTTTAGCCGATGGCTTTGAGGAAATCGAGGCATTAAGTGTTGTGGATATATTACGCCGTGGCGACATTGAAACCAAAACGGTTGGCGTGGGCTCAACCGATATAACGGGCGCTCACGGTATCATTATAAAGGCGGATATCTCTATAGAAAAAGTTAATAGAGAAGATATAACCGCCGTTGTGTTACCCGGTGGTATGCCGGGCACCAAAAACCTTAAAAACAGTGCTGAATTAGTAAAAATTATAAAGTATTCGGCGCAAAATAATAAAATATTGGCGGCTATTTGTGCAGCACCCTCGGTGCTGGGTGGGTTAGGTATGTTAAAAAACAAAAATGCAACCTGTTATCCCGGTTTTGAGGACGAGCTGTTGGGGGCTAACTATAAGGATGTACCCGTATGTGTCGATGAAAATATAGTTACCGCCTTCGGTCCTGGTGCGGCTATTGATTTTGGCTTGGAGCTTGTAAAAATATTAAAGGACACCGAAACTGCTGATAAAATTTATTCGGGTATGAAATGCTATTAAGGGGTGAGGGTATGGAAAACAAGGAATTTAATAATGAGTTTGATAGTGACTTTTCCTTTTCGGACGATAAACTAAACCTCCCTGATGAAACAGAAGATGATATTGTCGAGATAGTTAAGAAGGAAAACAAAGCAAAGCGAAAATCTCGCCACTCAAAAAAGCGCAAAAAGGCACTAATAAAGTCTATAGTATGGATATTTGTTATTGTTTTCGCTTCGGTATTTATTGCCGCAACGCTTATTATCGGCACGGGTGAATATTTAGGCATTGGCCCCGGCAGGGGCAAAGAGGTTGTTGTGGAGATAGAAAAAGGTATGTCCACACGGCAAATCGCCACCGTTCTTAAGGAATCGGGCGCCATAAACAACAAAACGGCGTTTTTAATATATTCCAAACTGACAGGCAACAGCGGTAAATATTCATACGGTGTTTATGTTTTTAATAATGAAATCGGTTATGTGGATTTAGCAGAGCTGCTTATGACAAATGGTGCTAAAGCCGAAACCGTAACCGTAACTATACCCGAGGGTGTAGGTATAAACGATTACACTAAAAATGTGAATGGCGAGGATGTAAAGGTAAAGGGCATTGCCACAATTCTTGAGGAATCAGGGGTTTGCACTAGGGCGGACTTTTTGTCAGCACTGACTGAAATTGGCACCGAATCAAAGCTGTTTGAGGGTGCAACACCCGAAAAAACCTACTATGCATTAGAGGGCTATTTGTTTCCCGATACCTATAATTTTTATTCGTATGACTCGGCAGAATGCGCCCGTTTGGCAGTTCAAAAAATGCTTGACAAAATGGAAAACAGCATAACCGAGGATATGTTAAAAACCATTGAGAATAAGGGTTATACCGTAAATGAAATTCTCACGATGGCATCCATTATACAGTTAGAGTCGGGCGGAAATACTGCCGAAGCTAAAAATGTTGCGGCGGTTTTCTATAATCGTTTGGATAGTAATGCTTTTCCAACCCTTGGCTCTTCACCAACCTGTTATTACGGTCGTTCCTTTAAGTATGATGATGGCCGATATGACACCTATAAAATAAAAGGGTTGCCACCCGGGCCGCTTTGCGCACCGAGTATGGCAGCAATTGAGGCGGCTATCTATCCTACCGAGAATTCACCCTATTATTACTTTGTAACCGATGCTACGGGTAAATTCTATTTTCACAAAACAGGTAGCGAACAGGAAGCCACAATAAGTAAATTAAAACGGGAAAATAATTGGATATATGAGTATTTGGACTAATAATAAATTACCCGAGCTTTTATGCCCCGCAGGTGATATTGTGCGGCTTAAGGCGGCTGTTGATTTTGGTGCCGATGCGGTGTATTTGGCGGGTGAAGAGTTTGGTATGCGTACCGCCGCAACGAATTTTGGCGAGGCGGATTTAAAGGCAGGAATAGAGTATGCTCACGCACATGGTGTTAAGGTGCACATAGCGTGTAATACATTACCGCATAATGATGAAATACCACGTCTGCCCGCATTTTTAGAGCTTATAAATGACCTTGGTGCCGATGCAATTATTGCCGCTGATTTAGGCACTATCGGTCTTGTGAAAAAATATGCTCCGAGGTGTGAATTGCACGTATCGGTGCAGTCGGGTATAGTAAACTATATTACCGCCAACGCTTTTTACGATATGGGCGCAAAGCGAGTTGTTTTGGCTCGTGAATTGTCTCTCAAAGAAATTGCTGAAATTCGTGAGAAAACGCCTAAAGATTTAGAGCTTGAGGCATTTGCACACGGTGCTATGTGTGTTTCGTTCTCGGCTCGGTGTTTGCTTTCAAGTTATATGACAGGCAGAGACGCCAACCGTGGCGATTGTGCTCAACCTTGTCGTTGGAGCTACTCTCTTATGGAGGAGAAGCGCCCCGGTCAGTATTTTGATATTACCGAGACCGATAAGGGTACCTACATACTAAATGCAAACGATTTATGTATGGCACAGCATCTAAAGCAGATGTGCGAAGCGGGAATTGACAGTATCAAAATAGAGGGCAGAGCAAAATCACATTACTATGTATCTGTTGTAACAAATGCGTACCGAGGTGCGCTTGATAGCTTGAGGGCAAACCCTGATACTTGGTCGCTGCCTTTATGGGTTGAAGAGGAATTAAATAAGGTCAGTCACCGTAATTATTCCACCGGTTTTTATTTCGGTACCCCCAAAAATTCCCAAACCTATGAGAATGCAGGGTATGTTAGAGATTACAGTGTAGGCGCAGTGGTTGACTCGTACACAGACGGTAAAATAATCGCAACCGTAAAAAATAAGTTTTTTACAGGTCAGGAGTTTGACTGTCTTGAAGCGGGTAGCACCCCGTTTATTGTAAAAGCCGACAGCTTATTTGATGAAAAGGGCACACCTATTGATGTGGCTCCCCATCCAATGATGAAGGTACAAATACCGTTTGACAGAGCTGTTAAGAGCGGCTCCTTACTCCGAATTAAAGAAATATAATAATTAACACCGCCTTTTTTGGTAATACTTTACTTAAAGGGCGGTGTTTTTTTGCGTAAAAACGGATTTGATATAAGAATACTGATTACATTCATAATTTTAACCTTTTTAATGTTTGGCTGCGTTTTACGGCTTTATAAAATAAGTACCGACAGTGAATTGGCGGCACAGCAGTACAATAATACCTACCGTATAAAATTAGGTGATATAAGAGGCGGCATTTTTGATAGAAATCTAAATGCTATAACCAATAGCAGTTATAAAATAATAGCGGTTGTATCTCCCACACCACTTGGAATAACCGCTATTAGCGCATATTTGGCGGAGGATGATAGATTAAACGGTGTGCTCGAGATACTGAAAAGCGGGAAACCTGCAACGGTTGAGGTTGAGGATGAGATAGACTGTGAGGCAATAGAGTGTGTTAAAATATATAATAAGTCAATTAGCGATTATCATTCATCCCAGCTAATTGGCTACACAAATACCGAAAATCACGGAGTTTGCGGTATTGAGTCGGCGTTTGATGAGCTGCTTTATACAGGAACTACTATTGATGCGGTTTTTGCAATGGATTCGAGTGGCAACCTGCTTGATGGTGTGCAAACCGAAATTTTGGGAGATACATCGCTTTACAGAAGCGGCATAGCACTAACCATAGATAACGAAATTCAAAAAGCAACCGAGAGAGCAATGCGGTCGGTTTCCTGCGGGGCGGCAGTAGTAAGCGAGGTTGGAAGCGGCAAAATAAGGGCTATGGTAAGCAACCCCGATTTTGAAATTGAAAAGGTCGCCCAATACTTAAATGTTGAGAATTCTCCACTCATTAACAGAGCACTCTTAGCATATAATGTCGGCTCCGCCTTTAAGCCCTGTGTTGCGGCGGCATTGCTTGAAAACAATGTGGAAAATTATTCTATAAACTGCTCGGGAAGTACCGAAATAGATGAGCATAAATTCAGTTGCCATAACAAAGCAGGACACGGCTGGATGAACTTGTGTGAGGCACTAACCCAGTCCTGTAATGTGTTTTTTTATAATATTTCGGGTGTGCTCGGCGCCGATAAGCTTTATAACACGGCATCTCTTTTTGGTTTTGGCAAGGAGATAGATTTAGGCGGCATAAAAACCGCAGCAGGAGGTATTACTGAGCGACAGAAGCTAAAAAGCAGCAATACAGCCCTTGCCAATTTATCAATCGGGCAGGGAGAATTGCTTTTAAGTCCCGTTTCAATGCTCCCACTTTATGAGGCAATAGCAAACGGCGGAGTATACCATATGCCAACACTGATTGAGGGGACTGTTAACAAGGGCATATTAAACGAGAGCAAAACAGTGACCCCAACATATGCCATAAGTCAAAGCACCGCCGATATCTTAAAAACATACCTAATAAATGTTGTAGAGAACGGAAC
Source organism: Acutalibacteraceae bacterium (assembly GCA_045650565.1). GTDB lineage: Bacteria > Bacillota > Clostridia > Oscillospirales > Acutalibacteraceae > SIG565. The sequence continues at coordinate 55,139 of JAZRRG010000048.1, read as the reverse complement.
GGGCAAAGCGGCAAAGCCCGAGCGATGCAGTGCGGCGGGTAAAACGGCAACCGCTGAGACGGGTTGGCAAAAAAACGGGGAGCTAATACAAAACTCTTGGTTCTGTGGATTTTTTCCCGCCGATAACCCCAAATATGTGGTATCGGTAATTATCGAGGATGAAAAGGCAAATGGCACGGCGGGAGCGCCCATTTTCAAAAAAATAGCCGATGAAATAATGTTACTTAGCATAAAATAAAGAGCCGAAGTTTTGCTTCGGCCCTTTGGCTATTTTGGGTTGTAAAAGGTTTGGTAATAGAAATCGGATTCTTTGCTTGTTTCGGTCTCAACATAGGTATGGGTAAGCTCTTCGATTAATGTCTTTTTACCCGAGAACAAATTAGTGCCTAGTCCCAAACGTTCACCTTCAATGGTACAGCCCATAGCGGCAAGGGTTGTTGGGAACATATCAAGCACGGTGAATTTTCGGTTTTTGGAAAATTCAGTTTGCGTTTTGGAATTTATAATACAGTTATACATACGGTGGTCTGTGCTTTTAGCACCAACCCGAGTCATATATTCGTTATCCATGGTTGCGTGGTCGCCAACAATAATTATTGTTGTATCTTCATAAAAGGGCTGTGCCTTTATCCAATTAACAAAGTCGTTTAATTGGCGACTTGCACACGATATTACATTTTCGTATTGCTCATCAAACTCGTTCCCACACAAATCACACACATAGCCGTTTGCAAAATGTGTGTCAACAGTAAGCATTGTAAATGCGAAGGGCTGATTTTTCTTTGAGATTTCGGTCAGCTCTTGCTTTGCATATTGATATAGGTATTTATCCTCCATACCCCACCAAACAAAGTAGCCGTCGGGCACAATGCCGTCCTTATACGCTGTGTGAATATCATAAATTTTATCTATCCCGTGAGTTTTATAAAAATCACTTCGGTTACCATAAGCCGAGTTTGAGCCGACCATCAAGGTTTGGTAATAGCCGTTTTCCTTTAATATGTCGGTAATACTTGTGGCATTTGGCAAAAAATTGCCTTTCGAAAAATCTTCGTTTGTATAGGTGCCGATTTTAAGAGGCAACCCTGTTGACTGTGCAACCATACTCGCCGCAGTCCAGTTAGTGCCGTTTAGATACATATATCCGCCAACATCCGAGGTGTGTGAAAAGTTAATATTTTCTTTACTTAAACTCCAAAGCTCATTTGCAATTTCGTGTTCGAGTATACCGCCTTGCTCACGGCTAAAATATGTAGTTTCCATAGATTCCAAAATAATGTAAATAAGGTTGCTTTTTTGCTCGGGGAATGTTATTTCGGTTTCATTTGGAGAAACATAGTATGTTTCATAAAATGTGGTTTTTTGAACGGCAGAACCGATTTTTCGTGATAACTGCGAAATAAAGGTACCGCTTACTATAAGCAATACGCTTAAAACATAGCAAAGTATGCGAGATGCCTTGTAAGAAAATGGATAAAGCTTTACAGTGCGCTTTTTTAATTTTACAAACAACTCTTTTTTTGGCTTCCAAAACAGTAAAAAGCAAAGGAGGGAAAACAGTAAAACGGTGGGCAAGAACGCCCTTAAAAGATAGTCTAATAAGATGCCTGATTCCACGCCGTCTCCGTTTGAAAACAGGGTGAAGAGTATCGAATCGAACCCCATCTTACCATATACAATTCGGAACCATATTGCCGAAAAAATTGCCAGAACACCGATAAACAAGATAATGGAAGCAAAAATTAGCCCATGTGTTGTTTTAATATTGATTTTTTTAAAAGTTTTTTTCACTTGTTTCGCCCCATAAATTCATATTTACTACTTAATAAATTGTATCAAAACAACTCATTTTTGTCAATTACCGCCGAATCAGATAATATATATAATTTTTATTGCAAAAAAGTGGATGTGATGTTAGAATATAATAGAATAATTATATTTACCGGGGAGAAGAACTGTGGCTTACAAAAAGTGGGAAATATCCAAGATAGATAAAGCAACCGCAAATAGAATAGCTGAAGAATGCGATATAGACCCTTTTGTTGCTCTAATATTGGCGGGCAGGGGTTATACCGACCCTACCGATTTGGATGATTTTCTATCAACCGAACCGATTTATTCTTCTCCATACGAGCTACCTGATATGGAAATTGCGGTCAACACTATCAGAAAAGCCATAAGTGATGACCTGCTTATTTGTGTTTTTGGTGATTACGACTGTGATGGCGTAACGGCTACCGCATTGCTTTATGATTGCCTTCGTAATATGGGGGCAAGGGTGATTTATTATATTCCCGACCGTTTCACCGAGGGTTATGGTATGAGCAAAGCGGCAATAAATAAGCTTTATGCCGAGGGCGTTGGTATGATAATCACGGTGGATAACGGTATTAGCTGTATAGATGAAATAGATTACGCAAACGAGCTTGGGATAATCACCATAGTTACCGACCACCATTTACCTCCCGAGCGCCTTCCAAACGCTGCGGCGGTGGTAGACCCGCATAGAGCCGACAGTAATGTGGAATTTAAAGATATAAGCGGTGTGTTCGTTGCGTTTAAACTCGCCTGTGCTCTGCTTGATAAGGAGCCCGAGCAATTAGCACCACTTTATTCAGATTTGGTTACTATTGGACTTATTGCCGATGTAATGCCGCTTGTGCACGAAAATCGGGACATCGTAAAACAGGGACTTTTCTATCTTAATAAATCATCCAAGCAGGGCATAGTGGCGTTGCTTAATTCGGCGGGTATAGGACTCGGCACACTCACCGCCGCAAGAGTGGCATTTGGCATATCACCGAGAATCAACGCTGCGGGAAGAATGGATAATGCCAATATAGCACTTGAGTTATTACTGGAAACAGATTATTTAAAGGCGTGTACGATTGCCGAAAAATTAGAAAAATACAATGCCGAACGCCAAAAGACCGAGCAACAAATTACAGCCCAAGCGCTTAAAATTATCAATGAGAACGGTTATGAATATGACCGTGTTATTGTTGTAAAGGGTAAAAATTGGCACAAGGGTGTTATGGGAATTGTAGCATCGAGAATTGCGGAAAAATTTGGAAAACCTGCGCTCGTTTTATCTAATGATGAGAACGGGTTGGTTACCGGCTCGGGTAGAAGCTTAGAGGGCTTTTCGCTCTATGATGCCATAAATTCTGCAAAAGAGCTGCTTGAAAAGTTTGGTGGACACGCATTAGCGGCAGGAGTATCCTTGCTGCCCGAAAATGTTGATGGCTTGAGAACCGCACTTAATGAATTTGCCGCACTTGGTCAAGCAGTACATCCAAAGCTTAAAATAGAGTGTAAATTAAATCCGAAGGGACTGTCTGTCGACCTTGCCGATTCGGTAAAAATGTTAGAGCCATTTGGTGCGGGGAATCCGACACCGATATTTGCCCTGTGTGGCTTAAAGCTGGAACGCATAACTTCACTCAGTGGAGATAAGCATGTAAAACTGTTGCTATCCAAGGATGAAAACCGCCTTGAAGCACTTGCCTTTAATGTGCCAACCCGTGCAGTACCGTTTTCGGTAGGCGATATAATAGATATAGCTGTAACGATAGATGTCAACGAGTTTGGTGGTAGAAGAAATCTTTCGTTACTTATAAAAAATTGGCGAGTATCAGGTATTGATGAGGATAAATTCTTTGAAAGCGTAAGTATGTACGAAAACTACAAACGGGCAGAGAAATGTGACTATCACGCACCGTCTCGAGAAGAGGTGGCGCAGGTGTATAGGGCGGTTAGAGAGAATATATCGCTCGAGAGCTTACGGCAAAAATTTGCAGTAACGCTTGGATTTTTTAAAACAATGGTGTCCCTTGATGTTTTGGAGGAACTAAAATTAAGTGAGAAAAATGATGTTGGCGGAATACAAAGCTACCGCAACATAGAAGGCGCAAAAGCAGACCTGTCGCAATCAAAGATACTAAAATTTTTAAAGGGGTGAACCTATGGAAGCGGCATATCTTAAAAATTACAATGAATTAAAAGAACAGCTTATTGCCCAAGGCGGCAACTATAATTTTGAGCTTATAGAAAAGGCATACGAGTGCTGCGTTGCCGCCCATAAGGGACAACTGCGCTCTTCAAAGGAAGAGTTTTATATGCATCCGTTTAACGTTGCGAAAATAGTTGTTTCGCTTGGTATGGATAGCCAGTCGGTAGCGGCGGCGCTACTGCACGATACGGTTGAGGATACCGAAATCACACTCGAATATATTAAAAATGAATTCGGTGAAGAGGTAGCGCTTATTGTAGACGGCGTTACCAAGCTCGGTAAAATTAATTTTTCCTCAAAAGAGCAGCTGCAGGCGGAGAACTTGAGAAAAATGCTCATTGCAATGGCAAAGGACATACGTGTTATTATCATAAAGCTTGCAGACCGACTTCATAATATGCGCACAATAGATGCCGTGCCTGATTATAAGCAAAGGGAAAAATCTCTTGAAACGCTTGAGGTTTTTGCCCCCATTGCGCATCGTCTCGGTATTCGCCAAATTAAAGAGGAATTAGAGGATTTATCCATAAAGCATCTCGACTCTGTGGCATACGCAGAAATTGAGGCACTTTTGCAGCGCAAAAAGGAGCAGAGGGAAAAGCTTTTAAAGGATATACACGAAAAAATTTCGGCTCGGCTTAAAGAAATAATCCCCGAGGTTAATGTTTCAATTCAGGCACGTGTTAAATCAATTCACGGGATATATCGTAAAATGTATATTCAAAACAAGGATTTTGATGAAATCTACGATATTTATGCATTTAGAATCATTACCGATACAGTGGCGGACTGTTATAATATTTTAGGACTTATGCATGACCTTTTTCTTCCGCTTCCGGGTAGATTTAAGGATTATATTTCTATGCCCAAGCCCAACCGCTATCAGTCGCTGCATACAACTGTTATCGGGCGTGAGGCGGTTCCGTTTGAGATACAGATTCGTACCTTTGAAATGCACCATACTGCCGAGTACGGTATCGCAGCGCATTGGAAGTATAAGGAGGGTATTGATACCCATAATGAAAGAATGGAGGACCAGCTTTCTTGGGTTCGTCAAATTCTTGAAAATCAGGATGAAAGCGGCGACTCTACTGAGCTTATCAGCACAATAAAGGTGGACCTAAATCAAGAGGATGTTTTTGCCGTAACACCAAAGGGTGATGTTATAAATCTCCCCAACGGAGCTACTGTTATAGACTTCGCATTTGCTATACATTCGGCTGTCGGTGTTAAAATGATAGGCGCCAAGGTAAACGGTAGAATAGTGCCGATAAACCACGTTATTAAAACGGGTGAGGTTATTGAAATATTAACAACAAATCAGGCAGGACACGGTCCTGGCAGAGATTGGATAAACATTGCCGTTACTAATCAAGCCAAGACCAAAATTCGTGCTTGGTTTAAAAAGGAACGCCGTGCCGAGAATATTGAAAGCGGGAAAGCATCTCTTGAAGCTGAATTCAGGCGCAATTCTATTGTGCTTTCGGAAGACGCTATGCGTGGATTTTTGGAGGATTTGGCAACCAAGCAACGCTTCTCAAGTGTTGAGGATTTTTATGCGGCTATAGGATATGGCGGCGTGTCGGTAACCAAAATTATGCCTCGCATTAAGGATGATTACACAAAAATTATAAAATCTGCCAAGCCCGAGCCACTGCAAATCAAAACGGTATCACGACATAATAATTCAAGCAGTGTTATTGTAGACGGTTTGCACGACTGCCTTGTTAAGTTTTCAAAATGCTGCGCACCGCTTCCGGGGGATGAAATTATCGGCTTTATTACAAGGGGACACGGTGTTTCCATCCACAAGCGTGACTGTAATAATGTACCGTTCGATTTATCAAGCGTTTCGGAACCAGGACGGTGGGTAAATGCACATTGGGGCAAAAATATACAAACCACTTCATTTGTATCAACACTGCGAATTTTGGGTGTTGACCGAGATGGATTTTTGGCCGATATTACAGCAATGCTTTATAATATGCACGTGTCTCTTCATTCGGTAAATGCTCGACCCACAAAGGATGGCAACTCCATAATAGTGGTAACACTTAGTGCGGAAAATGTAGAGCATTTAAAAAACATTATAACGCATATGGAAAAAATACACGGCGTGTTCAGTATTGATAGAATAAACCAATAAATTTATGGAGCAGGTATAAATGAAAGCAGTAATACAAAGGGTTGCCAACGCATCGGTTTGCGTGGATGGCAAAAATATAAGCGGTATTAACGATGGCTTGTTGGTGCTTCTCGGTGTGCATAATACCGATAGTGAGGAACAAGCAAAGCTTTTGGCCGCTAAAACTGCAAATCTACGTATATTTTGCGATGAAAACGATAAAATGAATAGGTCGGTGCTGGATATTGGCGGTGGAGTTTTGGTTATTTCTAACTTTACCCTGTGCGCTGATACAAAGAAGGGTAATCGACCGTCGTTTATCGAGGCGATGGAGCCGAAAAAAGCCGATGAGCTTTATCAACTCTTTTGTGCCGAGCTACAAAACATTGGCATAAAAACGGTGGGCCGTGGGGTGTTTGGCGCCGATATGAAGGTAACGCTCTTAAATGATGGGCCCGTTACAATAGTGTTGGATACAGATACTTGGAGGAAAAAATGAATATAAAAAAATCTGTGACAGGTATGTTCGGGACTAACTGTTATTTGTTGGAAGACAAAAATGTTGCAATAATTATCGACCCGGGTGAAGCCACAACAGAAATAATAGAGTTTGCAAGTCAAAACAGAAATAAGGAACACAAGGCGATTTTACTCACCCACTGCCACTTCGACCACATTGGCGGCGTTTTAGCAGTAAAAGAGATTTTTGATGCACAGGTTATTATAGGTCACGAGGATGAAAAAGGTCTTGCCGATGGCTGTATAAATGCCTCACAGCTAATGCTCGGCAACACGATAAGTATATGCGCCGATAAAACGGTAGCCGACAAGGATGTTTTACGTTTTGGTGATATAAAAATAGAAGTAATAGCAACTCCCGGACACACAAAGGGCAGTGTTTGTTATCGTTTGGGAGATGTTATTTTTAGCGGTGACACCCTCTTTAAGCTCAGTATAGGGCGGTATGATTTACCAACTGCAAGTGCTAATGAGATGAGGCAGTCTCTCGAAAAGTTAAAGGGACTTGATGGGGACTTTAAGGTCTATTCAGGTCACGGTGAGGAAACCACACTTGAGTTTGAGAGAAAAAACAATATGTATTTGAAGGGTTAAAATGTATATTCAAAATATAAATAACGGCTTTAATTATGAACTTGAAAAAATATGCAGAATATTTTTGCCGTTTGAAAAAATTATTTTTACAAGTGAAGAAAAAGAGTCGGATATCTATGCTATAACAAAGCTTGAAAAAAAGCAAAAAGAAACATATCTATCGGCAAAGCTTTGTATGATGGGGCAAACCGTTAGCCATAAAGCAAAAATTGATAATTCACAGGAAGATTATCAGAGAGAATGCGAAATACTTTTGGCAACTCAACTGTTTTTGTGCTTTGCCGATGTTACGGGTTATATGTCGGAGTGGGGCATTTTAACGGGCGTGCGCCCTGCAAAGCTATACTCATCAATTTGTGCTAAAATCGGTAAAGAAGGTGCGGATAGGGAGTTTGCCGAAAAATTCCTTGTAAGTGAAGAAAAGATAGGGCTTTGCAGCCAAACCCACAAAATAGAGGCGGACGTTATTAAACGCTCATCTCCCGATGCCTTTAGCTTATATATATCGGTACCATTTTGTCCTACGAGATGCTCGTATTGTTCCTTTGTCTCGCACTCGGTGGATAAAGCACAAAGGTTAATACCCATTTATGTTGAAAAGCTTATTGATGAGATAAGGCATACATCCGAAATTGCCAAGCGTAATAGGTTGAAATTAAAAACGATATATATTGGTGGCGGCACACCAACTACACTTGACCAAAACGATATAACATCAGTAATGAAGGCGGTAAGTGATAGCTTTGATTTAACCGAGGTATCGGAATACACAGTAGAAGCGGGGCGCCCCGACACAATTAACGAGGAAAAGCTAAGGGCGATTTTGCAGGGCGGAGCCACAAGAATCAGCATAAATCCGCAAACTATGAGTGATGAAGTACTTAAAATAATAGGCAGACAACATACCGCACAGCAAACGGTGGATGCATATTTGCTTGCGAGAAAAGTGGGCTTTAAAAATATAAATATGGATTTAATTGCGGGGCTACCTGGCGATACCTTCGATAGCTTTTGCAATACTGTGGAGAAGATAATCAAACTCTCTCCCGAAAATGTAACAGTACATACACTTTCCTTTAAGCGTGCCGCAAATTTATCGGAAAACGGTGCGGGAGAGTATAACAGCGGTAACGAAACGGCTAAAATGGTAAAATATGCTCGTGCACGTCTAACCGAGAATGAAATTTTACCATATTATATGTATAGGCAAAGTAAAACAGTGGGCAACCTTGAAAATGTCGGCTATGCAAAACAGGGCTATGAGGGACTTTATAATGTCTACATTATGGATGAAACACATACCATATTGGCTTGCGGTGCCTCGGGCGTTACAAAGCTGCGGCAGCCGAGAGGGGAGTATATTGAGCGAGTGTTTAATTTTAAGTACCCGTATGAGTATATAAATAACTTCGAGGAAATAATCGGAAGAAAAGAAAAAATCAATGCTTTTTATGAAAAATATAGTATTTGAAAAGCAGTATGCATTATGTTATAATATGAAAAAAGGAGATAGTTATGGATTTTTTAAACGAAACATTTGATAAGGCAAAGGATTTGTTTTCGGTAGCAAAGCAAAAGGCAACCGATGCAGTAAATGTCGGCAAACAAAAATATGATATCGCTTCTCTTGAAAATAAAACATATAAGCTTTATGCAAAGCTCGGTCAAGCGCTATATCCCGAGGTTGAGCTGAACGATAACACATCTGCGGAAGTTAAAGCAATTATTCTTCAGATAAGGGAAAACAAAGAGCTTATTGCAAAAGAAAAAGCCGAGATTGATAAGATTAAACATAAAAGACAATGTGCCACTTGCGGTGCAAGTGTTGAAGAAGAGGCAAAATTTTGTAATAATTGCGGAGCAAAGTTGTTTTTTGAGGAATAGAGAGAATGAGTAAGGAAATAAAAATTGGCATAGTTATTGCCGACAAGGATGAATATAAGCCGCTTGAGGACAAAGCTGTAGCACTTGGCGCCATTTCTACAAAGGTGGCGGGAAGACAGGCGCATTCATTTAAAATAAACAATGCCTTGGTTACATCGGTTTTGTGCGGTATTGGCAAGGTTAATGCTACTGCCGCTGGGGTTGCTTTGGCGGAGCAGGGCGCCGAAATAATATTAAATTGCGGACTGTCAGGCGGTGTTAGTGGGATATCTAAAAACGAAATCACCGTTCCCAATAGATTTTTAGAGCACGATTTCGATTTAACAGGTCTTGGATATAAGCCGTGTGAAAAGCCATTGCAGGAGTATATTTATTATGCCGATGAACAGTTATCCTTGGAGTTAGGCAAAAAATTTGAGAGTGTTAAAACAGGCACTGCCGTTAGTGGCGACTGTTTTGTGCAAAACGAAAAATCACGGGCTTTTTTAAGCAGTGAATTTTCGGCTATGTCCTGCGATATGGAAACTGCGGCAATAGCGTATGTTTGCAAAAGCTATGGTGTAAAATTTGCTTGCGTTCGTAAGATATCTGACGATGCAGGTAGCACAGCAGGGGATAGCTATAGGCAGTTAAATGCTCTGTCTGAGGACGTGCTGGTTAATGCAATTTTATCGCTCATAACCGATATTACGTCCCAAAATAATGTAAAATAAATAAAAAACAACACAAAATATTGTAAAAATGCACAATATTTGGAGTTTTTACTAGTTTGCTATTGATTTTTTGGAGAAAATATGTTAAAAGTATATATAGAGCAAAAGGACAAGTTTACATTTGAACAGCTTGTCGATATAATTCGCATACTTCGTTCACCCGGTGGTTGCCCTTGGGATAGGGAACAAACACATAAATCTATTCGTAACGAGTTTATTGAAGAAACCTACGAAGCGGCTGACGCGATTGACCGTGAAAGCAGCACTGATTTGTGTGAAGAACTGGGTGACGTGCTTTTGCAAATATTATTACACGCTCAAATGGCTTCCGAAGAAGAGGATTATGATATTACAGATGTGGTTGATGGCATTGCTCGGAAAATGATTTTGCGTCATCCTCACGTTTTTGGTGATGTTGTGGCTGAAACCACTGAGGAAGTGCTTAACAACTGGGATAAAATCAAGAGGGATGAAAAGCATCAAGCATCCTTTACCGATACGCTGAGAAGTGTGCCTATGTCGTACCCTGCACTAATGCGTGCGGCCAAGGTTCAAAAGCGTGCGCAAAAGGCGGGCTCTCTATTACCCGAAAGTCAAAAACTATTGGATAATGCAGAAAAGCAATTCTCACTTATTAAAAACGGTGAAGCGTCAAAACTTGGTGAATTGCTTTTTACGCTCGTGGCGCTTTTAAGGGAAGCAGGGCTTGATGGCGAGGAAGAGCTTAATAAGTATACCGATAGGTTTATAAATGAGTTCGAACAGGCCGAAAAAGAAAATTCAAGTAATTCAAACGGTTAATTCGCCGTTAGAAATAAAAAATTTGGAGGTAACTCACAATGAACAAAAAAGAATTAGTTGCAGCTATCGCTGCAAAGGCAGGCATTACAAATGCTGCTGCTGACAAAGCTCTCGTAGCACTTATTGATACTGTTGGCGCTGAATTAAAGAAAGGCGGTAAGGTTCAGTTAGTTGGCTTCGGTACATTCGAAGTTCGTGAACGTGCAGCTCGCAAGGGCATCAATCCGCTTACAAAACAGCCCATCACAATCGCTGCTGCAAAAGCTCCTGTGTTCAAAGCTGGTAAAGCTTTAAAAGACGCTGTAAAATAGGTTTTAAATTGTAAGCCGCCTGTAGTTTAGGCGGCTTAAATTTTTGGTGAGCAAAATATGAGATTAGATAAGTATTTAAAGGTTTCACGCATAATCAAGCGAAGAACCATAGCAAACGAAGCGTGTGATGCGGGTCGAGTTATCGTAAACGGAAGACCTGCCAGAGCATCATACGAAGTTAAAATAGATGATATTATAGAAATAAACTTCGGTACCCGCACTGTAAAAGCACAGGTTTTAGCCGTTAGTGAAACGGTTAAGAAGGAGGAAGCGGGTAATATGTATAAAATAGTATATTAGTTCATAAAAACAGTACTTTTTAATATAAATTGTTAGGGGGTGCTTTTTATGACAGAAGATTTATCCTTAAAGCACAATATAGTAATAGAAAATCGCAAAAAAGCAGTAATAGACGGTGTAAAAGAGGTTGTTGAATTTTCAAACGAGATGATAGATGTTGTAACATCTATGGGAAATCTCAGCATTCGTGGAAACGACCTAAAAATCAATGGTTTCAATGCGGTAAGCGGAGAGCTTGAAATAAGCGGGTTGGTGGTTGCCTTTATTTACACCACCGATACAAAAAAGAGTAGTCTTATTTCAAGGATTTTCAAATAGCCATGTGGGAAATTAAGAATAATCAGCAAATCGTTTCCTTTGCGGCATCTTGCCTTTTCGGTCTTTTTTACTGCTTATTTTACGATGTGTTTAGGTCCTGCCGCCGTGTAAAAAGATACAGCACGGCGGCGGTGTTTTTTCAGGACATAACTTTCTTTTTGATAATTGCGGTAACAACTTTTTTATTGTTACTTGCATTTTGTAACGGAGAACTGCGGGGGTATATGTTTTTTGGAATACTTCTGGGCGGAGTGGTTTGTAATTTCACCGTTTCACGCATTTTTATACCGGCATTAACCTTTATTCTTAAAAGGTTTGCTTGGTTATTTGGCAAAATCAAATGGCTTGTCAGATGGCTTTTAGCACATTTTTGCCGAATCGTCAAGCGAGTTTGGCAAAAAATTGAAAAATTCTTAAAAAAAACGGGCAAATATTTAAAAAACATCTTGAAACGAGCCCCATGAATAGTGTATACTGAAAGAAAATTGTAAAAAGTTCTGAAAGGTGAGGTTGCATTGAAAAACGCACAAAAAAACAGCGGTAGTATTATATGGCGTATCGCAGTCTTTGCAGTGTCAGTTTATATGATAATAACCCTTTGTGGACTTTGGGGAGAATTGGTTAGTAAAAAGAGTGAGCTTAAGCTTTTAGAGGAACGCCGTAACGAGATTAGTGCACAAATTGATGAATTAACTGCATTGCTTGGCGGCTCCGAAAAAGAGATTGTCGAAAAAGCTGCAAGAGAGCGTTTGGGCTATGTCTACGTTGATGAGCAGGTTTATGTTGACAATTCAGGCAACTAAAGGGCATAGTTCGGGTTACATTTCAAGGGGGAAAAGGGCTTTTATGGAGCTTTCTGTCGGTCAGATTGTAGAAGGTAAAATTACAGGGATTACTAATTTCGGCGTTTTTGTTGATTTAGGTGATTTAAAAACAGGAATGGTGCATATATCCGAGGTTGCACAAACCTTTGTTAGTGAGATTCGTGAGCACGTAAAGGTAAATGATGTTGTGAAAATGAAGGTGCTTGCTATTTCTGATGATGGAAAGATAAGTCTCAGCATTAAACGGGCTATGGAGGATGTAAAACCTACACGTCGTCCAAGGCCCATAGCACAGCCAAAGCCCGATAGCTCTTTTGTATGGGGCGCTCAAAAAACCGAGCCGGCATCATTTGAGGAAATGATGAATCGCTTTAAGCAAACAAGCGAGGAAAAATTCTCGGATTTAAAGCGCAAAAATCCTGATGCTAACCGCACTAAGCGTGGGATGAAATAAACAAAGCGGCAGACAAGTTTTTGTCTGCCTTTTTTAAACATAAAGATAAGTCAAATGGAGGATGTATGGTAATGTGTTCTGGCAAATACAATATGGTAGCACCTTGCCTTTTTGGAATAGAGGGTATATTAGCCAAGGAGCTTGGTCGCTTTGGAATTGAAAATGTTCGTGCCGAAAACGGCAGAGTCTTGTTTTCGGGCGACTGCAGCACCATTGCTTTTGTAAATATTAACTCCCGTTATGCCGAGCGTGTGCTTATAAATGTCGGTCAGTTTACAGCCACCGATTTTACAATGCTTTTTGATGGCGTAAGGGCGCTGCCTTGGGAGGAGTTTATCGGTATTGATGATGCATTTCCCGTAAACGGATGGAGTCTTAATTCGCAGCTTTTCAGCATACCTGACTGTCAGTCCATCATAAAAAAAGCCGTTGTTGAACGGCTCAAAGAAAAATATAAAGTTTCCTGGTTTAGTGAAACGGGTTCCGAATATAAAATTCGTTTTTCAATAATGAAAAATGAGGTAACAGTTATGATAGATACCTCGGGTGAGGGACTGCATAAGAGGGGATACCGCCGTAAGTCGAATGATGCACCGCTAAAAGAAACCTTGGCGGCGGCAATGTGCGATACATCAAGAATTTTTCCCGACACTATACTTTTTGACCCATTTTGCGGCTCGGGTACAATTCTTATAGAGGCGGCACTTCATGCGGCACACATAGCACCCGGACTAAATCGCAATTTTGCAGCCGAAAGATTTTCATTTATACCCGATAAGGTATGGCGAGAGGAAAGGACGAGGGCACTCGATTCTATTCGCCACGATATTGATTTCACAGCAACCGGATTCGATATTGATAAAAATTGTGTTGAATTAACCTTGGCAAACGCAAAAAAAGCGGGAGTTGAAAAGTATGTAAAGGCGTATGTTTCCGATATAAAGGATTATAAGGCGGCATCGGGGCGTAGTCTTACCATTACAAATCCACCCTATGGAGAACGCCTTCTCGATGTAAACGAGGCGGAGCGCTTATATAAGATTATGGGTGGTGTTTTCGAGCGTGGTGATGGGCAAAAATACGGTATAATCAGTCCTCACGATGAATTTGAAAAATTTTTTGGCACAGTGGCTGACAAGCGCCGTAAATTTTATAACGGTATGATAAAATGCCAATATTTTATGTATATGAAATAGAAATGGGAAGTTAAAATGAGATATGTATTTATAATTAACCCCGTAGCAGGTAAGGGCAAAGGACCCGAAGCGATAATACCCAAAATTAAAGAGTATTTTAAGGATATCGAAAACTATACCGTTTATGTAACAAGCTATAAGGGAGAAGCTCGTGAAATTGCTGAAAATCAAGCAAAAACGGGAGATGCATTACGCATTTTTGCCTGTGGCGGCGAGGGTACCTTTTTTGAGGTTCTTAACGGTGCTGTTGGTTATGAAAATGTAGAAATCGGAGTTATTCCGTGCGGCACCGCAAACGACTTTTTGAAGTTCTTTGGTCAAAAGGAGCTGTTTTTTGATATTGAAGAAATAAGTGATGGTGTAGCGGTAGAGCTCGACCTTATAAAAGCCGATGATATGTATTGTATAAATCAATGTTCGGTAGGTATGGATGCCATAGTGGCTGAGCGTATGCAAAAATTCAAAAAAATCCCCTTTGTAACGGGTAAGTTGGCGTATACCCTTGCTATTATAAAGCTGTTTCTCGGCAAAATAGGACTTGATTTAAACATTAAAATAGATGATGAACCCGAAATTAGCAAAAATGTACTTTTTGCAGTTTGCGCTAACGGCCCTGTTTATGGCGGCGGATATATTAGTGCACCAAAAGCCACGCCGTTTGACCAAAAACTTGATTTCACAATAGTAGATACTGTATCAAAATTAAAGGTAGTACCATTTTTGAAATCCTATTCGAGTGGGACACAGGAAAAATTCGATTTTTGTGAAATGGGAAACTGTCAAAGTATGGAGATTTATGCAGATAAGCCGTTTCCTGTAAATCTTGATGGTGAAATAATGCAAAAAAAACACGTGAAGTTTAAAATAGTAAAGAAAGCGGTAAAATTTGTATTACCAAAGTCATTTGCGAATAAAATGTTAATAAATACATAATTTTTGCTATATATGCTTGATTTTTCCAAAAAAAAGATTAAAATATACTTAACGCTATTATACCGAGCGCTAATTCTAAAAAACTAACTGGGAGGCAGTTATTATGACCATTAAACCATTGGCTGATAGAGTTGTTACAAAGCTTGTAGAGGCCGAGGAAACCACGAAAAGCGGAATAATATTATCTTCCGCAGCCCAAGAAAAACCTCAAATAGCCGAGGTTGTAGCAGTAGGACCAGGCGGAATAGTTGACGGAAATGAAGTTAAAATGTATGTTAAGGTTGGCGATAAGGTTATTGTCAGCAAATATGCAGGAAACGAAGTCAAACTTGATGGCGAGGAATTTAGCATTGTCAGCCAGTCCGATATTTTGGCTATTGTAGAATAATTTTTGGAGGCGATTTATATGTCTAAGGATATAATTTTTGGTGAAGAGGCAAGAAAAGCCCTGCAAGCAGGTGTTGATAAGCTTGCCGATGCCGTTAAGGTAACACTCGGTCCTAAGGGAAGAAATGTTGTGCTTGATAAGCAGTATGGTTCTCCGCTTATAACTAATGACGGTGTTACTATTGCTAAAGAAATTGAACTTGATGACCCCTTTGAGAATATGGGTGCACAGCTTGTAAAAGAGGTGTCGGTAAAAACAAACGATGCCGCAGGTGATGGCACCACAACGGCAACTGTTTTGGCACAGGCAATAATTCTTGAGGGTATGAAGAATGTTGCAGCAGGAGCTAACCCAATGGTTGTTAAAAAGGGTATTAAATTAGCAGTTGATACTGCAGTTAAAACCGTTATCGGCAACTCACAAAAGGTAAGCGGCAGTGAAGATATTGCCCGTGTTGCTGCGGTATCCTCGGGAGATGAGTTTATCGGTAAATTGATAGCCGAGGCAATGGAAAAGGTAAGCGCTGATGGAGTTATCACGGTTGAAGAATCTAAAACAGCCGAGACCTATACCGAGGTTGTTGAGGGTATGCAGTTTGATAGGGGATATTTATCTCCATATCTTGTAACCGATACCGATAAGATGGAGGCGGTTTTAGATGACCCGTTAATTCTCATAACCGATAAGAAAATAATTAACATCGCCGAGCTTTTACCACTTCTCGAACAAATTGTTCAAACAGGCAGAAAACTGCTTATTATTGCTGAGGATATCGAAAATGAGGCGTTGTCAACACTCGTTCTTAATAAGCTTCGTGGCACGTTTTCCTGTGTTGCGGTAAAGGCACCTGGATTTGGTGATAGAAGAAAAGAAATGCTTCGTGATATTGCAATTCTCACAGGCGGTACCGTTATAACCGAGGAGGTTGGTCTTGAGCTTAAGGATGCAACGGTTGAGCAGCTGGGTCGTGCACGTCAGGTAAAGGTGGGTAAGGAAAACACCATTATTGTTGACGGTGCAGGTAACCCCGAGGAAATCAAGTCACGCATACTTCAGGTTAAAAATCAAATCGAAGTAACTACCTCTGACTTCGACTGTGAAAAATTACAAGAGCGCCTTGCAAAAATTGCGGGTGGTGTTGCAGTTGTTAAGGTTGGTGCTGCAACCGAGATTGAAATGAAGGACAAAAAACTTCGTATCGAGGATGCCTTGGCTGCTACAAAGGCGGCTGTTGAAGAGGGTATAGTTGCGGGTGGCGGTGTAGCGCTTGTTAATGCAATCCCTGCTGTTGCTGCTTTACTTGATACAACCGATGGGGACACTAAAACAGGTGTTAGTATTGTGCTGAAATCTCTCGAAGCACCTATTCGTCAAATTGCCGCAAATGCGGGACTTGAGGGTAGTGTAATTGTTGATAAAATCGTTTCTAGCGGCAAAAACAACTACGGTTTTGATGCATACAATGAAGAATATACTGATATGATATCTGCGGGAATTGTTGACCCCACAAAGGTGACCCGTTCGGCACTCGAAAATGCGGCAAGTGTTGCGGCTATGGTGCTTACAACAGAGTCGCTTGTGGCTAATAAAAAGGAAGATAATGCTCCTGCTGCCGCACCCACACCCGGTGGAATGGGCGGTATGTATTAAAAATATAATGAGGAAAGGCAACGCCTTTCCTCATTTTTATTTGACATAAATCGCTTTTTGCCGTAAAATAAAGGTAATAAATTCTTTGGAGATGGTAAAATGCATAGAAATTTAACAATGCTAATGGACCTGTATGAAATGACAATGGCAAATGGTATTTTAACCAGCGATATGAGGGATACCATAACATATTTTGATATGTTTTTCCGACGAGTACCTGATGAGGGCGGCTTCGCCATAATGGCGGGTCTTGAACAGTTGATAGAATACTTTAATAACCTTAAATTCACACAAGAGGATATTGAGTATTTAAAGAGCTTAAACCTTTTTTGCGATGAATTTATTGATTATTTAAGGGACTTTAAATTCGAATGCGATGTATGGGCAATACCAGAAGGCACACCGATTTTCCCTGCCGAGCCGATTTTAACGGTGCGTGGTCCTGCTATACAGGCGTTTATGGTGGAAACAATGGTACTGTTAACCATAAATCATCAATCTCTTATAGCTACCAAGGCAAACCGTATTGTAACTGCGGCACAAGGTAGAGTAGTTATGGAATTTGGTGCTCGCCGTGCCCACGGCTATGATGCCGCTGTATATGGTGCAAGGGCGGCAATTATCGGCGGATGCACAGGTACCTCTTGTGTTAAATCAGCTAAGGAGTTTGGAGTACGTGCATCAGGCACAATGGCGCACAGCTGGGTGCAGCTTTATGAGGATGAGTATACCGCATTTAAAACCTATGCCGAGCGTTATCCTGATAGTTGTATGCTTTTGGTTGATACTTATAATGTCTTAAAATCGGGTATACCGAATGCTATTAGAGTTTTTGATGAGGTGCTAAAGCCACTTGGAAAGCGCCCTCTTGGAATTAGAATTGATAGCGGCGATATTACGTACATTACTAGCAAGGTGCGCAAAATGCTTGATGATGCGGGATATTCGGATTGTAAAATTTGTGTTTCCAATTCTTTGGATGAATATCTTATCAGAGATATGATTATGCAGGGCGCAAAGGTTGATAGCTTTGGTGTGGGCGAACGGCTTATAACCGCTTCGAGCGAGTCGGTTTTCGGTGGAGTTTACAAGCTCTCGGCAGTTGAAAAGGACGGAGAGGTAATTCCTAAAATTAAGATTAGTGAAAACACTGCAAAAATTACAATACCCGGAATTAAAATTCCATGGCGTCTTTTTGATAATGAAACGGGCAAGGCAATAGCCGATGTTATTACACTTAACCACGAAAAAATTGATGATACCAAGCCCTACGAAATATTTGACCCCGTGCACACCTGGAAACGAAAAACGGTTGAAAACTTTACGGCTAAAAAGCTGCAGGTTAAGGTTTTCGAAAAGGGAGAACAGGTTTACGAGTCGCCCAGTGTTACCGAAATCTCACGCTACCGTGCCGAGCAGGTGGGTAATCTTTGGGATGAGGTTAAGCGTTTTGAAAAACCCCATACTTACTATGTGGACTTATCCGAGGACCTATGGAATCAGCGTAACGAGTTGCTTATAAAGCACAGGGCAAATAAAGCATAGGAGAAAAAATATGAAAAGATTATTATGTTTGATTTTGGCATTATTGATGGTGCTTTCTCTTGCGTCTTGTAAAAAGGATGGGGATGATGTGTCATCCGACCAAGGTAATAGTACTTATGATTTAGTGGCGTGTATGAATCAGGGTAAAATACCCGAAGCCACATATGTCTTGGGTGTTGACCCTGAAAAAATCAAAAATGATTATAATTATTATGAAGAAGCCGAGGAGCACACACAAGAGCACGAAATTTATGTGCGTGAAAACCCTAACAGCACCAATATTGTTGTGGGCGATTATTATTACTACTATGTAAATGGTGAGGAGGATAAGGGAATTTCCTCCATTGTTTCGTTCAGCACTGCATTTGGTACCGAGGTTCACGGCTTTGAAACGAAGCAGGATATAATAGAAAAATTCAATAGTGTTGTGTTTGAGGAACGGGAGCTTACCTCCTTACAGGCATATTTTATTCCCGGCGAGGTTGAAAACTGTACTGCGCTTACCTGTAAAACCGAAAACCGAAGAATTGATTTTGTATTTATGGAGGATAGCTTAATAGCCATAAACCTTGTGGATACAGAAAACTGGACATTAAGTTAAAATGCTAAAAAGATTTTTAAATTATTATAAGCCCCACAAAAAAATATTTGCACTTGATATGGGCGCATCGTTTTTGCTGTCTCTCATTAGCATTGTGTATCCTATAATTACACGAAAAATGCTAAATGAGTTAATACCCAATAAAAATTTCCGTATGATAGTTCTTTTAGGATTACTTCTTTTAGGACTTTATATTGTGCGTATGATGCTGAGTTACTTTATACAGTACAAAGGGCATATGATGGGTGTTAAAATGCAGGCGCAAATGCGAAGCGATATGTTTGCACATCTGCAAACACTGCCATATAAGTTTTATGATGATAACGAAACGGGCAAGATTATGTCACGTATGACAAATGATTTGTTTGATGTCAGCGAGCTTGCGCATCACGGTCCTGAAAATATCATCATTTCATCAATTTCAATAATTTTATCCTTTGTTTATCTTTCTACCATCAATATTGCGCTAACACTTATTGTGTTTTTGGCGGTACCGCTACTCGTTTTGGTGGCAGGAAAGTTGCGTATCAAAATGCGTAGTGCCTTTAAGCTCTCTCGACAGTCTCTTGCCGAGATAAACGCTTCGCTCGAGAGCAGTATTTCGGGTATTCGTGTTACCAAGGCGTTTACCAATGATGAGGTTGAAAAAGCAAAGTTTGAAGTGGGAAATGAGAAATTTATGCACGCCCGTGATGAAGCATACGATGCAATGGGCAAATTCCACTCGTTTTCAACCTTTGTTACCGATATTTTTAATGTTATAGTAATGATTGCGGGCGGTTTATTTTTGTATGCAGGTCGTATAAATTTAGCCGATTATGCCACCTTTATAGTTTCGGTGAATGTGTTTTTATCACCCGTAACCGTGCTTATTAACTTTATGGAGCAGTATCAAAACGGCGTTACGGGCTTTGAACGGTTTATTGAAATTATGGATACCGAGCCCGAAAAGGACATAGAGGGCGCTATCGATTTACAAGATGTCAAGGGAGAAATAACCTTCAAAAATGTAATATACGGTTATGAAGCCGACCGAGATGTACTTAATGACGTTAGTTTTAAAATAGAAAAGGGCAAAAAATTTGCTTTGGTGGGTCCGAGTGGCGGCGGCAAAACAACAATATGCCATTTGTTGCCACGCTTTTATAAAAATGAAAACGGCTCAATTTTAATTGACGGACAGGATATAAACGAGGTAACAGTAAAGTCACTTCGCCAAAATATAGGTATTGTGCAACAAGATATTTATCTGTTTAACGCCAGTATGCGTGATAATATTTTGTACGGCAGACCCGACGCTACCGAGCAGGAAGTTGTTGAAGCAGCAAAGAGAGCCAATATTCACGATTATATTATGAGCTTACCCAACGGCTACGATACCGAAATCGGTGAGCGTGGAGTACGACTGTCTGGCGGACAAAAGCAACGCTTAAGCATTGCTCGTGTCTTTCTTAAAAACCCACCGATTTTAATACTTGATGAAGCTACAAGTGCGCTTGATAATACTACCGAAATACTGATTCAGCGTTCTTTGGATGAGCTGTGTGCGGGTAGAACAACAATTGTGGTAGCCCATAGGTTATCAACCATCAAAAATGCTGATGAGATAGCAGTTGTATCGGAGGGTAAAATTATTGAACAGGGCACACACGAGGAATTGTTAAGTAAAAATCAAATTTATTCAAAACTATATAAATTACAATTCAGGGAAGAATAATCAATAAGTATCATATAATAAAAAAGGAGTGATTATATGAGAATATGTGTATACGGAGCAGCATCTCCGACGATTGATCCCGAGTATATCCGACTTGTTGAAATTATGGGTGAAAAGATGGCAAAGCGTGGACACTCATTGGTTTTTGGCGGCGGCGGTAACGGACTTATGGGTGCGGCGGCACGAGGAGTCAAAAGTGGTGGTGGTCACATTTTGGGCGTTATTCCTAAATTTTTCGGTGATGAAAAAATCGAAGCGATTTATGATAATTGTGATGAACTTATCGAGCCCAATACAATGCGTGAGCGCAAGCAAATAATGGAAGATAATGCTGATGCATTTATCATAGTACCGGGAGGTATCGGTACATTTGAGGAATTTTTCGAAATTTTAACCCTCAAACAGCTTTGTCGACACAACAAACCAATAGCAATGTATAACATAAACGGCTATTATAACGAAATTGTCGAGGCAATTTCGGCAGCCACAAATAAGAACTTTATTAGGGAAAACTGTATGGAGTTATTTTTCTTGTCCGATAACCTTGAAGAATTGTTCGCTTATATCGAGGCAACACCTCGCACCGACCTTACGGTAAGAGATTTAAAGGATGGTTAGCCAAAAACAGTGTTTTGAATTTCAAAACACTGTTTTTTTGTTTATGGTATTGAATAAATCAAGATTTTTTAGTATAATCATTATATTAACCCTTGGAGGAAGATAATGATTACAGCAAATGAAAAACAAACAAAATTATTACCCGTGTTAGCACTGCGTGGGCTTGTGCTTTTTCCGGGTATGCTTATGCATTTTGAGGTAGGGCGCTCTATTTCTCTTAAAGCGCTTAACCACGCTATGCAAAATAAACAAATTATTTATTTAGCAACACAAAAGGATGTTCGTGATGATGAGCCCGATATGGAAAAGCTCTACGAGGTTGGATGTGTTGGCCGCATTTCTCAAATACTTAAAAGACCCGATAATACAGCACGTGTTTTGGTGGAGGGTCTTTACCGTGCAACACACAAGTCCTTTTATAAGGAAGATGAGTTTTATCATGCAGAGGTTGAGAAAATACCCGACGTTGTGGCTAAAAATAGGCCTGTTTACATAGAAACTCTGCTTCGCCGTGCAAAGTCACAGTTTGGTGACTATGCCGAGATGCTCCCTAAAATGCCGCCTGATATTGCTATGAGTGTTGAGGCGGATGAGGATGTCGGACATCTCGCCGATTATATCGCATTTAATATTCAAGCGCCTTATGATGATAAGCAGTATGTGCTTGAGCAACTAAACCCCGTAAAACGCATCAAGGTTGTAATTGATATACTCAAAAAAGAAACCGAAATTTTAAAAATTGATAGCCATATTAGTGAAAAGGTTAAAACTCAAATTGATGATAATCAGCGGGAGTATTACCTAAAAGAGCAAATTCGTGCAATAAACGCCGAGCTTTATGGTGATGATAGTGATAATGAGTTTGAGGAGTATTTTGCTAAAATCAAGTCGTTAAATGCGCCCGATAGCGTCAAGGAAAAGCTAAACGGCGAGGTTGCGAAGCTGATGAAAATGCCGAGTGGCGCACACGAGTCCACAGTTGTAAGAACTTATCTTGATACCTGTCTTAAGCTGCCGTGGAATTGCTTTACCGAAAATAAAGTTAATATAAAACGTGCCGCAAAGATACTTGATAGAGATTTTTACGGTATGGAAAAGGTAAAAGAGCGTATCCTTGAGATGCTAGCGGTTTATATTTTGGCGCCCGAAATCAAGGGACAAATTATTTGCCTTGTTGGTCCGCCCGGAGTGGGTAAGACCTCTATCGGTAAAACCATTGCCGAGTGCACGGGTAGGCAGTTTGCAAGAATTTCACTCGGTGGTATTAGGGACGAAGCCGAAATTCGTGGGCACCGCCGAACCTATATAGGTGCAATGCCGGGTAAAATTATAAATGCTTGTATGACATCAGGTAGCGGAAATCCTCTTATTTTACTCGATGAAATTGACAAACTTGCGAGTGATTATAAGGGCGACCCTGCCTCTGCCTTGCTTGAGGTTTTAGACCCAGAGCAAAACTCAACCTTTACAGACCATTTTGTAGATATGCCTTACGATTTAAGCAAGGTGTTGTTTATAACAACGGCAAATAACGCCGATACCATTCCTGCGCCCTTGCTTGACAGGATGGAGCTTATTGAACTTTCAAGCTACACAAGGGAGGAAAAGTTCAATATTGCTAAAAAGCATTTGGTGGCAAAGCAAATGGAACGTCACGGACTGTCTGCTGATACCGTTAAAATAACCGATAAAGCAATTTATTGGCTGATAGATTATTATACAAGAGAAGCAGGGGTTAGAAAATTAGAGCGTGAAATAGCCGCACTTTGCCGAAAGTGTGCTAAAATAATCACCGAAGGCACCGAACAACGAGTAACAGTTGATAATAAAAAGGTAGAGCAGCTGCTTGGTAAAAAGCGTTATTTATCGGATGAGATTTTAAAGGATGACGAGGTAGGCACGGTAAACGGACTTGCTTGGACGGCAGTGGGCGGTGAGATTATGCCGCTTGAGGTTGCCGTTTGCAAGGGTACGGGTAAAATCGAGCTTACGGGAAATCTCGGAAATGTTATGCAGGAATCGGCAAAGGCAGCGGTTACTTTTGTTCGTGCGAATGCTGAAAAATTGGGTATTGACCCCGATTTCTATAAAAGCACCGATATACACATACATGCCCCACAGGCAGCCGTTCCAAAGGATGGGCCGTCGGCGGGTGTTACTATAGCAACAGCGGTAGTTTCAGCACTTACAGGTCAAAGGGTGCGCCGAGATATTGCAATGACGGGTGAAATTTCCATTCGTGGCAGAGTGTTAGCCATTGGCGGATTAAAGGAAAAAACAATGGCTGCATATAGGGCAGGGGTTAAAACTGTGTTTATTCCGTTTGATAATGAACCTGATTTAGCCGAGGTTGATGAAACGGTTAAGAAAAACATTAAGTTCGTGCCTGTCAAAAATATAGAGACCGTATTAAAATCAGTTTTAATAGATGATGCCGTATTTAACGGGAATATATCTCATAAAAATAGTAGTTCGGTTGCGGCAATTCATCAATAGAGGTAAAAAATGAATTTCAATAATGTTTCTTTCGAAATTGCCTTTGGCACAAGTGAGCAGTTGGTTGAGTCAACCGTGCCTGAAATTTGCTTTTCGGGTCGTTCAAATGTCGGCAAATCTTCTCTTATAAATAAAACACTTGGTAGAAAGTCACTTGCCCGTGTCAGCACAAAGCCGGGAAAAACCGTAACAGTTAACTTTTATAGATTGGATAATTTAAGAATAGTTGACTTGCCCGGCTACGGCTACGCAAAGGTTAATTTTGATGAGCGTAAACGCTGGTCAGAGCTTATGGAAAGCTATTTTAGAACGGGAAGAAATATTCCGATAGTTTTTCAGCTTATAGATATGAGGCATCCTGCCACCGAGTTTGATGTTTCGATGCTTGAATTTTTAAAGCATTACGGAATAAATTACTGTATCGTATTAACAAAAAGCGATAAATTAAATAAAACCGAATATAAAGAGCGCTTAGAAAAAATCACCGAGGAATTGGGAGATTTGGCTGAAGGTGTAAAAATTATACCCACCTCTGCATCAAACGGTGTCGGTACGGAAATAATAAAGAAAATAATAGCAGAAATTTCCGAAAGGCAGTAATTATCATTGAACACATTTGAGAAAATTTATGAGGTTGTAAAGCAAATACCAAGGGGCAAGGTTGCAACCTACGGACAGGTAGCACGTCTTGCAGGGAATCCGCACTGGTCACAAATTGTGGGTTATGCATTACATGTGAATCCAAACCCAAACGAGATACCGTGCTTTAGGGTTGTTAACCGTTTTGGTGAGACTTCCACCGCCTTTGCTTTTGGCGGAGAGGATGCCCAAAGGGCGCTTCTAGAAGCGGAAGGTGTCGGTTTCGATAATGACGGGCGTGTTTTAATGGATGAGTTTTGCATAAAATTATAAAAAACCGCAAGGAATTTTCCTTGCGGTTTTGGCTTGTTTTATTGACAAAAAATACAGTATATATTAAAATATAAACAGTTAGTTAAGGGGGATTATCAAATGGTAAAGATTTCACCGTCGGTATTATCGGCAAATTTTTTAGATTTGAAGGCACAAATAGAAGAGCTTGAATCGGCAGGAGTTGATATGTGGCACCTTGATGTAATGGATGGCATTTTCGTACCCAATATTTCCTTTGGTGTTCCTGTTATAAAATCAATTAAAAAATATGCCAAGGTACCGCTTGATGTTCATTTGATGATTGACCGTCCGCACCGCTACATAAAAGAGTTTGCAGAGGTATCCGATTATTTGGGCTTCCATTATGAAGCGGGTAGCGATGTTGCGGCGACACTTAAGCAAATAAGAGAATACGGCTGTAAATCTTGCCTTACCATAAAGCCCTGTACCGAGCCCGAGGAAATTTTTGAGTTTCTGCCACTTTGTGATATGGTGCTTGTAATGAGCGTAGAGCCCGGCTTTGGGGGACAAAAATTTATGCATAGCGCATTGCCGAAACTCGAAAAGCTAAAAAAAGAAATCAAAAGACAAAATTTAAGCGTTGAGCTTGAAATAGATGGCGGCATAAACGATGAGACCGCAAAGCTCGCAGTTGATGCGGGTGCAACAGTTTTGGTGGCAGGTAGCTTTATATTCTCAGCCGAGGACAAAAAGGATTGTGTACAAAAGCTTAAAAACTGCTAAACGCTTTGCCGATTTTATTTATAGCACAGCCATAAGTTATAAGCTTTGCGTGTTCCTCGGTTATCGCAATATCGGTTGCTTGTGTTGATGTTTTATCAGCAAGGGAAGACATTTTAAGCACGGCGGATGAGGTGCGCAGGGATGTCTTAAAAATAATACGGTACTTATTTTTCAGTATGTAAAGGTCACTGCTTATATTAAGCTTATTGCATATATGATGAAACCTTTGTGCAAAGAAAATCAAATTTTCACTGCAATTAAACTCAAAAAGTATTACCTTTTTAAGTTTAGCCCGTGATGGCTGAATGGGAATAGCGTTATGTATCATAAAATATTCTCCAAGGGGTAGGTTGAATTTAAAAACGCTCACCTGTCAATAATATTTTCGGGTGAGTTTTTTGAGTAAAAGTAAAAATAATAATTCTTTTAAGAATTGGGATAGTAAAATCTTTTTAAAAGCGCTCCTACTTACCATAATAGCGTTTATGCTTATTGCTATAGGATTTATAGCATCGGGATTTTTTATAGGTGCGTTTAGATAGGAGTAAAAAAATGAACTATAACGAATTAAAAAGCGGCACAGATATTCGTGGCGTGGCAACTGACCTGGGCGGAAAAACGGTCAATTTAACCGAAACTGCCGTTATGGATTTAACCGATGCGTTTATTGTATGGCTATCAAAGAAAATCGGCAAGAAATCCGATGAGCTTAAGATTGCCATTGGTCACGATTCAAGAATTACCGCAAATACTATAAAAACAGCAGCCGTCAGCCGCCTTTTATGTGCGGGTGTTACCGTTTTTGATTGCGGCTTGGCATCAACCCCCGCAATGTTTATGACAACTATTGATTTAGATACCGATGCTTCTATTCAAATAACTGCAAGTCATCATCCGTTTGATAGGAACGGTTTAAAGTTCTTTACCAAGCAAGGCGGACTTGAAGCCGATGATATTTCCGATATAGTTGAACTTGCTAATAATGGTGAGCGTAGCGATGTGGCTAACGGAAAAATCGAAAAGGTCGATTATATGACTACATACGCTAAACGTCTTCGCAAAATGATTTGTGAGGGTACAGGCAAGGATGAGGCCGATTTGCCGTTAAAGGGCTATAAAATTATAGTTGATGCGGGTAACGGTGCGGGTGGATTCTATGCTGACAATGTATTAAAACCGCTTGGCGCAGATATTTCGGGCAGCCAGTTTTTAGAGCCCGACGGTATGTTCCCGAATCATATACCAAACCCCGAAAACAAACAAGCAATGGAAAGCATCTGTACGGCTGTTATAAAAAATAAAGCCGACCTAGGTATTATTTTTGATACCGATGTCGATAGGGCGGGATGTGTTGACCACACAGGACAGGAAATCAACCGCAATCGTTTGGTTGCGTTGGCGGCATATATCACTTTACAGGACAATGAGGGAGCCACAGTTGTCACCGATTCGGTCACCTCTGACGGACTCAAGGTATATATTGAAAAGGAATTAGGCGGTGAGCATTACCGCTATAAGCGTGGCTATAAAAATGTTATAAATAAAGCGATAGAGCTTTGTAGTAACGGTATAAATTGTCCCTTGGCTATTGAAACAAGCGGACACGCAGCACTCAAAGAGAACTACTTCCTGGATGATGGCGCATATTTAGCCACTAAAATAGTAATAGAACTTGCCCGAGGCAAAAGATTTGATGAAATTTTGTCTACACTAAAAATGGCTGCCGAGGAAAAGGAAATACGCCTTAATATTAAGGCAGAGGACTTCCGTAGTTACGGCAACAAGGTTATCGAGCAGCTCGAAAAATTCGCACAAAACAATAAGGATTGCAAAATAGCCGATGATAACAGAGAGGGTATGCGCATTACAACTCCGTACGGTTGGATGCTTTTGCGCCTTAGTGTGCACGACCCCGTAATGCCTATTAACTTTGAGAGTGATGAAATTGGCGGCACCGATAAAAACATAGAATTTTTCAGGAAATTTTACGAGCAGTTTGATGAGCTTGATTTATCGAGTTATAAGTAATTTAAAGACATTGGGAGACATTTTTATGTCTCCCAATTTTTCTAATCATCTTTTTTGTTGCAACCGCAACCAAAGCTGCCGGCCGAGTCGCTGTTTCTTGGCGGGAAAAAGTCATCGGTAGGGAACTTGATTTTGCGGAAAACATCACACGGCTGGTCGGTGGTGTCGGTGCATTGCTTTTCAGGAACACAAAAATCGTACACGGGGATAAGCATTTGCACATTGCGAATGAGTTGCACGATACTGAACATACCCAGCGTTACATAAACGGTTGCTGTACCGCATTCGCAGTTTGAAACGATTTGACCACCCAAGAGTTCACCCGCAAATGAAGGTACAACTCCTATGCATTCACAACAGTCATTTACCTGACCGAGCTTACAGCCAAGCGGAATAGGGTCAACCGTTTGAACAACGCATTTCGGCATATTGGTTGTGCGAGAGGTTGGGTTATCACAGCTGTCCTCCGAAACGGTATTAGAAAATACTCTTACGTTGCCGTCGCTGCCAAATAAAATTACACGCTTGTTGAAGCTTGCAAGACCCTTAATCTGCACAGGGCAGGAATGGGCTGCTAAATAGACATCAAATTCCACAAGAAATAAGAAGGTTAAATCGCAAGAGAAAAAGCCCCTGTTAAAATTAACCGGCTCAACATTTATATAAGTATTGAGCACCTCGGCATTTTTGATTTTAACACTGATGGCTCTCTCAATGTAATTTTGACCTTCTGCTGTAAAGTAACATCTTAAATCCTCAACGCAATCTCTGTCACAGCAGGAGTCGTAAACTCTTCCGGCGTCAATGCAGCATGCGTCACTAAAAGTGCCGTTTTGAACATCGTATCTTTCGTCTGCCATAAGAATCCTCCATAAAAAGTATTGAAGATAAAACTTCTATACCATAATATGAAAAACGGTGCTTACGGTTACAAAAAAAGAGCCAAACGGCTCTTTTTTAGCAATTTATGAGTTTGTAAATATCGCCATACATATAAAGTGACCCCATACAAATAAGAGGTGTGCTACTTTGCTTACTGTCATCTACTGCCTTGTAAAATGCAGCTTTAATGTCCTCGCCCGCAACACATGGGATATTAAGTTCTTTAAAAACCAAGCAATAATCCTCGGAGGGTAGTGCCCTTGGATTATCGGGCGTAACACAGTAGACACATTTTGCAACATTTGAGATTTCTTTGGCAATAAAGCGATAATCTTTATCACGCATAACGCCCGTTAAAATATTTACCTTTTGCTCTCCAAAATACTTTTTTATGCTTTGCACTGTTGCCGTAACGCCTTGCGGGTTGTGTGAACCATCAAATATAATGGTGGGATTGTTTCGTAATAATTCAAATCTTGCTCTCCACTGTGTGTTCTTAAGTCCCGTGCGAATATTTTCCTCTTTAATAACAAAACCGTTTTCAGACAAAATCTCGGCGGCGGTAATGGCGTTTGCCGCATTATACGGCTGATATAGACTTAAAAGCGGTAATTCAATGCTTTTAAATTTCTCATAATCAAAAACAGTGCCCGATAAATCGGTTTTTTTAACATTTACGCTGGAATAGTCAGGGGTAAAAAGCGGAGCGCCCATTTCACCGGCTGTTTTGCTTATAACAGCATCTGCGATATCGTTTTTTCCGCACCAAAGGCACGCAACTTTTTGCTTTATAATACCCGCTTTTTCGTTTGCAATTTCACTAATTGTATTTCCTAAAAAGTTTTGATGGTCAAAATCAACCCCCGTAATTACTGATAAAAGGGGATTGGTTATTATATTTGTGGCATCGTATCTACCGCCCAGCCCACATTCCAAAATAACAATATCACAATTTTGGTCCTTGAAATACTTAAAAGCCATGGCAGTTATCAGTTCAAACTCGGTGGGCTTGTCCTCTATCTTATCGGCAAAGGGCTTTATGTATTCGCAAAGCGCCACTAAATCATCTTTAGGAATCATTTGTCCGTTTATAGAAATTCGCTCGTTAAATTCAAATATATAGGGAGAGGTGTATGTACCAACCTTATAGCCGGCATCCATTAATATGCTGCTCAGCATAGCACAAAAAGAGCCCTTACCGTTGGTACCGGCAACATGCACATATTTAAGCTCATCTTGTGGGTTGCCGAGATATTTGCATAACGCTTTTATTCTATCAAGTCCCGGTTTGCAAAAAAAGTTGTTAACCGAGTGTATATATTCCAATGCTTCATTATATTTCATTTTTAACACCCGTAATTTTAGCCATTTGATTGTAAAACGACTTGTTTTTTAATAGAATAAGCAAAATAGATAACTCGACAGCTGCCACAATTAAATAGTTAACCGAGCGTTCAATCAAGGTTATATAAAAGGGCAAGCTATACCAAATACTCAATCCTATGCTTTTAATAATAATTGAGCCGATAGCATGGCAAATAACAACCGAGCAGGTAACCCTAAAGGTTAATTTGGATGTTTTTAATACATTAAAAACAAATCCCGATGCAAAGCCGATAAAGGCGGCGGCAAGGGTTAAAATTGGGTTTATGGCATAGCCACGCAGCAAACAACCGATAATATCGGCAGTTATGGCGGTTACCACGCCAACGGTGGGACCAAATAATATGCCAACGAGCATTAGCGGTAGATTTTCAAAGCTGAAGCGAATGGTGTCGCCTATATTAAAAGCCAAAAATTTTCCGCATACAAAGCTTATTGCCGCAAAAAAAGCGGCAGCTGCTAAAATCTTAACATTCTTTAAATTTTGTGTTTGTAAAATTATTTTCAAAAAATAAACCCTCCTTGTAAATAGCTACAAGCAGGGCTTAAAATAAGTTTTACCGTGTTTGTAGCAGCGGGATGCGAAATCCGTACCGCAAGGAAAAACCTTTCGTCTACACGGCAACTCCCCGTCCGCATAGCACTTAACGCACGAATTTCTACTCTGCTAAAACCTATTATATTCAATTGTATGTCAAAGTCAACTATAAACCGAAAAATTTATAGATTTTTGTCTTGTCGGCAGCGATTTTACCTTGGAGCATTGTGTCGCTGCCACCCCCAACAAGCCCGAGCGCCTTTAAATCAGGTAAAATTTGCTTTAAAGCGCTTTTTTTCGAACAACAAACAAAATTGTAGCCGCCGTCGGTCTCACCGAGGGCAATAAAAATATTACATTTTTCCGCACCCTTATCGGCAACATATCGCAAGGTGGGGATATCGGTATCGTTGTATTCAAAAATCAAATTTTCATCGGTAGCATTAATTTGAGAAAGCTTTAATTCGCATAACTCTCGTTTAATACCTGTTAATTCATATTTCAGCCGTTCATTTTGAGCAAATATATGATTAACCGCTGCTGAATTTTCTTCAATGGGGGATTTAAGTTTTGTCGATATTTCGCAAAGAGAAATATGCTTGTTTTGATAATCAAGCACCGCCCGCATACCGCATTTTATGGTTATTCTAACACCGCTTTTATGTTTTTCGCAGTTAACAAGCTTTATAATACCAATTTCACCCGTGTGATTTACATGTGGCGCACAGCAAGCACAAATGTCATAGCCGTCAATGGTTACAAGCCGCACGTTTTCGTAAAGCTCAAGCTTACTTCGGTACTCGGTGGCAGTAAGCTTTTCTTTGCTTGGATATTCGGCGGTTATTTTTTTGTTTTCTTGTATCGCCTTGTTTGCTAAAATTTCAATTTTTTTGATATCCTCTTGCGATAAGCTACCATCAAAATCAAGCGTTACTATATTATCGCTTAAATGAAATCCTGTGTTGTTGTAGCCGTATATCTTGTGAACAATACCTGATATAATATGCTCGCCCGAGTGCTGCTGCATTTTATCAAAGCGCTCGGGAAAGTTTATCTCACCGTTAACGGTACCGCCTAAATCAAGCGGTTTATCACAGATATGATAAATTGTTTCGCCCTTTATTTGCACATCCAAAACCTTTGAAGCACCCAAAAAACCGGTATCGGCGTACTGTCCGCCACCCTCAGGAAAAAAGGCAGTACGGTCTAAAACAATTTTGTAATTCTCATTCGATTTTTCACAGCCAATAACGGTTGCGGTAAATTCCTTTATGTAACTGTCGGTATCGTATAATTTTATTGTTTTCATAACCAATTCCTTTTGATTTTGTTTTTTATAATTATATATTAAAAAGCAAATAAAGTAAACGAAAATTATTTTTGCAACGGCATAAATTTATTGAAAATAAGTATGTGTTGTGCTATACTAAATTAGATATTTTTGATGGATAGGGATTTTAATATGAAACAACGATTGTTAAATTTTATAAAGAATAATCCTATTCGCTTTGCGGTGCTTATTTTAAGCGGCGTTGTGTTTGTGTTGTCGGGTGTTATGCTGTTAAAAACACAGCTTGGTTATAAAAAGGGTATTGATACCTATAATGATATAACTGAACAAGCAGTGTCTACTCTAAACGGTAATGCTTCGGTAAGCGGTGGGTCTGCGTCATCACCCTCCCCGTCTGATGAGGTGCAGGATATTAACACCCCTCCGATTAGTGTAGATTTTAGCAAACTAAAAAAAATCAACGGGGATATAGTTGCTTGGATTTACTGTGAGGATACGCCTATTAATTACCCGATAGTTAAAACCGACAGTGCCGATGACTACGAAGTTTATTTAAAAACATCGGTTGATGGTCAAAAGAGTGTTTCGGGTTCAATATTTTTAGATTATAGAAATTCTCCTGATTTTTTAGATTTTAATACCGTGATTTACGGACACAGCATGAAAAATGGAACAATGTTTGCGTATCTTTTAAGATTTGATGACCAAGAGTATTACGAAAATCACAAATATATGTGGTTGTTTACCGAAAGCACTACCTATAGAATTGATTTGATTTGCGGCAGCGAGGTAAAAGCAACCGCTGAAGATTATATCATTTATGAGGATGTAAATCAGTTTAACAGCTATTTAGAGCGCTCTCTCGCAAAATCAAGATTCAATGCAAATACCGATTTATCTAAGATTGGAAATATAGTTACGCTCTCAACCTGTGCATATTCCGATGAGGATAGCCGTTATGTTGTTTTGGGAAACCTTGTAAAATTAGAAAAGTAGGTAAAATATGAAGGAGTTTTTTGAATATACCGATGCGCTAACAGCCAATGATGTTGACTGTAATTTGAATATGACACTTTCTCACACGGTTGATATTTTGCAGATTTTGGCAAATGAAAATGCCGAACGCAGCGGCTATGGATTTAAAGCGCTGTTGGAGAATAACAACGCTTTTTGGGTGCTTACTAAAATTAAAATTAAGTGTAATAAAATGCCAAAGCACCGTGAAAAAGTGATTTGTAAGACCTGGCCGATAGCGCCCGAAAAACTCACGCTTGAGCGTGATTTTGAGATTAAGGATGAAAAGGGCGACATAGCTGTTGCGGCTACGAGTGAGTGGTGTCTAATTGATGCTGGAACCCGCCGAATTAAAAGGATAGACGGCAATAGTGTAATGCCGGGGATTGATTATATTGATGAACGTGCAGTAAATAGTGAATATACAAAGCAAAAAATCGACATAGCTGAATGTGAAATGTGTTATGAGCGCACTATTCGTGCTACCGATATTGATATGAACGGTCACGCAAATAACACCCGTTACACCGCTATGGCGATTGATTGCTTTACTACCGAATTTTTGCGTGACAACGAGCTTGATACCTATGAAATACATTTTGTAAAGGAATGTACCGAGGGTGAAAAGCTAAGCATTTACCGCAAACAAATGGATGAAAAATCATATTACATAACCGCCAATAAAGGCGATAACCAAATAGTTTTTAGAGCTTTTATGCATTTTAAGTAAGCAAAGGAGATTTATTATGGAGAGAGAAAGATTTGGCTCACGATTAGGATTCATCTTAATCTCGGCAGGTTGCGCCATTGGTCTTGGTAATGTATGGCGGTTTCCGTACATAGTTGGTCAGTATGGCGGTGCGGCATTTATACTTATTTATTTGCTTTTTTTGGTTATTTTCGGCTTGCCGATTATGACTATGGAATTTGCAGTCGGCAGGGCAAGTCGAAAAAGTATTGCGGAATCTTTTAAGCAATTGGAACCCGAAGGCACAAAATGGCATCTTTTTAGTTATGTGGGCATGACGGGTAACTATTTGCTTATGATGTTTTATACCTCTGTTACGGGTTGGATGTTTGCTTACTTTTTTAAGATGCTGCGTGGAGATTTTATGAACAAAACGGTGGCTGAGGTAACCGCCCAATTCGGCGAGCTTACCGCAAATCCTGTCGCAGTAGTCGGCTTTATGGTGTTGGCGGTAGCAATCGGCTTTTTTATTTGCTCTTTGGGTCTTAAAAACGGCGTTGAGAGGGTAAACAAGATTATGATGGTGGCGCTTCTCGCAATCATCCTTATTTTAGCTGTACGTTCGGTAACACTCCCGGGCGCCGCCGAAGGTCTTAAATACTACTTAATACCCGATTTCAGCAAGATGGAGGGTAGAATAGGGGAAGTGCTGTTTGCCGCTATGGGTCAGGCATTTTTTACGCTCTCAATCGGTATGGGTTCAATGGCAATTTTTGGCAGCTATATAGGTAAGGAACGCAGTTTACTCGGCGAATCGATATCTATATCGGTTCTTGATACCTTTGTGGCGTTTACTGCAGGGCTTATTATTATCCCCGCCTGCTTTGCATACGGCTTGGAGCCGGGGGCAGGTCCGTCGCTTATATTCCAAACGCTTCCCAACATATTTAAAGAGATGGTTGGCGGAAGAATTTGGGGCTCACTTTTCTTCCTGTTTATGCTTTTCGCAGCTGTTTCCACCGTTGTTGCAGTATTTGAAAATCTGATTGCCTTCGGTATGGATAAATGGGGCTGGAGCCGTAAGAAGTCTTGCCTTATTAACTTCATTGCGGTGTTGGTGTTGTCCTTACCCTGTGCGCTCGGATTTAATCTTTTATCAGGCGTTCAGCCACTCGGTGCAGGTAGCACAATACTTGATTTTGAGGACTTTATTGTCAGCAACAATATACTGCCCATCGGCTCGTTGGTTTATGTGTTGTTCTGCTGCCTTAAAAATAAGGGCTGGGGATGGGATAATTTTATTGCCGAGGCAAACTGCGGCAAGGGTGCAAAAATGCCCAAATGGTTGTTTTTCTATGCAAAATACATAATTCCTATAATCATAATTTACATATTCATTCAAGGGTACATTTCGTTTTTTCTTAATAAAAATTAAAAACAGGTGCTTCGGCGCCTGTTTTTGCGGTTAAAAGGCAAAAAATGTATTGACTTTACTGTGATAAAGTGATAAAATAGAAAAGTAATTTTTTCTAAGGAGTGAATTTTATGGCTAATTTCCGATCGAATTCTATTGATAAGTTATTTTCTGTAATTTTAAATTTAGACACAGTGGATGACTGCTATAACTTTTTTGAGGATGTTTGTACAATAAAAGAAATTCAAGATATGGCGCAACGCTTGGAGGTTGCTATATCTTTGGATAACGGCAAAAATTATCAGGAAATTGCTAAAAACACCTCTGTTAGCACCGCAACGATAAGTAGGGTTAGCAAGTGCCTTAATTACGGTAGCGGCGGCTATAAAAAAGCAATAGAGCAATTAAAAAAGAATGAGGGAAAATAATGAACATATCAGATTTAACCTTAAAATACGATGAGAAGGTCATTTTTGCCTTGCGTTCCATATATGAGAAATACGGTTATTCAAGGTTTAAAATGAGCAAATTTGAAGAATATGACTTATATGTGAGAAATAAGGACTTTTTAATTTCTGACAGTGTTATAACCTTTACAGATACTAACGGTAAGCTTATGGCATTAAAGCCTGATGTTACCTTGTCTATTATTAAAAACAGCAAGGAAATGGGTGGAGAAATTCAAAAGGTATATTATGATGAAAATGTATACCGTGTATCTAACGGAACACGTTCATTCAAAGAGCTTATGCAGGTTGGGCTTGAGTGCATAGGAGATATTGATGATTACAGCGTCTGTGAGGTACTAAAGCTCGCATGTGAAAGTTTGCGTAGTATATCTGAAAAATCGGTGTTGGATGTTTCGCATCTCGGTATAATTTCATCGATTATTGAGGATATGGATGTATCTAATCAGTGTCAAATTGATGTTATGAAATGCATTGGGCAAAAAAATATTCACGAAATGAGGAATATATTAACCCAGGCGGCTGTGCAGGAAGACAAAATTAAACTTTTAACCGATGTTGTATCGCTATACGGTAAACCGAGTGAAGTATTACCAAAATTAGAGCAGTTGCTTGAAAATAAAGATTTGGTATACGAATTGGCAAGGATTACACAAACGCTTGATGAAGATATTTTGCGGATAGATTTTTCGGTTGTCAACGATATAAATTATTATAACGGTATTGTGTTCAAAGGATTTGTTGAGGGTGTTCCCGAGAGTGTACTCTCGGGTGGCAGATACGACCGCCTCATGAAAAAAATGCATAGAAAAAAGGGCGCTGTAGGTTTTGCAGTGTATCTTGATACGTTAGAGCGCATTATGGATGTACCCCGTGAATTTGATACCGATATAGTTCTTTTGTATAGCGAAAACGACCGATTGGAAAGTATCAAATGTGCTATTGAAAAATTAAATATAAACGGGGATAGGGTATTGGCGGTTAAATCAGTACCCGAAAAATTGCGGTATAAAAAATTAGTGAAACTAACAGAAAACGGGGTGGAGATACTTGAAAAGAATGCTTAATGTTGCCTTACCTAAGGGACGTCTTGGTGAAAGGGTATATGCAATGTTTGAAAAGGCGGGTTTTGAGTGTCCCGCAATAAAGGAAAACAACCGAAAACTAATTTTTGAAAACGAAAAGGTCGGTGTTAGATATTTCTGGGTCAAACCGTCGGATGTTGCAATTTATGTAGAGCGTGGCGCCGCCGATATAGGTGTTGCAGGTAAGGATATTTTACTTGAATATGCCCCCGATGTTTACGAACTGCTTGATTTGGATATAGGTAAATGCCGTATGGCTGTTGCGGCAAAAAGCAATTTTTATGATGATAAGGAAAAAACGCTTCGTGTTGCTACAAAATTTGGTAAAATTGCGTCGGATTATTATGCATCTATCGGTCGAGACATAGATATAATTCACCTTAATGGCTCTATAGAAATAGCGCCTATACTTGATTTATCCGATGTTATAGTAGATATTGTAGAAACAGGAACAACCCTTAAAGAAAACAACCTTGAGGTTATTGAAACGATAGTGCCCATAAGCGCACGGCTTATAGCCAATAAATCAAGCTTTAAGTTTAAGGGTGAGCAGATAGAAAAGATTGTTAACGAAATGGTTGCACAAACGGAGGCAAAAAAATGATAAAGATAATGGAATATTCCACACTGTCTTACGATGAAATTTTCGCACGGACAGTACCTGAGATGGATGTTGAAGATATAGTTGCCAATATTATAAAAAATGTCAGGCAAAACGGAGATAAAGCGTTATTTGAGTATACCGAAAAGTTTGATAAAGCTAAGCTTGATAATTTGATGGTAACCAAAGAGGAAATCCAAGATGCTCTAACTCTTGTGGAGCCGAGATTTATAGATATTTTAAAACGTGCGGCGGCAAACATTCGTAAATTTCACGAAAAGCAGGTAAAAAACAGTTTCATTATTAACGATGAAAACGGAATAGTTATGGGACAAAAGGTCATTCCCATTGATAAGGCAGGTCTTTATGTGCCGGGCGGTACAGCCGCATATCCTTCAACCGTTCTTATGGACTCAATACCCGCAAAAATTGCAGGTTGCAAAGAGGTTGTAATGGTAACCCCGCCGGATAAAAACGGAAAGGTTAATCCCGCAATTTTAGCGGCGGCATATGTAGCGGGTGTTGATAAAATATTCAAAGTGGGCGGAGCGCAGGCAATAGCCGCCTTAGCTTATGGCACCCAAAGCATACCCAAGGTGGATAAAATAGTAGGACCAGGTAATGCTTTTGTTGCCGAAGCTAAACGTCAGGTCTTTGGTAAGGTGTCTATTGATATGATAGCAGGACCAAGTGAAATTTTAATTGTTGCCGATTCTACCGCCAATCCCGTACACATAGCGGCAGACCTTTTATCCCAAGCAGAGCATGATAAAATGGCAAGTGCGGTTTTGGTTACCGATTCAATGTTACTCGCAAACAAGGTGAGCGAACAGCTTGAAATTCAGATACCTAAACTCTCACGCTGTGAAATTGCCCGAGAATCAATCGATAAAAACGGCAAAATCATTGTGGCGGACAATTTATCGGTTGCCATTGATATATCAAACGAAATTGCGCCCGAGCATTTGGAACTTTGTGTTGATAATCCCTTTGATTATCTTGATTCTATTCGTCACGCAGGTTCAATATTTATGGGAAAAAATTGTCCGGAAGCTTTGGGAGACTATTTTGCAGGACCCAACCATACCTTGCCAACCAGCGGCACTGCGAAGTTTTCCAGTCCCTTATCGGTAGATGATTTTGTAAAGAAAACGCAGTATACTTACTATACTCGTGAAGGGCTTGGCCGAGTGGCAGAGGACGTTGCTTTTTTTGCCGAAAAAGAAGGGTTAACAGCCCATGCTAAGAGCGCCATCGTTCGCATTAAGGAAGATAAATAATGAGTAGATTTTTAAACATTAAATATGAAAAACTAACACCCTATACACCGGGTGAACAACCGCAAGATATGCAGTATACCAAGCTAAACACCAATGAGTCGCCCTTTCCCGCATCTTCAAAGGCAATTAGCTTAGTGGTATCCGAAGCGCAAAAACTGCAACTTTATCCCGACCCTGATTGTAAAGTTTTAACACAAAAAATTGCCGATTATTACGGTGTTGATTACGAAAATGTATTACTCACTAACGGTTCGGATGAGATTTTGAATTTTGCCTTTATGGCTTTTTGTGAGAGAGGCGCAGCTTTCCCAGACATTACATACGGTTTTTACAGGGTCTTTGCCGAACTTAACTCAGTGGAGTACACCGAGTTTCTTCTCAGGGAGGATTTTACGGTAAATCCGGATGATTATATAGGAACCGAAAAAACGGTGTTTTTAGCAAACCCTAACGCACCAACCGGCATTGCTTTAAATATAGAAGAAATCGAGAAAATAGTTAAAAGCAAGCCCAACCGACTTGTGATTATTGATGAAGCATATGTTGATTTTGGAGCACAAAGCGCTGTGAAACTAACAAAGAAATATGATAATTTGCTGGTTATACACACCTTCTCAAAATCAAGGTCATTAGCGGGCGGAAGACTCGGTTACGGTATAGGAAACAAAGAACTGATACATGACCTTAATACAATCAAATATTCAACCAACCCATATAATATCAACCGTTTGAGTGCGGCAGCGGGTCTTGGTATGATAGAAGATGACGGCTACGTGAGGGAAAACTGTCAAAAAATTATTGATAACCGTAGATATACCGAGGAAAAATTAAAGCAACTCGGTTTCGAATTCACAGCTTCCTTGGCTAACTTTATCTTTGCGAAGCATCCAAGAGTTTCAGGTAAGAAAATATATACCGAGCTTAAACGCAGAGGCGTTTTGGTGCGCCATTTTGATAAGGAACGTTTAACCGAGTATAATCGCATAACAGTTGGTACAAAAGAGCAGATGGATATTTTAATAAACACTCTTAAAGAGGTTTTGGAGGAAATAGTATGAGATATGCTGAGATAGTTCGTAAAACGGCCGAAACGGATATAACTTTAAAGCTTAATATTGACGGTGTCGGCAAATCTGCCATAGATACGGGCAGTGGGTTCTTAGACCATATGTTAACCCTTTTTGCCAAGCACGGTAGGTTTGACTTAGAGGTTAAATGTGTAGGAGATACAGAGGTTGATGACCACCACACTGTTGAAGATGTAGGTATATGTCTTGGACAGGCGTTCGCAAAAGCATTAGGAGATATGCGTGGTATTGTTCGATACGGCAATATGATTTTACCAATGGATGAGGCGCTTATTTTATCGGCTATTGATTTTTCGGGCAGGGCTTATCTAAATTATGATTTGCAAATTCCGGCTGAACAAATAGGCACGTTTGATACCGAACTTGCAAGTGAGTTTTGGTACGGTTTTGTAAGAAACAGTAAGTCGACCTTGCATATAAAACAGTTGGCAGGTGAAAATTCTCACCACATAATTGAGGGCGCATTCAAATCGGTATCTCGCAGTATTGCAAAAGCGGTAAAAATAAATAAAGATTTTGCCGATGAGATACCGTCTACTAAGGGGGTAATCTAGTGGTTGCCATAGTTGATTACGGCGTCGGCAATCTTTTTTCGCTTGAATGCTCCTTTAAATCAATCGGCGCAGAGGTTGTAATAACGGGTGACAGGCGGGTAATTGAGAATGCCGACCGTATAATTCTTCCCGGTGTCGGCGCCTTCGGTGATGCTGCAAAAAAACTGCGCTCTAGCGGACTTGATACTGTGATTTGTGAATTGGCAAATAAAGGCAAACCGATAATGGGTATATGCCTTGGTATGCAGTTACTGCTTGAAAAGAGTTATGAATATGGCGAACATAATGGACTGGGGCTTATAAAGGGCGCAGTAAAACCTATTGCCGATGTTATACCCGAGTCGCATAAAGTTCCGCATATAGGTTGGAATTCACT
Source organism: Acutalibacteraceae bacterium (assembly GCA_045650565.1). Lineage (GTDB taxonomy): Bacteria > Bacillota > Clostridia > Oscillospirales > Acutalibacteraceae > SIG565. The sequence continues at coordinate 14,795 of JAZRRG010000048.1, read as the reverse complement.
AAAAATCGAGCAAAAGGATTGTGCTATTTTTAAATATTTAAATGACGGCGACTTTGTTTATTTTGTTCATTCATTTTTTGCCACCGAGTGCGATGCGGTTGCCGCAACCACCGAGTACGGTGCGACACTTACTGCAGCCGTGGCTGATAAAAACGTTTACGGATGTCAGTTCCACCCCGAAAAGAGTGGAGAGGTAGGACTTAAAATTCTTCGAGCATTTTGCGAAATAGAGGTGTAAATAATGCTTATTTTTCCCGCAGTTGATTTGTATAAAGGAAAAGCGGTGCGCCTTTTTAAAGGCGATTATGATAAAATGACGGTGTATAGCGAATCCCCTTGGGAAGTAGCACTTGATTTTAAAAATCAGGGTGCGCAGTGGATACATATTGTCGATTTGGAGGGTGCCAAGGATGGCACAACCCCAAATTTTGATACGGTTTGTAAAATTAAACAGGTGTCAGGTTTAAGGGTTGAAATCGGCGGAGGCATAAGAAGTATTGAAGCTATTGACCGATATATTGCGGCGGGTGCTGACCGTATAATTCTTGGCACAGCGGCCGTAAAGAACAGCGAGTTATTGACTGCCGCAATAAAAGAGTACGGCGATAAAATAGCGGTAGGTGTTGATATTAAGGATGGCTTTATTGCAATTAACGGCTGGATGGAAAAATCTGAATATGAAGCGTTCGAGTTTTGCAATAAACTTCAGAAAATGGGCATAAAAACAATTATTTGTACCGACATTTCAAAGGATGGTGTAATGCAGGGAACAAATATTAAATTATACGAAAAATTGTCCCAAGAACTTAATCTGCAAATAATCGCATCAGGCGGTGTGAGTACCTTAGATGATATAAAAATGTTAAGAAACTTAAATATTTACGGCGCAATAATTGGAAAGGCATATTATATCGGCGCAATATCCTTAAGCGATGCTATTGAGGTGGCAAAATGATAACAAAAAGAATAATACCCTGTCTTGATGTTAAGGATGGCAGGGTTGTAAAGGGTGTTAATTTTAAAGGGTTGAGTGATGTGTCTTCTCCTGTAGAATTAGCAAAATTTTATTCGGGTGCGGGAGCCGATGAATTGGTATTTTATGATATTACCGCATCTAGTGACGGTAGACGGTTGTTTACCGATATTTTAAGAGAAACTGCAAGTAAAGTGTTTATTCCCTTAACCGTGGGCGGTGGAATTAACACACTTGATGATTTTGACCGTGTACTTAAATGTGGCGCTGATAAAGTAAGTGTAAATTCAGGAGCCATTAAAAATCCCGATTTAATTTATCAAGCGGCTAAACGCTACGGTGACCAATGCGTTGTGCTCTCGGTTGATGTAAAGAGGGTTGACGGTGTATTCAGAGTGTTTGCCAAAGGTGGCAGGGAAAATACGGGGTTAGAGGCAATTTCGTGGATAAAAAATGCGGTTGAAAACGGCGCAGGTGAAATTGTTGTAAATTCTATTGATACTGACGGCGTAAAAAAAGGTTTCGACTTAGAAATGCTGGATGCCGTTTGTCAGGTGGCTTCGGTACCGGTTATTGCATCGGGCGGGGCAGGTTGTATAGAAGATTTTATAACACTGTTTAAAACACTTCCAAGGGTGGATGCGGGTCTTGCGGCATCTATTTTTCATTTCGGTGAGGTATCAATAAGTGACCTTAAGAAAGAAATGTTTAATAACAATATATCTGTAAGGAGATAATTACTGTGATAAAAATTGATGAACTAAAATTTGATAAAGAGGGATTAATTCCCGCAGTTGTTGTTGATTCGGTTTCCAAAGCGGTGTTAACAGTAGCATATATGAATAAGGAGAGTTTAAAAATCTCAATGGAGAAGGGACTTACCTGTTTTTACAGCCGTTCCCGTCAGGAGCTGTGGCTAAAAGGGGAAACGAGTGGCAACTATCAGCATATTGTTTCAATTACCGCAGACTGTGATAAGGATGCATTAACCGTAGTTGTTCAGCCCGACGGACCTGCTTGTCATATGGGTACTAAGAGCTGCTTTACAAATCCCGTTTACGAAAGTGAACACTTAAAGGATTTTTCACTGAACGATTTAATGAAGCTTATTGAAGGCAGAAAAACCGATAAAAAAGAGGGCTCTTATACTACATATCTTTTCGAAAAAGGACTCGATAAAATACTTAAAAAAGTAGGAGAGGAGTCGACAGAGGTTATAATAGCCGCCAAGGCAAACGACAAGAACGAAACCATTTATGAAATTGCGGATTTGACATATCACATAATGGTGCTGATGATTGAAGCAGGAATAAGTCTTGAAGACATACATAAAGAGTTAGCTTCACGCCACATTATTGATACAAAGATAAAGCAGGAGAAAATGACAAAATGATTTTAGAGGATTTTCACATACACACTACGTTTTGTGATGGGGATGACTCAGCGGAAGAAGTAGTTTTAAGCGCTATAGAGCACGGCATTAAAAAACTGGGGTTTTCAGTACACGCCTATGTGGATTTTGATGATTGCTGTGTTAGCAAAGAGAAAATTGAAAACTACAAAAACGAAATATACCGTCTTCGCAAAAAATACAAGGAAAAGGTAAAAATTTTTTGTGGTGTTGAGATGGATTACTATTCGAATATGAATCTTGATGGGTTCGACTATGTAATCGGTTCGGTGCATTATGTTAAATGCGAGGATGAATACATCTCGGTTGACACCAATCCTCAAGACTTGCAAAAGGCAATAAAAAGATACTTTAACGGAGATGTGTATGCGCTTTGCGAGGAGTATTATAAGAGGGTTGGCGAAATTGTCGATAAATTCAAAGTGGACATAATAGGGCATTTTGATTTAATTACAAAGTTTTCCGAAAGAGAGCAGCTGTTTAATACCGACAACATCCGTTATATTGAAGCTGCGCAAACGGCTATTGAAAAAATAGTAAAACGAAATATTCCATTTGAGATTAACACAGGTGCCATTTCTCGTGGGTATAGGACTACCCCGTATCCGTCTTTTGAATTGGCAGAGTATATAAACAAACTCGGCGGCAGATTTATTTTGTCCAGTGATTCTCATAACAAAAACACATTATGTAATGATTTCGAAAAATGGGAAAGCGAATATAAAAAACGTGGTTTGTTTGTAACAACGCTTGACATTTAGCGGTGTTGCAACCTCGAGAAATAAATGCTATAATGGTTAAGGTTAGTTAAAACGCTTTCGAGCATTTCGACTAATAACAGTTATTATTATAATCAAAACCGAAAGGGATGTTTTAAATGGGATATAAATCTGATATTGAAATTGCACAGGAATGTAAATTAGAGCATATTACCGAGATTGCCAAGCGTGCCCATGTTGATGAGGCGTATATTGAGCAATACGGAAAATATAAAGCAAAAATTGACCCGAAGCTTCTTGACGATACTTCGAGACCTGATGGTAAACTCGTGCTTGTAACGGCTATTACTCCAACCCCCGCAGGCGAGGGTAAGACAACCACAACAATAGGTCTTGCCGATGGTCTTCGCCGCATTGGAAAGGATGTAACGGTTGCTCTTCGTGAGCCATCATTAGGTCCTGTTTTTGGCGTTAAGGGCGGTGCCGCAGGCGGCGGATATGCTCAGGTTGTGCCAATGGAGGATATAAATTTGCACTTTACGGGCGATTTTCACGCAATAGGTGCTGCCAATAATCTTCTTGCCGCTATGCTTGATAATCATATTCAGCAGGGCAACGCTTTGGGAATTGATGTACGTAAAATCACATGGAAGCGCTGTGTTGATATGAATGACCGTCAGCTCCGCTTTGTAGTGGACGGTATGGGCGGTAAGGCAAACGGTGTTCCTCGTGAGGACGGATTTGATATCACGGTTGCATCTGAAATTATGGCAATTCTTTGCTTATCAAATTCCATAACCGATTTAAAGGAGCGTTTGTCTCGAATTATTGTGGGCTACACCTATGATGATAAGCCCGTAACCTGCGGTGAGCTTAAAGCGGCGGGCGCTATGACAGCGTTGCTCAAGGATGCTATCAAGCCGAATTTAGTGCAAACACTCGAGGGCACACCTGCCTTCGTTCACGGCGGTCCCTTTGCTAATATAGCACACGGCTGTAATTCGGTTATGGCAACAAAGTTAGCACTTAAAATGGGCGATTATGCTATTACTGAGGCGGGCTTTGGCGCCGACCTTGGTGCCGAAAAATTTCTTGATATTAAATGCCGTATGGCATCCCTCACACCCGATGCGGTTGTAATAGTGGCAACTGTTCGTGCATTAAAGATGCACGGAGGTCTTTTAAAAACTCAACTTGCAACCGAGGATATTACGGCACTCGAAAAGGGCATTCCTAATCTTTTAAGACACGTATCTAATATTAAGAATGTTTATAAGCTGCCCTGTGTTGTGGCGGTTAACCGTTTCCCAACCGATACCGATAATGAAATTGATTTCATTATTAAAAAGTGTAACGAGCTTGGTGTAAATACGGTGCTTTCAACCGTTTGGGCTGAAGGCGGTAAGGGTGGAGAGGCGTTGGCACACGAGGTTGTACGCCTTTGCGAAGAACAGCAGGGTGACTTCACCTTCTCGTATGTTACCGACCTTTCTATAGAGAAAAAAATAGAAGCTGTTGTTAAAAAGATTTACGGCGGTGACGGTGTAACTCTTATGCCTAACGCCAAAAAACAGGTTGAGCAGTTGACCGCCTTGGGCTTTGGTAAGCTACCTATTTGTGTTGCAAAAACACAGTATAGCTTTTCGGATGACCCAACCAAGCTTGGTGCTCCAGAAAACTTTATGGTAACAGTTAAGAATGTTAAGGTTTCGGCAGGTGCAGGTTTTATAGTGGTGCTGACAGGCGATATCCTCACAATGCCAGGACTTCCCAAAGTACCTGCGGCCGAGAAAATTGATGTTGATGAAAATGGAAAGATTACAGGACTTTTCTAATATGGAAAAAAAGAATTTAGTAGTTAAATTGCTATGCATTTTACTTTGCATATCATTCTTATTGGTGGGCTGCGGCAAAGAGGTGCCGACACCTACTCCATCATCCCCCGAATCCTCCGAAATAGAAGTTTCGAGTGATACTCCTTCAGAGCAGCCAAGCCGTTATGACGATTTATTTGATGAAATTGCCAATTTTGGCACCACCGTTACGGCATTTGGCGACCTTAAGGGCGAAGAGTACTCCGATGCTTTGTCCGAGATTGAAAGCATACTTGATAAGTATTCAAGAAATGTTTCGGTAGTGGCGTATGCACTGGATAATAACAAGGCACTTGCCTACAATACAAGCGAGGAGCTGTTTTGCGCTTGTACTGTTAAGGCGGCATATGCTCTTTATGCCTGTAAGCAAATGGAGGCGGGTAAAGGAAGCTTGAAAACCGAAATGAAGTATGAGAGTAAGCACTATGAGCCGGGAACAGGGGATATGCAGTATTCCGACTTTGGCACAGTGTTTACTATGGAAACCATCATCGATAAAACTATGGGAATCAGTGATAATGTAGGATATTTTATGATGGTTGATTATTTTGGTAGAGACGGATATAATGAGTGGATTTCGGAGCTTGGTTGTCCATCCCTTCAAATACGACCGACGGTTTGGAGTTTACACGCAAAGGCGAAGGAATTGGCAATTATTTGGCGGGAAATTTATAAGTATTTTAAAACCGATACCGAATATGCCAAATTTTTAAAAGAAACCTGCACAAACACACCAAATAACTATGCTACTGCGGCATTAAAGAATGTTGATATTTCGCATAAGCAGGGGCATAACAGCTCGGGCGGATGGCTCGCATACAGTGATGCGGGTATCGTTTGGAAGGGTGAAAAGCCCTATATAATTGTTATACTCACCGATGCCCCCGGTCCCTCATCCTACGATGCAGGTGTTATGGCAGATATAATTACGGTTATAAATGATAAATTATTCTAAATTAAAACCCCGCAGCGCTGCTGCGGGGTTAAATTATATATTAAGCTTTGTTTCTCTTGCATAGTAGAAAATGTACTGCTGCATAACACCTGCATATTTATATGCTTTTTCATCAAATTCGCCGCCGAAAAGAATTGACACGGCACGTTTTATCCAAACATCCTTCGGAAATGCGTTTAGGTGCCCCATACCGTATAGCAGTACACAGTCGGCAACCTTTTCACCAACGCCGTAAATTTTTGTAAGCTCTATGCGAGCTTCATCGGTTGGCATCTTAGAAATCATTTCAAGGTTTAAGGTGCCGTCGGATATGCGCCTTGCGGCATCGAGTATGTACTTTGCACGAAATCCGCTGCGAATAATTTGCAAATCATCAAGCGTTAGCGTCGCTATTTTCTCTGCCGACGGAAAGGTATAACCCTCGGGTATTTTTTCGCCAAAGTTCTCACACAAACGTTCAATAATGCCTTTAATTCTCGGTATGTTGTTGTTTTGTGAAATAATAAACGAGCAAAGCGCCTCCCACGGCTCTTGCTTCAATATTCTAATGCCCTTGCCATATTCCGCCGCTGCACATAAAACGGCGTTAGAGCCAATATTTTGAATTATTTTGCCATAATCACGATTCAGGTCAAAATAAGGCGCCCAAATATCATTAAAATCTTGTATAGTTGTATTGTGAAAGCAAAAAGAGTTTGTGTTTTGGGATATCTTCAAATATTTATTAAGTGCGATTCCTTCCCATACATTCGGTGCGGTTTCACGCCAACGGAACGCTTGACCGCAATCAAGCGTTTGGGGTAGGGAAAGGTTATCAAAATTTTCTAAAATTATGTTCGAATTTTCGTAACTAAAATTAAGCATTTTAATCATCCTTAAAATTTCTATTTTAATTTTATCACAAATATAGTATAATCACAAGTGGAGTTGATAAAAATGAGAGATGATATTTGTACAATACCGGTCAGCGAAGTGTTTGAGGTTAATGACGGTTGTCCAATTTGCCGTATGAGAAGAACGGTTGAAGAACATATCGTTGACTATATTATGGGCGCTGCGATGATGGAGCCGGATGTTCGCATTGAAACAAATAAAATCGGATTTTGCCCCTACCATTACGATAAAATGCTCAATCATAGGGGTAGACTGGCACTGGCACTTATGCTGCAATCTCACCTCGATAGCGTAAAAAACGATATCTTCGGTAAGAGTTTGTTTTCTACCGCATCCAAAAAAGCAGACAAAGCCAAAAGACTTACCGATGCGTGCTTTATTTGCGATAAAATAAATTGGGGTATGGAAAGGATGATAGCAACCATCTACCGTTGCTATGAAACCGAGAGTGATTTTAGAGAATTGTTTGATAATCAAACCGAGTTTTGTTTGCCTCATTTTGAACTGCTGTCTTCGGGGGTCGACAAGAAACAAATGCGCCGCCATTATGATGAGCTTTTAAAGAGCTTGGTGCGTATTACCGAGTCGAGCATAGCCACTCTTTGCATGGATATCGGCAACTACTGTAAAATGTATAATTATCAAAGCAATGCCGATAACTGCGACTGGGAAAATGCCAAGGATTCGGTTGAAAGAAGCATCTCTTTTTTAACGGGAAGAGAAGAAAATTAACTTAACATAATGTCGTAATTTGTCGTATTGTGGAAAACTTTTCGCCTAAAACAAGGGTGTTTTGCACTTTTTCAACCGACTTTTCAACAATTTTATGTTAACCTGAATAAAAATTACCGATTTGTCAACACTTAAAATAAATCAAATTTTAGGTGGTGCCGTTATGGTAAAGGGAATAAACCGAACCGTTATTGAAATAAATGATACTGGCAATAATATGTTTGAGAGGGTAATACTTTTCGTAACGCCCGAATATGGAAATATAAGCAGCCGACAGTTAAAATTAGAGGCGCAACGGGTTATCGAAAAATATTCGCCTGATATAGCGGGGAACGGCAAGATTCGTAATTTATACCGCAAAAGAAAAATTACCAAAGCGATGCTTATTACAGTAGGTATTCTTTTTGTGTTAGGTATCACGGCATTGTTGCTTTTTTAAATAAACTGTAAATTTAAGCAGGTATTTTTTTAAATACTTGCTTTTTTATTTTGTATATAATATAATTTTCAGTGGACGGAGGGTAACTATGGAAACAAATGTAAAATTGGCTATTTCAGGCAGTATAAGATATTATATTGCGGCATTGATAACTTTTTTTGTTTATACATCATTAATCGTGGTGGGAACCGGTGCCTTTACTACGGTGGTGGGCTATATGGCATATAATACCCAAACGGGTGAGATGCTCTATAATTATTATTACAGCGAGGGCGAGGACATCAAAAAAGCTGAGTATGAAGCACAGGGCATTGAAGTATCAACAATGTCGCTGCGCTCGGAATTAAGTGGCGGCGCCAAGGTGTTTACCGATGTTTTAGGTCAGGTAATAGGCGGCGTGGTAACGGTTGCCTTTATAAATAGTTTACTTTATAAAACAGGGGATAGGGATGCTAATTTAGTCGCCTTCGGCCATAAGCAGCAGGATAAAATAAGGGGACTGAAAATCGGCCTTCTTATGATTATACCGAGCTTTGCGGCATGGCTTATAGCGGTGGTGGCAAAGCTGGGAGTTATAGGTAGTAATTGGTACTCGCTTTTCCGCTTTATGAGCTATCAAACATTTATGCTTGTAAACGCAATATTCGGCTACAAAACGGCATCCACCGATGGTATTTCGTGGGTACAGCTGTTTTTAGGGCTCACAATAATCGTTATACCTCCCATAATAGCGCAAATTAGCTACACACTGGGGTATAAAAGAATTGCGCTTCCAAGCAATTTATTTTACAAAAAGGACAGGAATAAATAATGGCAGGTTTTTTCGGACTTTTTAATTATGAAAAGGAGGGACCGGGCGTTGAAAAAAATGCCCCCCGTAAGATTGGCTTCCTCCACTTTTTTGAGCTGTTTTTCAAAAACTTTTGGAAACTGGCAATAAATGCGATTTGGTATTGGTTGCTAACAATACTTGTGCTCCCGTCAGGATTTGCGGCGGCAGGTATGACAAATATTACTCGTAATATGGCGGTGGATACTCACTCATTTGGCACGAGCGATTTTTTTGAAACCATCAAAAAGAATTGGAAGCAGGCACTTTCCGCAGGTATAATCAACATAATTATAATTGCATTTTTGTGCTTTGATATATATTTCTTTTACACCTTTATGCAAAAGGAACTTATGTTAATAGGTCTTGCGGCTTGCATAACTATGCTGCTGATATTTTTGGTGATGCGTTATTATGTTTGGATAATTCTTATCACCTTTAAGCTACCTCTTAAGCAAATTTATACCAATAGCTTTAAACTTGCATTTTTAGGTTTTAAAAGAAATTTAATTATCCTAATCAGTATGGTTGCGGTTTACGGTGTTTGCTATGGGCTCGGAATTATCGGTACGGGTATAACACAGTTTTTGTTTTTTATATTTGTACTGTTTGTGTTGCCCGGAATCAGATTCTTAATTATACAGTTCAATGTGTTTGAAAACATTAAAAAATTTATGATAGAGCCATATTACAAAGAGCATCCCGATGAGGATATTGAGCTTCGTGCACGTCTTGGCGTTTTACCTGACGATAAAAAAACGATTAGCGAACAAGATTTATTATAAAAAAGAAAAGCACCCGAATTTTCGGGTGCTTTTTATATAAAAGGGGTTTATCGGTAATTTTACAGATAGACAGTGGCTACCGCCGATAGTGTAGGATATCCTGCGTTTACCCCTGATCTATTATATGCAAAATTATTCGATAGGTGACTTCCTAACAAAGAGTATACCCAATGTGTCAGGTCCGCAGTGAGATGAAACGGTGCAACCCGCACGGGTAAGCAATATCTCATTAAAGGGGAGCGCTTTTTTTACCTGATTATAAACATCGGTAACTATATTCTCATCGCATCCCGCATGGGTAACAAAAATGCGCTCAAGCTCAATATCGGCAGCATTTTCAAGTCGCTCAGCAACATATTCCTTTAAAACGTCGCCGTATTTACCACGGTACTTTTTGCCAACGCCCATTTTACCGCCCTTAACCTCAATACAGGGTTTGAGCTTTAAAAGGTTTGCGCCGAGTGCCGCAACTGCGGAGCAACGGCCGCCCTTGTGCAAGTAGTTAAGCTTATCAATAACGAAGGATGCATCAACTCGGTCAATCATATCGTTTACTGTTTCAACGATTTTTTGTGCTGATTCACCTTTTTGTGCCAACTCAGCAGCTTTGAGCACCAAAAGTCCGCCGCCTGTTGATAGGTTACGGGTGTCAATAGTGTAAACATCCTCAAATTCCGAAGCGGCTAAACGGCTGTTGTTGAAGGTCGTTGACATTTCAGAACTTATAGTGAAGTTAACAATCGCATAGCCCTCGTTAACAAGAGGAGCGAAAATTTCGGAAAATTCAGCCATATTGATAGCCGAGGTTTTGGGTAAGGTTCCGGTCTCGTTAAAATAAGCATAAATCTCATCGGGAGTTATGTCAGCCCCGTCATGATATGTTTTATCGCCTAATGTAACACCCATGGGTATGATTTTAATATTATATTTTTCAATTAATTCGGGGGATAAGTCACAGGTGCTGTCACTAGTGATGATAACTTTTTTATTACTCAAAATAATTGCCTCCGTATTTTTAAAAGTTGCGACACATTCTGTCACATTATGTATTATACCATCAAAAAAGCAATAAAACAATAGTATTTTTTGTATTGACAGCCCTTTGTAAAATTTTTATAATATAAATAATTTATTTGATTAAGAGGTTATTTTATGAAAACAAACCGAAAAACAGTATGGTTGCTGTTGGTTGTGTATATTTTTTTGTTGGCGTATTTTACACTTATTGACAGCACCTTCGGTAGAAATATATTTAACATAAAAAATTTCAATTATAATGCCTTTGTTAATTATATTAACAGCTCCCTTAATTTAATTCCATTTGCAACAATTAAGCTTTATATTGAGGGATTGAAGAGTGGTATTATTTCGGTAGGGTATTTTCTGATAAATATTTTCGGAAATTTACTTATGCTTATGCCGCTTTCGTTTTTTCTGCCAACTGTGGTGAAAAAAATAAATAAATTTTATAAATTTATTTTGGTTATAATCGCAATTTCGCTGCTAATTGAAATTTTGCAAATTGTGTTTTTAACGGGTAGCTGTGATATTGATGATGTGATTTTAAATGTGTCGGGTGCGGCATTAGCATATCCGCTTTTCAAAAAGCTTGAAAAATCGGAGTGTAATAAATAGAAGTGTTAGCAAACGGGTGGTTTTAGACCACCCGTTTTAATATTTCGCTTTTTTTAGAGCAAAATAAATGCGAAAGGGAAGTGTGCAATGAAAATTTCAAACAAGCAATATGATAAAATGGTAAAAAAAGCGTCGCCGCCATCTCCAAAACTTAAAAATTTCACATTGGCATATTTGGTGGGCGGACTGATTTGTGTTATAGGTCAACTGCTTAAGGAGTTATATAGCTATTTAGGTTTATCAGAGGATGTAGTAAAAATGCTGGTCCCCGTAACGCTGATATTTCTTGCGGCATTGCTTACAGGACTTAAAGTGTTCGATAATATAGCAAAGCATGCAGGGGCAGGGACACTCGTGCCCATAACCGGATTTGCCAATGCGGTGGTTTCCCCCGCAATAGAGTTTAAAAACGAGGGTTGGATTTTGGGCGTCGGCGCTAATATGTTTAAAATAGCAGGGCCGGTAATAGCGTACGGAACTGTTGCATCGGTTGTTTATGGAATTATTTATTGGCTTTGTAAAATATTTTAAAAGGCGGCTAAAAGCCGCCTTTTTTATGACCTTAAATTTATTAAATGCGCAACCGAGGGTATTGTTTCACCCTGCATTGTAGAGGTAGGGGAGAGAAGTGCGCCCGTAGCACAAAATAGAATGTTTTTATAGTCCCCACACTCTAACTTTTTAAGAATATATCCGCATAATACCGATGCAGAACATCCGCAACCCGAAGCCCCTGCGTGAACATCCTGTTTTTCGATATCAAAAATCATCATACCGCAGTCCTTATGTTGACTTTTTATATCTATATTGTCCTTTTCGAGCAATTCGTATAAAAGCGCAGAGCCGACCGCACCCAAGTCGCCCGTAAATATTGCATCGTAGTCGTTAGGACCAGTTTTTGTATCATCAAAAAATCTTTTAATAGTGTCTGCTGCAGCAGGGGAAAATGTCAAGAGAACACCATAAAATTCCCCAAAAAAATTTTTTTGACCCTTAAAATTGGGAAATTATGGGTGCTGCCATGGGAGCCCATAATGTTTTACACCATAAACAACAGTTGCTAATGATTTTTGCCACTGACTATGTTTCGAGCATAAAAAATAACCGCTCTGTCCTGAAAAAACAAGCGGTTATTCGCAAATCTTCAGGCTAACCGTCTATCGGTTTGCCTTGTTTTTATTATAGCATATTATTTGCTATTGTCAATTGTTTGAATTATTTAGATGCAGTTGGAAGTGCAAGCAACTTTCTCACTCTGCTTTGAATATGCTTTTCAATCGCTATTAGGCGTTCTTCAGACAAATTAATGCTTGGGTGCCTTGTGAATTTGAAATCAATGAGTTTTCTAAGCTGATTTTTCTGCTTAGTTCCCATAACCTCAGCGCAAATGCTTTCGTAAGATACACCGTAAGGATTAGAACGAGTTTTCGCATATGAATCTAAATCTTTAATATCGTTATCCATAGCATAGTTGAAGAGCGACAGACCGTTATCAAAAATTGGAGCCGGAGAAATAATTTTGCCTGTGTGATTATCTCTGAGCACACCAAAGTTACCAAAGTGACGGTCCTCGTTATAAATTACCGCATCAAATATAAGCATACTCTTGAGACTTTCGGAAAAGTCTGTTCCAAGCGATTCGTAATAATCAAGGCAACCTTTAATACCACCACTTTTAACGATTCGGCCGATAGAAACGAATGATGTATCAATGTCGGTAAAAATTTTGCATTTAGATGCTAAGATGCCTTTCCAGTTTTCCAAGTCATACTCAACGGCATTTAAGCCCATCGCTTTTGCAATTTGACAAGCGTAGTATTCAGAATAAGGTTCATTACCTGAATTAGCAAATCCCTCAGTACCACCTTTATACAGATATATGCCGTCATCTTCTATAAAGCGCCATGCCTTGCGGAGCATACCTTGTGTTGTGAGTTCAGGCGAAGTGGTAAATGCTTGATTGGCGGTTCCGACACCAGTATAAGCAACCAAGGACAAAACCTCAGAGAAACGGTTTTCATAAAGATTAAACTCTTTGAATGTACCATTAAAATCGGCAGGCACAACCCAATAACTATCATTCAGAGAAAGACCTTTACATACGTCTATAATGCCTTTAGTATTATTAAGACTAAGACCAAGTGTTTTTAAAATCTCGTCAACAAAAGCACGGTTTTTAGGAATAACTCTACGCTCAAGCCATTTAAGGATTCCGTCATCGGTTATGTCTAAATCCAAAGGAAAAAGATTTTTCATATGTTCATTAACAGTTACAATATGAGATTTTAAACCTTCTAAGCCTTTTTCTTCAAGCGTAAAGGTTAATATTTCATCATCGTATAATCTAAGCGAATAACAGTTATTCATTGGCTCTATCCTCTCTTCCAAAAGCATATCGACATCCTTGCCAAGAGCTTCAGAAATTTTTATAAGCATATCAAGCGATAAGTTTTGTGTTCCACTCTCAATTCGGCAGATATTGGAGCGTTGTGTCCCAATCAAACTTGCGAGTTCTGCCTGTGACATTTGCTTTTCAATCCTTGCTTCAGTGAGCTTGGAAATTATCCGTTGCCTTGAGCGTAAAACATTATCTTCTTTCACAATATCCCCCTCCTTAAAATAATATATGTATCATCTACATCATTATGTTATCATATTTGATAACATGTGTCAAGTATATTCGTTTTACATATAGAATAAAGCGTGTGCCATTTAAGACACACGCTTTATCATTATGCCGATTTTTTCTTTTTTGTTGGTTTTTCGGGTTCGATAATTTGTTTGTTGAGTTCGATATATTCAACTGCCTGTGCATAGGCATCCTGGAACTTGAACACAACCTCGATATCTCCGCCCTCGTGCACAAAAATTTCTTGCACAAGTTCGGTAAGCAACGGTCTTGTCAAAGCCTCGATGTTGCCGTACTTTTTGAAACGTGCCACAAACTCATTCTCTTCGGTAATACCGCTTTGGAACTGCTCAGCAGACTTGTTAAGCGAAGCGATTTTTTCGTCAGCAACCCGCAGTCTTTCATTAAGCCGTTCCTTTAACATCTGATACTCATCCACTGTGATAACACCGCTTTTCCAGTCTGGATAAAGGTCGGTAATCATAGACACAAGTTTTTCTCGCTCGGAAATCTGAGATTTCAGTGCCTTCTCAATATGACTTGATTCCTTTTTTCGTGCGGAATTATTATTGATTTGCGTGAGCAGTTCGCTCATTGTTGTTGCCGTATTAATCATATTTTGAATAGTTAAAAGCACTGCCTTCTCTAATTTATCAATGCGGATAGTGTGATTAGTACACGCCGATTTTTTAAGTTTCCTTGCTGTTACACAACGATAGTAATGATACGTACCGTAAGAGTGCTGATTGGTCTTTTTGTTCATTACACGCTTACAGTCGGCACACCGCACAAGCCCAGAAAATAAATCAACGTTTTTCTTTTTGGGGCTCTTGCGAATACTCTTGTTAAATAGTGCCTGTGCATTGTCAAAGATCTCTTGGCTAATGATTGGCTCGTGAGTACCTTCAACAATAATCCAC
>JAZRRG010000047.1:0-1276 GCA_045650565.1 Acutalibacteraceae bacterium | reverse complement strand
TTGAGCAAATCATTTCTATGCCCGATTTTTTACTGTATAGGCGTGCAAACTCACGGAAACCTTTGCCTTCTAACACAAAATTGTGGTCGATTCCACCGCCTGCAATAATGTGCTTATCCTTTGTGGCGTTTATAACAGGTCCTAATGCCTTACCTTCTCTAAAATCAAAAAGTGTATCGCGTACAGCCAAAATATTACCGTTAGCAAGACCGTCACTGTCACACTCGCAAAAAGCCGAGGCTTGAAGTTCTAAATTATGGTCATAAATAACCGTACCCTTATCAGCACCGTCAAGATTAAAATAAGCGTGGTTGGTAAGATTTATAATAGTATCCGCATCGCACTTTGCCGAATAATCCAGTGTCAGCGTGCCGTCAGCCGATAAACTGTAAACTACGCTCACGTTAATATTCCCGGGATAACCCTCATCCATATCGGGACTGAAAAGTGAAAACTCAAGTTGAGTATCAGACAGTTCCTTAACCTCGAAAACTTTATGACTAAAACCGACCTTACCGCCGTGCAGGTGGTTAGGGCCAAGGTTTATATGAAGATTATATTCCTTACCATTAAGGGTGAATTTACCATTTTCAATACGGTTGGCAAAACGGCCAATTACCGACCCCATATAACCAACATCGCTGGTATATGGTGTGATTTCGTCAAACCCTAAAACAACATCAGTGGGGTTCCCCTCGCGGTCAGGACCTGAGAATTTTATAAGCGTCGCACCGAAATCAGTAATAGACGCACTGAAATTACCACACTCTAAATGATAAAGCAAGACCTCTTTACCGTCGGGCAAAAACCCAAATGACGTTTTTTTCATGATTTCACCTTTTACTTTATTTTGGTAAACAATTTCAACGCGTTTTGGTAGGTTACTGTGAGCACTTCTTCAACCGAAATACCCTTGATTTCAGCAACCTTTAACGCAGTGTAATAAATATATGCCGAGTGGCAGATGTTCCCCCTAAAAGGCACAGGTGCAAGATACGGTGCATCGGTTTCAAGCAGTATTCTCTCAATCGGTATTGCCTCTACTGTTTCAACCAATTTGCGTGCATTTTTAAAGGTTACCACACCGCCAACACCGATATAAAGCCCCAACTTAACCAATTCCAAAGCCATTTCAGGACTGCCCGAAAAACAGTGCACCGAGCCTTTGGGTTTAACCTCACGCAGTACATCCAAAGTATCCCCGTGAGCCTCACGGTCGTGCACTATTACGGGCAATTCCAGTTCATTTGCCAACTCACACTGACGGCGGAAAACG
>JAZRRG010000046.1:0-4367 GCA_045650565.1 Acutalibacteraceae bacterium | reverse complement strand
TAATAGCACATTTGTTTTCACAAGTAAATTTGTTTGTAAAAAAATTGTGAAAAGCTATTGACTAAAAGCAAAAAGCGTGTATAATAAAATTAGCACTCGGGAAGCTTGAGTGCTAAAATCAAAAAGGAGGAAGTTGAAAGTGAAACAACGGCAGCAGGATATACTCAAAGCAGTCATTGAAAGTTATATCGAAAACGGCGAGCCGCTGAATATGAATAAAGGTATGCTTTCCGATGCTATAGCCACAACAGTAGGCGCTGTTTGCGGCACCTCAACCATTACAACCTTTAGCGAAGTAAATGCCGGTGTGGCGGCAGGTGGTAGAACGGGACTTACTTCTGTTTTTTGCGGTATATTCTTCTTTATTGCAATGTTTTTAAGCCCCATAGCGCAGCTCGTTCCCGTGTGTGCTACTGCGGCGGCACTTATATATGTTGGCATACTTATGATGACATCTATTAAAAATATTGACTGGAATAACTATAAAATTTCAGTACCCGCATTTTTAACACTTGCTATAATGCCGTTTACATATAATATATCCTACGGCATTGCATTTGGCTTGTTATCGTACATTGTTATAAGCGTTTTTTGTGGAGACATTAAAAATATTAAGGCAAGTTCTTGGATAATAGCCCTCTTGTTTATCGCAATGCTTTTGCTGACACACTAATTTTAAAATTTAAAAAGGAAGCGGTTATTTGCCGCTTCCTTTTTGTTTTTTATAGTAAATATATGAATATACCGTTGGAACCGCTACCGTTAAAACAATCAATGCTGTAAACACTATTGCCGCTAAAGTGGGCGGCAAAAACGAACAAGCTAAAATTAGAACGCCGCTTACAACCCATACCTTGCCGCCAAAGCGGTGGGTGGCATTCCAGTTTTGTTCATCACGCAGTGCCCACGGAATTTTTATACCTATAGTGCGGTTTTGTTTGATTTTTGGCATATAGTTGCCAATCACCAATGCAATAATTCCGAAAAACCAACACATAACTGCGGGAACACTCACATTAAAGCCCAAGGCAGTACAATACATTATGGCTCCTACAACCAGAGAAACCGCAGGTATAATCCATATCACCAATCCTTCCGCCTTTTTACTTTGCTCTTTTTTTGAATTATCCTTAGCGGTGATACACACGCAAAACCAAAAAACCACTTCCAAGATTAAAGGGAATAAAAACACTACTATTTCTTTAGATGCAAAACCGTCGGGGTTGCCGTTTGGTCCCCAATGAACAGCCAAGGTATCGGGCAGCTTATTCCACATTATAACACCCAACAGCATCGGCAAAAGCGTTACTACTGCTGCCACAACTATTTTAAATTTATTGTTTTTAATCATTACTGTTTTCTCCTTTCAGATTTGCAAGCCACAACATAGCTTCCTCTAAAACAGATACATTTATTTCATAAAAAATAAATTTGCCCTCTCGCTTATCCCTTATTAAATCGGCATCTTTAAGCACCGATAGGTGACGGGAAATCGCAGCGCCGGTTATGGTGAATTTTTCGGTTATATCCCCTGCCGACATCCTGCCAAAACGTAGCATATCCAGTATTTCTCGGCGCACAGGGTCGGCAAGTGCTTTGAGTGTTTGCTGAAGTCCCATATTTTTCACCCCATCATTTAACATTTAACTTAATTGTTAAATATATTATAGCATCCTTTCTTTTTTGTGTCAATAGTTTTTATAAAAATATAGACAAGAATACAAAACTATGTTATAATTATTTAATATTGAAATTGCTTGATGGAAGGTCGATTACATTATGAGGAAAGAAAAATTCAGCACAAAAAAAATAGTGTTATCTGCATTGTTTGCGGCGCTTGTTTGCATCGCAACCATGATTATAAAAATCCCCTCCCCACTTAATGGATATGTAAATTTGGGCGATGGTTTTGTATTGTTAGCCGCTTGGTTGCTTCCACCCGGTTTCGGTTTTCTTGCTGCAGGTATAGGTTCTGCCCTTGCCGATTTGTTTTCGGGATACATAATTTATGCACCCATAACTCTTTTTATTAAAGGAATAATGGCACTTATGGCTCATTTGATTTTTTATAAATTAAAAGCAAAGCCGCTGATTGCAAAATTCATAAGTGCCATCTCGGCAGAATTCTTTATGTTACTCGGCTACTTCATATTTGAAGGAATTATATATGGCTTTGTGCCTTCACTTACAAACATCCCCGCAAATTCGGTACAGGGATTGGCAGGTATCATACTTGCAATAACGCTTGGGGGAAAGATAAAGTCCATAACCGAAAAATACAATTAATATATTCTTCCGCATAATAAGAGTATAATAATTTACCAAACGAGGCATTATTTTGGTAAAAACTCTTCCGGGATGTATTTTTCAACTGTTTTTTGTAGATTTTCTACCGTAAATCCGCCGCCGATAAGTGTGGTTTTTCCTTCCTTTTTTTCGGTTCGCACTATTGCGTGCTTTTGGGCTAATGCTTCGGTGTAGTCTTTTAAATAATATATTTCAAAGTTTCGTGATGCTGTATCATTGGTAGCAACATAATTACCGCCCCATACGTAATGGACAACCGTTGGCAAAAATTGTGGTTTTTCTATATACACTTCCCCTGTTTTGCCGTTCTTTACAATATTCAAACTCAAAATTCCCGCCAAGGCGCTAGCGCCCTTTCGTATACCCGAAACCATTGTGCCTAACGAATACACCGCCAAAGTTTTATAGCCGTTTTCTTTTGTTAGCCACTCGACGGGTTGTATACAGTGTGGATGCATACCTAATATAACATCAACTTCTCTATCGCTTAAAAACTTTGCGTATTTTTTTTGCATACTATTTAGATTATAGGAATACTCATCTCCCCAATGGCAAGAAACGATTATAAAATCCGCCTTTTCTTTAGCAATTTTAATTTGTCTTTCCATAAGTTCTTCTTCAAAATACGGTATAACAAATTCGCTGCTATCGGGTTTGCTTATGCCGTTTGTACTATAGGTATAAGTTAAAAAAGCGACCTTTATGCCCTGCCTCTCAATTATCATAATATCATCAGTGGATTTTTGGCTAGGGTAATATCCCAAAAGGTTAACATTTAAGGAATCAAATAGATACTTTGAAAATTCCATACCGTTTATTCCGCAGTCGAGCATGTGATTATGTGCTATGTTTACAACGTCAAATCCTAATTCGGCTAACGTATTCCCCATAGCAGACGGACTATTAAAAAGTGGAAAAGCTTGTATTTCGCGGTGTGTACCACCAATCATTGATTCTTGATTTATGTATGCAATATCGGCATTTTTTATGTCATCCTTAATCTGCTCGTAAAATGGAAAAAAATCATAAGTCGCATTATGCAAATCAGAATAATCTGCCTGTATTCCATTTTTCTTGGCAGCATTTTCTATTGCATCGTAATAAAGTGATGGGTGAAGTAGATTGTCGGGACAAGCATAAAAACTTATCCTGGTATCTTCTACAATTTGCTCTTTTACCCCATCATCTTTTTGTGGGTTATTGTCGATTTTTTTGTTAGAACACGCCGTTAATGACGCCAAAACCAAAGTCACACCAAGACAAAATGCAAATAACCTTTTCATATTTGTATTCACACGTCCCTTTCAGTAATTATTGAACATATTTTATCACAAAAGCAGCGTAAGTTCAACAGACCTCACACGAATTTGACTTTTCGCATTAAATCACATATAATATCAGTAAAATCATTAGGAGATAATTATGGTAAAAATAGGAAATGACTGGGATGAAATTTTAGCGGATGAATGGCAAAAGCCATATTATTTAAGCTTGCGTGAATTCCTGAAAAAAGAATATTCATCCCACACCGTTTACCCCAAAATGAATGATATTTTTAACGCACTTAAATACACCTCATTTACCGATACCAAGGTGGTAATAATAGGTCAAGACCCATATCACGGTGAGGGACAAGCACACGGACTTTGCTTTTCGGTAAAGGAGGGAGTGCCGCCTCCGCCGTCGCTTAAAAATATATTTAAAGAGATAGAAGGCGATATAGGCATTACTGAGCCCTCCCACTTCGGTGAGCTTACCGCCTGGGCAAAGCAGGGCGTGTTGCTGCTTAATAATGTGCTGACCGTTCGTGCGGGTAGCCCCAACAGTCATAAGGCATCGGGCTGGGAAAAGGTTACAGACCGCATTATAAACGAGCTGAATCGCAAAACCACGCCCGTTGTTTTTCTCCTTTGGGGTAATAACGCAATACAAAAGGCAAAGATAATCACAAGCCCAATACATACAAAGCTAACAACGGTTCATCCGAGTCCCCTATCGGCTTACGGTGGATTTTTCGGATGCAAGCATTTTTCAAAAACAAATGAACTGCTTCAAAAATC
>JAZRRG010000045.1:0-20413 GCA_045650565.1 Acutalibacteraceae bacterium | reverse complement strand
CGAATCAGCTGCTCTACCAACTGAGCCACTCCAGCAAACCCGATTTAGATTATAACAACAAAATAAGGGTTAGTCAAGTATTTTAATGAGGTGAAATATTAAATGTCACAAACAATTAGTGAAAAGATTAGGGCATTAAGAAAAAGTCGTGGTTACACACAGGAAATGCTGTGTGCAAAGCTTAATATGCCCACCTCTACATATTCATATAAAGAGCGCAACGATTCATTTGAAAAAAATGAAATTAGCACTATTTGCGAGCTTTTCGGATGCTCTTACGATACCTTTGTTTCGGATGCACCGTTTAATCCTTTGCGGTTGCACAGCGATTCTAATCCCATCGAAATCTTACAAGAGCCACCGATTATCTTTGGGTATCGGCCTGATACTAAACCTGTTTATCTTACCGACAACGATGCGGATAATTTACGGCGTATAAGAAATCTTACCGATGAACAGGCGGAAAAACTTTTCGAATACCTTAAAAAAATTGAGAACGGCGAGGTGTAACCCGCCGTTCTTTTTTATACAGTAAATTTATGAAAAACTTTTTTACCCTTTTTGATTACAACGCCATCGGAAAATGCGAACTTTTTAAAGACGAAAGTCGGATCGGTAATCTTTTCGCCATCAGCCGAAACACCGCCCTGTTGCACAAGCCGTCTTGCTTCACCCTTGGATGCCGCAAGACCGCCTGCAACCATAAGGTCTAAAATGCCTATTTTTGCGTCTGAAAAGCTTTCGTCACTTAGCACGGTGTTGGGCATATTGGCACTGTCGCCACCGCCTGTAAAGAGAGATTTCGAAACATCTCGTGCCTTTGATGCTTCCTCCTCGCCGTGAACAAGCTTTGTCAGCTCAAAAGCCAATATATCCTTTGCATCATTAAGCTGACTTCCCTGCCAATCGTTCATCTTATCAATTTCTTCTAGTGGTAAGAAGGTAAGCATACGGATGCATTTTAAAACATCCTCATCGCCTACATTTCTCCAGTACTGATAAAATTCGTAAGGTGAGGTCTTTTTTGGGTCAAGCCAAACTGCACCACTAGCGGTTTTGCCCATCTTTTTACCTTCGGAATTCATAAGCAAGGTAATGGTCATAGCGTAAGCGTCTTTGCCGAGCTTTCTTCTGATAAGCTCGGTGCCGCCAAGCATATTAGACCACTGGTCATCGCCACCAAACTGCATATTGCAACCATATTCTTTGAACAAGTGATAAAAGTCGTAGCTTTGCATTATCATATAGTTAAACTCAAGGAAGCTAAGCCCCTTTTCCATACGCTGCTTGTAGCACTCTGCACGGAGCATATTATTTACCGAAAAGCAATGCCCTACTTCTCGCAAAACATCAATATAGTTAAGCTTTAAGAGCCAGTCGGCGTTATTTACCATCATGGCCTTGCCTTCGCCAAACTCAATAAACTTTGACATTTGCTCTTTAAAGCAGTCACAGTTATGCTGGATGGTTTCGGGGGTCATCATAGAGCGCATATCACTTCTGCCGGATGGGTCGCCAATATAAGCAGTGCCTCCGCCAATAAGCGCAATTGGGCGGTTACCGGCCATTTGCAAACGTTTCATAAGGCACAGTGCCATAAAATGACCAACGTGTAAGCTATCAGCAGTCGGGTCAAAACCGATATAAAATACCGCCTTGCCGTTATTAACAAGCTCTCTAATTTCCTTTTCATCAGTAACCTGCGCTATTAAGCCACGGGCTACAAGCTCCTCATAAATTTCCATTATAAACACATTTCCCTTCTAAATGTTTAATTACTGTTATCTAGCAGTTCTTTAGCTGAATTAAATAAATTTTCGGTGATATCGGTGCCCGACATAATTCGTGCCAACTCGTGTATTCTTTGCTCGTAACCGAGAGACTCAACCGTTGTAAAGGTTTTATTATCACGGCTATGCTTTTTAATTAAAAGCTGATTTTCAGCATATGCGGCAATTTGTGCTAAATGTGTAACACAAATCACCTGCCGATTTTCAGCTATTTTTCTAAGCCGTTTTGCAACCTTGGTAGCCGCCTGACCGCTAATTCCTGTATCAATTTCATCAAAAATTAGGGTTTCGACATCATCCTTGTCGGTTAGAACGCTCTTAATAGCCAACATGATGCGGGATAATTCACCGCCTGAGGCGATTTTAGCAAGTGGCTTTAATACTTCTCCAACGTTTGGTGAAATTAAAAATTCTATATTATCGCAACCATGTTTTGAATAAGCTGCCTTAGTAATGCTAACCTCAAACTTAACCTTGGGCATATCAAGATATTTAAGTATCTCGCATACATCAAAAGAAAACTTCTCCGATGTATTACGGCGACTCTCGGTTAAGCGCTCTCCCTTTTTAATAAGAAGCTCTTGTGAGCGCTCAAGCAAGGCGGCCAATTCATCAGCACGCTTGTCCGAAAATTTAATATTATCAAGTTCGTTCTTGGCGTTTGATAAAAACTCGAGCATTTTTTCTTCGCTGTTTCCGTATTTTACCATAAGACAACCAAGCAAATCAAGTCTATCTTGAATTTTATCAATGTCAAGCGGAACGCTATATTCGTTTTCGATTAAGGTTTCTAAATTAGCCGATATATCATTTAAGGAATGATATATATCGCTTAATTTGTTTCGTAAATCTTCGGCGCTGTCAACGAGCAATAACTTAACCGCAGAATCTATCTGCTCTATAACCCCGGGATATTCATCACCCTTTAAAATGGTGTGAGCAGTGCGTAGCTGTTTGGAGATTTTTTCAAAATTTTGTGCAATTTTTAAATCATTTTTAAGTTTTTCAAGCTCGCCTATTTGAATCTCTGCCTTCTCAAGCTCTTCAATTTGATAGGTTAGTAAATCAATTTTACGGGCTTTTGCCTCATCATCGGTTTCGAGCGCATTTAATTGCTTACGGTATGTAACAAACCTATTAAATTCTTCGGTATATTCATCAAAAACAGGTGAGTTGTCAGCAAGCTTATCTATAAACTCACGGTGGCGTGAGGCATCTAACAAGCTTTGGTTATCGTGCTGACCGTGTATATTTATCAAAAATCTACCGAGTTCTCTTACAACCGAAGCGCCCACCGGTCTGCCACACACACGAAAAACCGTTTTTGAATCAACAGAAAGATTTCTTTGAATGATAACCATACCGTTATCATCGGGAGATAAATCATAGTTTTTTAAAACCGACAATGCTTCATCATTTACATTTGAAAACTGTGCAACAACACAAGCGGTTTCGCAACCACTTCGTATAACATCTTTGGATGTTCTGGCGCCGAGAACCGTATTGATTGCATCTATAATAATTGATTTACCCGCACCGGTTTCACCTGTTAATGCGTTAAAGCCATTATAGAACTCAATATCAGCGCTCTCGATTACAGCAATATTTTCAATGTGTAAAAAATTTAACATATAACAATACCGTCACTATTTAATAAGATTTAATAATTTTGTCGACAAAGATTTAGCGTTTTCCTCGCTTGAGACAACTGCAATAATGGTGTCATCTCCTGCCAAAGAACCTAAAATTTCATTTCCAAACAACATATCAAGTGCAACACAAGTGCTTGATGCCATACCGCTGTAGCATTTAATTACAATGTTGTTGAGAGCGAATTTAACATCAATAGCACCTTTTGAAAACACATCAAAGAAATGTTCTTTGGAATTATCGTGAACGGACAGATGACTGTTTTTTGGTGACATATAACGGTATGTACCGTGTATATCCTGTGCCTTTACAATTCGAAGCTCCTTAATGTCTCTCGAAACTGTTGACTGTGTAACATTAAAGCCCAAATTAAGCAACAAGCTTTGTAGCTCATCTTGAGTTACAATTACCTTTTCTTCAATTAACTGAAGTATTTTTTCATGTCTTTTGTTTTTCATAAATTCACCTATTATTTTTCTTTAAATTTTTCCGAAAGCGTTTTATAAAAAGACTTATTTTCAAATCTAATTAGCTTTGCATCAAATTCCGAACGAGAAACAATAATATCGGTATTTGGCTTGATGGCAGGGCCCTTTCTACCATCAACCGATAAATATACATCGGCGTGTTTAAGCGACATTGCATTAAATCTTACCACTGCATCTTTATTAAGCAGCATCGGCTTTGCTGATAAAGAGTGTGAACAAATGGGTGTTATGCAAATGTTTTCACAGGCAGGGTCAATAATAGGTCCGCCTGCCGAAAGCGAATATGCCGTAGACCCGGTTGGTGTTGCAACAATCAACCCGTCGGCACGGTAAGAAATACAGTCGGTGTTAATATATGCTTTGATATCAAATATTCTCGACATGAAGCCACTTGAAATCACTATATCATTCATAGCAACCTGCGAATATGTTTCCTTACCGTTTTCAGAAACACTAACCTTTAAAAGCATACGATTTTCGATGGTATAATTACCTGTTTTAAGGTTTGAAAGTAATTCAAGCTCATTTGGCTCGACGTTCGCCAAAAAGCCCATTCTACCGGCATTTATACCTAAAACAGGTTTGTTATGCTTTGCGGCGAGCTTACCGTAACGAATAATGGTTCCGTCTCCGCCCACTGTGATTATAATATCGACTGTTTCATAAATCGATTGCTCTGGGATATGCTTATAATCGGTTGCGCAAATGCTATCGGGCAGATACGCTTTGATATCAAGGCGCTTAAAAATTTTGCCGATTTTTTCAACTATTTCGGCAGCGCCACGCTTATCGAGATTTGCTAAAATTCCAACTTTCAAATTATTCACCACTCAATTCTATATGAGATTTATTAACCGTTTGAATTACATCAATAAGTCCATCAATTTCAGGTTTATCTTCATTTTTCTGGATATATGCTAAATATTCAATATTACCTTCCGGTCCCTTAATAGGAGAAAATTCAAGGTTTTTTAGTGAAAAACCGTTATCAGTAAAATAACTAATCACCTTGTTTAAAACATCTATATGTACATTTTTGTCCCTTACAACACCTTTTTTACCAACATTTTCACGACCCGCCTCAAACTGCGGTTTAATTAGACAAACTGCCTCAGCATTATTCTTCATTAAAGTACTTAAAACGGGTAATATGTGGTAAACAGAAATAAAAGAAACATCAACCGAAGCAAAATCGAGCAAATCGGGAATTTCGTTGCTTGTTACATATCTAAAGTTAGTACGCTCAAGATTTATTACACGCTCATCACACCTAAGCTTCCAAGCCAACTGTCCGTAGCCAACATCAACAGCGTACACCCGTTGGGCGCCGTTTTGTAGCATACAGTCGGTAAAACCTCCTGTAGAAGCACCAATATCTGCACAAATTTTATTTTTTAGATTGATTTTAAAGCATTTTATTGCTTTTTCAAGCTTTAAGCCGCCTCGGCTTACAAATTTAAGGGTAGAACCACGTACTTCTATTACATCCTCTGGTTTTACCGTTTCGCCCGGCTTATCGCATTTTTGATTATTGACAAACACAATGCCCGACATAATATATGCCTTGGCTTTTTCACGGCTCTCGGCAAAACCGCCGTTTACAAGCGCCAAATCCAAACGAGTTTTCTCAGCCAAAACTATTCTCCTTTGACAGTTTTAATTATTGACTCGATATCTAATCCATATTTTTTAAGAGATGAATCAACCTTTGCCGCCGAAACGAAGGTATCATCAACGGCAATTACCTTATACTTAACATTTAAATCGGCTTCGGCAATTTTACTGCCTAACTTTTCGGCTATACCGCCGCTTTTGATTCCCTCTTCAAAAAAGTAAATTTCTTTATAATTTGCTATTTTTTCTACTAAATTATGAGATAACGGATAAATCTTATTTAGCTTTAACAGAGCAACATTATCGAGTTCTTTAGCGGCAGAGGACACATAATCAAACTCTCGACCATACGAGATTACTAATTTTTCTCCATCGCCGAAAAAGGTATAATCATCATCGGTAACCGTATATTCAGCCAAACCGTTTTCCACGCCACGTGGATATCGTATAGCGCACGGAAAATCGAAATCGAGCGAACGCTTCAATATCACCTTAAATTCATTATAATAGGTTGGCGAATAGATAGTCATTCCGGGCACTGTGCTTAGAAAAGCTGCATCAAACAAGCCCTGATGTGTTTCCCCGTCCTCGCCTACGATACCCGCCCTATCAATACAAAAACGAACGGGCACATTTGCCACGGCAATATCGTGTAAAATTTGGTCGTATGAGCGCTGAAGAAATGATGAATAAACAACGAAGTACGGCTTCAACCCCTGAATTCCAAGACCGGCACAGAAAGTTGCAGCGTGTTCTTCGGCAATACCTACATCAAAAAATCTACTGCGATATTTTTTAGAAAATTCGTTAAGACCGGTGCCAACAGTCATAGCCGCAGTTACAACGCAAACCTTATCATCAGTCTCGGCCATTTCGCATAAGGTATCTCCACAAATATCCGAGAACGACTTTTTATCGGCAGTCGTGGCGCCGTATTCTATATCAAAGGAGGAAACGCCATGGTAATTTTGCGGCGAATTTTCGGCAAAGGAGTACCCTTTACCCTTGGTAGTTAATGTATGGATAACCACAGGGCGTGTTTCGGACTTTGCAATATTAAATATGTTGATTAAGTCGTTTATATTATGGCCATCAACAGGACCTAAATAGCTAAAGCCCATGCTTTCAAATAAATTACTCTTGTAAATCGCATTTTTAAGCATAGTTTTTGATTTAAAGAGCTTGTCCGAAAGAAATTTACCGCAAAACGGAATTGCTTCAAGTGCCCTTTTAACCCCACGCTTAAATTTGTGATACGATTTCTTTGAGCGCATATGTGTAAGGTGTCGGGCAAAGCTACCGACATTGCGAGAAATAGACATTTTATTATCATTTAGTATAACAATAAAGTTTTTGTGCCCGCTACCCGAATTATTGAGCGCTTCATAAACCATACCGCCTGTCATAGCACCATCGCCGACAATAGATATGGCATAACCACCCTCGCCCTTGAGGGCTTTTGCCTTGTAAATACCATATGAAGCAGAAATAGAGTTACTGCTATGTCCCGTAACAAAGGGGTCGTGTTCACTTTCATCTGGTCGCATAAAGCCCGATAAACCGTTTTCGGTGCGAATGGTTGAAAACTTATCAAATCTACCTGTCAAAAGCTTATGGGTGTATGATTGATGTCCAACATCAAAGATAATAGAATCCTTTGGAGAATCAAAAACCTTGTGCAATGCAACGGTTAATTCAACAGTACCTAAATTAGATGCCAAATGACCACCGTTTTTTGCAACGGTAGCTATAAGGCAATCACGTATTTCATCGCACAACGCCAAAAGCTCACGATGTTCAAGTTTTTTAACATCATCTGGTGATGTGATTTTGTTTAAAAACCTATACTCCAACTTAAATTTCTCTCCTAAAATTTTCGTCCTGCAAGAAAAACGGTTAAATTCTTTAAAAAAGAACTGTCACCATCAAAATTGTTTAATGCAGATATCGCTGCCTGTGTTAACTTTTCAACTTCATTTTTACAACCATCGAGTCCTAAATATTTTAAATATGTGCTCTTTTGGTTCTTATAGTCACTGTTAATTGGTTTGCCTAAGACCTTTTCATCAGCAGTAGCATCGAGCATATCATCGGTTATTTGGAACGCTAAACCTAAAAATTCGGCAAATTTTTCGGCATAAGTACACTTATGCTCACAACCCGCCAAAATACAGCCGATTTTTGCAGCCGCCTTGATTAACGCACCTGTTTTTAACAAATACATTTCTTTCAGCAAATCGATGCTGACGGTTTTACCCTCACTTTTAATATCAATAATCTGTCCGCCAATCATACCGTTAATACCTGAACACTCAGCTAACACCCCAAGTGCCTTAACTATATTTTCGGGCGGTACACCTTGAGTTTTCGCTGCAAGGGCGAATGCCTCGGTAAGCAATGCATCTCCCGTAAGCACGGCAACATCTTCACCGAATGCTTTATGGCAAGATGGCTTACCACGGCGGAAATCATCATCATCCATACAAGGCAAATCATCATGTACCAATGAATAGGTATGAATCATTTCGAGAGCAACCGCAAAATTCAATGCGCCGTTACCCTTACCTCCGCACAGCTTATAAAACTCAAGAAGTATGATGGGGCGAATCCGCTTACCGCCAACCTCCAAGCTATAAAACATTGCCTTACGGATGGACTCGTAGTTGCTTGAAGTGCAATCAGCAATATTTTTAAAATTTTTTTCAATTTCTACGGCATATTTTTTCAGTTCAGAAGAAAAATCAGTCATTACTGTCCTCTCCCTTATTTGTTAGAGTTTCAATCTTAATTTTAGCATTATTCAAATGCTCGTTACAGCTTTTAGTAAGCGCTACACCTTGTTCGAAAAGCTCAATCGCCTCATCAAGTGTGCAATTTTCCTTTTCAAGCTGGGAGACAATTTTCTCAAGTTCGGATAAAGAGTGTTCAAAACTAAAATTTTCAGACATAATCAATTACTCCTTGTCAACCTTAGTAACGTTAGCGCAAATGCTACCGTCTGACAATGTTATGTTAACCTCATCGCCAACAATAACCTCATGAATTGTTCTTATGCGGTTACCTTGCTTGTTTACAACTGCATAACCACGTGAGAGTGTTTTTAACGGACTATGGGATTCGAGCTTGGCAATTAACGTTTTAAAGCGCAAATCGTTCTGTGTAAAAATCTCAAAAACCCTTGAGCGCATTAAATCACACTGAGCTCGAACTAAAGAATTTCTAACCTCGACTATTTGCAAAGGGTTCACCATATATATCGATTGCAATGGTTTTAAGAACCTCATTTTTGCGGCTGAAAACCTAAATTCAAGTCCCCTTTTGATTCGATGATTATAATTATCGATAACCGCTTTAATATCGGATATATCAGGCACCGCCAACTCTGCAGCAGCCGATGGTGTTGGCGCTCGTAGGTCAGCAACAAAGTCACAAATTGTAAAATCGGTTTCGTGCCCTACAGCCGAAATGATTGGAACGGGAGATTGATAAACCGTGCGTGCTAACATCTCATCATTAAAAGCCGATAAATCTTCAGCCGAGCCACCGCCACGACCGACAATAATAACATCGGAAATTCCCGCTTCATACAAATAATTTAAAGCATCAATGATAGATTTTGGTGCGTTTTCGCCTTGAACCAACACAGGAGACACCGTAACACGACACAGAGGATATCTACGTGATATTATATTTAAAATATCTTGTAATGCCGCACCTGACTGCGAGGTAACAACCGAAACTGTTTTGGGAAATTTAGGCAGCGCTCGTTTGGTTTCGGGAGCGAAAAGTCCCTCTTTTTCAAGCTTCTCTTTAATAAATCTAAACTTTTCCGCTAAATCGCCTGCGCCCTCACGCACAATACTATCAACCATAAACTGATATTGTCCGTCTTTTTCATAAAGGGTGATTTTACCTGTGCAAACCACCTTTTCTCCATCGACGGCAGTTATACCACAGCGTAGAGCGTTATGTTTAAACATAACGCAGCGAATCAGTGCATCGTTATCCTTAAGCGAAAAATATAAATGTCCACTCGCATAGTGATTTTTAAGGTTAGAAATTTCACCGCATACCGCAACACAGTTTAGGCGGATATCCCCCTCCATAATAGAGCGAACATAGGTGTTTAGCTGTTTTACCGTAATAATTCCCGGCATAATTATTCTTCCACTTTTTTTGCAACCGAGCCCAACACACCGTTAACAAAAGAGGCATCCTCTGGTAATGCAAACTTTTTGCAGAGCTCAACTGCTTCATTCACCGAAACACTAATCGGTATATCCTTGCGATAAAGCATTTCATAAATAGCCAAGCGCATTACTGCAAGTGCAACCTTGCCAATTCTTGAAACGCTCCAGCCGTTCGAATTTTCGGATATTATATTATCAAGCTCATCTTTTTTATCATATACCCCATTAAAAACTGATATGCAGTATTCATCTGTTTCAAATCCACGCACATCAACTGCGGCTTCGAAAATTTCTTCAACAGAGGTATCGTTAAAAATCTTTTCGAAAATCAAAATAAATGCCTGTTCCCGTGCCATTTTTCTGCTGAGCATAGTAACACCAGTCCTTAAAAATCATATTATTAATAAAGTATATACTATTATGCATAATTTTGCAAGAATAATTGCATAAAGTTTATGCTTGTAAATTTCAGCAATAACTGTTATAATGTTAAGACAATGATGTTTTGGAGGAATTGGGTATGGCTTTGGGATTTAGAAAAAGCATATTCGGTTATAATTGTGAAGAGGTTTCTGAATATATTCACAAAACCGATGCTTCACATAAGCAATCCGTATCTATGCTTAACGAAAAAATCAAAGAGGTTGAGAACGAGCTTTTTGAAACGCAGGATGTTATCGAGAAGCTTAATGGTGATATTGCCGAATTAACACAAAGCTTAGATTTCTATAAAGGTAAATACGAAGAGGTTAAAATACTCAGCGAAAATATCGGTAAGCTTTATTTGGTCGCCCAAACTAATGCAAAAGCCGTAATTGCTGCGGCAGACAAAGCACGTGCTGCATCAGAGCAAGAAATCGGCGAAAATATTGCCGTTATTACTAGCACAAACCAATCGTTGAATGATATTAAATCGCAAATTTTAAGTATGAGTGATACCTTTGTTAAGGAAATCACCGAGTTAACCGAATCGTTAGAGGAAATTAAGCAGTCAGCAATTTCCACATCAAAATTTGCCGATGCTGAAATTGAAAAGTTTGAACAGGTTTATAAAAAAATAACAAACGATTAAAAGGTAATTTTATATGAAAAACTTGTTAAAGATTTACTCGGGCGTTTGCATAATTTTAGCAGCGGTTTTTACAGCGGTAGCTTTTATATTACCAAGTAATGTTGGTGAATTCTACCGTTATAGCAGCGTTCTGATTTTTTCTATTATTTTTGTAGATTTAATGTTCTTAGCACATATTGGCATAGTTGCATTTTCTCTTTCAAGTGTCAAAACCACAAAAAAAGATGATATGCTGGTACCTAAATTAGTGTTTAAGAATGCTATTTTTTTAATAATACTCTTACTGACCTGTGTTATTTTAGCGCTGTACACTGCCATTCCCGTTTGGATTAACCCTGTTGCCTCTGCGATTATTGTAATAACAAATTTGATTGTCATACTGGTAACAAAAGGTGAGCTAAAATTATTTTTTTCATCGGTTGCCGAATTTTTCAAAAAGAAAATTATTAAAGTTGTTGTAATTCCATGCATCATAGTTGTTATCGCTTCTTCAGTTTTGTTATTTTCCTTTATAATACCGAATGCAAGGTATAACAAAGCGCTTGAGTTGATGAATAGTGGCGATAATTCGGCGGCTTGCAGCATATTCACAAGCATATCAAATTACAAAGATAGTGCACAAAAAATCAATGAAATGGCTTCGGCTGATGCGGCGTTAACTATCTACACTGCTAAAATTGGTGATACCATAAAGTTTGGTAAATATGAGCAGGATGGTGACACTAAAAATGGCACCGAAGCTATTGAGTGGACGGTTCTTGATAAAAAGAAAAACAAGATTTTGCTTTTATGCAATAATTGTATTGAAAAGATTCCCTATAATGACACCTTGACTGAAACCACCTGGAAAGATTGCACACTTCGTAAATGGTTAAACAATGATTTCTACAGTAGTGCATTTTCCGATTATGAAAAGTCGAAAATTGATGCCACACGGCTTATAAATCACGACAACCCCGCCTATAACGTACCTAAAGGTGGTAAAAACACTACTGACAAGGTATTTATTCTAAGTCTTAATGAGGGAATGTTCTACCTAAAGACTGATGATTTATTACACGCTAAAGCCACTACACACGTAATAAACCAAAATGCAAGCGTCGGTTCTGACACCGATTACGGCATTTGGTGGCTCAGAACACCGGGAGCTACCAATTCAAGCGCTGCTACAATTCATTTGCAATTAAGATTCAGTAAAATGGGTTATCAGGTAAGCCACACCTTGTATAGTGTGCGACCTGCAGTTTGGATTGAATTATAAAATAGAAAACACCTGTGAAAAAATTCACAGGTGTTTTTATTATTATGCTGTAATTAGTTCAAAGCTAATGCAATTATATTGGCAACGATTACCAACACAAAAAAGACAATAGCCAAAATTCTTGTTACCTTAGCTAACATGCTTTCAACTGTTTTTGCCTTATTCTTAGAAAAGAAAGTATCGGCACCACCTGAAATAACGCCATTCACGCCACGGCGATGACTTTGTTGAAAAATTACGGTAACAATGATAAACAACGAAACTAAAATTACTAATATACCAACAATTATTCCTAAAGGACTCATCGTTACACCTCCTAATTTGATTTAAATACAAGTAGTATAATATCATAGATGATTAAATATTGCAAGAAAAATTTATCTTATTTATTACAAGAACAGCAACTTTCGTGTAATTTTTCAATTTTTAGTGTTTTTTTATGCTCATCTTCAATAAATCCAAGCTTTAAAAGCAAGTTAAATGGTACAGAATCTTGATAAAAAGCATCATTAATATTGCGGAAATCGGCAATATGTAACGCACTTCGCAAAACACCGTCAGCCAACATTATGTCATCCTCAGGAGATAAATTAGTGATAGTTATACTATCATTCTTTAGTATATATGCACAGTAGCCCAAAACTGTATCACCGTCTCGTGCTATGGTGACTCCCCTGTTTTCTAAAAGCTCAATACTGTTTTGTTTGCAAAACACCGAAAGCTCGTTAATATCATTTATCGGTAATACACTTATCATTTCTCAATACCCTTCGATGAAGAGCTTATCGACATAAGCCGATGTAACTCCCTTTCGTTTAAATCTCGCCATTTGCCTTGACCCAGCATTCCGAGCTTTACACCCGCAATTTCGGTGCGTTTTAGGCGCAATACTTCAAGTGAAACCTGCTCACACATACGCCTGATTTGTCGGTTTTTGCCCTCGTGGATAATAAACATTAAAACCGTTCGGTCACTCTTACGCTCAGCTACAAAAACATCACATGGCAGCGTTTTTACTCCATCAAGCAAAATACCCGTGCACAGCTTGTCCAGTTGCTCATCATTAACCGTTCCCTTTACGGTTACACGATACGTTTTGTTAACGTGACTTGAGGGGTGTGTTAATTTGTTTGCAAAATCACCATCGTTTGTCAAAAAAAGCAGTCCTTCGGAATCCTTATCAAGACGTCCTACCGGAAAAACCTTGCACGGAACATCTTTAACTAACTGAGCAACGCATTTTCGGTCACGCTCATCACTCATTGTTGTTATAAAGCCACGTGGCTTATGCAACATTATGTAAACCTTTTCCTTAACCGTAACAACATTTTTTCCTTGCACGGATACCTTGTCACGCTTTGGGTCAACAGTGTCGCCAATATGCGCTATGCGACCGTTAACCTTAACCTTGCCTGCGGCAATCAGCTCCTCTGCCTTACGGCGAGAAGCAACACCACACTCGGATAAATGTTTTTGCAATCTAATTTTTGAACTCTTCATTATAAACCTCTTAACAAAATTAAAAATCTCTTTAAAAAAACATATAAAAATGTATCGTAATTACCTTGTTTTAGTACGGTAGAATCGGAATATAAGGGTAAGGTTGCCACCTTGAATCCTCACGAAAATATATCGGTATACCCAACAACATCCCCACAGTTTACAGGTGCGTAAATGAAATTTGGCAAATAAGTTTTATATTGGAAGGTTTCCTGCCTTGAAATACCGATTTTAGTTTGTGCAGTAGTTAATTTTATTTTTTCTTCGCCTCCACCAACACAATTGACGGCTTCGGGTATAGTTGGCTCTAATAGAACTTCGCTAGAATTTTCAAATCCGTAATCTAATAGATTGGCGTGGTCTGCCCAATCGTTTCTATCGTTTAGAGTAACCGCAATGATTTCGGTGTTTTCACGTTTAGCGGCGGTAACCAAGCACCTTCCCGACTTACTGGTATAACCCGTTTTCACACCAATCGCTCCATTATAGGTTTTGAGCATTCGGTTATGGTTAGATAAATAATTCTTTTTTCCGCTATATTCAAGGGTTACTGATTTTGTAGCTGCCACCTTCCTAAAACTCTCGTTTTCAAGAGCAAACGAGGTGAGAATTGCCAAATCATAAGCGGTGGTATAATGGCCATCTGCATCAAGACCTGACGGCGTAACAAAATGCGTGTTGTTAAGACCTAATTCTTCGGCTCGTTTATTCATCAAATCGGCAAATTTTTCTACCGAGCCACTAATAGAAATGGCTGCTGTGTTGGCAGCATCGTTGCCTGACGGCAGTAAAATCCCGTAAAGCAAGTCGCAATATGTAACGGTGTCGCCCGCACTAAGTCCCATCGATGAGCCCTCTACCGCCACCATTTGTTTGGTAACAGTAACCTCTTTTTCGGGTGTGTTACACTCGGCTAATATAAGCGCTGTCATAATTTTTGTGGTACTTGCCATTGGCAGTCTCGCATTAGCGTTTTTTGAGTAAATAACCGTTCGGGTTTTTGCATTTATAACAATAGCCGCTGCCGCCGAATTTTCAACAGCCGAAGCACCGCACAGGTTTGTGAACAACGCAAATAAAAGGAAAAAGCACATAATTTTTTTCAAAAAATCACACCCTAAATATTCTGTTAAATAATATTTAGGATGTGGCTTTTCTATAACTCTTCAATATCAGTTTTTTCCTTAGAAAAAAGTTTTTTCACCTTTTCAAATAACTCAGGAGCCAACGCAATTGCCTTGTCAACTGCGGTATAAGCGTTATTGATAGGTAACATTTTCACATTATCACCCGAAATAACAATAAAGGAAATCGGGATTATGGAAACACCGGCTCCACCGCCGCCGCCAAATAAGGTGTTGTTGCCTGTTTTAGCCGCAAAGTCTGAACCACCGGTTGCCATACCAAATGAAACCTTAGATACAGGAATCATCGTAATATTGCCCGAAACAATCGGTGTACCAATGATGGTATCGGCATCAACTATCGCCTTTAATTTTTCCATTGTGGTATCCATTATACCCTTAATACTGTTTTCACCCATAATTACACTTCCCTTTTTAACTTTATAAATTTCATTAGTAATTTAAATGCGGTAATAATCAAATACAGTAGCTTTATATTAACGGTAAAGCCAAGCTCAAAAGAACTCTCCGATTCGGAATAATCAGCATTTACTGCGATTTTTTTGTACCCAAAATCACACTTACTGTCAAGAAAACCCGAGAATCCATACACAGCTGTAGAAATCACCCCGTAGGATACAGCGGTATCGGCGGCATCCCCCTCGGACACAGTGACGTAACACAAAAAATCTCTAATCTTGATTTTTCCCAGGAAATACGATAATTCGGAAAAAATAATTTTAAGATATGATATTATCTCTACAACGGCTCCCGAAAACCCTTTTTCCTTATGAAGCTTACTTAAATAGCTTTCCTTCTTTTGTTTGCCGCCATCATCCGATATTTTAGTTGTTTTAGATTTTTTTTGTTTATCGGAGATTACAGTAATTGGTCCTAAAAGCACTTTATAAGTGAAATTTCGGTCAATATAAAGCTTTAGCTTTACGGGTAGTTGCAACAACAAACAAATAAGCAAAGCAATGGCAAGAAATATATAAAAAACTACCATTAAATACACCTATTACTTATTTTTTACAAAAATACTTGCATTATTCGGCACTTTCAACCTCGCCCACCGCTAATTGTTCGGCAACATCGGGCAAAGCATCGGGCGCATCCTTGGGTATTTGTGGAAGCTCACTTAAATCGCTAAGCTGGAAGCACCGCAAAAAGTTTTTGGTTGTTGAGTATAAAAGTGGTCTACCGGGCAATTCAAGTCGCCCAACCTCTTCAATAAGCTCTTTTTCAATAAGCGTCATCATAACGCCCGAGCAGTCAACACCACGCACCTGTTCAATAAATGCCTTGGTTACGGGTTGATTATAAGCCACAACCGCCAGCACCTCAAGCGCTGCTTGGGAAAGAGGTGTTTTTCTTTTGATATCAAATGCTTTTTTTATGTGGGGAGCATATTCTTTTTTAGTGCAAATTTGAAATGTATTTTCAAGTGTTACGATTTCAAGTGCAGTGTTCTTATAATTATCCGCAAGTGCCATTACTGCACTGCGTATGGTGTCGGGCTCAACCTCAAAGGTTTGGCACAAGCGCTGTATGCTAATCGGCTCACCGTTTGCAAATAGAACCGCCTCAATACTGTTTATCAATTCCTTAACGTCCAAACTACTTTCGCTCCTTAATTATCTTAATCTCGGCATCGTTGCCGGCACCGTTAATATGTACCCGGTTTGCCTTGCAAAGCTCAAGCACCGCTAAAAAGGTAGCCACAAGCTCTGAACGGCTTTTAGAACTGCGATAAAGCTTTGCTAATTTTTGAGGACCGCTTTTAATCAAATTTCGCATTACATACACGATTTTTGATGAAACCGATACTATCTTCTTAGCAACAATTTTTGCAAAGGCATCAGTGCTCGGCGGTAATCTTCGCTGACCTCTGCCAACCGCAGATATATACGCATCAAAAAGCGTTTCCTTGGGATGCACTAATTCGTATGTTTTGGGTAATTCTACCTTTGACGGACCCTTAACAAACTTATCAAACCCATCGGTTTGTAGCGATAGCATTTCGGCGATTTTTCGGCAGGTCTGATATTCGATTAACTCACCGACAAACTCGTCCTTTAATTGCTCATATTCCTCGTGCTTGGGTAACAGTTTTGCGGTTTTAAGATAAATCAGCCGTGAAGCCATTTCCAAAAATTCACTGGCTATTTCGGCAGTATCCTGCTGCATCAGGTTGATTTGCTCTAAATACTGGTCGATAAGCACCGTCAACTGTATATCGTAAATATCAAGCTTGTTTCTTGCAATCAGCAGTAACAAAAGGTCAAGCGGACCCTCAAAGCTATCAAGCTTATACGAAAATGTAGTCTCCATTAAAAATACCCCTAAATTTTAAATAAATAGCGAAAATATTGCATTTAAAATACTATAAAAACCGCTGTAAACGGCATTAGATAAAAATGACAATGGTGTAGATAAGACACCAGTATAAAGTAAAATAAAAACAACAATAGTGATATATCTTTCGTACCGCATTAGCTTATAGTACAAATTATTAGGTAAAAATGCCGCTAAAATTTTTGAGCCATCAAGCGGAGGTATCGGCAACAAATTAAATACCGCAAGATTTATGTTAATTGTCGTAACATAATAGAAAAAGGTGATAATATATACAACCACCGAAAAATTTCCCAAAGTAAATGCAAGAATAAACATTAAAAGCATTGAAACAAAAGCCACCAAAAGATTAGAAAGCGGACCTGCAAAAGCGGTTAATGCAACATCAGTCTTGCCACGTTTAAAATAGCGGGAGTTAATCGGCACAGGTTTTGCCCAGCCAAAGCCGAAAAGCAAGATACAAGCGGCGCCTATCCAGTCAATATGCGCAAAGGGATTTACCGTTAAACGCCCCATATATTTTGCGGTTTGGTCGCCCAATTTATTAGCCGCAAAGGCGTGAGCAAATTCGTGAATCGGGAGTGTCAAAAATATAACAACCAAACAAGATATAGTATATGTTATAAACTCAACTAAACCAATATTTCCGCTAATTGCATCTCTCAGCAAGATATACCACTCCAATCTAATAAAATATTATAATATATATTTATCAAAAATACAAGTAGTGAAAAAATAAAGCAGTCGGATTATTCCGACTGCTTTTATATTTATTTCAACAATTTGCATTTTTTATTTCTAATGTCGATAAGGGAAAGCAGTTCATCGGCAGTAGAAGATGCAAGTTCAATGTCCTCTCCGTTAACTGCATTTTCAAAATCCACAAAACCATTTTGAATTTTATCTTCCACTTCAACCAGAACCGCATTAGACATAGGATCCGAATAGCGTATAGCTTCATAAACCTTTTTAGCAAGAGTTTTAAGCTCTGCTGTCTTAGATGTGTGCATCAAATGTTCAGCGTTTACGGTGAGAGATTTTATGAAGAAGGTTTGAATCTTAATTTTTTCATCAATGCCTTCAACGACACTCACAGCCACCTTCGCCTTCAAAATGGAAATAACGGCAATTCCATATACCAATACAACAGCAATATAAATCATCCAATCAGGTACAATACCTACAAACAGATATATGCCTGCCAAAATCAAAGACAAAACAGTAACAATATAAGCGGTTCTGAACTGAGACAGGTTCAAGAACATTTTTTCTTTTGTTTCAACCTTTAATGTGAGAACAAAAGCCGTAGCTATAGCAGTTCCAACTAATGCAATCAACATACCAATGAGGAATGTCAGGTCATAACGGTTGCTATACAATTCACCCTTAATGCTTGTAACACTCTTAGGAATTACGATTGTTTCAACTACATCTTCTAATGCATTAAATGAAATGGTAGTAACCACTTTGCCATCTATACTTTCGGGAATAACAACGATTTCATTAAATGCGTGATAACGATTGATATCAATGCTCTTATCAGAAATGTTATCATAAGAGAATGGAATGTTTGCTGTATAGAAATCTACAAAATATGAATCGGGTATTGTTTTGATTTCAAATTTTATCTCTTTATCTTCAGAAAGTTTCTTATAAAGTTCGGTATCTTCATACATAAAAACGGTAATGTTTTCAAGTGCTTTTACTTCAAACTCAGTTACAGATTTAGGCAAATATATGCTTTTTAAGTTTTTAGTATTTTCAAATGCTTTTTCATCAATCTTAGTGATTTTTACTCCCTCAATATCGGTAGGGATAGCAATTTTTTCGCTTTCGCCTTTATAGGCGACGATAGTGCCATCATTGTTATAATCAAAGTTTTCAAGATTTAAAATGCCGATATAAGCATCTGAATCTGAAATAATTTCACAATCAATGTCGTGCTTTTCGGCATACTCCTCCGCATATGGACCATCATAGCAGATAATATCTACGCTATCAGATTTATCATACACAATCGTAGATATTGCACCGAACAAGATAAATAGTATAAGAAAAATACTTATGGATATTTTTTTTGCGTTCATTCTAATCTCTCCTTATAAAATCTCCGAAAGCAATTTTGCCTTCAAATTGTTAAATTCTTCTTCGGAAAGCATTCCTGCTTCTTTCATCATGGTAAGTTTCTCGATTTTTGCTTTAAATGCTGCCATATCACCGGTCGATGCAGAAGAATTGCTCGCCGCCCCTACAGCATCGTTCATCATTCCGCCGACCATACCACCAACGGCACCACCGACGCCTGCCATAGTGCCAAAGCCAACGCCCAGATTGGTGAACTCGCCAACGGCTTCGTTCTCGGCAACCTTTGTAGCAACATCAAAACCACGCTCTTGGCTGTATGTATATCCTTCTTGTGCCCGCTTAGTCGCCATTGCCTTCGATGCGATAACAACCTTTTTGGCTTCGGTTTCGGCATCGATAATATCGGTTTGCTGTTTTAATCTTGCTTCAGCAATATCAGCGTATTGGCGGAAATGCAATTCCTTGAATTTCTCATACTGCTTGTCGCCATCCGGCTTCAAAATGGTGGCTACAAAGAATTGTTCAAGTGCTACACCATATTCTGCAAAATCTTTTATAAGCAAGTTTTTGATTGAATCAGAAAACAAGGTAAGGTTTTCATCAATCTCAAAAATATTAATGCTATTGGTCTTCATAACCTGTGCAATATAAGTTTTTACACGGGTCATAAGAAAAGAACGGAAATATCCTGATAATTGTTGTTGACCAAGATAATTCTCAGTGCCAACCAATTTAAGTAAGAGCTTACGACTATCTTGGGCACGGAGAGACATTTCACCCGATGCGCCGATAGAAAGTGGGAAACCGTAAGTGGGCTCTATGTACTGAACACGGGAGTCGGTACCCCACTTAATGTTCATTTGCTCGGTCTTGTTGATAAAATATACTTCGCAATGGAACGGTGTCTTATCGTCAGTTGTTTTGTTGAGCACCTTGCCTATAAGCGGGATATTCTGTGTTTCAAGGGTATATCTACCTGCGCCAAATAGGTCAAGCGCCTGACCGTTCATAAAGAAGATTGCTTCTTGGCTCTCGTGAACAATCAACTGTGTAAGGTAATTGAAGTCTTCACAAGGATGTTTCCAAATAAATGTGCTATTGTCACCTTCGTATTTAATTATGTCTGCTATTTTCGCCATTTTATTTCCCCCTATTTTATATCATAAATAACTTTCTATATTATCAAGAAATCTGAAAATAACCATAATCGGATTTCTAAACATTTTGACATCGCATTGACCATAGTCATTATCACCCGTAGCCACAACTGTACCATCTTTC
>JAZRRG010000044.1:0-149499 GCA_045650565.1 Acutalibacteraceae bacterium | reverse complement strand
TCCGACTTCCTCACAACCATCAATATATTTTGCTACCGCGTCCTTAATTGTTAAAAATCCATCCATATAAAACTCCATTTTTTTGCTGCAAAACAGCAGCATTTTCTTATAGCGTGAGTATAACATATATCTTTGATTTTTGCAAGATATTAAAAATAAAAAGCACAAACCACAAGGTTAGTGCTTTTCTTTTGGCTGGGGAATAGGGATTCGAACCCCAACAAACAGAGTCAGAGTCTGTCGTGCTACCGTTACACAATTCCCCAATAGGAACAACAATTATTATACCGCATTTTAATGAAAAGTCAACATTTATTTAACAAAATTTTCACTCACAAAGGGTAAATTAAGGACAAATTATAAAAAATCAAATAATATTTCTTATTGTTCTTGATTTACGGACGATATTGGTATAAAATAGTAATGTAAATATTTTTAGGAGGATGTTTAATATGTTGGTTTCCGCAAAAGAAATGCTTAACAAAGCAAAGATGGGAAAGTATGCAGTTGGTCAGTTCAATATAAATAACCTTGAATGGACCAAGGCGATTTTGCTCACAGCACAGGAGCTTAATTCCCCTGTAATTCTTGGTGTATCCGAGGGTGCAGGTAAGTATATGTGTGGCTATAAAACCGTTGTAGGTATGGTTAACGGTATGCTCGAGGAGCTCGGTATCACTGTTCCTGTAGCGCTCCACCTTGACCACGGCTCATATGAAGGTGCCAAGAAATGTATCGAAGCGGGCTTCTCATCGGTTATGTTTGATGGCTCACACTATCCGATTGAGGAAAACATTGCAAAAACAAAGGAGCTCGTTGCCATTTGTGATGAGTTGGGTCTCTCCCTTGAAGCCGAGGTTGGTTCCATCGGCGGTGGGGAAGAGGGTGTTATAGGAGCGGGCGAGGTTGCCGACCCGAAGGAATGCAAAATGATTGCTGACTTAGGCGTTACAATGTTAGCCGCCGGTATTGGTAACATACACGGTAAATATCCTGAAAACTGGGCAGGGCTTAGCTTTGATACACTTGATGATATTCAAAAGCTTACAGGCGCTATGCCGCTTGTTCTCCACGGCGGTACAGGTATCCCTGCCGATATGATTAAGAAAGCAATTTCTCTCGGAGTTTCGAAAATCAATGTTAACACCGAGTGTCAGCTAGCGTTTGCTGCGGCTACCCGTGAGTATGTTGAGGCGGGCAAGGATTTACAAGGCAAGGGCTTTGACCCGAGAAAGCTTTTGGCTCCCGGCTTTGAGGCAATTAAAGCTACAGTTAAAGAAAAAATGGAGCTTTTCGGTTCTGTAAACAAGGCATAAAAAATGAAACGGCAGTTTTCAAAACTGCCGTTTTTTATTTGCCAGTAAACTTCTTAATCGCTTCTATAGTTTCATTACTTATAACGTGTTCTATTTTACATGCATCCTGCGAGGCAATTTCATCACTCACACCCAACCGTGTTAAAAAGGTTGTGAGAACATTGTGCCTTTCGAAAATGCCCTTTGCGGTATTAATACCCTTCTCGGTCAGCGACAAAACACCATCCGCCGCCATCGTTAAATATCCATCCTTCTTTAAAAGACCGACCGCACGGCTGACACTCGGCTTTGAGTAACCCATTTTCTCGGCAACATCAATACTCCGTACAGTTCCTGTTTTAATGGATAAAACATATATTGTTTCGAGATACATTTCTGCGGATTCTTGTAAACGCATAGTGAATCCCTCCTTGACATATATATTAACACAAACGTTAAATAATTGCAAGAGCATCGAGCTTTCGCTTTTTGTAAGATTTTGTAAAAAAGCTATTGACAAATGGGAATTTGAGTGATAATATAGTAACGGTTAGTTGATGCTAACTGATTTTTTACGAATTTCAGTTAGCGGTTGCTAATCGCCATTTTGCAGACAAGGAGGGTATGGGTTATGACTTTGAAGCAAGCGGTAGCGGGAACAGAGTACATCATTAAAGAAATAAATACAGATGATGAAGAATTAAATGCTTTTTTGTTTTCGCTGGGCTGCTATAGTGATGAGCCCATAACCGTTATTTCGCACTTAAAGGGCGGATGCATCGTGTCGGTTAAGGATGGTAGATATAATATAGACAATCAGTTGGCAGAAGCTATCGTTCTTTACGAATAATGGTTTTTGCGGGCAACTGATTAAACTTTTGCTTTTTAGTTAGCGGTCGCTAACTAAAACCCAAGGAGGAAATCAAATGAGAATTGCTTTAACGGGCAACCCAAACAGCGGAAAAACAACAATGTATAATGCGCTTACCGGCCGAAATGAAAAGGTCGGCAACTGGGCTGGTGTTACGGTTGCTATTAAAGAACATCCCATAAAAAAAGCGTACTGTGTGGGGGATGAACAGTTAATAGCCATAGACCTGCCCGGTGCCTATTCAATGTCGCCCTTTACGAGTGAAGAAAGCATTACAAGCTCGTTTGTAAAGCGAGAGAAACCCGATGTTATCATTAACATTGTGGATGCCACAAATTTAAGCCGCAGTCTTTTCTTTACAACACAGTTATTGGAGCTTGGCATACCCGTAGTTGTAGCGCTTAATAAGAGTGATATCAATAAGAAAAAGGAGACTAAAATCGACAAAGATTTGTTATCTAAAAAACTCGGATGCCCCGTGGTTAATACGGTATCAACCGAGTCGGACGGATTAAAAGCAGTAATTGAAGCCGCCGTGGCGGTTGCAAATAAAGGTCAGAACGCTCCTTATGTTAAGACAGATACCGATTTAACCGATAAGAAGGCAGTAGAAGTGGCTGACCGTAAGCGTTTTCAATTTGTAAATAAAATAGTAAAAGAGGTTGAAAGCCGCAAGATTTTAACGAGCGAAAAAATTTTTGGCGATAAAATCGATGCCGTGCTTACAAACAAATGGCTCGGCATTCCTATCTTTGCGGTAGTTATGTTTTTGGTGTTTCAAATATCACAGGTTTGGGTGGGTGAACCCGTTGCTGATTTATTGGTGTATTGGCTCGAGGCATTTCAGGGTTGGGTTGGCACACTACTCGAAAATGCAAATCCGTTACTTTCAGCACTGCTTGTTGACGGTGTAATCGGAGGCGTTATTGCGGTTATCGGCTTTTTGCCGCTTGTTATGGTAATGTATTTCTTGATTGCCATACTTGAGGACTGCGGATATATGTCCCGTGTAGCCGTTGTTTTAGATCCCATATTTAAAAAGGTTGGTCTTTCGGGCAAATCGGTTATTCCGTTTGTAATTACAGTCGGCTGTGCCGTGCCCGGAATTATGGCGAGTCGTACTATACGCAACGAGCGAGAACGTAGGGCTACTGCAATGCTCTCAC
Organism: Acutalibacteraceae bacterium; assembly: GCA_045650565.1. Classification (GTDB taxonomy): domain Bacteria; phylum Bacillota; class Clostridia; order Oscillospirales; family Acutalibacteraceae; genus SIG565. The sequence goes on along the minus strand of JAZRRG010000044.1, from coordinate 146,167 downwards.
CCTTTATGCCTTGCGGTGCTAAAATACCCTTAATTTCACTTTTCGCAGGTGCATTCTTTGATAATGCGGGTTGGGTAAGCACTCTTATGTACCTATCGGGCATAGTTCTTATTTTTGTGGGTGCATTGCTTATCAATAGAATTACGGGCAACAGTGCTAAAAAATCTTACTTTATTATCGAATTGCCAGAATACAAAATTCCATCTTTTTGGGGCGCATTTAAATCAATGTGCGCAAGGGGCTGGGCTTACATAGTTAAGGCGGCTACAATTATTTTGCTTTGCAACACCGCCGTTCAAATTATGCAAAGCTTTGATTGGTCTTTCTCGGTAGCCGATAGTGCCGATACATCAATATTAGCAACTATTGCGGGTCCCTTTGCCTATTTGCTGGTTCCAATAGTTGGTGTTCTTTCTTGGGAACTTGCCGCTGCGGTAATTACGGGCTTTATAGCCAAAGAAAACGTTGTTGGCACTTTGGCGGTTTGCTTTGTAGGACTTGAAAATCTTATTGATACTGAGGAGCTTGCCCTTATGGAAGGTATGGGTGGTGAGGTTCAGGGCATTATGGCTATTACTAAAATTGCCGCCCTTGCGTACCTTATGTTTAACCTTTATTCACCGCCTTGCTTTGCTGCTATTGGCGCTATGAATGCCGAAATGAAGAGTGCAAAATGGCTTTGGGCAGGTATTGGGTTACAGTTGGGCGTAGGATATACGGTAGCTTACCTTGTGTATACTATAGGCACCCTTATTGCCGCACCCGCCACATTAAATATAGGTGCCGCCGCAGCGGGACTTATAGCAGTTTTGGTATTTGCTGCAATCTTGGTATATTTGAGTGTGCGTGGTGATAAAAAGGTGAAATCTAAAATTTAGGAGTAAAGGTTAATGGAAAACTTTATAATCATTGCCATATTGGTGGTAGTAATAGGTCTTGCCGCCGCCTATGTATATAAAGTAAAAAGGAAGGGCGATAAGTGTATAGGTTGTCCGCACTGTAACAGTTGCAGTACAAAACAAAAAATCGACTGTAATTTATTTGAGAAATAAAAAATGCCCTGTTTTCAGGGCATTTTCATTTTATTCTTTACATATAGAAAAGAAAAATATATAATAAATTCATCAGGAGATGATTATTTTGAAATATTTAGTAATACTTTGCGACGGTATGGCAGATACTGCCGATGAAAGATTTTTAAACGGGAAAACCCCAATGGAAGTAGCAGTTAAACCTAATATGGATAAGCTTTGCTCTGCTTCCTTGGTGGGCCTTTGCAAAACCGTAGCCGATGGGTTAAAGCCGGGCAGCGATGTTGCCAATTTAACCGTTATGGGCTATGACCCTACCGTTTGTTATACAGGTCGTTCTCCCTTGGAGGCGGCAAGTATCGGTGTAACACTCAAAGATACCGATGTGGCACTTCGCTGTAATGTAGTTACATTGTCGGATGAAGAAAACTATGAGGATAAAACGATGGTTGACTACTGTGCGGGAGATATTTCAACTGAAGAGGCAGCCGAAATAATAAAAACAATAAACAATGAACTGGGAAGTGACATTTATAAGTTTTATTCTGGTGTTGCATACAGGCATTGTTTAATTGTTGATAATGGTACAACCGAGCTTGGTAATATGACTCCGCCGCACGACATAAGCGGTCAGGTAATCGGTGAGCATTTAAGTAGTGCCCACACCGCAAAACCGCTTATAGAGCTTATGAAAAAAAGCTATGATATATTAAAAGACCACCCCGTAAACAAAAAAAGAATTGAAAAAGGGGAACGCCCTGCCAACTCGATTTGGCTTTGGGGTGAGGGCAAACGCCCCTCCTTACAAAACTTTAAAGAGAAAAACGGCGTTTCGGGCTGTGTTATATCGGCGGTTGACCTGCTAAAAGGTATAGGCATTTGTGCTGATATGACAGTACCCGAGGTTGAGGGTGCTACGGGCTATATAGATACTAATTTTGCCGGTAAAACCATTGCTGCAAAAAAAGCGTTTTCTGAGGGTATCGATTTGGTTTATTTGCACCTTGAAGCGCCCGATGAATGCGGTCACCGTGGAGAAGTGGATAACAAGGTAAAAGCTATCCAAATGATAGATTCTCTCGTTGTTGGCGAGATGGTGGATTTCCTTAATAAATCGGGGGAAGATTATCGCATACTCATTATGCCCGACCATCCAACTCCACTAAACACAAAAACCCACTCATCCGTTCCCGTGCCGTTTTTGATTTATGATAGCAGCAAAGCTTTAAAGGGTGCTAATACATTTACCGAGGCCACAGCGGCGGCAAGTGGTAAATTTGTAGAGCACGGCCCCGATATTATGCGAATGCTTATTGAGGGTTAAGAATATTTATTAAAAGCACTGTTTTTTGTAGCAAAACGGTGCTTTTTTGTTGACAAAGGGTAATATAAATGCTATAATAATAAAAACTGTTCTATTTGGAACACTTTTTGGAGGAAAACAATGTACGATTTGACCGAAATTTTCTTGTTTTCGGGGTTAAAACCATCTCAAAAGCAAGAAATAATAGGGCTTTTACCGCCGGCACAGTCGTTTAGCAAGGGCGATGTCATTTACAACACCGGGCATTACGAAAAGGCGCTCGGTGTAGTACTTACAGGCGGTGCGGTGGCAAGGTCGGGTGAAGTAAACAAGCGCAGCTTTGCCGAGGGTGATATTTTCGGTGCGGCAGCGGTGTTTGGCGAAGGAGAAGCATATGTAAGTGAAATAGTTGCAACTGCAAACAGCACAGTGCAGCTAATACCCGAGAGCACACTTACAAAGCTTTTTGAAAAACAACCGCAAACGGCTATTAACTACATTAGGTTTTTAACCCAAAAGGTTCGGTTTTTAAACGATAAAATTTCGCAATTTTCCGCCCGTAGCGTTACACAAAAGCTATACGCTTTTTTTGCACAGTCGGCGGGGGATGACGGAACGGTTAAGGTACCGAGTATGACCGAGATTACACGGCAAACGGGAATAGGCAGAACAAGTCTTTACCGATGCCTTGATGAGCTTTCGGCTTCGGGGCTGATTGAAAGAAAAAATAATATAATAAGGGTGTGTAACAAATGAAAAAAATTATCAGCTTATTACTTATACTTACTATGGTGTTTATGCTGTCGGCGTGCGGCGCTCAAGAGCCAACCGATGAAGGCACCACGGTTAAAGCAAATGTGTTTATGATTTCAGGACCCACAGGCATTGGTGCGGTGAATTTGATGAGTGCCGATGAAGCGGGTACCGCAAAGGGCGATTATGATTTCACGGTTGTAACTGCCCCCACAGAAATCGTGGCAAAGATATCAAATAAGGAAGCCGACATTGCGGCGGTTGCCACCAATATGGCATCAAGCATTTATAACAAGACAAACGGTGGTGTAACTGTTCTTGCCGTAAACACACTTGGTGTTTTGAATGTGTTAACTAATGGCACCGAGATAACCTCGCTTAGCGATTTAAAGGGCAAAAAGATATACACAACAGGTCAGGGGGCAAACCCCGAATATGTTATTGATTATTTGCTTACCAAAAACGGAATTAACCCTGATAGTGATGTTGATTTGCAGTTTAAAGCAGAGGGAACCGAGCTTGTAACCGTTTGGGCAACCGAGCCCGATGCTATTATTATAGCTCCTCAGCCCGTAGCATCATCAATTTTGGCAAAATATAGTGGCTCACTTCTTGCCATTGATTTAACTGATGAGTGGGAAAAGGTTGGAGATAATTCTGCACTTATGATGGGCTGTGTAATCGTAAGAAATGAGTTTTTAGCTGCGAACAAAGCCACGGTTGAGCTCTTTTTAGAGGAATATGAGGCATCAATAAAAAAGGCAAATGAGGATATTGACACTACTGCTGCACTTTGCGAAAAATACGGCATTGTGGCTAAGGCCGCAGTTGCAAAAAAAGCCATACCCAACTGCAATATTTGCTTTGTAACGGGTAATGAAATGAAAACCAAGCTTTCGGGCTATTTGTCGGTTCTTTTAGCGGCTGACAAAAACTCGGTAGGCGGCAAATTACCGGAAGATAATTTCTATTATGTCGGCTAAATTTAGAAAAGCAGTAGGAAATATTGCAGCAGTAATTTTTTGGATAGCGGTATGGCATATTGTGGGAGTGCTTGCAAACAAAAATCTTTTGCTTAAAATTCCCTTACCCTATGATACATTAGTGGCTTTTTTAGAGTCGGTAGGTAAAGCGGAGTTTTGGCAGGCGGTGGTGGCATCGCTGTGTCATATAGCGGCGGGCTTTTTGGCGGCACTTGTAATCGGCAGTGTGCTCGGTATGTTATCGGGAAATGTACCGTTTTTCAAAACACTTATGTCACCGCCGATACACCTGATACGCTCGGTACCTGTAGCGGCATTTATAATACTTGCATGGCTTTGGGTGCCCAATGCGGTTTTGCCTTCATTTATATCCTTCCTTATGGTTTTCCCGATAGTGTTTACCCATATCGAAGCGGGACTTTTGTCGGTTGATAATCGGCTTGTAGAGATGGCACAGGTTATGGGAATGGACAGGTGGGGCATTGTTAAAAACATAAAAATACCAACCGTTTTACCGCAGCTTCGTATTGCCGCAGTAACGGGGCTTGGCTTCGCTTGGAAATCGGGCGTGGCAGCCGAGGTTATATGCAATCCAACGGGCAGCATAGGTGCACTTTTATCGGGCGCTAAAACCACAATAGATTATCCACGTGTTTTTGCTGTTACCCTTACAATAGTTATTTTAAGTTTGATACTTGAAAATGTAATAAAGCTTTTGTGGAGGGAGAAAAAATATGATTAAATTTAGTAATGTTTTTTTCTCCTACGGCGAAAAAGAAGTGCTTAAAAGTTTTAATTTAGAAATAAATAAGGGCGATAGAGTTTCCTTAAGCGGAGAGTCGGGTGTGGGTAAAACCACCGTTTTGCGACTTATTATGGGACTTGAAAGGGCACAGTCGGGAGAAGTAAAAATAGAGTCGTCAGCCAAAATTTCGGCAGCATTTCAAGAGGATAGATTATTACCCTTTAAGACGGTACTCGAAAACCTAACCCTTTTCTCAAGTCAAGAAAAAGCTATCGAAATACTAAACGATTTGGGTCTTGCAGATGTTAAGGATAAGTATCCAAATGAGCTTAGCGGCGGGATGGCACGGCGTGTCAGCATTGCGAGGGCGCTCGTATCGGGCGGAGATATATTTATATTTGATGAGCCGTTTAACGGCATTGATGATGATAATGTAAAAATAAGTGCAGAGTTAATAAACCGTCATACCAAGGAGAAAACCGTAATTATGGTGTCTCACAACAAACGGGATGCTTTGCTCTTAGGTGCCACTGAAATTAAGATGTAAAAATGTCTGTACCGAAATTGGTACAGACATTTTGTTTTTTTCTTGAAAAAATGGGCAAACATTGATATAATAAAAAAGTAAAATTTCTTTAAGGAGAAACAGTAGATGGCAGTTTGCTTTGAAAATATGTTAAAAAGCAGCTTGACGGGCGGAAAAACGCTTAATGCATATTTTATTTTCGGTAATGATGCATACCTAAAGCGACGGTATGTTGATAAAATTATTGATATAACGGTAAGCCGTGCGGATGTTTTTAACTTTATACAATTCACCGATACTGCTAATATGCAAGAGGTTTTCGATGCGGTTGAGCAGTTTCCTATGATGAGCGATAAAAAATGCGTTGTTCTTACCGACTATGATTTTGAGGAAGCCGAAAAAAAAGATTTTGAAAAGCTTGTAGAGATTTTGTCCTCGGTGCCAGACACCTGCGTTTTTGTTGTGTGGTGTAATAATTTTGATTTTGAGCTTAAAAAAAGCAACAGAGCAAAAAGGTTGATAGAGGCGGCAGAGCAAAGCGGCGGTATGGCGGTGCAAATTGACCATCGCACATCGGCAGAGCTTAAAAAAATGCTTGAAAAGGGCGCCATAAAGCGTGGAAACTCATTTGAAATAGGCGCATCACAGTATTTAATAGAAACCTGCTCGGAGGATATAAATATACTTGTCAGTGAGCTTGAAAAACTGTGCGCTTATGCAAAGGGTGAGAAAATCACAAAGCAAACGATAGATGCAGTTTGTGTAAAATCGCTTGATGCATCGGTTTACGGCTTATCAAAGGAGATATTCTCACTAAACACCGATGGCGCAATGAAGCTTATCGACGAACTGTTTTTTATGCGCATAGAGCCAATTATTATATTACACAGTATGTTTTCGACCTTTATAGATGCTTATCGTGTTCATTTAGGTGAGGAAGCAGGGGTAGGCATACCAACCGTTGCTAAGGATTTCGGCTATGGCAACAGAGAATTTGTTTTGACAAGACTACCCGCCAAGGCACGACGGCTTGAAAAGGGACAGTTTAGCTTATGCTTTTCGGCTTTCCTGCGGGCTGATGCGGCGCTTAAAAGCTTTGGCGCCGTTCCTCGCACGATTATTGAAGAGTTAGCGGTACGGCTTATATACATTTTGCAAAAAGGTGAGGACATTGATACACTTAAGTAGCGTTATAGTGGTTGAGGGTAAGTATGATAAGATACGCCTTGAAAATATAATAGATGCCCTGATAATCACCACCGATGGCTTTGCGGTTTTCAATAATGAGGAAAAGCGGCGGCTTATAAAGATGTTAGCAGAGGAGCGGGGAATAATAGTTATTACCGATTCCGATTCGGCAGGACGGCTTATTCGTAACTATTTACAGAGTTTTATTTCGGCTGATAAAATAAAAAATGTGTATTTGCCGCAAATAAAGGGAAAGGAAAAACGCAAGGCGCACGTATCGTGTGAGGGTTATCTCGGGGTTGAGGGCACTGATGATGAAATTATACTCTCTGCTTTAGCAGAGTTCGGTGTAACAGGTAAAAAGGTAACCGGTAAGGCAAGGTGCGTTTCAAAAACCGATTTGTTTGAGTGGGGATTTTCGGGCACTCAAAACAGCGACAAGAAAAGAAAAAGTGTGCTCCGATTTTTAAATTTTCCCGATATGTCGGCAAACGCTTTTTTAGATTTAATAAATACACTTTACGGCTATGATAAATTTTTGGAGGTTTTGGATAAATGGCAGCAAGAACAAATCAAAAAATGAAGCTTCTTTACATAATAGATATTTTGGAGAAGTACAGCGATGAAGAAAACCCCATAAATGCAACCGAGTTATGCAGGCGTCTTGAAGCGGTTGGTGTATCTGCCGAACGTAAGGCAATTTATAACGATATAGATACCCTTATTGATTTTGGATACGATATAATAAAAACACGCACCCCTCGTTTTGGCTACTTTTTGGCATCCCGTAGGTTCGAACTGCCCGAGGTGTATCTTTTGTCCGATGCGGTGCGTTCCGCCGAGTTTATAACACCTAAAAAAACAAGGGAGCTCATAGCAAAGCTCGATGCAATGTTAAGCGAGAATCAGGCGAGAAAGCGTGAAAAGGGAATATATATAGATGGAAGAATAAAATGCAAAAACGAGGAGATTTATTATAACATTGATAAAATAAGCAATGCTATAGAGGACAAAAAGCAAATAAAGGTGGTTTATTGTCAGCGGGCTTTAGAGGAAGGCAAAAAGATAGTTATAAAGGAAAAGGCATTAACCGTAAGCCCCTATGCACTTATTTGGGAAAACGATAAGTATTATCTTGTATGCAACAATGCAAAATACGATAATCTTATGCATTTGCGACTTGATAGAATAAAAAAGGCGGAGGTAACGCCCGAAACAGCCCGACATTTTAGCGAGGTTAGTGAATATACTGAGTATTTTGATATAGCCGATTATTCCTCAAAAACCTTTAATATGTATACCGGCGAGATACAAGAAATAGAGCTTAAATGCTCTAAAAAGATACTCGAACAAATTGTAGACCGTTTCTCCGATGAAATATTTATCTACAAGGTAACCGATAACACCTTTTCATTTAGCGCTAATGCGGTTATAAGTAGGGGACTAATCAGCTGGATTTTGCAGTACGGTGCGGACATTGAGGTAATATCGCCTAAAAAGCTTAAGGATGATGTTGTTAAAACGGTCCAAGGGATAAAGGATATATATAAATGCTAAAATTATTTAAAAAGAAAAACAAAAACAACGAGCTTTTAAAAATCTTTGACGGGAGAACTGTAAAGTATATAACCAAACGGCGTGTGGATGATGATGGTAATGTGAATCACGATATCATCAGTAAAACGGGTAGAATTGTTCTTATTGATGAAGAAATCCGCATTATTGACGGTGAAAATGATATTTTTTTACAGGATGCCAAAGTAACTAAATATTATATGCTTTTAAGCGGTGACGGAATAACGGTTGAGGGCGAAAATAAACTAACTAAAGTTTACGAGAGCTATACCGTTTATTTTTCGTATTACCGAAAATAACTTGACAAAGTGTTTTTTTAAGTATAGGATAAAATTATAAGGTGTTACTGATTTCAGTAACGCCTTATTTTTGTGGGCAAAAAAAGAAGGAGGATAAAAATGTCTGTAAGGACAATAACCTATTGTTTTGACGGTTCGTCGGTGTCTCCCGACACAGCCCAATACGGCGGTGTACGGTTTGAAGATAACGCTACAACTGTTGAATTTATATTGGATGAAGATTTTAAAGCAAAAATCGAGCAGGAATTCAAAGGCAGTAAAATATGCTATAGAATCGATTTTAATGGAGATGTTTCGGGCTATAACCCATCCGAAAATTTAAATATAAATGAAAATCGGGTTCAAAGGTCAATTCCGCTTTGCATGACGGCGTCGGGTGAACAAATCACAGCAGTTTTAGTTGTAACGGCAATGGATGATGAAGAAACGGCGATTGGTACAATATCCTCGGTTCCGCTTAAAATATATTTTGATAATGTTTTAAGGGATGAAACCGATGGGGTAGAGGTGGCCGAAAATCTTTCGGCGATTCAAAGCAAAACAAATGAATTATGTATTTTGGCAAAGAACTTTTGCGATAGCGCATCGGATAGCGCCGCCGAGGCCGCAGCCGCCGCAGACTGCGCACAGGATGCTCTTGAGCAAACCGAAAATGCACGTTTTGCGCTTGAAAACGGTGCGGAGCTTGTGTTGTTAGGCGGAGATGCAAAGGGGAGCGTGGACGTAGAGCTTGTTATAGATGAAGAGGTATCATTAGTTAGCGAAAATCTTGTAAAGAACTGTGCGGTAGCCGAAGCAATAGAGAGCGCAAAGGAAGAATTAAAGGAATATACTGATACTGAAATCGCCACCTTTGATTTTATAAAGGTTGTAGATAGCTTAGAAACGACGGGTTTACCCAATCGAATTTACCTTGTGCCCAAAAGTGATACGCAAAGTAATGATTTATTTGATGAGTATATATGGGCAAACGACAAATGGGAATTTATAACCACAAAGCAGCTCGATTTAACCCCGTATATAAAGAAAGAGGAATTGGGTGATTATGTTGTCGAGCAGGGCGAGAGTGGTATATGGACCTACAGAAAATGGAACAGCGGTATATTTGAGTGCTGGGGAAATAGCAGTATGAACGTCAGCTCGTTTGCTGGAGCAGGTAGTATATGGTTTGCTAATTGGACGGTATCCTTACCGTTTGTATCAACCACTGCACCTGTGGGCTCGGGCTCAAGCCGTTGGTATTTCGGTAACTGGGTAAATGTGGCGCCGGTAATGGAAAGTAACGGAAGCGTAGATGGAAGCAAGGTTACGGTAATGCTTTATCAAACACAGGCAGAAACCGGCAATAGAAGTGTCTTTCTATATGTTAAAGGCACTTGGAAATAGGAGGTGTAAAAATGTCAACAAAAATATATGCAAATGCACGGTTTGGTTTTCGTGAGGATACACTGGAAAACTGGATGGCAAACAACCCCGTGCTTGAGAAAGGCGAGCCCGCCGTTGTTCGTGACGGTGAAAACGGTGAGTGGCTGAAAATCGGCGACGGCGTGACCGAGTTTAACCGTTTACCCTGGAAAAAAGGCCCCAAAGGCGATAAAGGAGATGCGGGTGCAACTGCAAAAACAGAAATAGCGCAGATTAAAAATAATAGTACCGTTTTGCTTCAAGACAACACCGAGTATTATTCTGATGAGCCGATAACTGCACTAACCGTTACATACCCAACCGATATTTTTATATCATCATTGTATTTTACCCTTGCTGATGAAGGAGAAATAACCGTTACGCTGCCCGATACCACCAAGTATATAGGCGGTGCGCCTACATTTGCAAACGGCGAGACCTGGGAGCTCAACATTAAAAACGGAGTTGTTGTTGGGGGCAGGGTAGAATGAATTTGCTAAACCAGAGGCGAAATTTAATGGCGACAAAAATTAAAAATGTTTTACCGTGTGCATATCAAAGGGTTGAGTATCTTGAAAGTACGGGGACACAGTTTATCGATACGGGATATAAATTAAACAATAATTGTGATACCGAATTGGTAATTGAAGATTTGGTAGCGGAACTCACTTTATATGGTGGGCGCTTTTTTGGTGCGTGGACTACGTCAACACAGCAACGGTACTCATTTAACATTTATGGCAGTGTTTATTTGGCTATGGGTTACAACAACGAAAGCAGCAACAATGCGTATATATTTGGCACAAAAAAAACAAAAATTTCGGGTGTGAAAAATTTGTTTTATGTAGATGATGCTCTTAAATATGAGTTTGCAAACGCCTCTTTCGAAACCCAATATACTGCATATTTATTTGCGACACACGTGCCCGAGGACGTTTCAATGATTAATCCGAGCCGATTAAAAATATATCATTGTAAGATTTGGGATAACAACAAAATAGTTAGAGATTTTGTGCCTTGTTACCGAAAAGCCGATAACGTGGCAGGTATGTACGATTTAGCAAACGGCGTTTTCTATACAAATCAAGGTATAGGTGAATTTTTGATAGGCAAAAATGTAAATTGATATTGAAAAAATGTTCCCTAAAATGTATAATTAAATTATAAAGCTTCAAAGGGGAATCAATATGCGTATTGAAGAAATCGATAAGAATTTTTTGGTTGACAGTGCCGTTACCGATGATGATGTGATTTGGCTTAACGCAAAAGATGAAATATTTGATATTTACGGACTTTATAACCCACGTACAGAGGAAATGTTTCACCGTTTGCCAAAAGAGGTTTATGAAAAGTGTAATATCGGTGTTGGCGCAATGCAAAACCACACCGCAGGCGGTAGAATACGGTTTAAAACCGACTCTCCTTATATTTGCATAAAGGTGAAATATCACCTAAATCAAATGCCTACCAAAATGCCTCTCGTAGGTTATGCGGGGTTTGATTTATATTTTCAAAAAAACGGTAAAATAGTATATTTAAGTTCTGTAATACCAAAGGCAGAGGACACATACGGTTTTGAAAGAAAAATTGATGTTTCGGGCAATTTAGAGGATTATATAATAAATTTTCCGCTTTATAACGGAGTTGATGAGCTGTACCTGGGTTTTAAAAAGGGAAGCACTCTAGAGCGTGGTGAAAAATATGCTATAGATACACCCATAGTGTTCTATGGTTCTTCAATAACGCAGGGAGGATGCGCTTCACGTCCTGGAAATGCATATCAGGGCTTTATATCGAGCCGATTTAATGCGAATTTCATAAACCTCGGTTTTTCGGGAAGCGCAAAGGGAGAAACGGCTATAGCGGAATACATATCGGGCTTGAAAATGTCTGCATTTGTATACGATTATGACCATAATTCGCCAAGCAACAAGGAATATGAACAAACGCACGAACCGTTTTTCAAAATAATCAGAGAGGCACAACCAAATTTACCGATACTTATTGTTACCCGCCCGTATCCTTATTATCTGTCACGTATAGAAATAGCACGTCGCACATACGAAAATGCGGTAGCAGCAGGGGATAAAAATGTGGTTTTTGTTGACGGTAGCACCCTTTTTGGAGAGGAGCTTGAAACCTGCTGTACAGTTGATGGCTGTCATCCTAACGATTTGGGCTTTTATCGTATGGGCAAGGTAATAGGCGATGCTTTGGAGAAGTTTTTGAAATGACAAAACGGGACAATTTAATAGGCATTTTTGCCGCCCTAATTCCCAATATTATTTTTGGATTTAGCTTTCTTTTTTCAAAAAGAGCACTGGCTGTAGCGCATCCGCTGATTATTTTAGCGGTGCGGTTCACACTTGCTTTTTTAATACTTAATGTTTTGTGGCTTGTCGGCGCAGTAAAACTAAACTACAAGGGCAAAAGCGTTAAAAAGATACTAATAATGGCTGTGTGCCAACCGCTGCTTTATTTTATACTTGAGCTTTATGGAATCGGCGGCACTTCGAGTGCAATATCGGGTGTTGTAATATCTTTAGTGCCCATAGCCGTTATTATTATTTCGAGCGTTTTTCTTTTAGAAAAGCCAACTATTTTACAAATGGTATTTTCAGCGATTTCGCTTATCAGCGTTGCGGCCATAAGCATACTATCTGATAACGGGCACCAAAATAGTATAACGGGTATTATTTTACTTTTAGGTGCGGTGGTGTGTGCGGCTGTTTTTAATATATTAAGCCGTAGCGAAGCCGATAAATTTACACCCATTGAACGTACATATATGATGTTTTTAGTGGGCACAGTCGGCTTTAATTTGATAGCGTGGGTAACACTTGGGGAAAATTTGGTGCCACAATTTTTAGCCGCTGTGTCAAATTGTGAGTTTTGGTCAGCCATAATCTACCTTGCGGGACTTTCAAGCATAGCTGCATTTTTGATGTATAATTGGGCAACAACTAAAATTGATGCGGTGAGAGCGTCTTCCTTTTCAAATGTAATAACAGTTGTGTCGGTTTTTGCGGGTGTTGTAATAAATAAGGAAAGATTAAGTATTTTGCAGCTTGTGTTTTGTTTGCTTATAATTATCGGCGTATACGGTGCAAACAGACCGAAAAAGGTATTGCAATAATATCGTATTTAGTGTATTATAGAAGCAGGAGGTAGTTATTATGTTGTTTTTTATTATAGTTGCACTTATATTGGTTATTATTATCCCTAATATTCGTATCGTGCCGCAGGCAACAGAGTATGTAATCGAGTTGCTCGGCAAATACAAAACTACATGGAGTGCGGGTTTACACGTAAAAATTCCTTTTATTGAGAGAATTGCAAAACGAATAACCTTAAAAGAGCAGGTTATTGATTCACCGCCGCAGCCGGTTATCACTAAGGATAATGTTACAATGCAAATCGATACGGTTGTATTTTTCCGTATATTTGATGCAAAGCTTTATGCTTACGGTGTTGTAAATCCCATCAGTGCGCTCGAAAATTTAACTGCAACCACACTTCGTAATATTGTTGGTGAGTTGGAGTTGGATGGTACGCTTACTTCCAGGGATACCATAAACGGTAAAATGACAGCAATTCTTGATGACGCTACCGACCAATGGGGTATTAAGGTTACCCGTGTGGAGCTTAAAAATATCATACCGCCCTCTGAAATTCAGTCGGCAATGGAAAAGCAAATGAAGGCAGAGCGTGACCGCCGTGAAACACTGTTACAGGCAGAAGGTCATAAGGCGGCTGCAATTACAAGAGCCGAGGGTGACAAACAGGCAATGATTTTGGCAGCCGAGGGTGAAAGAGATGCCAGAATCGCCAGAGCCGAGGGTGAAGCAAAGGCAATATACCTTGCTAAAAAAGCGGAAGCCGATGGTCTTGCAGCATTAAAGGAGGTCGGCGTAGATGCCAAGGTGCTTGAGCTTAAAAAGTACGAAGCACTTGTTAATATGTCGAACGGTCAGGCGGCAAAAATTATCGTGCCAACCGATGTTGTAAACACAGTTACAAATAATGCAATATTTTCAGAAACTGCAGGCATAGGCGATGTAACCGAATACGGTCGGCCGCCCCAAAAGGCAGCAAAGAAAACCGATGAATGTTGCAAATAAGAGAAAATCCCGATGTTAGACATCGGGATTTTTTTATTCCTTGTTTTCCTTTTTTCCTTTAATTCTCGACCACATAATTATTATAAACTGTGCCGGTATTCCGAGCGTAAAGATAAGCCACAGGTTTTTTTCAAAAACCAAAAACGAAACAAAAATGGCGGTAAGTATAGACCATAAAAGCAGAGTTATTATAAGAAAATTCCTGTGCTTATTAAACCAAATTGAATTAAATATAAGCCAAACAATAAGCGTTACGGGTACGGCATAGACAAACGCCAGCCAGTGAAGGTTTGTTGCAACGGGGGCAGAATCAACAATAACAAAGCCCATCGTTGCTAACAACCACACAAGCACCATACTAATTCCCGTTATAAATGCGTGGTTATGTATAATTCTTAAATTTTTAAGCTTTTTGGCTTCCTTAGGGTGTTCGCTTTGTACGAGATAATCAAGCGTTACACCAAACATATTAGCAATTTCCATAAGCACGGTAACATCTGGTATAGATTCGCCTCGTTCCCATTTTGAAATCGCTTTATCCGAGTAGTTAAGCCGTTCTGCAAGCTCTAATTGAGTTATACCCTCCTCGTTTCTAAGGTCGGATATATTTTTAGCGATAACCAATTTGATGTCCTGCATAATTTCACCTCACAGATAAGTATATCATAAAACTGCACAGAAATCAACAATATCGTTTCGACAAGGTTTTACACATTCTACTGGCAGTAGAGAGCCGTTTTTTAACTCTACTGCATAAGAACTAACAGTATTATGCAAAAATAAATGAGTAGAGTGATTTTAACAAACCCATCTTGTATAATAGGTTGCGGTGATGAAAATGAACAAGTTTATTATTTATGCGGACTCAGCTTGCGACATCGATAATGAAATATTAAGCGGCTGGGGCGTAAAACGCTGTGAGTTAAGCTTGATGTTTAACGATAGCGAAAAGGAATATTACAATAATGAAATTAACCCAACTGAGTTTTATAATCAAATGCGTGAGGGTAAAACCGCAAAAACATCGGCTATAAACGCTCAAACCTTTATCGACACCTTTGAGAAGGAGTTACAAGAAGGCAGAGACGTTGTTTATGTGGCGTTTTCTTCAGGTCTTAGCACAACATACAACTCAGGTGTTGCCGCAGCAGGAGAACTTATGGAGAAATACCCCGAGCGCAAGATTTGGGTGGTTGATACATTGGCGGCATCAGCGGGATACGGTATGTTAGTATATTTAGCCGCTAAACAAAGGGATGCGGGAGCCACACCCGAGGAGATTGTAAAGTATGTTGAGGATAATCGTTTAAAAATCGCACATTGGTTTACGGTTGCCGATTTAGTATACCTAAAACGTGGCGGAAGGGTAAGTCCCACAGTTGCATTCGTGGGCGGTGTGCTCGGCATTAAGCCGATACTTCACGTTGATAACGAGGGTCATCTCATCAGTATGGGCAAGGTCAGAGGTAGGCGTGCCGCTATTGCAGAATTGGCTAAAAAGTTTGGCGATACAGTCAAAAAGAACGCAGAGCAAACGGTATACATTTCCCACGGTGACTGTATAGAGGATGCTCAAAATTTAGCAGACATACTAAAAAAAGATTATGGTGTTAATGTTGAAATTACCACATTTGTAGGTCCTGTAATAGGCGCTCATGCAGGACCCGGTGTACTGGCTGTTTTCTTTATTGCAGATGAGAGATAAATTTTTTGCCGAGATAGAAATATCTCGGCTTTTTTTTATATTGAAAAAGTAGGTAAAAAATATTATATTAAGTATAAGAAAACACAAACCGTCAACAATTAGTATATAAATTGTTTTGCGGCGGTGTGAAATGAAAAAGAAATTAAGGACTGTTCTTTATTTTTTAATTGCGGTTGTTGTGTGCTCGGCTATTTTTTCGGCAATGATACATTTTACGGTTACCGAAAAATCGGCTGAAGCCGAGGGGGATGTTCAGTCGGTGCCGTATTATGAGCAGGAGCCACCCGATAATGCAGGACTTTTGTTTAGATTTGAAAATAACGGCAGTGTGTTTTTAAACCTTGATTTTTATGAAAAAAAGGTGTCGGTAATTTTTTTTGATACCAAAATAGCAAAGCAAAGGGTGTTAGATTACGGGTATTCGCTCACGGCAACCTTTGATACTGACTATATTTTTTTAGCCGAGCTAATAGACCGTTTTGGCGGCTTGGAGCTACAAACCGAAACGCAGTGGGTACGCTATACGGGAATTCAGGTCACCGAATTGTTAGAGCAGGGTAAAGTAGAAAAAAGAGATGTTACAGAAGCCGTGCTCGGTAAAATAGCAAATAATGGTTTTTCAAAAAATGATTTAACATTTTTAATTAAAAACACAGATACGCTTTTAAGTTACCCTCAGGGATATCCGCTTATAGTACATTTGCCTGATGTGAGCCGAACGGTAAATTTTGTGAATTAGGAGGAGGAGCAGTATGAAAAAAATAATGGCACTCATGCTGTGTATAATTTTAATCACATTTTCGGGATGTAATTATACCGATTTTTTGCCGAGCGATTTTTTCACGCAAACGGGTGATTCTTACAATACTGATTCATCTACTGATAGTTCACAAGATATAGAATTAATTCCTACGCCCACACAGTCCGAGGTGTATGATTACTGCTATAATCAGTTAGATGATGGGCAAAAAAGGATGTATAATCTTATTTTAAATGCTGTGAGGAATATGCAAACCGAGAGGGTATTTTTAACAAAGGATGGCACAGGTGTTTCGGAAAATGTAAATCTTGCATACACCGCCGTATCGGTTGACCACCCCGAAATTTTCTGGTTAAGTGGAGAGTACCAAATACTCACTCTCAATAATGAAGAATTTTATGTGCTGATAAAATATGAAATTGATGAAACAACTCGTGACGGTCAGGTTGAGGCGCTACATTCCAAGGTGGATACAATCCTTGCACAAACCGAGGATATGACCTCCTTTGAAAAGGAACGGTTTTTTCACGACTATTTATGCGATAATGTTGTTTACACGGGTGATGGTGTTGACACAAGGTACACGGCATTCGGGGCGCTTGTAAACGGCAAGGCGGTTTGCGAGGGCTATTCAAGGGCAATGCAGCTGCTTTGTAAAAGTGCAGGGATAAATTGCTCTCTTATTAAAGGCATCGCTGATGAACAGTCACATATGTGGAATGTGGTTGAAATATCGGGCGAGTGGTATGAGCTGGATGTAACCTGGGATGACTTGGATGACGGTAAAGTGAGATATAAATATTTTAATTTAACTTCAAGTGAGATGCGAGGCGACCATATACGGTTTGCCGAGATAAAGGGAATTGGTAGCGGGGTGAGTCTTAAGGGCTCAAAATACAATTTAAACCCTCCCGAATGTACGGCTACCGAATACAATGCGAAAAAAATAAAAAATCAGTAAGGAAAACCTTACTGATTTTTGTTTAGTTTTGTTCATCAAGGGAAAGACTGAACGAGGGGATAAGCTCCTCCATAAACACATCTGCCTCCAGGACACCTAATTCCTTAATGGCTTTTTTTGTTGACTCCTTGGCAACCGAAAATTCACTGTTGCCCATTTTTATTTCCTCCACACATTTAATATAGGCGGAAATTTTATCAGCCGCTTTTATAAGCCGCCTTGCCGTTTTGTCCGTGTCGCTGTAGATTTCGCTTATATCATCTTTTAAATAATCAGGCAGCATAGATATTAGCTTGTTTTCGGCTACCGCCTCTATCTCCTTATAAACCCGTTTAATTTCAGGGTTAAAGTATTTAATAGGGGTGGGCATATCTCCTGTTATAATCTCGCTTGTATCGTGAAACAACGCCATAACGGCTACACGGTCGGCATTTATACTGCCGCCAAAGCGGTTGTTGTGAATAAGCGCCAACGCATGTGCTATAAACGCAACCTCAAGCGTATGCTCACTCAAGCTTTCGCTTTTGGTGTTGCGCATCAAACCCCAGCGGTAAATATTTTTCATGCGGGATAGCATTGCATAAAAGTGATAATTCATAATTTATCCATCCTGTGAAATCTAAATTTGTCGTACTATTGAATATTATATCATAATTTGCTATAATATCAATAAGTAATATAATTTATATTAGGGGTGAAACGATGGGATATTCATATAACAAGGCGATGACGCTTAAGCCCTCAAAGGGTTTGGCGCTCAGTACGTTTTTCTTGGCACTGCTTGCCGCTGCCGTAATGTTTGTTCCGTTTATAATTGACGGTAACGGCTATTTCACCTTTTACGGTGATTTTAATGTTCAGCAAATACCATTTTATCAAATGTGTCACCAAATGGTGCGGGATGGCGATTTTGGTTGGAGCTGGCTTACCGACCTTGGCGCTAATTTTATAGGTTCGTATACCTTTTATTTGGTTGGTTCGCCGTTCTTTTGGTTGACCATTCCTTTTCCAAATTGGATGGTGCCATATTTAATGGGACCGCTTTTAATACTTAAATTCGCCTGTGCTGCTTTAACGGCTTATCTTTATATACGCCGTTTTACAAAAACACCCGAAGCGGCACGGATAGGCGGCATACTCTATGCCTTTAGCGGTTTTTCGGTTTACAATATATTCTTTAATCATTTTCACGAGGCAATTATAATTTTCCCGTTGTTGCTGTTATCCCTTGAAATGCTGCTCACCGAAAACAAACGAGGTGTGTTTGCTCTAACGGTATGTGTGGCCGCCCTTATGAACTACTTTTTCTTCTTTGGAATGGTGGTTTTCTGCATAATCTACTTTATAATTCGTGTGTCGAGCAAGGCGGTAAAATTAACCTTCGCAAGATTTATAACCTTGTTTTTTGAGGCGGTTGTCGGTCTTTTATTGGCGGCAGTTTTATTGTTGCCTACCATTGCCGCTGTATCAAAGGTTGGTCGTATTCAAGATATTTTACTTGGCTGGAATGCAATAACCTACGGTAAGGAGCAAATTTATCTTAATATTATTGAGTGTTTCTTCTTCCCACCCGATATTCCTGCACGTCCGGTATTTTTCCCGGGAGCCAATGTTAAGTGGTCATCCCTTGGCGGTTGGCTGCCCCTTTTCAGTATGACGGGTGTGTTTGCCTACTGTATGGCTCATAAGGGCAATTGGGTAAAGCGGGTGATATGCACAAGCTTTGTTTTTGCGTTTTTCCCAATACTCAACAGTCTTTTTACGGCACTTAATGTGTCATATTATGCACGTTGGTTCTATATGCCAATACTTGTTATGTGCTTAGCTACCGCCTCGGCAGCAGAGGACCGTGAGGTTAATTGGGGCGGAGCATTCAAGTGGGTTAGTTTCATAACAATCGCTTTTGCACTGGTTATCGGCTTATTCCCTCAAAAAGACAGTGAAGGCAACATAACCCTCGGTCTTTTTACAGAAAACACAAACGCATTTTATATTGAGCGTTACTGGCTAACTGTAGCGGTTGCGGTGATATCGCTTATAGTTGTTATGATAATCTTCGCCGCATTTAAAAAACGTAATAAGGCATTTTTAAATACGGCCTTGGCGGTAACGCTTATAATTTCGGTGCTTTATGGTATGCTGTTTATAAATATGGGCAGACAACATTCCTACGATGTCCAAACCGTTGTTATTGATTCGTTAATTGAGGGCGAGGTTGACCTTCCTGACAACGAGGAAAATTATAGGATAGACACTTATGACTGCTGCGATAATACAGGTATGTCACTGGGGCTTCCCAGCATTAATGCATTCCATTCGGTAGTGCCGCCAACCATTGTAGATTTTTATGAGTTTATCGGGGTAAAGAGAACCGTTGCCAGTAGACCCGATACCGATAATTACGCCCTTAGAAATCTTTTATCGGTTAAATATGTATTAAATCTCTCAAATGAGGACCCGTTTGAAAATGGCGTTGGCGGGACACAAATGCCCGATTACACCTATTACGATACCCAAAGCGGCTACAAAATTTATGAAAACAACAATTATATACCGTACGGTTTTTCGTATGATAAGTATATTTCGGTAGAGGATGCCAAAACCTATAGCGAGAAAAATCGTACACATATAATGCTTAAGGCAGTGGTTTTAAGTGACGAGCAAATAAAAAGGTATTCGGATATATTAACACCTATTGACACTACGGTAGAATATGCCTTTGATGAGCAAGAGGTAGCAAACGACAGTGCGGCTTTGGCGGCAACCTCAGCCACCGAATTTTCGCACGATAAGAACGGCTTTAGGGCAGCTGTCACAAACTCGGCAGCAACACTTGTGTTTTTTTCGGTGCCTTATGATGAGGGCTGGAGTGCTACAGTAAACGGTAAGTCGGTCGATATCGAAAAGGTTAATATCGGCTTTATGGCAGTGCCCGTAGAGGCGGGTGAGAGTGAGATAGTGTTTACCTATACAACACCGCTTTTATGGGAGGGAATAGTCGTTAGCACTATAGCAGCTGCAGTATTTGTAATTTACCTTCTAATTTGCCTTTTAACCCGTAAAAAAAGAGCCGATACGATTTATCCCGAGGGTGAACAGCTAATTGAAAAATGGCTTTCATGGGATGTTGCCGATGCCGTAAGCGAGGTTGAAAACCAAATGGCTGACGGGCCGAGTCTTGATGATATTGTAGAAAAAATGAATGTCCAGTATCCTATAATTACTCGAAGTGATGAGTTTTTGGGCGGCTTTAATGTTAATGCCGATATTGAGCTCGAGCAAACACAGGAGAAGGAAGAGGAATAGTGCTTGACAAGGAAAGGGTATTGTGATAAAGTATCATTGTCAAGTGCAAAAAATACTTGCAAATAGAAAGGGGAGCTCGATTAACTCGGGCTGAGAGGAAGCCGTTATGCTTCGACCCATAACCTGATGCGGATAATGCCGACGTAGGAAATACGCTTTAGAGTTTATGCCGCAGTTCATCTGCGGCATTTTTTATTTGCCGAAAGGGAAATTAAAATGAAAAAAGAACAATTACAAAAATTAACAGTTTCTGCTATGATGATAGCTCTATCCACCGTGCTCAGCGTGTTAAAGCTATGGCAAATGCCACTCGGTGGTGCGGTAACGCCGTTTTCGATGTTGCCGGTGTGCCTAATTAGTATACTGTATGGCACAAAGTATGCCATAGCGCCCTGCTTTTTGTATGGGGTAATACAAATGATGTTAAGCGGAGTGTTTGGTTGGGGACTCACCCCGTGGGTACTCATCGGCGTAATTCTATTTGACTATATTTTCGCATTTGCCGGTCTTTGCCTGTCGGGACTGTTTAGGCACAAAAAGGATATCGGCATAATAATGGGCGTAACACTATCATTAGTTGGTAGATTTTTATGCCATTTCGTGTCGGGAAGCATATTCTTTAAAACCTTCGATATTTTCGGCAACCCGTATATATATTCACTTGTGTATAACGGAACGTTTATGGGATGTGAACTGGTATTAACCTTAATTGGTGCGATAATACTTATACGCATACCCATTATTAGAAAAGTTTTTAACATATAAAGCAAATCCTACCCGTTAACCTGAGCACTTGATACGGGTAGGATTATTTTTATAAATAATATTTTTTTAGTTGACTTTTAGCGCTAATTTATGTATAATCTTAAATTGATAGGTTATGTATAAAGGGTATTATGCCACATAGCCAAGACCTGAATTGATAAGGAGGAAAGAAAACGATGAAAAGAACATATCAGCCGAAAAAAATTCACCGTAAAAGAGAACACGGATTTTTAAAGAGAATGGCTACAGCAAACGGTCGCAAGGTACTTGCTCGCCGCAGAGCTAAGGGCAGAAAGCAGCTCACTTACTAATTAAGGGCCACTATATGACGGTGGCTTTTCTTTTTTAAAGGTTTGAGTTTATGTTTGAAAAATTAAAAATCAATAAGGAATTCCGCCGTGTTTACGGGCGAGGAAAATCGTATGTAAGTCCATTTGTTGTGTCATATATTATGAAAACAAGGGATGAGAAAACCAGAATCGGAATAACCGTGAGCAAAAAAATAGGAACGGCAGTTATGCGAAACCGTGCCAAGAGGGTCATAACCGCTGCGTTCAGACAGTGCCTGCCGCATATAAATGGCGGCTGTGATATTGTATTTGTTGCAAGGTCACGCATACTCACGGCAAAAAGCTATAATGTAGCAGCCGCTATAAAGTCACACTTAATTGCAGCTGAAATGTGGAAAAAAGATGATAAGTAAAATACTCATAGGCGCGGTAAAATTTTATCAAAAAAGTATATCCCCCTATACTCCGGGGTGTTGCAGATTTGTTCCCACCTGCTCTAACTACGCAATTGAAGCAATAAGGGTACACGGCTCGCTTAAGGGAACAGCGCTTGCCGTTTGGAGAATTCTTAGGTGCAATCCGTTATCAAAGGGCGGATATGACCCGGTACCCGAAAAGAAAAAACGAAAATAACCGTTTAAAAAGGATAGAAATATATGGCTATATTTAATTTTATAAACGAGTACATTTTATCTTATGTATTACGTTTTTTAATGGGCGTTTTCAGTAACAATTTTGCAATTTCGATTTTTGTGTTTACATTGGTTATCAACCTTTGTATGATTCCGCTTACCATCAAAAGCCAAAAATCTTCCATGCAGCAAACACGCATTAAGCCAAAGCTTGAAGCACTTAAGGAAAAGTGCGGAGATGATAAGCAAAAATACAATACTGCTATGCAGGAATTGTATCAAAAGGAAAATGTATCTATGGGTGGCGGTTGCTTACCTATGATATTCCGTTTGGTATTTTTGATGTCGATTTACTATCTTGTTTTAGGTCCGATAACATACCTTACTACCGTTGATGCCGATGTTGTTAAAAGCGTTGCCGAGGCAATAGGCACCATTAAAATGGAAAACAATTTAAGATTAGATTTGGATGTTATTGCAGCCATTAAAGCCCCCGGCTTTGTAGCCCCTGCCGGACTTGAAGCACAGGTAAATGAAATTTTATCGGCAGTAAATCAAATAAACTTTAATTTCTTTGGTATTGATTTAACATCGGTGCCGAAGTTTACCCCTAACCTTTCAAAAGCTCAAATTAACTGGATAATTCCGTTCCTCTCTTTTGCGGCGGCAATGTTTTCCTCTATTTTGTCCATCCGCACACAAAAGAAGTCAAACCCCGGTGGACCTAATATGACAGGTATGATGCTCTTTATGCCGATTATCTCACTTGTTATCGCTTTCGGCGCACCCTGTGGACTC
Source organism: Acutalibacteraceae bacterium (assembly GCA_045650565.1). GTDB lineage: Bacteria > Bacillota > Clostridia > Oscillospirales > Acutalibacteraceae > SIG565. Next base: position 123,022 of record JAZRRG010000044.1, on the reverse strand, counting down.
GGTTTTTACTGGGCTTGCTCAAGTTTTATTTCAGCATTTATCCAAGAGGGAGTACAGCGTTTCTATGGTCCGTATAGAATGATTGCGAAGGAAAGGGCAAAAAATATCATCAAGTGTTACGAGCAGGAAAGTAAGCTACTCGCATCTCATAAGGAGGACTAATTTTGATTAAGGAAGCTATCGGCTTTGGTGTGTCTATTGAAGAGGCATACGAACAAGCCAAGAATAATTTATGTGATTTACTTTTAGGCGAAAAATTTGCCGAAGAAGATATTGAATATGAGGTTTTAAACACCCCAAAGAAAAAGGCATTAGGTCTGTTTGGCGGTGCTAAGGCAGAGGTTAAAGCATATATTGAAATGCCTGACAAGGTAGCACCCAAAAAGGCAAAGGCCGAAAAACCCAAAAAGAGCGAGAAAAAGGTAGAAAAAGCAATCGAGAACACCGAAGTTCCCGCAGTTTCACAGCAGGAAAGCAACGCTGTAGATGCGTCACAAATTGCTCCCGATTCTCAAGCAGGTCAGGCAGTAAAGTATATTTCGGGAATACTTGAAAAGCTCGGCTGCAGCAATATTGCCATTAAGGTTGCCGAGAAGGAAAATGGAGCAGTACTCTTTATTTCGGGTGAGGGACTCGGCGTGGTAATCGGTCGCCGTGGCGAAACACTCGATTCCTTACAGTATTTAACAAGTCTTGCTGCAAATTCAGCAAACGGCTATTACAAGGTAACGCTCAATATCGGTAATTACCGTGAAAGACGTGAGCAAACCTTAACAAGTCTTGCAAGGCGTGTATCCTCACAGGTATTGCGTACAGGCAGAAGTCGTACCCTCGAACCTATGAATCCGTATGAGAGAAGAATTATTCATACCGTGGTTCAAGAGATTGACGGTGTATCCTCGCATTCGGTTGGTGAGGGCGCAGGTAGGCGTGTTGTTATAACAAACGATAAGGGCTCAAGAAGAAATGAGCGCACGAAAAAGAGCGAAGTAGCTACCGATGTAGCAAGGGAGCCCAAGCGTGATATAGAAATTCCGCTTTACGGAAAAATAAACTAAAATAGAAAGCCACACGATGTCGTGTGGCTTTCTGTTATTTAAAAAATTCGGTTATAAATTTATCGGTAAAGCGTTCGAGTGCATCAAAATTCATCGCCTCTATATAATGGCTTTCCAATTTATCGTGTACCGATTTCGCACCCTTTAGTGTGTCAACGGCACTAAACAATAAGCGGTCGGCTATCTTTTTATTAAAATTCAGTTTTTGCTTATGCTTTAAGAGTTTATCACAGTCGGTAAAGCGCTCGGAGTGTATGCGGCGGGTATTGCTTTGATATTTCACATTTTCAAACTCACGGCAAACGGCGAGGTGTAGCTTGGGTATAATAACGGCATCGGTTATGTCGTCGGGCAGTAGGGCGTTTTTAATAACTATTATTTCATAGCCACGAGACAAAGCAATATCAGAGAAAGCCGATAAAATTATACTTGCCACCGCCCCGTATTTGTCCTCAATCAATATTTTGTTTTGAAGGGAGTTCACGGTATCGGTGTAATGCACAATACCCTCTGGTGTTATGCCGCCTAAAAAGCGCACCCATTTTTTAGCGCCTTGTGGTGTAGTTATAGGAATATTTTTTGATGCAGCTTTGACCGCAAAGTTAACGCATTTTTCAATATCGGTAGCAGCTAATGCGTAAGAGAAGTTGTTTTTAGTCACACCACCTGCCGCCTTAATGTATTGTGATGCTATTTTATGCAAAGCCGAGTTTTTATCGGTAAGCTCTATAATCTCATTGCGTTTGTTTTGCACCTTGTTAGTGTCCCAAAACTCGCCTGTGTTTATTATGGTCTCACAAATAGCAGGGTATTTAGGGTCTACGGTGTGCGGAGCTGTACCGTCAAAAATCACCTTTTTAAGCGAGGGAAAAATCACCGCATCGAGCGAAGCAGGGTCAGAACTGCAGGGGCACAACTCATAAGGTATGTTCTTTTTAAGTGCAGATTCGGCTAATTTTCTCATAAGGGATGATTTTCCCGTGCCCGGGCCACCCTTTATTATGTATGCCAACCAACCGTCCTTAGCGGTGTAGCACCTATTAAAAACGCTGTAAAAGCCATCGGCAGAATTTGCCGCTAAAAAGTATTTATTATCCATAAAATCACCTTTTATATTGTATTCAATAATATTTTTTTTGACACAAGGATGTTTTTATGTTAAAATACACGGGTGAGTTGGTTGAACGGCTGCGGGCGTATGCCTGAGGAAAGTCCGAGCTTCGCAGGACAGGATAGCAGCTAACGGCTGCCGAGGGTGACCTTAGGGAAAGTGCAACAGAGATATACCGCCGTGGCTACACGGTAAGGGTGGAAAGGCGAGGTAAGAGCTCACCGGTTTTTCGGGAGACCGAGAAGCCCTGTAAACCCTATCCGAAGCAACACTAAGTAGGGCTATACACTTGTCCGGTGTGCCCTGAAAAGTGGCTGGAGCGCCGAAGCGATTCGGCGTCGAGATAGATAGTCGTTCACGACAGAACTCGGCTTATAGACCAACTCATAAGAAAAGGCACACGCTACGGCGTGTGTCTTTTCTTAAATTCATCCATTGTTTGCTCTGCATTGGATACATATTCATCAATATTATCAAGTTCTCCGATAAGTGTTCCCGAAACGGCACGCTGACCGAGCATTAAATTTTCAGGAAGCGTTACACCGGCTTTATTTGCGATATCGTATATCTCTTCATCAAAGGGTGCGGTGTCTATAAAAAATTCGGGTAACTGTTCTGAAATCGAATCCAATTTTTCAAGTGTTTCGGGTGTTATTATAAATAACTGCACATCCCCCTCTGCCGATATAACCGACTGCAGTCTTGAAGTGAGCGCAGAAACATAGTTCATATCAAAGGTGCCCTCGGTGGTAAAGGAGCAGTCAATTATTTGCAGATTTACTTCACCGTCACAGTTCATATCGGAAAAATAGGGCACAAGGTAGTTTTCAATCAGCTCTAAATCGGCTGCAGTATAGTGGTGATAGGTGTAAAGGGCAATACGACCGTCATATTTCTCTCTTGAAGAGCATTGGGTTATACCGATTGCCAACACAATTATGAAAAAAACGACCAAAATGCTATGCACCTTGTAATGAAACCAAAAATTAACGATTTTTTCTTTAAAGGTTTTAGGAATTATCTGCTGGGCTGTTTTTTCGGGTTCAAGCTCACCTTTTTGCACTTTTTTTAGATTCAAAAACGATTGCTGCGCTTTTTTGCGCTGGGCAAGAGTATCACTTTTTTTGTTTTCCATAGTAAAGTTCCTTTTTGTTGGGATACATACATTATAACATATACTTCGGAAATATTCCATATGTTTTTCTTGACAAATCAGTCTATTGATGATAGACTGTAGTCGTAGTCTACTGACAATCGACTGACGGAGGAATTAAAATGCAAGAAATTAAATTAGGAGTAGTGGAAACCCATTTTGCAAATATCGTATGGGATGCGTCCCCCATATCATCGCCCGAGCTTGTTAAAATATGCGAAAAGGAATTGGGCTGGAAAAAGTCTACCACCTATACAGTGCTGAAAAAATTAAGTGATAGGGGTATTTTCGAAAACAAATCAGGAATTGTTGTCACAAAAATAGGTCGGGAAGAGTTTTATTCTATACAAAGCGAAAAATTTGTTGACCAAGCATTTGACGGTTCATTACCGAGTTTTATTGCTGCCTTTACAAACAGGCGTAAGTTAAGCAGTGAAGAAATAGCAGAAATAAAGAGAATGATTAAGCGTATTGAGGATTAGTTATGCAAAATTTGTTTTACAACATAGTTGATATAAGCATTGCATCTATAGTACTTATAATTGCAGTAGTTGTTTTACGGTTAATATTACAAAAATCGCCCAAATGGATAAGAAATGTTATGTGGCTTTTGGTGGGAATACGGTTGGTGTTTCCGTTTAAAATCGAGAGCAAAGTGGGAGTTGTACCGCAGATAGATATTAACGAGATAAAAACACCCGAAATCAACGTAACCGAAATCTTGCCGCAAGGCACAATGCCTACAGCACCCATTACTACAACAACTCAGTCGGGTGTGGGTATTTCGGAAATTTTAGGTGTAGTGTGGCTTGTGGGAGTTGCGGCGATGGCAACGTATCTCATTATCAGTTATATAAAACTCAAAAAAAGAGTTGATATTTCGATAACTCTTGATAGCAGATATAGGATTTGCGACAACATACAAACGCCTTTTATTTTCGGGATAATAAAAACAAAGGTGTATTTGCCGTCTATTATTGATGATAAGCAGTTACAGTATGTTATCGACCACGAAAACTGTCATTTGTCACACGGAGACCATATTTGGAAGTTATTGGGATTTATTTTGTTGTCACTTCATTGGTTTAATCCGTTTGTATGGCTTGCATATTTCTTGTTTTGCAAGGATATAGAGCTTTCTTGCGATGAGCGGGTAATAAGCGGGAAAAATGCTGAATACAAAAAGCAGTATTCAGCAGCATTACTTGTTTGCAGTACAACATATAAGAAGTTTTCAGCATGGCCCGTGGCTTTTGGAGAAATAGGTGTTAAGAGCCGTATAGCAAATGTGGTTAAATATAAAAAGCCCGCTGTGCTATGGGTTTTAGTATCTCTTGTTGCTACGGCGAGTTTGATTTTATTATTCTTAAGGGCACCGTTTGTTTCGGCAGAAACTAATTCCATCAATCTTAATAACAGCACTCATATTGTTGAATCTGATGTTTATATGTCACACGAGTATGGCTTTATATATTACTATAAGGAACCGATTAATGAGAATAACCAAGACCTTTATGAACAATTAAATTTTGCAAGTAAAACCGAGTTAGGACATAATGAATATGAAAAATTGATGCTTATGCTAGAAACTGCAAAATGGGTAGATAACCGCACAATCGACCGACTCGCCTTTTATTTTGATGGATATATAGATGGTGGTTATAGGGTATATTTCAGTTTTGAACAAAAGATTTTTTTCTACGAAAACTACTTTTGTGCTATGTCGGATGAAATTTATGAGATGCTTAAAGGACTGAGATAAGCAAGAAGCCATTTTTAAATGTTTTTTAATATGTTAATGTAATTATGATCAATGTACATTTTATTAAAACATAAAAATAATTAATTGATGTGTAATTAAACTATAATATATGAAAGTAGGTGTTACCAATGTTTCCCCAAAATATATTTAATTAAAAACTATTAGGAGGAATTTAAGATGTTAAAGAAAAAAAAGACGTATTATTTCGATAGTTACTTGTGCTTGTGTGTTGATAACTATGTTTTCTTTCCCGACACTAAAAGCATCTGCTCACAACGGATTTTTAACTTGGTCTAATGACGCAAAGTTAATAAACGGAGTAGGAAGTTATGGAGACCATGTAAGATATTATTGGATTGATTCTTCAGCATCTTCACTTACTGACCAAATATCGCAAGTTAGATATGAATGGGTTAATACTTCAAGTATATTAACCACATCAATTTTAATAAGACAAATATCAAGTCAAAGTAGTTCTGTTTTTGATATTTACAAGAAACAAATGTATCCCCATGATTTTGGTGTATTAGGAGAATCATTTTTCTATGATACATCTAATCAAGATATGGGTGTACCAACGTCTAACTATAAATGGACAAAAATAATTTTAAACACATCTAATTTTAACGTTCTTAGCACTTCGGAAAAAAAAGGAACAATTGCTCATGAGTTTGGCCATTGTATGGGCTTAGCTCATTCAACTGATCCTAATAGAATTATGACACAGTTGGGAAACGGGAGAACTGCAACGAGAGCCAATTATACTGATTTAGCAACTATAAACCATCTTTACGGTTGATAAGGAGGAAAAAATGATGACTAAGAAGATTATGTGCTTTATAATTATTTCTGCTATTATTTTGATTTGTTGTACTGGTTGTAATAGCAAAAAAGGCACACTCGCAGAAACATACTTTACTGATAAAACGGTTGCAGTAGATGATACCTTTGATCCGGAAAATTTTGACAACATTATAGAGTTAAAATCAAGTCCGGATTTTTCAAAAATATATAGCAATGTAGAAGAACTATATCCCGATTCGGAAAATATCGTTTGTGGAACCGTAAAAGAAATATCTTATTTTGACAACAGCGGAGTTGGTAATACCATATATACTTTTGCCGTTGAAAATGTTTATAAGGGAAACTTGGAAGAAAATGATTTAATATCAGTATTAACCGCTGGCGGATACGCTCGACTTTCAAAGCATATTGAAGTTTTTGGGAAGGGTAAATTTTCAAGTTATACTGCTGAACAAATCAACAACACTGTGCTTAAAACAGATTTTATGGGATCGTCCGAACTAAAAGTAGGTGATGAGTACATGATTTTCCTATCGGCACCAATAAATAACGAACCACCATTTCCCGATGGTGTGTATACGGAAATTGGAGCATTTATGGGAAGATATGTCCGCACAAACAATAAGTTTTCAAGATACGTTCCCGAAGATGAACCGAATTTCTACGGTGTCGAGGAAAAACAGGTTTCCTTAAAGGAAATTGAAGTAGAATTGAACGCTGCAAAATCTTTACAGATGAAAAAATAATGTTAATTTTTCACAAGAATTGATCGAAAATACAGATCTATAAGCACGATAAAAAATCACTGCCTTTACATAGGCAGTGATTTTTGTTATCTAAGATAAGGTATTTTATTCTCACATTTTTTAATAACCCCGCAGGAAAGAATAGCAATCCCAATACCAAGCACGATTGACGCTAAAACATCGGTGGGGTAGTGCACATAAAGATAAATCCTTGATATTGCGATTAAAAAAGCTAAAACAAGGGCGGGTATACCGAGCTTTTTGTTGTTGATAAAAATCGCAACAGCCGCATCAAAGGATGCTAAAGTGTGTCCTGACGGAAAAGAGTAGTCGGATAAATGCTTAACAAGTAACTCTATTTCGGGGTTTAGGTCGTACGGGCGTATACGAGCAATAACATTTTTGAGTATTATATTTCCCGTTAAAAAGCCTATTAGCAGGGATAAACCCATACACAGTCCCATTTTTCGTGTCTTTTTAAATATAATAAAAATCACTGCAAGGGCAATCCAGAAAATGCCGCCGTCACCAAATTTAGTGATTATCGGCATTACTGCATCCAATACAGGATTTGCAAGATTTTCTCTTACAAAATCCAGTATTTTAAGTTCGTAACCATTCATTACTCGCCCTCCGGACTTTTAATATCAATTATACGGAACGAAGCTCCGTGCTTTTCTAAAAATACATATTTATCAAAATAAATTTTATATGTCATACCGTTGCGCTTTAACACCTGTGTAAACTTTACATGGCAACTGTAAATATTATCGGAATATTTAAATACTTCGTTATTCTCTACATCATCAAAGCCGGCTGCGGTATGCTCAAGGATATGGTCGGTATAGCTTGAGCGTATATTTTTGTAAAAATCACAGCCGGTATCAAAGTAGGCGGCAACCTGTGAGAGTGTGGCGTCTGCCTGCATATAACCCGCATACGCCTTTGAGCCCTCGGTTGCAACATATTGTACTTTATTTTTTATAGAATTATCAATATATTGGTAAACAGAATAGGTGGTATCGTTTTTGTGAACCTCGGTTTGTTTGCCGTTCATAACCGCCACAACGCTCACATTATCGCTTAATAGGTTTTCAATTACTGCAATTTGTTGCTTTGTGGTTTTTTCACCCTCAAGATATTTTTTCACAAATTCGGGTATTTCACTATCCTTACGGACATCATTTTCGAGCGTTATGCCGTTTACCTTAATTTCACAGTTTTGAGGCATTGTGATACTAATACTTTTATAATACTCACTATCGAGCTCGGCTCTTAAAACGGTATAGGTCGGCAGGAATGACGCTGCATCCGATTCCTTTTTAAGATAAATGTTTAAAAGCTTTTTATCATCGGCTTTTATGGTATACGCCGCATCGCAGTCATCGGGTCTTTTAGCAGAAACTACGGAGGAGAGCGTTTTGCTATAAATCTCGTTTTCAAAAAATGCGGTAATATTTTCAGGTGTTTCGTAGGGCGAGATTTTAAGTGCGTAATTCTCCTGCAAATAGGCAATGTCGCCCACCTTTAGATGCTTTTCCACAATACTGTTTATAAGGTTTACGGGTTGCGCCGCTTCATAGCTCTTAAGCCAACCGTTGAGTAAAATAAGTGCTACTGTGAGAGCACACAGGAAAACAGCGACAACGGCAAAATAAATTTTATAAAATAACGGTTTTTTAGTCATTGTCGTACTCCTTTGACACTATAAAGTAGGTGGGAATTCTACGGGGGCGCATAAATGCTTTGTAGCGGTTTACAAGACCTAAATTTTGATAGGTATCAAGCTCCTGCTTATTTACATCGTATTTATCAAAATAATTTTCGTAGTAAAGCATTGCCGAGGAGCCACCGTCAAGCATACCTGCATTAACAGCACCGTACCGAGCCATAATTGCTATAACATCGTTTCTCGTAGCGCCAATACTCTCAGCCGTTCTGCCATCGGTTACAAGCAGTAGTACAGTTCCGTCGGAGCGTTGACCTATAGCGGTGCGCTGTGCAGTACCGCTGTTGTTGTTTGAGTAATATAGCTTAACGGTGTCGCCCGATTCCTCTATCAAAACATTACCCGTTTGGAAGCACACAGCGTCACGAATGCCGAGACTGTCGGCTTGCTGCTTTGTCATAGTTTCACGGCAGATAAGCTTGTTGTTTTTATCAAAGCCAATAAATGTACGCTTTGCGCCATCGTTCCAAACCATTTTACCGCCTGAATAGGTAAGTCCCATCGGCCGAGCGCCAGTACCCGTACCGCCTATATCGGCAAATTCACCTGCATTTATTGCGGCAATGCAGTCGTATTTTGATACAAGGTCAAGCATACGAAGACCCTCGGTTGCGGTTGAGAAATTACTCGATGATACACCTACGCTTATTCTCGAGGGGTCCTTTATCATTAACAGGTAAGCTTTAAAGCGTGGCTCGTTTAAGAAAATAAGCTTCATACCGTCAATGGCGTCCGCCCATTCATCCTCGCCGCTGTCGGTTATAAATTCATCAATGGTAACGTTATCGGTTGATACCTTTTCGCTGTTTTCCATGATTTCGTTTACGGTGCTTTCGGGTAAAAACAGTCCAGGGAGCCATTTTGTAGCACTGGCCTGCTTTGCCGATATAACCAGCATATCTCTTAGTGACTTGCTCGGCCCGTAGCAGATAACAAGACACCCCGAAACCGCAGTTACAAGCACCATAATTATTGCGGTGAAGAACGCTAATAATGAACGCCCTATAATCTTTTTAGGTGTTAGCTTTTTGGCTTTCTTGTTTTCGGTTTTTTCCGACTTCTCCTTGAAAACCCAACAACGCTGTAAGCGATAACTAAAGAAGAAAAGGCAGGTATCAACAAGTATTTTAATCAGCGTACTGCCAAAGGGTTGCGATGCGAGTAATATTGATATAAGGGACACAAGCGCCGCAGAGGTTACCATTTGACATACGGCGAGTATAGTATATTTAAAAACGGTTTTTCGTATAGGTTGGTGGTTATCAAAAACGGTTTTGCGGTTAAGTGTAAAGTTAATAACCGAGGATATCGCTCTGGCACCGACCGTTGCAACCGCTTCAGCCCAGTTGCCCAGCATTGCGCCGAAAAACTTTAGAATAATATAAAAAAATGATATATCGGTAATAAAGGATATACCTGCGCTTAAAAAGTAAGCCAAAATAAATCGGTAGATACGCAAGGAATCCTTAATGGGATGAAAATGTGAAGTGCGGTTTTCTTCAATATAAACCGTTTCTATTTTTTCCTCCCGAAATGTAATGCCTTGGCTTGAAAGCTTTAGCAGCATATTGGTTTCGTATTCAAAACGCTCACCATTTACCTCTATAAGCTTTGGTAAAAGCACACGAGGGAACACACGAAGTCCTGTTTGGGTGTCACTTATCCTAATACCGCAAAGCAGCTTAAAAACAAGAGACGTCATAGTATTTCCGAAGCGGCTGCGGCGGGGCACGTTGTCCAGTTTAAAATCTCGGCAGCCGAGTATAATTTCATTGCCTCCCGATAATGCGGCGGCACATTTTAAGGTGTCACTCGGCAGATGCTGACCGTCACCGTCTACCGTTATAATGACCTCGGCATCGGGACAGTTCGATAAAATATATTTAAAAGCCGTTTTAAGCGCAGCGCCCTTACCCCGATTAACCCTGTGGCGAAGTAAAACGATGTCTTTTGCTTCCTCGGGGAAAAAATCACGGTTTTCTTCTTTACTTCCGTCATCAACCAAAACAAAGTTGCAAAAGCCCACTTCCTTTAAACCGGTAATGGTGGCTTTAAGCTTTTCATCAGGGTCAAGAGAGGGGATTACTATATATAATTTTTCATACATAACTATCACCTAAAATAATACACATTTCTACAAATTACATTGTAATACTAAATACAATATATTTCAAGAGATAAATGTTGTAATGGGTTTAAATGAGTGGTATAATTATTGTCGAAAGAAGGCGTAAAAATGACAGCGTCAGACATTTATTATAAAAAAATGACCGAAACACCTCTTGTTCGGCTTATTGTGTCGCTTGGTATACCAACAACAATATCAATGCTGGTTACCAACATTTACAATATGGTAGATACATACTTTGTGGGCAGCTTAGGTGAGAGTCCGCAAGCGGCAACGGGTATATTGTTTGCTTTACAAGCGGTAATTCAGGCAATTGCTTTTATGTTGGGACAGGGCTCGGGCACAATGGTTTCAAAGGCGTTAGCCGACAAGGACACCGATGAAGCCGATAGATATGTTTCAACCGCTTTTTTTACAGGAATTTCGGTAGGCATAGTGTTTCTTGTTTTGGGCGGTATATTTTTAACTCCTCTATTAAGGTTGCTCGGCAGCACAGACACCATTTTACCTTATGCTAAACAGTACGGAGCTTGTGTATTGCTCGGCTGTCCGATTGTTATCGGCTCTATGGTGCTAAATAACAATTTAAGATATGAGGGCAAGGCGTTTTATTCAATGTTTGGCTTGGTATCGGGTGCAATAATCAACATTTTTGGTGACTGGCTGTTGGTGTCGGTGCTAAAATGGGGTATATTGGGTGCAGGTATTGCAACCGTTGTTTCACAAAGTATAAGCTTTGTTATTTTGCTGGTGTTCTTTAGCTCTAAAGCACAAAGCACCATAAAAATATCGGCGGTATCAAAAAGTTACCGTGAATATTTAAATATATGCATGGTCGGTTTCCCTGCACTTATTCGACAGGGGCTCAGCTCCATCTCCCACGGTATGCTTAATAATCTTACCCGTCCGTACGGGGATGCCGCAATAGCTGCAATGAGCGTTGTGGGTCGTGTAAGTATGTTTATTATGTGCGTGGGACTGGGTATTGGTCAGGGCTATCAACCCGTGGCATCCTTTAACTATCAAGCAAAAAGATATGATAGAGTAAAGCGTGGACTCATAGTTACTATGGGTATAGGTATTGTTTTAATATGTATGATAGCAGTTCCCTGTATGTTTTTTGCAAAGGATATAGTTTATATATTCCAGCACAATGCCGAAACTGTAAAAATCGGTACAGCGGCACTAAAATATGCCTGCTTTGGCACTATGTTTTTGGCTTTGTCGGTACCTATAAATATGTTTTACCAAAGTGCGAGAAAGCCCGTTATGTCATCTATTTTATCGCTTATGCGCTCGGGTATTATGTTTATACCAACCCTTATTATAACCACAAGCTTGTGGGGGCTTACAGGCATACAAATTTCTCAACCCTTAGCCGATGTGCTAACAGGACTTGTGAGTGTACCGTTTATAATAAACTTTCTGATTAAGAGGGAAGATAAATTTTAATTGACATTTTACTTTTTCTCAATTAGAATTTAATTAAACAATACAAATATTGTCAAGTATAAAAAAGGAGAAAAATTATGAGTAGCGGTAAAAAAGCATTAAATGTTTTGGGAATCATTTTTGCGATTATTTTAAGCTTTGTTTTGGTTATAAGCTTAATTGTTTCGCCGATTGTTTTGTCATCGTTATCCCTGCTTAACCCAAAGAATTTATCAAAAGTGGTTACAGATATTGATATATCATCTATAGTAACCGAGGGGTCTGAAACTGCTGAGCAGGCGGGCATGGAGGCGATTTTGACAACAAACGCCGCAAGAGAATTTTTTGAGTTGTACGCAACCGACATTACAAACACCTTAAGCGGCAAGACCACCGAATCCAAGCTTACGGCAGAGGCACTCAAGAAAATAGTTGAAGATAATATTGATGAGCTGACTGCCGTTATGATGGAAATAGAAGGTGCACCGAGTGATATGTCCGAACAGGAGATAGCAGAGGAATTAAAAAAAGCTATCGATTTACAGGCGGGTGAGCTTATAAACTCTTTACCCAAGCCGCAAGAGTTGGTGCAAGAGCATGTAGAGGAAAACCCCGAAATTCAAATAGCATTTGATATTATAGGTAGGGCTACACGTATAAAGATTTCGATAATTGTCACCTTAATACTTCTTTCGGCGCTTATATTTGTTTGCCGTTTGCCTGGCTTTAAAGGTATCAAATGGCTTTCAATTGATTTATTTATAGCATCGGGAATTGCCATTTTGGTGTGCTTGGCGTTTGTTGTAGGAGCAAATGCAATCGAGCAATTGGCACAGGGCGAGGCGTTGTTAGGAAGCGTTATTGGCAGACTTTCGGTATCCCTCACAACAGGACTAATTGTAAGGACAGCGGCAATACTCGTTTTTGCAATAGTGCTTATGATAGAATATGTAGTTATTAAAAAGGCAAAAGCCAAAAAGGCGTTGGCAGCACAAAGTGTAGCCGCCGTACAGGAAACGGCTGTAGAAGATGTTGTAAACGAAGAAGTGCCGACAGCCGAGGAAAACGAGACAGTTTGATATTTTTAAAAACAAAAAACTCAACCGAAAATTCGGTTGAGTTTTTTTATCGGTTTTTATTTTTTGGGTTTTTTAATGCGGTTTAGCTTCTTGTTCATTTTAAGGAGCTCTTCCTTGGTAAAGCTTATGTTCATCATACCCATCATACCGGTCAGGCGAAGTACCGTAAAGCCGCCCATCATCTGCATAAGACCGCTGTCGCCTGATTTAAGGTCTACATCAAATCCGCCTGATTTTTTATCCTTATTTTTCTTTCCCTCATCCATCTTTTTCTTGATTTTAAGGCCCACGCCAACAAACCAAAGCTTGCCACGGGGTGACTCCATAATATCGGAAATCTTATCATTAAGCGAGAAACGACCCTCGGGGGCATCAATATCAAACCAGTTAAGAACGGCACCCTTTTCTACGAGCACATAGTCCATATTACGCTCTTCTACCTTGCGGATAGTACCTTCATCGATCAGTTCTCCCGACTTTGCTGTGATGGTGCTTTCTCCCTCATTTTTAACCTCAAAATAGAAGAAGTGGTCATCGGCGGTTTTCTTACCTATGCTCTCTCCGTTTACAAAGAGCTCAACCTCGGGCTGATTCGAGTAAACAGTAACCTTAGTAACATCTTCTACTCGGTCGATATAACGCTTACCGCAAAGATGCACAAACGGCTCATCTGATAACCACGCCTTGTATGCATAGAAGGAATCCTTCTTATATTTGCGGTCAATGGTTACAAGACCCTTATGGTTTTGTCCGTTCTCACCACCCTCGTTTCGAGCATCGGCGCCAAAGTCGAACATATTCCAAACATGTGTTGCCCACATATATTTACGGGTAAACAGCTGCTTAATAAGCTCCTCATGGTAGTATGCCTGATACTCCTCGGTGTAGTCGCCCTGCTTGGGCTCGGAGGTATGCCAGTTAAGTGCCTCACAGCCGTATTCGGAGCAACCTATCGGAATGGTAGGGTGCATTGCATGGAACTTATCAAACCAAGGTCCGTTCATAGATGTATCACCACCGTACCAACCAAAGTAATGGTTGTAGGAAACAACATCGGGAATAAGCAAATACGGGTCATCCATTTTGCACATTGAAACGGCAGCAATGGTGGTGAGTCTTGTCTTGTCTAAATCGTGAACAAGGTCGTTAAGTATTCTATGATTTTCGAGCAAATCATCATCCGAGCCGCCAATAGAAATTTCGTTAGAAAGTCCCCAAACTACGATTGACGGATGGTTGTAGTTTTGGATTACAAGCTCCTTCATTTGAGAAATAGTGTTCTCACGGCCTGTTGGCATATGCTTCGAAATATAGGGAATTTCAGCCCAAATAACCATACCACGCTCATCACACAGGTCATAGAAGTACTGGTCGTGCTGGTAGTGTGCCAAACGAATTGTTGTAGCACCAACCTCGCAAATTAAATCCATATCTTCGGTGTGGTGTTCGGGCAGCAGGGCGTTACCAAAGCCCCAACGGTCTTGATGGCGTGATACACCACGAAGCGGATATTCCTCACCGTTTAAGATAAAGCCGTTGTCGGCATCAATCTTAAAGCTGCGGCAACCAAAACGGCTGCAAACATTATCTATTACCTCACCGTTTTCGGTAATCTCTACTTCACAGCAGTAAAGATAGGGGTCACGACGTCCGTGCCAAAGGTGAACATCTTTAATTTCAAAGAGAACCTTTGTATCGGTTGCTTCGGTTTTTAAAAGCTCTTTTTCTTCCTTATCATAAATGGTATAAACCAATTTTTGATTATCGGTTAGATTTTTAACAAAAGCTTCAACCTCAACGGTTGCATTTTTGCCCTCAACTGTCGGTGTAATCATAAAGCCGGGACCACCGTAGTAGTCAAGGTCAAAGTGACTATTATTTACGCAAATTAAGTTAACATCACGGTAGATACCACCGTAGAAGGTAAAGTCCGCCATCTGTGGATAAACGGTATCGTTAGCGGTGTTATCAACGATAAGTGCAATTTCGGTTTGCTCGGTTATATGGTCGGTAATGTTTACTCGCCAGGTGGAATAACCGCCATCGTGGTGCGCTAATTTTTCACCGTTTACAAAAAGGTCGGCGGAAGAATTTGTTCCACGAAACTCAAGGTAATAAAGGTCGGCAGCGGGAAGCTCCGATTTATTCAATGTCTTAGTGTAAAGACACGAGCCACGGAAATAATCGTTACCGCCATCCATACCGTCCTCGGCATTCCAAGAGTGCGGAAGATTTATGGCCTCGCAATCTTTACAGGTGATATCGGTTGTGTCCTTTTTGAACAACCAATTTGCATTTAGGTTTAAAATGTTTCTCATTTATTTTCCTCCGAAAAAATATATAAAAAAGTCCGATTGTGGCCTGACAATCGGACTTTAAAACATTAAGCTAAATTGTCAGAGTTTTGTTCTTCGATGTCACGTCCGAGCTCTTTGTTCATTTGAGCCAAGGTCTTCTTATCGAGGTTGTAGATAAGGCCAAGACCAATAAACTGGAGAATAGCGGAGAACAGGAATGTTGCAGCAACAATATAACGCATGTTAATTGCAACTTCCCACAGCTGATTTCCTTCATTTGCGCCAACATATCCGAAAGCAACCATGATGATAAGCACGAGCGAGGGACCAATACCCTGTGCTAACTTACGGAAGAACGAATGGAGCGAATAAACAACGCCCTCTTCACGAGTGCCGAATTTCCACTCATTATAGTCGATAGCATCACCCATCATAGCCCAAGATACCGTAGAATAGATACCAAGGCCTAATGAGAAGAATAGTTGACAAACAATATAAATTATAAGGTCGAGGCCTGTGTTGTTAGGCGTAATGATAAATAGACCCAGACCTGCGATAATTGAAACGATAGAGCCAAATGTTGCAAGCTCTTTTTTACCGTATTTAGCAACCATCTTACGAGCAAGAGGAGTAAATACAACTATCGGAATCATAGCAAAGAGCTGAACTATACCCGAAATCTGAACGTTTTTGAAATAGGACTGGAAGATAACGGTAACAGCGGTGGTAGCGCCCTGCATACCGATGAACATACCCATAGCGGCAACTGTAGCGCCAACTGCGGGGCGGTTCTTTATAAAGTTACCAAATGCCTTAAATACATTAAATTTTGGTGCATCTTCATTGAGTGTTACGTTGGTTTCAACACGGATTTCAGTGTTTTTAATCATAAACTGGAAGCAGAAGAAACCAAGCACACCCATAATAAGAGCAGCTATAAATACACGCTCACCAATGAGGTTGTTATTGCTGTCATAAATAATAAAGGGAAGAATTACCATCGGGAGCATATTGCCGAAGATGGAACCGATTGAACGCCAAGCTGAGAGAGAAGCTCTGTCCTTAACATCGTTAGAAATGAGCGACAAGAGTGAGCCGTAAGGAACGTTTGCTACAGTATAGAAAGCATCCCAAACAACATAACCTGCAATAAAGATTATGAACTTAGCCCAAGTAGGCGCATTGGGGAAAGGCAAGAAACAACAAGCGCCACCTATAATAAGTCCGAGAGAACCGGCCCAAATGTATGTAAGGAACTTGTTTTTCTTATACTGATGTCTGTCAGCATCAATAATAGAACCGATAAGCGGGTCATTTATGGCATCCCATACCTGCACTATGATTAAAAGCAGTGCATACCACAGGTCCATACCCATAAACTGTGTCCAGAAAATTGACATAGTGCCTTTAAGCGCAAAGCTCATGTTGCAGGCAAGGTCACCGGCGGCATAAGCGATACTGTCACGGATGCCGAATTTGCGGAAGCCATTAGAGTCGAGTTTTGGTTGTTTACTCATTTTCTCCATCCTTCTTTCTGTAAGAATATAACTTTAAAATCTTACAAATCTATTATAAAACCTTTCACAGATATTTGTGAGTAAAAATTTAATTAAAACTTGGAATATTTTAATTATTTTAATAAATTACCTATTGAAATTAACTAAAATATGTAATAAAATAATTAAAAGAAGTGGATAAATTTGTTCATTTTGTATGGGGGTGTAGAGGTGTTTTACGAGAACGAACTGCGTTTTTTATGCTCGACGCTAAAAAAGAGTCGTTTGCAGATATCGTTTATTGACTATGAGAAATCCCCCGAAAAAATCTTTGATAATGGATTTAAAGGGCTGTTTGGTGAAATAAAGGATGAAGGCACACTATATGGGTTTATATCCTCTATAAAGCCATTCACCATATATAAATTGGAAACACCCTTTGAATTTGATTATATACTTCTTCTTTTACCGCAAATGAGTGAGTCAACGCTTATGGTTATAGGACCGTATATGCCACAAAGCTTACCCCAAAGCAAGATACTCGAGATAGGGGAGAAATACTCGGTTCCCCCACAAAACTTTAAACTGCTTGAGAGTTATTATAGCAGCATACCAATTATCGAGGAAACAAGTGCAGTATTTTATATGCTGGAAAGCTTTGCTGAGCATATTTGGGGCGGTGTCGGTGCCTATTCGGTAGAGGAAATAACCTATGACAACTTCGATAATATTTTACCGCTTAATAAAAGCAATGTTCACAATAATGAAATATTACTCAATATGCAGCTTATGGAGAAGCGCTACGCCTTTGAAAATGAGCTTATGCAGGCGGTGGCAAACGGACAGACGCAAAAGGTATCACTGTTTTCTTCCACCTTTTCGGCAAATATGTTTGAAAAGCGGCTTACCGACCCGCTGCGCAATCTTAAAAATTACTGCATTATAATGAATACGCTTTTGCGTAAGGCAGCCGAGGGCGGCGGCGTTCATCCTGTGCATTTAAACGATATATCATCGGATTTTGCCGCAAAAATAGAAAAGCTCTCTACAACCAAAGAGGGTCAGGAGCTAATGCCTGAAATGTTCCGTTCGTATTGTAGACTTGTGCGTAAGCACTCGGTTAAAAACTATTCCGCCACAGTGCAAAAGGCGGTAGTTTATATTCATACCGATTTATCTGCTGATTTAAGCTTGAGTACTTTAGCTGCGGCACAAAATATCAGCGCAGGGTATTTATCGGCAGTTTTTAAAAAGGAAACAGGCAAAACGGTTACCCAATATATAACCGAGGAGCGCATAAAACAAGCCATGCGGCTTCTGGGCACAACACGGCTGCAAATACAAACCGTTGCACTGCACTGCGGTATAATGGATGTGCAGTATTTTTCAAAGGTGTTTAAAAAGCATACGGGTAAAACCCCCAAGGAATATAGAGAATCGGTAAAACAGTAAAGGGGAAAAACGATGAAACAATTTTTAGATAACGATTTTTTACTATCTTGCGAAACGGCAAAAGAGCTCTATCACGGCTATGCTGAGAATATGCCGATTTTAGATTATCATTGCCATATCGACCCAAAGGAAATATTTGAGGACCGTAAATTTGAAAACATTACACAGGTATGGCTCGGCGGCGACCATTATAAATGGAGAATTATGCGCTCGTGCGGTGTAGATGAGGAGTATATTACGGGAAGTGCGCCCGACTATGACAAATTCGTAAAATTTGCCGAGTGTTTGCCAAGATGCATTGGTAACCCGATGTATCATTGGTGCCATTTGGAGCTAAAAAACTACTTTGGGTTTGAGGGTGTTTTAAATGCCGACACAGCCAAAGAGGTTTGGCTTCTCACAACCGAAAAATTAAAGAATATGTCGGCACGCACGCTTATAGCCAAAAGCAATGTGGCTATGATAGGCACAACCGATGACCCATGCAGTGATTTGTATTATCACAAAAAATTAAGGGAGGAAGGGCTTAAAACTAAAGTTTGCCCCTCTTTTCGTCCCGACCCTCTGCTTAATATAAACAAAGCAGGGTTTGCCGATTATATTAAAAAGCTGTGCGATACGGTCGGCTTTAAAATTCAAACATTAGATGATGTAAAACGTGCATTAAGTGAGAGAATTAAATACTTTGATGAAAATTTATGCCGTGCATCCGACCACGGACTCGACTATGTGATGTTCCGTGAAGCGAGTGACAGTGAGATAAACGAAACTTTAAAAACTGCCTTATCGGGCGGTACCGTAACCAGACAGGAAGCCGAGGCGTATGCTACGGCGCTGCTGCTTCACTGCGGTAGGGAATATGCCAAATACGGCTGGGTAATGCAGCTGCATTTTAGCTGTATGCGAAACCCCAACAGTCGCCGTTTTGATGAACTCGGAGCCGATACGGGCTTTGACTCAATGGCAGTTACCGATAGCTGCGCCGCACTTTATAAGGTGATGGATGCACTTGAAAAGGATAACAAGCTACCTAAAACTATTTTATATAGCTTAAACCCTGCGGATGATGAGTGGATAGATACTCTGCTCGGTGCTTTCCAGGGCAGTGAGGTTGTAGGTAAAATACAGCACGGCTCTGCTTGGTGGTTCAATGATAACAAAACAGGTATGATAAAGCAACTGACAAGTCTTGCCAACCTATCGGTGCTTGGAAACTTTATAGGAATGCTTACCGATAGTCGCTCGTTTTTAAGCTATGCAAGGCACGAGTATTTCCGCAGAATTTTGTGCAATTTAATCGGAACTTGGATAGAAAACGGCGAGTATCCGTGTGATATAGAATTTGCAGGAGAATTGATAAAAGATATTTGTACTAACAATGCAAAGAGATATTTTAATATTTAATGGAGGTAGAGCGATGAAAAGTTCATTTCGTTGGTATGGTGATTCTGACCCCGTAACACTTGAATATATTCGACAGATTCCTGGTATGAGGTCAATTGTGTCGGCAGTTTACGATGTAAAGCCGGGTGAAGTATGGCCGGAGGAAAGCATTAAGCATATAGCCGACCGCTGCCGTGAAAACGGACTCGTTTTTGATGTGGTGGAGTCCATTCCCGTAACCGAGGAAATCAAACTCGGAAAGCCCGAAAGGGATAGGCACATCGAAAACTATTGTGAGAACATCCGCCGCTGTGCAAAACACGGTGTAAAATGTGTTACCTACAACTTTATGCCGGTGTTTGACTGGACAAGAACACAGCTTGATAAACCAGCGGCTGACGGTTCAACAAGTTTAGTTATGTATTGGCAGCAGATGAAGGGACTCGACCCATTAAAAGATGATATTCATCTTCCCGGTTGGGATTCAAGCTATACACAGGATGAGGTTAGAGAGCTGATTTCGGCTTATGCCGTTCTTGGTGAAGAGGGTCTTTGGAAAAATCTTGAATATTTCTTAAAGGCAGTTATTCCGGTAGCCGAGGAGTGCGGCGTTGTTATGTCCATACATCCCGATGACCCGCCGTATCCGATTTTTGGCATACCGAGAATTATTACAGATGAAAAGAATCTAGATAGATTCTTAAAGCTGGTTGATTCCCCCGCAAACACACTTTGTCTTTGCACCGGCTCATTGGGTTGCGCACCGCAAAATGATATACCGAAAATGGTAGAAAAATATGCATCGATGAATCGAATCGGTTTTATGCACCTTCGTAATGTGAAGATTCTTGAGGACACCTCGTTCGAGGAATCGGGACATTTAACAAGAGAGGGCTCACTTGATATGAATGCCATTATTAAAGCACTTGTTAAAGCGGGCTTTAACGGATATTTCCGCCCCGACCACGGTAGAATGATTTGGGGAGAAAGCGGCAAACCCGGTTATGGACTGTTTGATAGAGCGCTCGGCAGCGCATATATAAACGGACTTATTGAAGCCAACGGTGGAATTATTGAAAAGTAAGGAGAGGGAGATATGTTGAATTTACCACTTAATATAGATTATAGCGGCAAGGTAGTTGTAGTGACAGGTGCAGGTGGACTCATTTGCGGCACTATGGCTCGTGCCTTTGCACAGTGCGGCGCCAAGGTAGCGGCGCTCGACTTAAACGAGGAAGCGGTTAAAAAATTAGCCGATGAATTAAAGGCAGAGGGTTATATCTGTAAGGGCTATAAAGCAAATGTATTGGATACCGAGCAGCTAAAGGATGTACACGGTAAGGTGTTAGCAGATTTAGGTCCGTGTGATATATTGGTAAACGGTGCGGGTGGCAATAATCCGAGAGCCACAACCGATAACGAGTATCAGCACGAGGCAACCGAAAACAGTAAAACCTTCTTTGATTTAGAGGCCGACGGGGTTGATTTTGTCTTCAAACTCAACTTCCAAGGCACACTCTTACCCACACAGGTTTTTGCTCGTGATATGGTTGATAAAAGGTGTGGCAGCATTTTGAATATTTCATCTATGAACGCCTACACACCTCTTACAAAAATTCCTGCATATTCGGCGGCAAAGGCGGGTATTTCAAACTTTAGACAGTGGCTTGCAACCCACTTTGCAGGTACGGGTATTCGTTGTAATGCAATAGCCCCCGGCTTCTTGGTATCGGCACAAAATAGGGCGCTGCTTTTTAGCGAAGACGGCACACCAACCGCCAGAAGCAAAAAGATATTAAACGGCACTCCAACAAACCGCTTTGTTAATGGCGAGGAGCTCATCGGTGCAACGCTTTTCTTGTGTGATGATAAATCAGCCAGTGCAATAACGGGTGTAGTATTACCGGTTGATGCGGGCTTTGCGGCATATTCGGGCGTATAATATAAAAGACCTTATCAAGTGATAAGGTCTTTTTTTATTTGGTTATTTTACCGTCTATTAAGGTAACCATACAAAAGTCGGGCAGAGGTTGACTGCAAACGGCGGTAACCATCCTTCCGCTTCGTATATTCGTATCCTCAAAAATTCTATTTTCACCATCCAGCGCAACGGCTGTGTAGGTTTCTATCCATTTGTGGTTTATCCTTTTAAATACATTGTACGCCGAGTGGTCAAGCATATCCTCTATTTTTATATTTTCGAGTTTTGCCATAGCCGCATTAGCATAACGGAAGACAAAATCAACACTGTGTCCCGCTGTATTAAACACCGCCTCAATAACACACGTAGCAAGCGGGGAACTGTCCAAAACTGAAAACCGTTCCTTAATGGTCTCGGCTGAGATACGTGAGCCGAAAGCTATGTGCTTTTCGAGATTTTTTCGGTTTGCCTTATGCTCTCCTGCACCTCGCACACGCCCTTTAAAAACGGTACCGTCTATTAGGGTATAAGAATTTCCTTTAATAGTTTTAATTTGGGCGGACGAAATTAAAATGCCTTTGGTAATGTTTAAAAAAGCGCCCTTTGGCAAAGCGTCAAGAATTACCTTTAGCGGCAAATAAGAAGAAATAATTTTACCGCTTTTTAAATATACATTGCTTTTGCGGTCAATGTGTTTTATATACATAATATCATTAGGGATTATATTGTTGCGTGATAAAAAACGCACTGCTTTTTGGTGCATAATTTTACCCCCCCTTTTTAATAGATAATATCATAATTTATTGTGTTTTACAACATAAAAGTATGACTAATGCTCATTTTTTACAAAAATAAAATAGCTTGTTGCTATTATAAAAAATAAGGTGTATAATTGAATAAACAATAAAGATAGGGGGGAGCGCCATGCATTACGAATCGGCAAACGATACCGCCGCACGTCTTGGTGTCACGGTACGAGCTGTGCAAAAATGGGCATCAAGCGGTAAGATACCCGATGCTCAAAGAGCGGGTAAGCAGTGGCTTATTCCCACCGATTTTTTAGGTCCCCAAACAACCGAGAAAAACCATTGCCCAATGCCGCTTTTAAATGCCGTGTTCAGCGTAGGGCGCTGCGAAAAATACATCGATGAAATTGTTGATACCATAGAGCGTGATATGGCAAGAGCCGAATTCTATTATTTTTCGGGCGAAATGGTAAAATCACTGCAAATTATCGAAAAGTATTTAAACAGTCAGGATGTCGCACTTGCAATATCAGCAAATGCAATGTATGCCTTTGCAAACATAGGATGCGGGCGGCTCCATCTTGCCGAATATGCTATAAAGCGGGTAAAGCAAATATCCGAAAAGGTAATAAGCGGCAAGGGAAACGAGCAGGAAAAAACGGCAGTTGTATTTTTCACAAATGTAATTACGGTGCTTATGCAGATTACTGATGATGGGCAAAAACCTTTATATACATCTCTTAAGGAATTGCCCAAGGGACTGCGTATTTTTGGGGCATATCTGTTGGCGCACAAGGCATATCTTAAAAGAGATTACCGCCGTGCACTTGGTATTACCGACATCGCCTTGGCCCTACCCGAGAAAAGCTATCCTTTGCCTACAATTTATATACATTTGATAGCTGCAGTAAGTCTTATCAATACAAAGCATATTGATGAAGCAAAGCAGCATTTTGCACAGGCGATAGCTTTGGCAAAGCCCGAGGGATTTTTCCAACCGTTTGCCGAGCACCACGGGATGCTACAGGGTATGATTGAAACTCTGAGGTTTAAAGAACCCGATACATACAAAAAAATAATAACTCTAACCGAACGGTTTGCGGATGGTTGGCGGAGTATACATAATACTCTGGCAAAAAAAACGGTAACTGTTGTGCTAACCCCAAACGAGTTTTCTATCGCAATGCTTTATTCACGTGGTTGGCGTGTGTCCGAGATAGCACAGCACCTTGAGCTATCTGAACGCACTGTAAAGCGTATTATATCCGACATATACGAAAAATTAGATATTACGGGTCGTGCAGAGCTTAACAAATATATGCTTACCTGACACATCTTGTTCGCATAAGCGAACAAGATGTGTTGCTTTTTGCTCCAAAATACAACATATTTTTGTTTTATGCTCATAATAGGAGTTTTAAGCGTATAAAAAGTGGCACTAAAAAGAGCCATTATTACTCTTATAAAAAAAATTAAAACATAATACAATATACTTGTAAAACAAGATTTTAGGAGGTAGGTTGTTTGAAAAAGACGATAACACGCACTTTTTGCCTTGACGGTGATATCTGCGATGTTGTTTTTCGCCTTGATGAAACAAGCGGGAAATACTTAGGCGACTATCCCGATTTTGAGCTATCCCCGAGATATACTAAGGGGGGGTATCCCTGGATGGAAGCCGTGAGCGATTCATGTGAGCACAATGAAAGTGCATATTCTGATGCTCAATTTGGAGATTGCGGCTCCTGTAAGCATTTTTTACGTGAAAAATCAGGCGATTTAATAGGGATTTGCACCAACGATAAAAGGCGTAAGACAAACTAAAAAATTAAACTTAATCTTCGAAAGGAAGAAAATTTATGAACAAAACAAAAATGAAAAAAACGTTGGCGGTATTTTTGGCGGTAATAATTACGCTTTCTACAATGCCGTTTATGGGCATTACCGCTTCGGCTGAATCGCCGCTTGATGGCGTAATTGTTGATGCGCCCACAATAAAAGAATGGAAGGATTATTTAGGCACCGCAGCCGATGGCTCTATGTCAACCGAGCATTCGGGCTTTATTTGGTCGGATAAATCGGTATTTGTCAATGGCGGTGAGTACGGCACCTTTGAGAGCATATTCCCGGGACTCGGGGGAAAACTTGCCGTAGGTGTAAATAATTTCGGGAAAAGCAATTTTCTTGTAGGTCTTTCTACTATTGGTTCAACCACCGAAATAGTTGGTTATTCGGTAACACCTACCGATACAATGCTGGTGCTTGACCTTTCTGATTCGATGGACCAGTCACGCTCAATCCCGTCACTTGTATCGGCGGCAAATGATGCAATCGAATCATTGTTAGCGCTAAACAAGCACAACCGAGTTGGCGTAGTGCTTTTTTCGGGTAATTCGAATTTCGGCGCATCAGAAACCTCCACGGGCAAGGTTATTATTCCCCTTGGAAGATATAAAAGTAATGCATCGGACGAGTATTTGAGTTATACCGGCAATTCAGATACCACCGTTCAAGTGGCTTCGGGTGTTAGATACGAAGATACGAATGGGGTTGTACCTGCAAATTCTAAAAACACAATTGGCGGCACTTATATTCAAAACGGTTTATATTTAGCATACAACCAATTCCCAAGTGGAGATGATACTATTATTTCTGATGATAAAATCCAAGCGGGAACACAGCGTATGCCGATTATCGTTCTTATGTCCGACGGCGCCCCCACAACTGCCACCGTAAATTATTCAAATGTTGGCAGGTCTGATTCGGGTAACGGTGGCGACACCAATGCCGAATATAGCTTTTTCACACAGCTTACGGCATCCTGGGTTAATGAAGCTATTAAGGCGAAATATAACGGCACAGAC
Source organism: Acutalibacteraceae bacterium (assembly GCA_045650565.1). Taxonomy (GTDB): domain Bacteria; phylum Bacillota; class Clostridia; order Oscillospirales; family Acutalibacteraceae; genus SIG565. The sequence goes on along the minus strand of JAZRRG010000044.1, from coordinate 97,862 downwards.
CCCAAGTTCTATACTTTGGGACTTAACACAGTCAATTCCACCTCGGCAACCGGAGTTTTGAATCCGTCGAGCAATTCAAATGCTGCTAAGAGTTATTGGGATGTTTTCACTCAAAACGGAGTGATTACAATAAGGGATGTACCGTATGCCACAAACGGTGACCGTGATGTTACACTCAGAATGCCGACAGGTATGACACTTAGCCGTGATTATGTTGATGAAACCTGGAATGTTTCAAGTGCAAGCGGTCTTGTTGAGGCATTTGAAGATATTGTTGAGGAAATCAAAATCCAGTCACGCTACTATGGTACGCTTATTACGAGTGGTGATGTTGATAACGATGGATACATCTACTTTACCGATGAAATCGGCTCCTATATGGAGGTCAAAAACATAAAGGGCATCCATATGGGTGAGGGTAGCTTATACACAGGCGTTCACTTCGCTGAAGATATGAGTAATGGTACCTATTTCAAAAACGGTGCTGTAACCGAAGCAGGAAGAGTTCTTTTTGATGCTCTGTCCGAGCGGCTTTCAATCGATGAAACCGAGCTTCAAAATCTTATCAATATAGCGCAGCAAAACGGTTATATTTCCTATTCGGATGAAAACAACTTCAGTAACTATGTTGTTTGGTACGCTGATAAAAACAATAATTATTTAGCTGCTTATAATCCGCAAACCAGAGATTCCGTTCCTGAGAATGCAAAATATATTGTAAAGAGCTACGTGTTTGAAGGCGAGGTTACAGCTTCTCACGCCAAGAGCGATATGCTTTATGCACTTATCCGTGTAAGAGAAAATATTGCAACGGGTCGTCAGATACTCGATGCGGCTTTACCCGCATCACTGTTGCCGATGGTTACCTATAATATAACAGTTAATACCGATTCGGCTAACTTTACATCTGAAAATATAACAAGCGTTACCAACAATTCCGATGACACTCACCCTGCGGTATTGCTTTATGAGGTGGGTCTTGATTCGGATATTACACCATATAATATAGCATCGTTAGATATGGATGAGTTCCGCATAAATGCCGATGGCACCTATTCATTCTACTCAAACCGTTGGCGTGATGATGAGGGGAATGCCCCGACCTATGCGGTAGATGGACTTCTTATGGCGGATGAAATACACACGACGGGCGTAAACTACACGCCATCATATCAGAATGAGTCGTATTATTATACAAACGATTCTATCATCTATAAAAGAAGTGGTAACTCTTATATTGCAGTTCCTACATCCGAGGCCATTGATAACCAAAATAATGATTATTTTTGGTTAAAGCGTATAATCAAGAAGTCCGCTAATGGCACTATGAGTATTGAAGAAAGCTATCAGCCGATATCGGATGACACTATTTCCGACACTACGGGCAACATAATAGGAACTGTTGGTAACTATCGGGCAGTTCTAAGCGGTACACCCCGTAAGATAGTTAGAGACTCCGCCGAAAAGCAGGATAACAATCCAACGGGTACCATTAGATATTCTGAAATTGCTGCTACTGATAAATTCGGCACAGTAAGCGGTACCGATTATCATGTATACTTCTTCCACGGCAACAACGGTAAATTGACCGTTGAAGCGGCACAGGGAATTAAACTCACCAAAACAGTAAGCGAAGAAGTTGAGGGTGCAGGTAATAGTTTTGTGTTTGATGTTCAGCTTTCGGATAACCGAAATTCTTCAAGCTATCCTTACAGACACGAAAAGGCCGACGGTACCGTAGTAAGCAGTACGGCTACCGTTAATGCATCAAATATTATTACCGTAACACTCGGTGCAGGTGATGTACTTTATATCACCGACATAGAAGAGGATGTTTCCTACACCGTAACCGAGAGATACAATGCTTATTATTCGGGCGTATCTGCAAATGCCACAGGCACAATAACCCAGTACACCATAAATACAGTTGATTTCGTAAACAGCCCAAGGGGTTATGGAGCATTGCTTGTTGAAAAGAATATTGAGCATCCCTTCCAGTCGATTAATAACGCTCTTGCAACCAAGCAGTTTGAAATTAAGGTAACGCTTACGGGTATCGGCGCTGACAGTGCAACCTATTATGACAGCGCTTTATCACAAAACGTTTCCCCCGTTGCAGTGGCCGGACAAGAAAACACCTATGAATTTAACTTCACATTAACCGATGATCAGTCACACATTATAACCAACATCCCCGAAGGTGTGCAGTATAATGTTGAAGAACTTAATATTCCAAGCGGTTTCACTTTGCTTGACGGAGTAAGAACAGGCACAATCTCTCGTGACACCACAAGCGAGGCATTGCTCGTTAACCGATATGCACCTCGTCCGGTAAGCCCCAATGTCACAATTCAGGGCACCAAAACAATATTACCTGCAAGCTATGTATGGGATACGGATGATATCTACTGGGCTTCAATTGCAAAGGTTGATTTAACAACAGGCAGTGTTACTGGCTTGGCTGATCACGAAATAAGTCTTAGAACCGGCAAAGCGTATTCAATCGATTTATCACGACACGAAACCTATACTCAGCCCGGTGTTTACACCTATAAAATATATGAGCAAAAGCATAATCCCGTAGAGGATATAAGCTACGACACCAGCATAGGTCTTTTCCACGTAACAGTTGAGGATAATGCAACAGGTCAGCTTTATATAAGCGATGTATCCGCAGTGCAAAATCTTGCAACAGTTACAGGAAACAGTACTGATGGTTGGACAGTTACCAAAAACTTTGCAAACATTTATCAGTCATACGAAGAAAGCTTCGTGGTTGAAAAACACATTGAAGGTACGGGCGGGAACCTGCATCTCGGCGGTATTATATTCGGCTTGTTTGATTCTGAGAATTCTGTGATACCTGTGATGTCGGCAATCACTAACAATGCAGGTCGTGCGACCTTTACTCTCAATATAACACCGAGTGATTATGCCAATGCAAAGACCTATTACGTGCGTGAAATCGAGCCGGAGTTGTTTGACCGTGTTGTAGGTATGACCTATGATACCGATACCTATTATACTGTAACGATTGATTGGTCTGATGACGCTGCTACACAGCCGACAATAACCTATAAAAATATGGCTGGAAGCACAATATCTAAAGAAGATATTACCGTTACAAACACCTACGATGCTGATGTAACAAGCACACCTAAGGTTGTTTTAAGCGGCAGTAAGACCCTTAAGAATGCCGATGGCACGAATAGAGAGCTTGGCGGTAGAGAATTCCAATTCGCAACATATAAATCAAACGCTACATTTACTTCTAAAACCGAGCAAATATTAGCGAACTACAACAAAGTAACTGGCGTGGTATCCTTCCCAGAGCTTACATTCGATTCGGTTGGAACCTATTATTTCATCATCGAAGAAATAGAGGGTGCGCTCGGCGGTATCGAATATGATAAAACTCAGTATCACGTTGCCATAACCGTAGAAAAGCAAGAGGATAACAACGGTAAAACCATTCTTGCTACCAATGCGGTTACAATCTACAAGGTGGGCGATACTGCTAATATTTCAGCGGATGAGCTTAACTTTAATAATACCTATGTAATTAACGATAAGAAAACGGTTAATATAGGCGGTACAAAGTATCTCACCGGTAGAAATATAAACGCAGGTGAGTTTAGATTCAACCTCGTAGAAACTGCAAGTGATTACCAAAGCATACTAAGTGCGGGTATTACAAGAGCTGCTGTAAATGGTGCAGCGGATGCAAACAACCATCGCAAAGCAAAGTTTAAATTTGATGCCATTGAGTTTACAGCCCCCGGCACACATTACTTTGTAATAAGTGAGGAAATTCCTGCCGATAAAAACGGTATCACCTTTAGCACGCAGACCTATCGTGTTAAGGTTGAAATAACCGATGATAATAACGGTGGACTAAACACACCTACCGTTACCTATCTTGATGGTGATATTGAGTTTATAAACGTTTATGCAGCTACATCCACAAGCATTGTTCTTTCGGGCAAAAAGACACTAAACAATAAGGTTTTAACCGAAAATGCTTTTACCTTTGAAATTCATAGAACGGGTGCTGACTTTATTGTAGATACGCAAATTTATGGCGACCCCGCAACCGATAGAAACGATGTAAACGGTGATTTTAGCTTCGAGCTCAACTATGAGCAGGGCGAAGAGGGACACTACTATTATGTAGTTAAAGAGTATATTCCCGAAAACCGCTTTGGCGTTCATTACGATACCAATGAATATCGAATTGAGGTTATTGTTCTTGATAACGGTAAGGGTAGTATGACATCCTATGCGGTGGTAGATTTATTCGGCGGCGAGAGTAATATAGCAGTTAATGCCATAGCGTTCACCAACACCTATGCTATAAATCCGGCGGAAACTATCATTTGGGGTAATAAAACTCTAAAGGGCCGTGATTTAGTAGCCGAAGAATTTGAATTTGAGCTCTACAGCGCAAACCAAAGCTTTGAGAAGCAGGGCGATGCTATAGCCACTGCTAAAAATGCGACTAATGGCAGCTTTGCTTTCGGATACGCTGTCGAGATAATCGAAGAGGGAACACAGTATTTTGTGGTTGTAGAGAAAAACACAAGCGTAGAAAATGTAACCTATGATAATACCGTATACGGTGTTAAAATAGTGGCTACCGATAATGGCGCCGGTGAGTTTGATGTAGAGCAAATTATAGAAAATCTCACGACAGACAGCACTGCACAAAAGCTTGAGTTTGAAAATGTCTACAATCCTCCCACACCCCCGATAGTTGAAACAGGTGACAATGCCAACTTTGCGTTACTGATAGCGCTTATGTTTATAAGCGGCGGCGCATTTGTAGGAGCAATTACTCCCGACAAAAAGCGGGATAAAAATGAGGAATAAATTAGCGCACTAAAAATAAAAACGGGATAGATTTCTATCCCGTTTTTATTATTTTAAAAAGTTGGTTTAAAACTCGGCATTAGTTGCAGCTTAAAAAGATTTGCCTTATGCCGCTTATCAATAATTGCTTGTTTTTCCTTGTCCTCAATTACACCTGTTCTGATGTAAATGTCGAGTTCCTCATAGGTAAAGCCGAGATTTTCTTCATCGGTCTTTCCGCAGAGCCCGTCTATGGGTGTTTTGTCAACCAAAACATCGGGCAACCCTAAAACACGCCCTATTTCCTTAACCTCGGTAACGGTCAAATTCGCCATTGGCGAGAAATCTCCTGCGGCATCACCGTAACGGGTGGAATAACCAACCCAGTCCTCCGATAAATTACAGGTGTTAACAACACGACCGTTGTTGCTCTGCGATACGGCATAAAGTGTTGCCATCCTGATTCTCGGTGGGAGATTTACCAGTGCTTGATTTGTAATTTCCATATCCCTTGGCATACTTCTCAGCAACGCACTAACCGTATCACCTATATTTACAACACAGTGACGAATACCAAGGGTGTTAACAAGCAAATATGCCATATCTATGTCGTGCTGCTCACCCTGTGGCATTAAAACGCCAATAACCCTCTCACGACCCAATGCCTCCACACAAAGTGCGGCAGCAACCGAGCTGTCTTTACCGCCCGAAATGCCAACAACGGCATTACAGTCGGGTCCGTTGTTTTTAAAAAACTCACGTATCCACCGGACACACTCATTTTTAACTCTTAAAGCATCAAACACAAAACCAACTCCATTTGTATTTCTTAAAATAATTATACCATAGTTTAAGATGGTGTGCAATCACTTAAAAAAATAATAGATTTTATACAAATAAAGTAAGATTTTTATTATTATCACAAACACCTAAGAATATTTCTTTTGCGTTTTTATAACCTTGGCACTTCAACTCTTTATTAAGCCAAGCTATATCAAGACCAAGTCTTTTTAAATTGTCTTCCAAAATTCGTCCATCCATAATAACCTCTGTGTTGATTGATTCCGATTTAAGGCGATTAAATTATTTTGTAAACCTGAATCATCTGAAAAGTTCTGGAAGAAGATAGGATTAGTTAAACTATTTGATTGCGGATATAATGAGAAGGAGTCGTTTCCATATGAAGACCTTCTTCCGGATGCAATAAAACTGTTTGAGGGAGAATAAAGGACGCAACTATTGCCCCGCAGCAAACAAAGAAAAAGCAAAACTAAAAGAGGGCGCCGATTAAGGCGCCCTCAATGGTTGGTATGCAGTAAACAAAGAGAAGCGATTATGGCTTCATCACCTTGATAAAACGGAACATTTCATCAGGACCTTCGTCAGGATCGTGCTTTTCATCCTCGAACATTTCGTGTTCGGGTTGAAAATACTCACACCAAAATTGGTTGATTTGAAAACCGCACTTGTTAACGTAGAAATGAATATTGCGCTTTTCGAAATATGGAGTGCAGGTCTCCCAAACCTTGGTCTCGGGATGCAGAGCCTCGACCTCAAGCCACGCACCGTAGCCGATTCCTTTGGTGTGCTCCTCGGGAGAAACGAAAAGAATCTCTAAATGGTTGTGGTGCGCTTCTTTATCAATTTTAAGTATCACACCGCCCACATTTTTGCCGTCTACAACAATGCGGTAGGTTTCATTTTGTGGGTCATCAATAGAGCGTTCAATGGTCTTTCGTGATATAATTTCACCGTCATCATCAGTGTGATTATCACGTTCGCCAAACTCCTGCATAGCACCATACTTAAATGCCCACTGATTGTCAAGAATGAATTGCTCGCGGTCGTCTGCCGTAAGCGGAACAAGAGTAACCTTTGTGTTTTTCATAAATTACCTCCGAAAATAAAAATAGAGCTAAGGTCTTGCAAATGCAATAACCCAAGCTCACTTGGACACCTAATCCGGCTTTACGGTGCTACGGTACGCAGCCTCCGGTGACATATTAATTTTGAGCCGATTTGACTGTAAAACAGCAGTCAAATCGGTATTTTTGGTCGGAGTAGCGTTATAGTAATCAAGCAAAAAACCGCATAAATACTGGGTTTTTCGCAGCCAAAAACAGTACATAGCTCCTTGATTGCTATAGAATGTTACTCTTGCACTGAACTTCTGAAAAGTTAATTTTCAAAAAACAGATGTGGTAAGTGATCAATTTTTGTGAATGTGGTTCAATTTGTAATTATTGATTCCATTTTTTGATTTGCTTGTATAAACGTTCTATTTGCTTTTTCAAATCTAGAATTCCAATGGAATCGTCTTTAGTGATGTATCCCTTGATTTCATTTGCAAACGGAACCTTTTTGCTAGAAAAGCTTTTATAATATTTTTTTATAAACTCAGGGAATAACTGATACTGTTTACAGGGTGTTTTAATTTTGACAGTGAACATTGCTTCTATTGCTTCTTTTGGTAAATAATTTTCGATTTCTTTACCTCTTGTAACCCAATGAAACATACTTAAATCTTCAAATTCCGCGACAATTCGTTTCTTGGTATCATTTATTTTAGTGGATTTTGATGTTTTATCACTATCTATAACAATCGCGGCGTTTCTATTTGTGGTTATAATATTGATCAAGTCGGTTACTTCCTTAGCGGAATATTGCGCAAGCAACCTACCACCATAATATAAAAACTGATAATGTTTTCCTTCCTCATACTCATTTGGGGTGAATAATTCCAACCAACGCTTTATATATACTCTGTCAGAAGGACCTTCAACCCATATAATACCATTTGACTGAAGAATATCGCTTGCTTTTACATCAAGATCATCCAAGATTTCGGCTTTATCTATGTATGACTCAATGCGCTTAATTTGAGCGCTTCCGTTTTCCTTTATCACATGATATATGGAAGTGGCTGCCTTGTCAAAATATGCGTTAATAGCAATATGTGAATGCGTTGTTAAAAACACGATTGTATTGTTACTTATAGCGTAGTCATAAATATATTCAAACAATCTCCTTTGGAGTGCAGGGTGTAAGTTGTTTTCCAATTCTTCAAACCCATAAACAATTTTTTTGCCTTTGTATTCTTTGATATTGGGAATTACTAATAAGTTTAACAAGACTAAAACAACGGTTTTTAATCCGCTTCCCATTTTTGAAAGGGGCACTCTTTTAAGTCCTTTTTCTTGTAAAAAAACTTCCCAAAGTCTTTGGTCGTTATAAGCAACTTGCTGTACCCTTATGCTTTCAAATTCAGCCTCGGGCTTCATTATTTGATTAAGAGCATTCAGAAAATCAACCTCAATTAGTTTTTCATCATAACTACTATCATTTAAAAAAGTTGCTATTAAGTTGCACGCTCCTTCGCCGTCACTATGAAGTGTTATGGTGCCTTCTGATTCGGGATATATATTTCGCTCTGCCGTTATTTTTCTGAATCTATAATTGTTTTTTCTTGATTTAATTGCGTTGTAAATTGCGTTTATGTGGCTGCTTAAATCTTCAAATGATTTATCCAATATTTCAACATTATCACCGATTTTGATGCTGAACGGGAAAACTTTATCTTTGGTATAATTTGTTAACGAAGTTTTATCCCATTTCCCTATCCCAGAAAGACCTGAAAAAACACTATTTATCATGTATGGGTCAAAAGGCAAGTCAAATTGTATGTCTTCCACATCAAAACCAACTTTGAGTTTTGATTTGGAATTAAAAACAGATTCCAAGATATCTAACAAACTTGTTTTTCCGCTATTGTTTTTTCCGATTATAACATTGACGGGAGAAAAGTTTTCAACGGATGTATATTGTTGATCAGAAAAAACTTTATATCCTTTGAATCGTATGTTTTGAATATTGTGCATGTTTTTATCCTTCCGTTCTATTTTCTATTAGCGCTATACTCATCGTCATTTGCATCTCTTAAAATATACTTTTGCATCAGCGTTTTTTGTTTTCTACTGCATACACGCGAGATTGTTCCATTTGTTTTTTTATAGTCTAAACCAAAATGTTCGCAGAGAGATTTAACGCTATCAAAAGAGGCAATAAACGAAAAAGTATCAGCATCGTACATGTTTATTTGTCGCTGGCCTTTTTGCTTTTTATAACATTCAGGGCATCCGTTTCCATTGTTTCTATTGGCTATCTTTGTTTGCCATTCGTGTCCTTGGTTGCATTTCCACCAAACCTTTTTCCCACTATTAGGCATTACGTCCTCAGGTGTTAAACCATTGTTCTTTTCGTAATTCCATTCGTTTGCTAAAGCTGGATTAACTGTTTGCAAATCATTATAGCCTTTTAAAACTTTTTGACCTGAACAATATGGGCATCCATGCAAGTTATTTCTACTCGCAATTATCGCTTGCCATTCGTGTCCTTTGCTACACTTCCACCATACTTTTTTATTACTATTCGCTGCGAAATGTTCAGGTTTCAAATTTCCATTTCTTTCATAATTCCATTCTTTTGCTATTTCCGGACTGGAAAACAAAAGAGAACTTTCTTTTTCGGTATGTTCTCGCAAATTCTCTATGGCAATGCTATCTCTATTTAGATCAACATCAACTTCAGTTCCAGTTATTTCGGTCGAAATTTCTTTGAGAATATTGGGCAAATCTTCTTGATTCCTTTGAACAACATAATCTATAGAACTGTCGTTCAGCGATGGCAAACCTTCTCTTATACGATATAGTTTAATTCCATCTTCTTTGCACTTGTGATTTTTCTCTAAATCTTGTTTTGTTTTATTTCTGTGCCAAAGATACCCATCATATTCAATAGCAGTTTTTTGGGATGGGATATAAATGTCTAATTCGTAACCTTGTTCCTTATACGAATGTATTACTTGCACCCCATATCTTTCAAGATAAAATACAAGCGCGAATTCTGGAAAAGAAGTGTGTCGTTCGGAATTGCAAACGGGGCACCCTTGTCCTTTATTTCTATTTTTGATTATTGCTTGCCATTCGTGTCCTTTATTGCATTTCCACCAGACTTTTTGCCCACTGTTCTCTGTGAAATCTCCGGGTTTTAAATTGCCATTCTTTTCATAGTTCCACTCTTTTGCTAAAATTGGATTAACCGTTTGTAAATCATTTTTACCTTTGACGGCAAATCGCCCAGAACAATACGGGCATCCTTTTCCATTATTTCTATCGTTTATTGTTGCTTGCCATTCGTGCCCTTTGTTGCACTTCCACCAAACTTTTCGCCCACTATTGGCTGTAAAATTTTCCGGTTTTAAATTGCCATTCTTTTCACAATTCCACTCTTTCGCTAAAGTTGGATTGACTACCTGCAAATCATTATATCCTTTTAAAACTTTTTTACCAGCACAATATGGGCATCCTTTTCCTTTATTTCTATCATATAGCATTGCTTGCCACTCATGTCCATGGTTACACTTCCACCAAACTTTTTGCCCACTGCCAAGAGTTAATTGCGATGGGGTAATATCTTTATTTCTTTCCCAGTTCCATTCTGCCATCAGTTCGGCATTATCAATTACATATTTCTTTTCTGCCATAACCTTGGCACCTCGCTTTTATAAATATTTTCTATTAAATTATACCATAAAATTTTCCAATAGTAAACATGCACTGTTTTATGTTAAAAACCAATAAGAAAGGGAGTGATGTTATTTGTTTGTTTAATAATTTTGAATCAGTAAAAATTCGACTGGAGAATGTGAAAAAGCATAAATACTAGGTTTTAATATCAAGGCGAAGCCTTGTATATCATCAGTGGCGAAGCCGCTGCATCTCATCAAGCCGATAGAGGTATACACACCTATGGTGTGATGATATACGCCGCATAAATGCGGCAATGATATACACGCTAAAGCGTGATGATATACCAAGCCTATCGGCTTGAATAAAAAATCCGCCGACAAAGTCGACGGATTTTTGGTCGAGGTGACAGGACTCGAACCTGCGGCATCTAGTTCCCAAAACTAGCGCCCTACCAACTGGGCGACACCTCGAAGTATACTATGCGTTGCAAGTATTTATTATATTTCATAAAATAGTATTTGTCAACTTTTTTGTTTGTCTTGAAAAATATAAAAAAATAAGTATAATAAAAGTGTATGCGCTTGAGTGTTTAAGGAGGTGTTACTGCGTGAAAATTTTATGTATTGGTGATGTATGCGGTAGCATCGGTTGTGAAATGCTTGAAAGGCATTTAAACAAGCTAAAGAAACAGTATTCAATAGATTTGACTATAGTAAACGGTGAAAATTCGGCTGATGGCAACGGAATCGTGCCGTCGAGTGCTGAGTGGCTGTTAAACATTGGCGCCGATGTAATTACGGGCGGCAATCACTCTTTTAGGCGTGAGGATATTTTAAATTATTACGATGAGCACCCCTTTGTGCTAAGACCCCAAAATCTTAATACTACCGACAGTGGTAGTGGCTATTATTTGTGCGATATGGGAAGGAATAAGGTTGCCGTTATAAATTTAAGCGGCAGGATTTACCTTGATAGGTTAGAGCCCGATAATCCTTTTATTGCTATAGATTTACTGCTTTTAAGGGCGAAGGATGAAGGCGCTAACATAATCGTGGTTGATTTTCACGCCGAAGCCACAAGCGAAAAAAGGGCGATGGGCTTTTATCTTGATGGTAAGGTCTCGGCAATATTTGGCACACATACTCACATTCAAACGGCTGATGCGGCCGTATTGCCTAAAGGCACGGGTTACATAACAGACCTTGGTATGACAGGTCCAAAGCACTCGGTATTGGGCGTTAAAAGTGATATTATAATAAATCGTTTAAGAGATAATGATATGAGCCGCTTTGAGTTGGCGGATGGTCCGTGCATATTAAACGGTTGCATTTTTGAAATAGATGAAAAGACAGGCAAAACCTTAAGTGTAGCGCCTATTTGGATAGAATAGAAAAAAGTATTTGTTGAAGGGCAGGTGGTAGTATGAAAAAACGGATTGCGGCTTTACTTTTATGTGTTGTTTTATTGATTTCACTTATTGGCTGCGGCAAACAAAATGAAGTGCCAGAGGATAACTTTGATGAAGGGCAGTCTATGTATGTTGGGGACGGAATAAGTCTTGCGTGCAATACGGCTGATTCCTTTAATCCGTATAAAGCTGCCACAGGTCTTAACCGATTGCTTTGCACCCTGCTTTATGATACGTTAGTGCAGGTAGATAACGAATACAAAGCAGTTAATGTTTTGGCAGACAGTGTAACGGTCGATGGAAAGGTTTGCACCGTAAAGCTTAAAACGGCGCTTTTTAGCGATGGCACACAGGTTACGGCGCAGGATGTTGCATACTCCTTTAATTTAGCAAAGGGCTCACCGAATTATTCGGCAAAACTCAGCGGCATAAGCTTACAAACCCCGAATGACACAAAAACACTTATTTTTGTGGGCGATAAAAATGATGCCTATGCAGCAAATCTGTTGACCTTTCCAATAATTAAAAGGGAGAGCGACCTTCTTGTTAACCAAGATAATGTTGAGCTACCGCCCATAGGCAGCGGCAGATATGTCATAGATTCGGCGTTCACTTCACTTAATGCAAACGAGAAATATCATTTAGGGGCTACCAAGCTTAAAACGGTAAAGCTTATTAACACGCCCGATGAGGAGGCATTGTCACACGCCATCGAAATTGGTGCGGTGGATATGTATTATACCGACTTGTCGGACTGTAACATTTTAAGAATGAGCGGTGAGCGTGTTAATACCGAGCTTAACAATTTAGTATATATCGGTGTAAATCTTAATAAATCTATTTTGCAAAGCGATTATATGCGTCACGGCTTGTCGGCAGCGCTTAATCGTAAAAAGATTTGTGAGGATGCATATTATAACAATGCGGTGCCTGCAACAGGTGTATTTAACCCTGCTTGGAAGGCGGTAGAGGGCATTCAAAGTATACAAATTACAGGCAAAAGTGAGATTTCTATTGAGAATTTCGGAAAAATAGGTTATAATAAGAAAAATAATGAGGGATTTTTTGTTAATGCCAGTAACCACGTAATAGAATTACGGCTTTTGGTTAACAAGGAAAACACCTTTAGAACCAATGCGGCGCAGCTTATCGCATCGCAATTAGCACAAGTAGGCATAAAGATAAATATTGAGAGTGTGCCGTATAATCAGTATGTTGCAAGATTAAAGGCGGGGCAGTTCGATTTGTATTTGGCGGAGGTAAATATAAATGCCAATATGGATTTAACGCAGCTTTTGTGCACGGGTGGGACGGCGGCGTATGGTATACCCGCAGCTAACTCGGGAGATAACGCCGATACAGTAAGTCTTGAGCAGATAGTGCACGGCTTTTATAACGGCGATAACACCGTTTCGGACATTGCGGCAATGGCGGTGTCAGAACTCCCCATAATACCGGTGTGCTATAGAACGGGAATACTGTTTTGCAGTAATGAAATAGCAAATCCGTTTGTCAATTCCAGCAATGATATATATGGGGTTTTAGGTAACCTTGTTTTAGAATAACTTAAGGAGGATATTTATGATTTCTTACGATAATAGATTAGGAAAAGTAAGCATTACAAACGAGTATTTAGCAAAGCTTATCGGTAATGCAGTTTCATCCTGCTACGGTGTTGTAGGTATGGCACCGGGAAACAGAGGACAGCGTTTGCTCGGCCTGGTTTCAAAAAAGGAATATGTAAATAAGGGAATAATCGTAAAGGGTAATGAGGAGAGCATTTCGGTAGATTTGCACATCATTGTTTCTTACGGTATGAATATTAACGCAATTGCTAAAAGCATTGTAAACAAGGTTAGGTTTACTGTGGATGAGGCAATCGGCATAAAGGTTGAGAAGGTTACTGTTAAGGTTGACGGTATCAAGGAATGATTTTGACCTCTACAAAGGAGTTGTTTTATTTTGTTTAACGGAGATATGCTGCGAGATGCCATTATTTCGGCGGCAAATAATATATCCAATAATCGCAAGCAGGTTGATGATTTAAATGTGTTTCCCGTGCCGGATGGCGATACGGGCACAAATATGTCACTTAGTATCGGTAATGCCGCAAGGGAACTCGAAAACCTTGAGGGCGAAACGGCGGGTGAGGTTGCCAAGGTTGCCGCATCGGCATTGCTTCGTGGCGCTCGTGGTAATTCGGGAGTTATTACCTCACTTTTGTTCCGTGGTATCGCAAACGGCTTAAAGGGCAGCGATGAGGTTACCGCCGAAAACCTTAAGGAAGCGTTTCGCCTTGGCGTTGAAGCGGCATACAAGGCAGTTATGAAGCCCACCGAGGGCACCATTTTAACCGTTGCACGTGTAGCTTCAGAGTTTGCTGATGAGGCATTTAAAAACGGTGAGGATGCACTGTCGGTTTTTGAGGCGGCTATGGAGGGCGCTAACAAGGCGCTTGCTGAAACACCCGAGCTTTTGCCTGTGCTTAAACAGGCGGGTGTTGTTGATGCGGGTGGTCGTGGCTTTGTTGTAATACTCGAAGGAATGTATTCGGTATTTAAAGATGGCAAAATTATAGAGGCATTTGGCTCCGCTAATACAGCCGAGGATAGCAGTGAGGATGAGTGGGAAGGCAGAAATGCTGCAGGTGAGTTTGAAACCGAAATCACCTTTACCTACTGCACCGAGTTTATAGTTAATCGTGATGAAGCCGTTACTAAGCAGCCGAGCGAGCTTCGTGCTTTCCTTGAGACTATTGGTGACTGTGTAGTTGTAGTTGATGATGAGGAAATTATAAAGGTGCACGTTCATACCGACCATCCCGGCAAGGCGCTCGAGGAGGGTATTACCTTTGGTCAGCTTGTAAAACTCAAGATTGAGAATATGCGTGACCAGCATGAGCGTGCTAAACACGAGTCGACAAAGAAGTCTAAAAAGGCACCCAAAAGCGAATCACGAGAAGAAACCTTTAAGCCCGTTGAGCCGACAAAAGAGGTTGGCTTTGTATCGGTTAGTGCAGGTGCGGGACTTGAGGAATTATTTAAAGATTTGGGCGTTGATACTGTAGTATCGGGCGGTCAAACAATGAACCCAAGTACCGATGATATTTTACGTGCGGTTGAAGCAACACCCCCAAAAACAGTGTTTGTTTTACCAAACAATAAAAATATAATTATGGCTGCCGAGCAAACAATTCCGCTTAGCACCCGCAAGGTAATCGTTTTTCACACAAGAACTATCCCGCAGGGTATTACTGCTATGCTTAATTTCGACCCCGATGCCGATGATGATACAAATGCTATTGCTATGGCAAAGGCGTTTGAGGGAATTTCGACAGGTCAGATAACCTATGCCGCAAGAAATTCTAATTTCGGCGGCAAGGATATTAAGGAAGGTCAGCTTTTGGCGCTTGATAACGGTAAGGTTTCCTTTACCGAAACCGACCTTGAGAAGTGTATGCTCAAGCTTGTAAAACAGCTTGTAAAGAAGGATAGCAGCTTCTTAACTGTTATATACGGTGAGGATGTTACCGATGAGAAAGCGGCCGAAATAGAAGATGCATTAAATAAAAAGTTTTCCGATAAGCTGGAAATCACATTTGTAAACGGTGGTCAGCCGGTTTATTACTTCATTATTTCTGTTGAATAGGATTAGGACAATGCTATCAGATATTACAAATATCAGATATTTAAAGGGAGTTGGCGAAAAACGAGCCCAGCTTTTGTCAAAGCTGGGTGTGGATACCGTCGGCGCCCTTTTGTCTTTTTATCCGAGGGCGTATAAAGATTTAAGCGACATTAAGCTTATTTATGATACTTTTATTCAAGACAATGTGTGTGTAAAGGCAAAAATTATAACCCCTGTTACCGAACATTATATACGCAAGAATATGACACTATACAAATTTGCGGTGGCTGATGCAAGCGGTGCTATGTCGGTTACGCTTTTTAACACTAAATATACTGCAAAAAAGCTGCACATGGGCAGTGAGTATATTTTTTACGGTAAAATGTCGGGCGGAGTTTTCAAAAGGGAGATGTCATCCCCCGAAATTTATGAGGGTGACAACAACTCTATTATGGCGGTGTATCCGCAAACGCAGGGTATATCCTCTAAATATTTATCGGGCATAATAAAAACAGCACTTTTGTCTTGTAAAGCCGAGGAGATAATTCCTGAGCAAATAAGAAAAGAATATAACCTTTGTGACATCTCTTTTGCCCTCCAAAATATTCACTTTCCCAAAAGCCGTGAAGCACTCGAAAAGGCAAAAAAACGTCTTGTTTTTGAGGAGCTGTTTTTACTGCAAAGCGGTATGATGTATCTTAAAAATAAAAGGCGTGGCAAAACGGCGGTGCTTTTAAAGCAAGATTATACGGGAGAGTTTTTAAAAAAATTACCGTTTACCCCTACCAATTCTCAATTAAAGTGCATTAAAGAGGCGCTTTTTGATATGGCTCGTGGCGTTCCTATGAGCCGACTTTTACAGGGCGACGTTGGAAGCGGTAAAACCTTGGTGGCAGCGGCGCTTATATTTAACTGTGTTAAAAATGGCTATCAGGCATCGCTTATGGCGCCCACGGTTATTTTGGCAGAGCAGCATTTTGAGAGCTTAACCAAATTCTTTAAAAATACGGGTATAAACTGCGCCTTGGTTACAAGTGCTGTTACTCCCACAAAGCGTAAAAAAATAGCCGAGAGCATCAAAAATGGCGAAATTGATGTGGTTATCGGTACCCACTCGGTGTTAAATGAGCAAATACAGTTCGATAATTTAGGACTTGTTATAACCGATGAACAGCACCGCTTTGGTGTGGCACAAAGAGATGCACTGGCAAAAAAGGGAAATAGCTCACACACGCTTGTTATGTCGGCAACACCGATACCCCGAACTCTTGCAATGGTTATCTATGGAGAGCTGGATGTTAGCGTTATTACCGAGTATCCGAAGGGCAGACAGCCGATTGAAAGCTATGCGGTTGGCAAGGAACTTCATGAGAGGGTATATAACTACATAAAAAAGCATATTGACGAGGGGCGACAGGGTTATATTGTGTGCCCACTCGTAGAGGAGGGTGAAACTCAGCGAATTTCGGCTGAGGAGTACTATAAGCAACTCTCTGAAAACGAATTTAAGAACTATAAATTAGGACTACTGCACGGAAAAATGTCGGCGGCGGCAAAGGAAAGGGTAATGCGCTCATTTTTATCGGGCGAGACAGAGCTACTTATATCAACAACGGTAATTGAGGTTGGAGTGGATGTACCAAACGCTGCAATTATGGTAATAGAGGATGCCGAATGCTTCGGACTTTCACAGCTGCACCAGCTGCGTGGTAGAATAGGCAGGGGAGAGCATAAATCAACCTGTATCTTAATTTCGGATAGTAGCGATAAAAACAGCCGACTTAAAGCGATATGTTCAACCAACGATGGTTTTAAAATTGCCGAGGAGGATTTAAAGCTTAGAGGTCCGGGAGACTTTATGGGTAGGCGGCAACACGGTTTGCCACAGCTTAAAATAGCCGACCTTAATAATGATTATGACATTTTAAGCTTTACGGCAAATGCCGCAAGAAATCTTTTAAACAGCGATGAAGATTTAAACGGGCATAAGGCACTTAAAGAAAAAATTATAAATATGTTTTCATTAAATTAAAAAGCACAGGTTCAAAAACCTGTGCTTTTTGCTTTAAAGGAAAATTCCTATTATTGCAGGAATTAAGGCAGCCGCCATACCCCAGATAACATCACGTATGAAATGAATTCCGCAAAGAACTCGGGTTACTGCTAAAATTATAGATAGTACGCTCAAAGCAATACCAAGCGGAAGGGAAACATACATTACACAAAAGGATATTACAAAGGCCGAAAAGGTGTGCCGTGATGGACAAGAAAGTCCTTTTGCCCCCTTTTTGCAAAGGGGCGTTATATCATATTTTTCGTAAGGACGTGGGTAATTTATAATTTTCCGTACTATGCTTAAAATGGTAAAGGAAATAAGGGGAATTAAAATAATTTTAGTCAACCCCGAATACGAAATCAAATACAGATAAACCAAAAACAGCGGATAAAAAAGATATATAGCCACTGTTATTATTTTATTGGCCATAACCACGACCTTTTTAAGCGTCGGATTATTCTCTAAAAATACCAACATTTTTTTGTAAGAATTTTCTTTCATAAAAATACCTTTTATATTTATTAGCAATTTTTAAGCAGCCGTATATAAAACTCAACCGCACGGCAAAGAGCATCTATTCGTATGCGCTCATTATTTCCGTGTATGGTGGCTCGCTCATCGGCAGTTAAATCCATTGCGGAGAAGCGGTAAACCTTATCGCTTATCTTGCCGTAATGGCGGCTGTCCGAGCACTGCACCATAAGGTAGGGCGATACAATAGAGCCCCGCCAGGTGTCCGCTACGGCAGCGGCGACCTTCTCCCATTCGGGACAATCGGTTTTTGAAATGCGGCTTGGATTTGTACCCTCAAGCATAGTAATTTGTATAGTACTATCATCAACCGTTTTCTTTAGATAATCTAAAACCGAATCGGTCGTATCATAAGGGTTAATGCGTATATTTGATATAATTGACGCTTCGGGCGGTATAACATTGGGTGCAGTACTTCCATCCATTTGCGTAAATGCAACGGTAGTGCGCATTAGAGCGTTTAATTCTCCACCCGATTTTTTACAAATAGAATCAAGCACGGGGTAGAAAAGCCACAAATTCGCAAAAATCATACGGTATAGGAAATTTGAATGTCGCCCCAAGGTGTCAAACATTTCGGCAACAGGTTCAGTTAAGTGTGATTTTATTTGATAATGCGAGATATTTGATATCGCCCTTGCCAAACGCTCAATAGGGGTGTTTGGTTTAGGGGCTGAAGCGTGTCCGCCACCCGATTTTGCGGTGTACTTTACATTCATAAGTCCCTTTTCGGCGATACCTATAAGTGCGCAGGGCAATTTAACACCGGGGAACACATTTTCCACCACTGCGCCGCCCTCATCTACAACCAAGGAAATTTCAATATTATTTTCCTCAAAATAATCTACAATATTAACAGCACCCTTGCCGCTTACCTCTTCACCGCCCGAAAAAGCAAAGTAAATATCCTCTTCGGGCACAAAGTTTTGTTCAATCAGGTGGTCGGCAGCGGATAATATTGCATTTAGTGTAACCTTTGTATCAAGTGTACCACGCCCCCATATAACACCGTTTTCCTCTATAGCATCAAAGGGCGGCTTTTCCCATAATTCTTGGTTTACGGGAACAACATCATAGTGAGCCATCATAACGGCGGCTCTTGAGCTGCTTTTACCACGCCATCTAAAAAGCAATGCACGGTCGGGCAACCGTTTAAACTCGCAAACGGAGGTAACAGATGGATAAAGCTCGGGGAGAAGGGAAATTAGCTTTTCAAACTCGGCATCATCCTCAAGTGTTGGGTCATAATACGAAACGGTTTTACAGCGAACAAGCTCTTTTAGGTTATCAATCGCATTTTTTCTATCAAAACTTATTTCTTCTGCTTGTGCTGATACTTTTTTTGAAGGGGAAAACGATAGGGTGCGAATAACAACAATCAATAAAAGAATAACAAGCAGGACTAATATAATCCACATATTAAAGCATTCCTTTCTTGTACATAATTCTTGCTACCGCTATTGTAAACAGTACGCCTACAGGCACCATAATACCAACAGTTCCGGCATTTAGTGCGGGTACGAAAATAAAGAGTATAAGCATTAAAATAATCGGCGCAATCGAGAGCTTTAAATTTTTAGAGATAAACACAACCGCAAGTCCACCAAACAGGGCGGGTAGAATCATATCAAATGCCGGTTTAAGCTCGGGACTTTCAAGCACGGGCGTTAAAGGAATAATAAGTATAACACCTAAAATGATGATAATTGTAGTAACAATGCTTGATACGGCGATGGAGATGGTAGATATTATCTCACCCTCCTCACTGCTGGGCTTTACGTTTGCACGTTCCATAGCATCAACCGCACAGGGAAGCTTAAGATTTGAAATATTACCCGTTACAAAGGATAAATATGTACCACCCGCACCGAGCATTGGAACATAGGTGAAAATTTCAACAAGACCAACCGCCCAGTACATAGGCAATGTGGCAAATATACCCTGCGCCAATGCCTTCCACTGCGGTACTGCACCGAAAATAATGCATACAGCCAACGGGAAAGCAAATATTAAAACGCAAAGTGCAATACCCCATATTTTACCGTCACGGTGAACGCTTTCAAGATATGTTAAATTCTTTTTCATCAGTGCAGCCCCCTTAACCTAACAAATTTGTATAAGGTATGGCGGAAATCATACCTATTACGAGGGAAAGCGGTAAAGCATAATCCTCAATCCAACGAATTTTGCATTTTTTGGAAAGCAGACCGCATATAGCCATAACAATAGCCGAGGTTACCATTACGCATACGGGGATAAGCCCTTTTGTGTCGCCCTTAAAAACTAAACCGACATCGCAAAAAACATAACCCAAAAATGCGGAAATCATACCAAGGAACATAGCGTTATTAAAAATCTCGCCCCACTTTTTGTCCTTCATACCGATTTTATTCATACCGCCTTGTATTTTTTTAGTAACAAAAGGCACAAGGATAAGACCTATGGCAATTCCGAGTGTCATAACCCAAAGTACAGTAACAAAAACCGATGCATCGGTGATTTTTTCACCCGCAGCAAGACCCAATGCCTGAAGCGCATTGTTTGCGGCAACTGTTTCGTATGTAATGGAACCTATAATAGATAGGCGGAGCCAGGGTAAAGCAACACCCAAGCTTTTTGAAAGTGCAACAACACCCACAAGTATAGCAACTGCGGGGGCAACCGTGAAAACGGCTGCGGACGATATAGTCTTTTTAACAGTGCTCGACTTGATGCCTATTTCCTTGGCACGTCGCATGGCACGGGCTAAAAAATAAATAGACTGCGCTAAAACAACGCAAATCAAAACGCCGACCATTATAAACAGTATTGGACTGTTAACACTAAATGGCATACAAACATCTCCTATATTTTAGTATATATATAATTTATCACATTTTTTTGCTTTATTCAACAAAAAATACCGCTATTGCTTTTAACATCGGTTTGGGTTAAAATGTGGATAGGTGATTTTATGTATAGTACAGTTCTATTTGACTTAGACGGAACCATTATTAATTCCGAAAATGGTATTTTGAATTCGGTAGAATATGCGTTAAAAAAATATGGTGCTGCAGTGCCGCCCCGCACCGAGCTTAACTTCTTTTTAGGTCCACCCTTAGAGGCATCCTTTGCAAAGCTTTTAAATATTGAGCCGAAAAGGGCGGCAACCCTCGTAAAATATTATCGGGAATATTATTCTAAAAAAGGAATTTTTGAAATAGAGGTTTATGATGGTGTTGTGCCGCTTCTTGAAAAAATAAAGGCGGCGGGTAAAAAAACGGTCATTGCAACATCTAAACCCGAGGAATTCGCAGTGCGCATTTTAGAGCATCTTGGCATTGATAAATATTTTGATATCATTGCGGGGGCAACTTTTGATAACTCAAGAAGTGAAAAGCCCGATGTAATTAATTACGCATTAAAAATGGCACAGGCAGACAATAAAACCGCTGTAATGGTGGGGGACCGTAAGTATGATTGCCTTGGTGCTACCGAGCTTTGTATGGACAGCATTGGTGTTTTGTACGGCTTCGGCAGTATTAAGGAACTGCAAGATGCGGGTGCTACATATATAGCGGCAACTCCCGAGGAGATTTATAGATTTTTATAAGGAAATAGAAATGAAAATAATAGCAAGAATAAGAACTGATTTTCCCACAAAATTCGGATTGCCTCGGCAAAGCGGGTTGAATAACGAAATTAAAGGCAAAATTGTCTTTGAAAAGGAATATAGAAATCCCGATGCCTTCAGAGGTCTTGAGGAGTTTTCGCACCTTTGGATAATATGGGAGTTTTCAACTGCTAAAAGGGATGGCTTTTCGCCGACCGTGAGACCGCCTATGCTTGGAGGAAACGAAAAGAAGGGCGTTTTTGCAACACGCTCACCCTTCCGACCAAACCCTATTGGGTTATCAAGCGTAAAAATAGAGGGTATAGAAAACACTGACAATCTCGGTCCCGTAATCTATGTTTCGGGTGTGGATATTATGGATAACACACCAATTTTCGATATAAAACCGTATCTGCCTTATACCGATTGCCATACTGATGCCAGCGGTGGCTTTACGGATAATTTAAAACCGAGGCAGCTTGAGGTTGTATTTCCAAAAAAATTCGACAATGAGTTTACAAGTGAGCAAAAAAGCGAACTCATAAAGGCACTCAGCATGGACCCGAGGCCCTCGTATATTGCGGATGAAAATCGTGTGTATGGCTTTGCCTTTTGCAACAGAGAGGTTAAGTTTAGTGTAAAGGGAAACACCCTTACGGTAGAAAATATAGAAAAATAAAAAGAAGTGCTACAAGCACTTCTTTTACGTATTACCTGCTTGTCGACCCAATGCTTTGCATTTGGTACCCGACTGCACACCATCCACCTAAAAAACAGTTCCCCGAACTGTTTTTCTTTACGGTGTATGCCCTCTCAGGGTTCGAGTCCCAACATACAAATAAAAAAGGAGATACCCAAAAGGGTGTCTCCTTTTTTATTGGCGCGCTGAAAGGGACTCGAACCCCCGACCCTCTGCTTAGAAGGCAGATGCTCTATCCAGCTGAGCTATCAGCGCAAATTCGCCTACCGAACGGCAAGAGTTATTTTAACACATAAAAATAAAATAATCAAGAGTAAATTGCAAAAATCGTGTTTCGAATAAAACAACATACTGTAACATATATTATGTTGGGGTGAAAAGATGAAAATTAGATGGAAAGAACTAATCATCGCAATAGCAATACCGCTGCTTGTAGGGGGACTGTCAGCACTATTCACGCAGGGCTCTATGCAGGATTTTCAAAATCTTACAAAACCGCCGTTATCTCCACCGGGATGGTTATTTCCTGTGGTATGGACAGTGCTTTATATCCTTATGGGTATAGCATCGTATTTAATCTACACCGCAAAATATTCGGCGGGTATGGCGGGTAACGCACTACTATTTTATATGATACAGCTAATATTTAATTTCTTTTGGTCAATTATCTTTTTCAACTGGGAAATGTATCTTCTTGCATTTATTTGGTTGTTAGCACTACTTGCATTAATAATAGTAACAACCATAAAATTTTACCGAATATCAAAACCTGCCGCATACTTGATGCTCCCGTATATAATTTGGGTTGTATTTGCGGGGTATCTAAATCTCGGAATCTATTTACTAAACTAAAAGGAATCCTCATTTGAGGATTCCTTTTAGTTTAGTTATTTTTCTGCTTTCGGTGCGTAGAGATATCTTGCACCCGTTTCAAAGCCCAAGTCTTTGAGTGTGTTATAGGTTTGCTCGTTAAATTTATATTCGATATTATTTATGTTGGCAAATTTACGGTCTTTAAGGTGGATGTAAATATTATTTTTCATTTCAGGCATTAAATCCATAATAAATTCTTTATTTGTTGCCGATGTACGCTGTTTGGTAGCCATAACCTCAATAGACAAAGTAGCAGGGCGGTCAAAAATGTTGTACTCAATAGTAGAGTTATAGCAGTTGTTCTCGTGGCTCCAAGATTTAATATATCTTGAAAGATTTGTTTTGTCGCCAAAGCCGTAGCCACCGTAACGGCAGAAGTTATAACCGAAATAGAGTCCTTCAAAGCGGTTCTCGGTTGTATCGTTCTGTGTTGAGAAGTACTCAAGTGTATATTCGCAGTATTCGAACAAGCAGTCATTAGTTACAAAATTTTCAAATACAGAGGGCTCCTTGCCATACTGAATTGTAGACCAGGATACCTGAGGTGTTACACCCGAGTCAAACTGCTGATAAATATAGCAGTGGTCGATATATATGTTGTCGCCATCAGGATAAGCCGCAATACCGCCGTTAAGGCGTGTGCCGTTATATCCGGGACCGGTGTTACCACCGTGCCAAGCAGTAACACAGTAAGAAATTTTTACGTTATTAGCATAGTCAGCAAGGATGGGGTAGGAGCCGAATGCTAATTCAAGGTTGTTTATAGTTACATTTTCGGCTCCCGCATCTATAACAACAGTATCGGTGGGCGTGCTTATTTCAATGCTATCGAAAACATCCTTCGGGTTACCTTGTTCACATTTGAGGTAAAGCATATTATCCTTTTTACCGCTTGTTGCGTACATACCCTGGAATGCAAAATCTAAATCACTTGTGATATTGCTAAGTGCTTTTTTCTTATTGGCGTAGGTAGAGTCGGGGGTAACTTCATCAAATACGATTACACAAACATCCTTAAGGAAGAGTTTTTCGCTGTAAACATAAACATTTGGAGTGTCGGTCTCTTCCCACTCGCCTTCGGTACCATCTATTGATGAATAGATTTTCGGCTTGGGTCCCTCACCGTATGCGGAATATGTAACATCGCTTTGTGCGGTGATGTTTCCGCGCCAAAAGCCGCCACGCTCAAAGAGCACCAGGTCATCCTTGCCGTATTTGGTTACATTAACCTTGTCGAGCGTAGCCCAAGCGGTTTCGGGTGTTTTACCGTCGTTTTTGTCGTCACCGTTATTTGATACATAATAGGTTGTACCTGTGGTGTCTTTAATATCGTTGGTGCTGTAAACAATCATATCACGCAGACGGTCACCTAATTTGTCGATAGCATCGGTATCGGCATCTACAAGATTTTCACCTTCAGCTAACTTTTTAACCTCGGCTCTGTATTCTTCCTCGGTCATAAGGTCGGCAGGAATTACAAAATCATTGTCCTTTCCGCCGCCTGTATTGTTCTTGCATCCCGCGAATGAGGTGATGAGCATAGCAATGCACAGCAAAATGCTTAATAGTCTAAATGCCTTTTTCATATGATAATACCTCTTTCATTGTTTTCAATTATTTATTTTTGTTTGGGTGCGTATAGATATCTTGCACCTGTCTCAAAGCCCATATCCTTAAGCGTGTTATAGGTTTGCTCGTTAAATTTATATTCGATATTATTTATGTTGGCAAATTTACGGTCTTTAAGGTGGATGTAAACATTACCTTGCATCTTAGGAAGGGGAGTGCCGGTGTTGTAGTTGACCTTTTCTCCTTCTTTCCGCTGACCAGTGGCTTTCATTTCAATAGAAATGGCCATAGGGCGGTCAAATACGTTGTATTCAATGGTCGAATCGTAGCAAACATTTTCGTGTCCCCAAGACTTAACATATGCCGAGGCACTTGCCTTATCGCCAAAGCCGTAGCCACCATAACGGCAGAAGTTATAACCAAAGTACATATTTTTAATGCAGTTTTCATCGTTATTATATTGTGTTGAGAAGTATTCAAGCGTATACTCACAATACTCAAACAAGCAGTCACTGGTTACAAAAGTATCAAAGATAGAAGGAGTTTTAGTATCCCAGGAAACCTGAGGGGTTACACCCGAGTCAAACTGTTGATAAAAATAGCAATGCTCAACGTAGATGTGGTCGCCATCTGGGAAAGCGGCTACACCGCCGAACAGGCGTACGGAGTTCACGTTCATATGTCCGCCGTGCCAACCGGCTACGCAATAGGTCATTTTAATATTGTCATAGTAGCTACCATAAATCGGGTTAGTACCAAACACAAACTCAAAATTATTGATATGAACATTTTTTGTTTTATCAATCATTTTTACAGAGGGGGTGTAGCTGCTTATTTCAATGCTTTCAAAAACATCCTTGGGATTACCGGCTTCACACTTAAGGTAAAGCTTATTATCTTTTTTGTCGCTTGATGCATTGATACCCTGGAACGAAAAGTCTAAATCGTTAGATACCTTACTTAAACATGTTTTTTTGTTGGCATATTTTGAATCGGCATCCTCACCGTCAAAAACAATTACACCGATGTCCTTTTCATAGAACTTTTCGCTGTATACATATACATTGGGCGTATCGGTTTCCTCCCAGGTACCCTCGGTGCCATCAACAGAGGAATAGATTTTGGGTTTATGACCCTCACCGTATGCCGAGTAGGTAACATCGCTTTTTGCGTTTAAGTAGCCACGCCAGAAGCCGCCACGCTCAAAGAGCACCAAGTCATCCTTGCCGAATGTGGCGTTATTTACTTTATCGAGTGTAGCCCAAGCGGTTTCGGGTGTTTTACCGTCGTTTTTGTCGTCACCGTTATTTGATACATAATAGGTTGTACCTGCAGTGTCTTTAATATCGTTGGTGCTGTAAACAATCATATCACGAAGGTTATCACCTAATTTGTCGATAGCATCGGTATCGGCTTCTACAAGGTTTTCGCCCTCGGATAGCTTTTTAACCTCGGAACGATATTCTTCCTCGGTCATAAGGTCGGCAGGAATTACAAAATCATTGTCCTTTCCGCCGCCTGTATTGTCCTTGCATCCCGCAAATGAGGTGATAAGCATAGCAATACACAAGAAAATGCTTATTAGTCTAATCGCCTTTTTCATAATTAACCCTCTCTTTTATTTAGTGTATATATATTTTTCTTTTTGAGATATTCCTATTTCTTTCAAATACTCAAGAGTATTTCCATTGTAGCGATAGTCTCTATAGTTAACAACAGCAAAGGGTTTGTCGTAACTATCAATATACAGGTTTCCGATGAGTTTTGGTAATTGCTTTATCGAAAAAGCACCTACATAAGATTCACGGGCGCCGAGTATCAAAACACGTGCGGCGGCACGGTCAAAAATATTTTTCTCAAAAACAAAGTTCTCGGTAAAGTTTTCATGTGCCTGCCACATCTTAATATAAGCGCTGCCGGTGTGCTTGTCGCCAAATCCACGTCCACCGTTTCGGCAGATGTTATACGCAGTGTAGAAATTTGAAAGCTTGTTTCCGGGAGCTGCATATTGGGAATTGAAATATTCAAAGGTATACTCACAATATTCAAACAAGCAGTCGGTAACAACATAATCATTGATTACTGCAGGTGCGCCGTCGGTTTCCACAGTAAACTGATATTGCGGGTCTACCCCGGCATCAAATTGCTGATATATGTAGCAATGGTCATAATGCATACCGTCGCAAGAGTGCCAAGCACCGCTGCCTCCGCCAAACCGTAATTTGCTATCTCCTATGGTATGACCGCCTTGCCAACCGCAAATACAATAGCTAATTGAAATATTTTTACTGCGGGCAGGGAAGAATACATCCATACCGTATCTCAAATCGAGGTTTTTAAGATGTATATCGTGTGAACGGGCAGGCATATATACAACACTGCTTTTGCCTTTGGCACGATAGCTTAAATCAATAGTATCAAAAACATCTTTTGGATTACCCTTATCGCAGTAAAGGTAAACATAGTTCTCTTGCCGTTCTTTATAATCGGTGCCTAAAAAGCGGAACTGGTAGTTTTCGCACAGCTCATCAAAGTCATACTTTCTATCTGCATAGCTTTCCCCTTCGTTAAATACGACGGTACCGATATCTGCAACTTCTAAGCACTTATTAAATTTCCATACATTTTTATATTCGGTTTCTAGCCACTGGCCGTCCATACCGTCAAACGCCTTGTAGATTTTCGGTTTAGGACCGCTTCCGTATGCCGAATAGGACACACCGCTTTTCGCTTCTATGTCTCCTCGCCAAAGTCCACCACGCTCAAAAACGACCAAATCGCCTTCCATTAGCTTAACCGAATTGATTTTATCAAGCGTTGCAAATGCTGTTTCGGGGGACATACCATCGTTATCATCATTACCAGAATTGGATACATAATAGGTGGTTTCCCCACCTTTTAGGTCATCGGTGTTATATGTAATCATATTTTTGAGTTCAAGCGTTAAATCATCAAGTTCTTTAAAAAAAGCGCCATCCGCATAAAAAAAGTTTTTGGTATTTGCAAGTTTATCAACCCTTGCACGATACTCCTTTTCACCAATTAAAACCAAAAAAAAACCTCCCAAGACAATCTTTGTTAGATTATATCAAAATTTATCACCAAAAGCAATAGCTTTCTTGCTATTTATCACGAAAAAAAGTATTATTTTTTATTTTGTAAGAAAAGACTGAACGCCTTATATATATAATAATGTATAGGCGCCGATTTTTATTAGAATGTAAATAAAAATTTTTCAAAAAAAGACTTGCATTTTTGTAAAATGTATGTTATTATACCCAAGTACGCTATGCGTATAGATATGCGTTGATGCGGGAGGTGGCCCACTTCGAGTGGGGAAATTTCCGCGGAGTATGTCCGATTTTAAACCGGGCGAAAGAAACTTAGTACCCGCACAAAACGGTAACTTGCGAGCCGTCGAGTGCAGCGGCAGGAAACTGCCGTACCCGGATTTTGCTGTAACCCCAGTGTATCCGGTTTTATAATGTGCCTAAAAGAAACACACGGCACGGTGTAAGTTTTGCCCGCCAACTATTTTAAGGAGGCGACTATCCATGGCAGTAAAAGAAAAGATTCGTATCAGAATCAAGGGTTACGACCACGCACTTGTAGACCAGTCCGCAGATAAGATTGTGGAAACCGCTAAACGTACAGGCGCACGTGTATCGGGTCCGGTTCCGCTCCCGACAGAGAAGGAAGTTGTAACCATCCTACGAGCTGTTCATAAGTATAAGGACAGCCGTGAGCAGTTCGAAACAAGAACTCACAAAAGGCTTATCGACATTCTCAGACCTTCAAACAAAACCGTTGAAGCTCTGACAAGTCTTGAGCTTCCCGCCGGCGTAGAAATCGAAATTAAGCTTTAATAATTAAGGTATCTATGCGGTGTGGTCATGTTGGGGTGACCCAACCAATAACCAAAGGAGGATAAAAAATGAAAAAGGCAATCGTAGGTAAAAAGCTTGGTATGACCCAGCTTTTCGATGCGAACGGTAACGTTGTTCCCGTAACTGTAATTGAAGCAGGTCCCTGTGTGGTTGCTCAAAAGAAGACAGTTGAAAACGACGGTTATGAAGCAGTACAAATCGGCTATGGCGATTTAAAAGCTTCTAAGGTAAACGGTCCTATGAAGGGCCACTTTGCAAAAGGCGATGTAGCACCCAAGAAGGTACTCCGCGAATTCCGTTTAGACGATACCAGCAGTTTGAATGTCGGCGATATTATTAAGGCAGACATATTCGCTGAGGGTGATGCAGTGGATGTACGTGGTACTTCAAAGGGTAAGGGCTATGCAGGTGTAATTAAGCGCTGGAACTTCAGCCGTCTTAAAGAGTCACACGGTACAGGCCCCGTACACCGTCACGGCGGTTCTTTGGGCGTTATCGACCCGGCACGTGTATTTAAAGGTAAGAAAATGGCCGGTCATTTAGGTAACGAGCGTGTAACCGTTCAGAATTTAAGTGTAGTTAAGGTTGACGCTGAAAACAACATCATCGCAGTTAAGGGCGCGGTTCCCGGTCCTAAGGGCGGCATCGTTGTTCTTTTCGATAGCGTTAAAGCTTAAAGGAAGGAGTGTTTTAAATGCCTAATATAGCAGTAGTTGATATGGCGGGTAAAAATGTAGGAAAAATTACATTAAGCGATGCCATTTTCGGAATTGAACCTAATGCAGTTGTAATGCATATGGCTGTTGTAAACTATCTTGCAAATCAGCGCCAGGGCACTCAGTCCACTTTAACACGTACCGAGGTTTCCGGTGGCGGTAAAAAGCCGTGGAGACAAAAGGGTACAGGCCACGCAAGACAGGGCTCTACAAGAGCACCCCAGTGGAGACATGGCGGTATCGTTCATGCTCCGAAGCCGAGAGATTACTCATACTCCCTTAATAAAAAGGTTGCAAGACTTGCACTTAAGTCTGCCCTTTCTGATAAGGTTGCTACAAGCTCTCTCATCGTTCTTGACGAACTCAAAATGGATTCGTACAAGACAAAGACAGTTGTCGATTGCTTAAGTGCTATCGGCGCTCAAAAGAAAACTCTCATTGTATTAGCTGATAACAACGCTTTTGCAGTTAAGAGTATTGCTAACATTGCGGGAGTTAAATCTGCACAGGTAAACACCATTAACACTTACGATATCATCAATGCTGATACACTCGTAATCGTTAAGGATGCTGTGGCTAAAATTGAGGAGGTGTATGCATAATGAAAACCGCACAGGACATCATTATCGCTCCGGTAATTACCGAAAAGAGCATGTCAGGTATTGCTGACAAGAAATACACCTTTAAGGTAGACCGTAATGCCAACAAAATCGAAATTGCAGCTGCTGTTGAAGAGCTCTTCAAGGTAAAGGTTGCAAAGGTAAACACCATTTCGGTTAGAGGTCAGGCAAGACGTATGGGTCGTTACAGCGGCTATACATCAGCTTGGAAAAAGGCAATCGTAACCCTTAAAGCAGATTCTAAACCGATTGAATTCTTTGACGGTTTAATGTAATCCGTAAAGAAGCACGTTGAAATTAATACATTTAATTTCAGGTGATGTATGAAGCCGAAAACGGCTTCGCTAAGCCAAAATAGGAGAGTGAAACAAGATGGCAATTAAACATTACAAGCCGACTACTCCCGGCCGCCGTGGTATGACAACAATGGATTACTCCGAGTTGTCCAAGGTAGCACCTGAGAGAAGTTTGCTTGAGCCCTTAAAGAAAAATGCAGGTCGTAACAGCTATGGCCGCATCACCGTTCGCCACAGAGGCGGCGGAAACCGCAGAAAGTACAGAGTTATCGATTTCAAGCGTAACCGTTTCGGTATCGAAGCTACAGTTATGACTCTTGAATATGACCCGAACCGTTCTGCATTTATAGCACTTGTACAGTACACAGACGGTGTTAAGAGCTACATTATTGCTCCCATCGGTCTTAAAGTAGGCGATGTAATCGTAAGCGGACCCGATGCCGATATTAAACCCGGTAACGCACTTCCTCTTGCAAACATCCCTGTAGGTACAGTTATTCACAATATCGAACTTTATCCCGGTAAGGGCGCACAGCTTGCCCGTTCAGCCGGTAACATGGCACAGCTTATGGCTAAGGAAAACGGTATGGCTTTACTCAGACTTCCGTCTGGCGAGCTTCGTAACGTTCCTGCAAACTGTATGGCTACTGTTGGTCAGGTAAGTAATCCTGAGCACAGCAACGTAAATTACGGTAAAGCAGGTCGTAAGCGTCATATGGGTTGGCGTCCGACAGTTCGTGGTTCTGTAATGAACCCGAATGACCACCCGCACGGTGGTGGTGAAGGTAAATCACCTATCGGTCGTCCCGGTCCTGTAACCCCGTGGGGTAAACCTGCTCTCGGTTACAAAACAAGGGATAAGAAGAAGCGCTCTGATAAGTATATTGTTAAGCGTCGTTCTAAGTAGTCTGCGTAAAGGAGAATAATTATGGGTAGAAGTACTAAAAAAGGTCCTTTCGTGCAACCGGTGTTGCTTAAAAGGATTATAGAAATGAACGAAGCAGGCGAGAAGAGAGTTCTCAAGACCTGGTCACGTTCTTCAACCATATTCCCTGATTTCGTTGGACATACAATTGCTGTTCACGACGGACGTAAACATGTTCCGGTTTATGTAACCGAGGATATGGTTGGACACAAGCTCGGCGAGTTTGCCCCCACAAGAACATTTAAGGGTCACGCCGGTGCTAAAACAACTAAATAAGCAGAAGGGAGAGTAAACAATGGAAGCAAGAGCTACTTTAAAATATGCTCGTATTTCACCCCGTAAGGTGAAAATTGTTATGGATATCATCCGTAATCAAGATGCTGACAAGGCAATGGCCATTCTCAAATTTACTCCCAAATCTGCTTGTGAGTATTTAGAGAAGCTTTTGGCTTCAGCAATGGCAAATGCCGAAAACAATCACAATATGGATGTTTCTAAGCTTTATGTTGCGGAATGCTTCGTATGCCCCGGACCGATTCTCAAAAGAATTCGTCCGAAGGACCACGGCCGTGCACACCGCATTCTTAAGAGAACAAGCCATATGACCATCGTTCTTAAAGAACGTGAAGACTAAAAAAGGAGGTTAAATTATGGGACAGAAGGTTCATCCGCACGGATTTCGTGTGGGCGTAATTAAAAACTGGGATTCCCGTTGGTTCGCCAATGACAAGGTTTTCGGAGACACTTTGGTTGAGGACTATAACCTCCGCAAGTTTTTGAAGAAGACACTTTATTCTGCAGGCGTTCCGAAAATCGAAATCGAGCGTAGCGGCGAAAAAATCCGCCTTCACATTCACTGTGCAAAGCCGGGTATTGTAATTGGCCGTAACGGTTCTGAAATCGAAAAGCTTCGTGCTTTATGCGAGAAGAAGCTTGGTCAACCTGTAAACATCAACATTGTTGAGGTTAAGAATCCTGATGTTAATTCAACACTCGTAGCTGAGAGCGTTGCTGAGCAGCTCGAGAAGCGTGTATCCTTCCGCCGTGCTATGAAGATGGCTATCAGCCGTGCTATGAAGTCTGGCGCAAAGGGTATCAAGATTATGGTTTCAGGTCGTCTCGGCGGCGCTGAAATTGCAAGAAGCGAACAGTATCATGAAGGAACCATCCCGCTTCAGACCATCCGTGCCGATATCGATTACGGTTTTGCAGAAGCTGCAACAACCTATGGTCGTTTAGGTGTTAAGGTTTGGATTTACAAGGGTGAGGTTCTCCATGATTCCAAGGCACGCAAGGAAGGAGGAACCCGCTAATGTTATTACCGAAGCGTGTAAAATACCGTAGAGTGCATCGTGGTCGTTTGACCGGTACTGCTTCAAGAGGTACAACAGTATCTCACGGCGATTTTGGTCTTCAGGCGTTAGAACCGGCGTGGATTACCTCTAACCAAATTGAAGCAGCCCGTATCGCTATGACACGTTACATCAA
The DNA here is from genome assembly GCA_045650565.1 of Acutalibacteraceae bacterium. Taxonomy (GTDB): domain Bacteria; phylum Bacillota; class Clostridia; order Oscillospirales; family Acutalibacteraceae; genus SIG565. The sequence goes on along the minus strand of JAZRRG010000044.1, from coordinate 65,198 downwards.
ACGTGGCGGTAAGGTATGGATTAAAATTTTCCCCGATAAGCCGATTACAGAGAAGCCGGCCGAAACTCGAATGGGTTCAGGTAAGGGTTCACCGGAATATTGGGTAGCCGTTGTTAAGCCGGGCAGAATTATGTTCGAAATCGGCGGCGTTAGCGAGGAATTGGCTCGTGAAGCTATGCGTCTCGCAGCAAACAAGCTTCCTATCAAATGTAAGTTTGTTGCAAAGCAGGAAATGGGTGGTGAGCAATAATGAATGCAAAGGAAATAAGAGAATTAACTTTACCGGAACTCAACAAGAAGTTGGCAGAGCTCAAGGAAGAATTATTCAATCTTCGTTTCCAGCTTGCCATTAATCAGCTCGATAACCCGACACGTATAAACGCTGTTAAAAAAGATATCGCACGTGTAAAGACAATTATTCGTGAGATTGAAATTAAAGACAGCGTAAATGCTTAATTCAGGGAGGTAAAGCTAAATGAGCGAAAGAAACCTTCGTAAAACAAGAGTGGGTAAGGTTGTAAGCAATAAAATGGATAAAACCGTTGTAGTTGCTATTGAAGACAACGTTAAACACCCGCTTTACAAGAAGATTATCAAGAACACTATTAGACTTAAAGCTCATGATGAGGACAACAGCTGTGGCATAGGCGACAGAGTTCTAATTATGGAAACACGTCCAATATCTAAGGATAAGAGATGGCGTGTAGCTCAAATAGTTGAAAAGGCTAAGTAGTTTAAGGAGGAAACCACTGTGATACAACAGCAGAGTTACCTTAAGGTTGCCGACAATACCGGTGCTAAAGAAATTATGTGTATCCGTGTACTTGGAGGCTCCAAAAGGAGATACGCCAACATTGGCGATGTAATCGTGGCTTCTGTTAAAAAAGCTGCTCCCGGCGGAACAGTTAAGAAGGGCGATGTTGTTAAGGCAGTTGTAGTTCGTTCTGCAAAAGGCCTTCGTCGCAATGACGGCACATACATCAGATTTGATGAAAATGCAGCAGTTATAATCCGTGAGGATAAAAACCCACGCGGAACTCGTATTTTTGGACCGGTAGCCCGTGAGCTCAGAGATAAAGATTATACAAAAATTCTTTCTCTCGCTCCGGAAGTGCTTTAATGGGGAGGTAATTACAAATGAATAAGCTTCACGTTAAAACAGGCGATACTGTTATTCTTCTCACAGGAGATGACAAGGACCGTGGCAAGACCGGTAAGGTACTTGAAGTAAGCCCTGAAGAAGGCAAGGTAATTGTTGAGGGTATCAACATTGTTAAAAAGCATGTTAAGCCCCGCAAGGCCGGAGACCCTTCAGGAATAATCGAAACCGAAAGCCCTGTTTATGCTTGCAAGGTACAGGTTGTTTGCCCCAAGTGCGGCAAGCCCACCCGTGTAGGTCATAAGATTTACGCTGACGGTAAAAAAGACCGCATGTGCAAAAAATGCGGCGAAACCTTTTAAGAGATAGGAGAAACATGACATGTCAGTATTGAAGGACGATTACAAACAGAATATCGCTCCTGCATTGATGAAAAAGTACAACTACAAGAGCGTCATGCAAATTCCGAAGCTCGATAAGGTTATAATCAATGTAGGTTGCGGCGAAGCAAAGGATAATACAAAGATTATCGATGCTATTATGAATGACTTGGCCGCTATTACAGGCCAAAAGGCAGTACCCTGCCGTGCTAAGAAGTCGGTTGCGAACTTCAAGCTCAGAGAAGGTATGCCGATAGGTGTTAAAACAACTCTTCGTGGAGAGAAAATGTATGAGTTTGTTTACAAGCTCTTCAACATAGCCCTTCCGAGAGTTCGTGACTTCAGAGGAATCAACCCCAATGCATTTGATGGTCGTGGCAACTATGCTATGGGCGTTAAAGAGCAGTTGATTTTCCCTGAAATTGAGTACGATAAGATAGACAAGGTTCGTGGAATGGACATTATTTTTGTTACAACTGCGAACAACGACGAAGAAGCACGTGAGTTACTTACTCTTATGGGTGCTCCGTTTGCGAAATAAGGAGAAGGAATTATGGCTAAAACATCTATGAAAATCAAGCAGGCACGTCCCGCTAAGTTTTCAACAAGAGAATACAGCAGATGCAAAATCTGCGGCCGCCCGCATGCTTATCTTCGCAAGTACGGCATTTGCCGTATCTGCTTCAGGGAGCTTGCTTACAAGGGCGAGATACCCGGTGTAAAGAAGGCAAGCTGGTAAGCAGCAAAGGCTAAAGGAGGTTGACGTCATGCAAATCACCGATACAATCGCTGATATGCTTACACGAATTCGTAATGCATCTTCGGCAAAACATGATTCGGTTGATATACCTGCATCAAATGTAAAAAAGGCGATTGCCCAAATTTTACTTGATGAAGGTTACATTAATGGCTTTCAGTTCGTAGAGGACGGAAAGCAGGGCGTAATTCATATCACCTTGAAGTACGGCCCGAACAAAACACAGGTTATTTCCGGAATTCGCAGAGTTTCTAAACCCGGTCTTCGTATCTATACAAACGTAGAAGATATGCCCAAGGTTATGAAGGGACTCGGTATTGCAATTCTTTCCACCTCTAAGGGAATAATCACTGATAAGCAGGCACGCATCGCCAATGTTGGCGGCGAAGTTCTTGCTTTCGTGTGGTAAGGAGGTGCTGAGGAATGTCAAGAATAGGACTTAAACCTATCGCAATTCCTGCAGGTGTAGAGGTTAAGATTAACGGCTGCGAGGTTACTGTAAAGGGACCCAAAGCCGAGCTTAAAAGCACTTTCAGTGATGCTATAACAGTAACGCTTGAGGATAACGTAATTACTGTTAGCCGTCCGAGTGATGCAAAGGAGCACCGTTCACTTCACGGTCTTACCCGCACACTCATCGCTAATATGGTTGAAGGCGTTACAAAGGGCTTCACAAAAGAGTTAGATGTTAACGGTGTTGGTTACCGTGTTGCAAAACAGGGTAAAGACCTCGTTATGAACCTCGGTTTTTCACATCAGGTAATTGTATCAGAAATCCCGGGCATTACAATCGATGTTCCTAACCCGAACAAGATTATAATTTCCGGTGCCGATAAGCAAATGGTAGGCCAGTTTGCAGCAGATATCCGCTCTAAGCGTCCGCCGGAGCCCTACAAGGGTAAAGGCATCAAGTATGTTGATGAGCATATCCGCCGCAAAGAAGGTAAAGCTGCCAAGGGCGCAAAGAAATAATAAAAGGAGTGTATTAAAATGGTTAATAAGCCTAGTTCAAACAAGGCACGTATCCGCAGACACACACGTGTTCGTGGTAAAATCAGTGGTACTGCACAGTGCCCCCGCCTTGATGTTTTTCGCTCCAACAGCAATATTTACGCCCAGCTTATAGATGATGTAAAGGGTGTAACCCTCGCTGCCGCTTCATCTACCGAAAAGGAATTCGGTGGTGCAAAGGGTAACAAGGAAGAAGCCCGCAAGGTTGGACAGTTAATTGCTAAACGTGCTGCTGATAAGGGTATCACCGAGGTTGTATTTGACCGAGGCGGATACGTATATCACGGACGTGTCAAGGAGCTTGCCGAAGGAGCCCGTGAGGGCGGCCTCAAGTTCTAAAAGAGAAGGAGGAATACTTTTGGCTACAAAATTTGACATCACAACATTAGATGACCCCAAGGCATTAAGAGAAAAGGTAGTTTCCATCAACCGTGTTTCTAAAACAGTTAAGGGCGGACGTATCATGAAGTTCGCAGCATTGGTTGTTGTAGGCAACGGCGATGGTGTTGTTGGTTTTGGTCTCGGTAAAGCCGGAGAAGTTCCGGAAGCTATCCGTAAGGGTATTGAGGATGCTAAGAAAAATCTTATTAAGGTTTCTCTTAAGGGCACCACGATTCCTCATGAAGTTATGGGAGAGTTCGGAGCAGGTCGTGTTCTTATGAAACCCGCCGCCCCTGGTACCGGTGTTATTGCCGGCGGTCCGGTTCGTGCCGTACTTGAAACAGTAGGCATTTCCGATATCCGTACCAAGACATTACGTTCCAAGAACCCCTGCAACGTTGTACGTGCTACTATTCAGGGCCTTGCATCACTTCGTAATGCCGATGAAGTCGCATTAATTCGTGGCAAGTCGGTTAAAGAAATTATTGGTTAAGGAGGAGCAGCACTATGGCTAAAACTAAAAAGGCTGCCGGCCTTAAAATTAAGTTGGTTAAGAGTGTAATCGGTTGCAAAAAGGACCAGATTGCTACTGTTGCCGCCTTAGGTCTTAAGAAAATCGGCGATGAAGTAATTCAGCCCGATAACGAGCAGACCAAGGGAAAAATCAAAAAGGTAATCCACCTCATAGAGGTAACTGAAGCGTAAGCTTCAATAAAACGACTATTCGATATAGAATAGCGCTACTAAGCAAGGAGGTGCGAAAAATGAAACTGCATGAACTTACACCTGCTTTCGGTTCAACCAAGGAGCCGAAGCGTATAGGCAGAGGTCATGGCTCCGGCAACGGTAAAACTGCCGGAAAGGGTCACAAGGGTCAGAAGGCACGTGCCGGTCGTGGCATGCGCCCCGGTTTTGAAGGTGGTCAGATGCCACTTCAAAGGCGTATCCCTAAACGTGGCTTTAACAACATTTTTGCTGAGGAGTCTGTGGCTATCAATGTTGCTGCTCTCAATAAATTTGAGGACGGTGCAGTTGTAGATGCTGCAGCTTTACAGGAAAAAGGAGTCATTGATAAAGCTGATGTTTATGTAAAAGTTCTCGGTAACGGTACCGTTACAAAGAAGCTCACAGTAAAGCTTTCAGCTTTTTCTAAATCAGCTATCGAAAAAATCACCAAGGCCGGCGGAAATGCAGAGGTGATAGAATAATGTTCGAAACGATTAAAAATGCGTGGAAGGTACAAGACCTGCGCAAAAAGATTCTTTTCACATTTTTCATAATCCTTATTTTCCGTATAGGTTCGGTAATTCCTGTCCCCTTTGTTGATATTGAAGGTTTGAGAAACTTAACCAGCGGCGCTGATGCAAATCAGTTTTTCAGTTACCTTTCAACACTCACAGGTGGTGGACTTGAATATGCGGCAATCTTCGCAATGTCGGTAACTCCGTACATTAACGCTTCGATTATCATGCAGCTTTTAGCAGTTGCAATACCTGCGCTTGAGCGTCTCTCAAAAGCAGGTGAGGAAGGACAAAAGAAGATAGCACAAATTACCCGTTATGTAACAGTAGGACTTGGTCTTATTCAGGGTACCGCATATTTCTTCTATTTGAGGGGAAGCTCCCTTGTAGATGTTGATGGAACAGGCGCAATGATTTTTGCGGCTATTGTTATCATCCTGTGCTTTACTGCAGGTTCTGCACTTGTAATGTGGCTCGGAGAGCAAATTGATACAAAGGGTATCGGCAACGGTATTTCGATGTTACTTTTTGCCGGAATTATTTCAAGAGCTCCTAATGCAGCAGCATATCTGTGGGCATATATCACAGTGCCGGGTGTTGCAACTAAGCTCATCGTTGCAGGAATTTTATTAGTGTTCCTCGCAATAATCGGCTTCGTAGTTTGGATGACAAATGCGGAGCGCAGAATTCCTGTTCAGTATGCAAAGCGTGTTGTTGGTAACAAGATGTATGGCGGACAAAACACACATATTCCGATTAAGGTTAATATGTCGGGCGTTATGCCGATAATCTTTGCCTCATCCATCCTTATGTTACCTACAATGATTTTATCATTCTGGAAAAACGCTGATAATTATTTCTTCGGAAAGGTTTTGGCGCTCTTCAGTGTTCAGGGTATTTTCTATGCAATAGTTTATTTCTTACTGATTATCGGATTTGCTTACTTCTATACGACAATCCAGTATAATCCTGTTGAGATGGCAAACAATCTTCGTAAAAACGGCGGTTCGGTTCCGGGTATTCGTCCGGGCAAGACCACATCCGATTTTATTCAGAAGATTTTGTCAAGAATTACACTAATGGGTGCGTTCTTCCTGAGCGTTATCGCAATTCTCCCGATTATCATTGGTAATGTGGGCGGAATTCAGATATCTTTAGGCGGTACATCGGTACTCATTATCGTAGGTGTTGCATTAGATACCGTACAGAACTTAGAGTCCCAGATGATGATGCGTCATTACAAAGGATTTCTTGATTAAATAAGGAGTTGCATTATGAAATTGATTCTTCTTGGAGCTCCTGGTGCCGGCAAGGGCACACAAGCAGAGGTAATCTGCGAAAGGTTTAATATCCCGGCAATTTCTACCGGCAACATATTGCGTGAAGCAATAAAGAACGGTACCGAAATGGGAATTAAAGCAAAAAGCTATATTGATAACGGAAATCTCGTTCCCGATGAGGTTGTAATTGGTATAATTAACGACCGCTTGGCTAAGGATGACTGTAAAAACGGCTTCATTCTTGACGGATTTCCCCGCACAATTCCGCAGGCAGAGGCACTTGATAGGATGAACATAGGGATTGACTGTGCTTTGTCCATTGAGGTTGCCGATGAAAAGATTATGCAGCGCCTATCAGGCAGACGTGTGTGTCTTACTTGCGGTGCGACATATCATATAGATTATAAAAAACCTGCCAAAGAGGGTATATGCAATAATTGTGGTGCCGAGCTCGTTCAACGTAATGATGATAAGCCCGAAACTATTGCCGACCGTCTTGCTGTTTACCACAGCCAGACCGAGCCCTTGAAGGATTACTACAGTAAGGCAGGTAAGCTCATAACAGTTGAAGGACAAGAAGAGGTTAAGGATACAACCGCACTTGTTCTGGCTGCATTGGAGTTTTAGTTATGATAGTGCTTAAAACCGCTCGTGAGCTTTCTATTATGAAGGAAGCATGCAGAATATCGGCAGGAGCATTACAGGTTATTGGTCAGGCAATCGAGCCCGGTATAACAACAGGGGAACTCGACAGGATGGCGGAGAAATATATTTTAAGCCAAGGCGCAAAACCCAACTTTAAAAATTATCAAGGTTATCCTGCTACTGCCTGTATTTCAATAAACAACGAGGTAATTCACGGCATACCTTCGAATAAGCGCAAAATTATGTCTGGCGATATAGTCAGTGTAGATTTAGGCGCTGTGTATAATGGATATCATGGCGATAATGCCGCCACTTTTGCTGTAGGCGAGGTTTCCGCCGAGGCAAAGCGGCTGATTAGCGTGACAGAGGAGAGTCTTTACGAAGGCATCAAATTTGCCTGCGCAGGCGGTAGAATCGGTGATATTTCAAATGCGATTCAAAGTTATGTAGAATCTCGTGGGTTTTCCGTTGTCCGTGATTTTGTCGGACACGGTATTGGCACAAAGCTTCACGAATCTCCCGAAGTTCCAAATTTTGGCGCAGCCAAAAAAGGAATTCGACTTTTACCCGGTATGACACTTGCAATCGAACCGATGATTAACATCGGAAGTCCAGAAGTAAAGGTGTTACCGGACGGTTGGACTGTTCTAACAAGGGATGGCTCGTTATCTGCACATTTTGAGCACACAATAGCTATAACCGCAGACGGCCCCAAAATCATGACCAAGGTCTGATGGAGGGCGAAATGGATATAGGATGTGTAGTGTGTTCAATCTCGGGACACGATAAGGGCATTTTTATGGTGGTTGTGGGCAAAACGCCTGACGGTGTTTTGGTTTGTAACGGCAAAGAACGACCATTACAGAACCCAAAAATTAAAAACATAAAACACCTTGCAAAAACCCGATTTTTCGTGGCAGAGGAACAGTTAAAAACCAATAAAGCATTACGCAAGGCCATTTATGACCTGTGCGGAAAGTATAAGGAGGAAACTTTATGTCAAAAGAAGATATGATAGAACTTGAGGGTACAGTTGTTGAAGCTATGCCCAACGCAATGTTCAAGGTTGAGATTCAAGGCGGACATACAATACTCGCTCACATATCAGGAAAGCTTCGTATGAACTATATACGAATTCTTCCGGGAGATAAGGTGACGGTAGAGATGTCGCCGTACGATTTGTCAAAGGGACGCATTACTTGGCGTTCCAAATAAACAGGAGAAATTTTAGGAGGTATAATCCAAATGAAAGTCAGACCTTCTGTAAAAAAGATTTGCGAAAAGTGCAAAGTCATCAAACGCAAGGGAAAAATCATGGTTATTTGTGAGAATCCCAAGCATAAGCAGCGTCAGGGTTAATCCTGCGCACACAATACAATGGAGGTGCATTGATAAATGGCCCGTATTACCGGTGTTGACCTTCCGAACGAGAAGCGAGTTGAAATTGGACTCACTTATATCTACGGAATCGGTCTTACAACATCCAGAGAGGTTCTTAAAGCAACCGGAATCAATCCGGACACACGCTGCAAGGATTTAACCGAGGATGAAATTTCAAAATTGCGTGAGTACATCGACCACAACCTTCAGGTTGAGGGTGACCGTCGTCGTGCTGTGGCATTCGACATCAAAAGACTTATTGAAATTGGTAGCTATCGTGGACTTCGCCACCGCAAAGGTTTACCTGTAAGGGGACAGCGTTCCAAAACAAACGCACGTACCCGTAAAGGTCCGAAGAAGACAATTGCTAACAAGAAAAAGTAAGTAGGAGGAAGATAATATGGCTACTAAGACTACTGCAACACGCAGACGTCGTGAAAAGAAAAATATTGAACGCGGTGCTGCCCATATCCAGTCTACCTTCAACAATACTATAATCACTATTACCGATACACAGGGTAGTGCTCTTTCTTGGGCATCTGCCGGTGAGCTCGGTTTTAGAGGTTCAAGAAAATCTACTCCTTTTGCAGCACAGTCTGCTGCGGAAACAGCTGCAAAAGCTGCTATGGAGCACGGTTTGAAATTTGTAGAAGTATATGTTAAAGGTCCGGGTGCAGGCCGTGAGGCTGCTATTCGTGCATTACAGTCAGCAGGTCTTGAAGTTACAATGATTAAAGATGTAACTCCGATTCCTCATAATGGTTGCCGTCCTCCAAAGAGAAGACGTGTCTAACCAAATATAATGGAGGTGTGTTAGATGGCAAGATATACCGGAGCAGTTTGTAGATTATGCCGCCGTGAAGGACAAAAATTGTTCTTAAAGGGCGAGCGCTGCTATTCCGAGAAGTGTTCTGTTGGTATCAGAGCTTATGCTCCCGGCCAGCACGGACAGGGCCGTAAGAAGTCTTCTGAATATGGTTTGCAGCTTCGTGCAAAGCAAAAGGCAAGAAGATTTTACGGTGTACAAGAAGGCCAGTTCTACCATTATTTTGAATTGGCAGAACGCAAGCAGGGTATAACAGGTGAAAACCTTTTACAAATCCTTGAGAGCCGTCTTGATAATGTTGTTTACAGAGCAGGTTTTGCTTCTTCAAGAGCAGAAGCACGTCAGCTTGTTGGCCACGGCCACTATGAAGTAAACGGCAAACGTGTAGATATCGCTTCTTACTTGCTTCGTGCAGGCGATGTAGTATCGGTTTGCGAGAAGAGCAAGGCAAGTGAAAAATTTAAAGCTGTTATAGAAGCCAACGGTGCAAGACCTGTACCCGAGTGGATGGATATTAACCGTGACAGTCTTTCTGTTAAGGTTGTAGCATTACCCGAGCGCAGTCAAATTGATGCTCCTGTTGAAGAGCAGCTTATAGTAGAATTCTATTCTAAGTAATAGGAATTATCTACCGAATATTTACCGCAAAAAATATTCGGTACTAAAATTTATAATTGCGGAGAAATGGAGCTTTAAATGTTAGAGATTGAAAAGCCCAGAATTGAAACGCTGGATTTATCCGAAGACGGTAAATATGGTAAGTTTAGGATGACACATCTTGAGCGTGGCTATGCTATAACACTTGGTAACAGTATGCGCAGAGTTCTTCTCTCCACACTTCCTGGTGTAGCAGTTACCAACATTAAGATAGATGGTGTTGTTCACGAATTCACAACCGTAAAGGGCGTCAAGGAGGATGTAACGGAAATAGTCCTAAATATTAAGGGACTTATTGCGAAGCTTTATTCTGACGGTCCTAAGACTGTTTATATTGAGGCAGAGGGTCCATGCGATATTACTGCAGCCGACATTAAAGCGGACAGTGAAGTAGAAATATTAAATCCCGATTTGCATATCGCAACACTTGATGTTGACGGTAAGCTCAATATGGAATTAACACTTGGTAAAGGCCGTGGCTATGTTCCGGCAATTCAAAACAAGTCGGAAACCACCGTTATCGGCGTAATTCCTGTGGATTCAATCTTCACCCCCGTTTTAAAGGCAAATTTCACCGTTGAGGACATTCGTCAGGGCAGCGAAATCAATATGAACGCACTGACTTTAGAAGTATGGACCGACGGTTCTATTATGGCTAACGAGGCGGTATCTATGGCCGCTAAGATTTTGGTTGAACATTTCGAGCTTTTCCTCGATTTATCCGATGTTGCCAAGGATGGCGAAAGCTTTATGGCAGAGAAGGGTACAAGCGATAAGGAAAAGGTTCTTGATATGACAATCGAAGAGCTTGATTTGTCTGTTCGTAGCTTTAACTGCTTAAAGCGTGCAGGCATCAATACGGTAGAAGACCTTATCAATAAATCCGAAGAGGATATGATGAAGGTAAGAAACCTTGGTCGCAAGTCTTTAGAAGAGGTTATTGCGAAGTTGGATTCATTCGGCTTCACACTCAAAAAGGACGAGGAATAAGACACTGAACACCCAAAAGGAGTGAGTATAATGCCAGGTACAAGAAAACTTGGAAGAAACAGCGAGCACAGAATCGCTATGCTCAGAGCTATGGTAACATTTTTGTTCGAAAACGGCAAAATCGAGACCACAGTTACTCGTGCTAAAGAGGTTCGCTCGGTAGCAGAGAAATATATTACACTCGCAAAGGATAATAACCTTCACAATAAGCGCCAAGCATTAGCATTTATCACAAAGGAAGATGTAGTTGCAAAGCTTTTCAACGAAATCGCACCTAAGTATATGGATAAAAACGGCGGTTATTGCCGCATCACCAAAACCGGCCCACGCCGTGGTGACGCAGCAGAGATGGCTATTATTGAGTTAATCTAATTTCTCAAGTTGTTTGGTCCTCACATCGTAAGTCAGCATTTGCGGGCTTGTGATGCGGGGACTAAATTTTTGCAAAATAAAAGGGCATCGGAACATTTTGTTTCGATGCTCTTTTGCTTGGTTTTTACTTTATAAATGAAAACTTATCGTTTTCTTGAAGGTCGAGCTTGTTTGCGATAAATTCGAAATTTTCTTTTGCCGACTTAAGTGAGGATGTATCATGCGCATCACTGCCGAAATAGAATTTGCATCCGCACTGTTTTGCGATGCGGTAGGGTCGCAAAATGCTTTCGAGCTCCTGCTCACTATAACGGGAAGGATTAAAATTAAGTTCAATTCCAAGTCCTAACTGGGCAGACTTGGTAAATAAACGCTCCAAAGTATCATCACTTATCATATCAAGAATCTCAATATGTGCATGATGACTACTCATATCTATGAGGGAAGAAGTAAGATGTGCTATACCCACCTTATGGAAGGGCAAATCGGCATTTAGAAGTGCATCAAATCTCTCTACCCACTTTTTTGCTCGGTTAATGGGGGCGTTATCCGCCTCATCAATGGTAAAATCAGTCATATGCATATGGGTTGTTGGAACAATGATAAATTGGAATTTATCCAATTTGTCACGGCTAATACCAATGGTGCCGAATTTATCCATCTCGGCTTCGCAGCCAAAATAGAATTTAACCTTATCGTTTTTAGGTAGTGGTAGTGCTTTAGATAAATTATCAAAGTCCTGCGGCGCATACTATTCGGATGCACCGGGTACTGAACTATCCCAAAAATGGTCGGTAAGGCAAATACTCGCATAGCCGTGCTCCTCGGCAATTTTTATAATATTTTGAGGAGTTTGGTCTCTATCCGGGCAACATGAAGATAAAGTGGAGTGTATGTGATAATCATGGTCAATAACGTATTTCATAAATTTCCTCACTTGAAATCAAATTTTATCAACAACCTCAACGATACCGCTTCTCTGATAGAGCGAGGGCGTAACCATTACAGTATAACCTCTACCCGCATCAGTTGCCCACTGCACAGTGCTTTGTCGGGGTATACCCGTTGCAGCTAAAAAGGTCATTATAGTACCGCCGTGCATAAAAACGGCTGCCTCGGATATATCGTTGTCCATCATATTGCGAACAATGGTGTTTATAGCAACACATATTCGTTTTGTAAACTCGGTGTTATCCTCGCCCCCGGGGGGAGAGGTGCGTTTGCCCGATGCCCATTCCATATATTCGGGACGGTTTTCGAGCTCGTTTGCGGTTTTGCCCTCAAACTCACCAAAATCGTACTCAATTAAATCAGGCACCACTAAAATTTCCTTTTCAGGATATATGATTTTCGCTGTTTGTCGGCAACGAAGCATAGGGCTTGAATATATTTTTTGTACGGCGGGGTATTCTAATTTTTCGGTAAGATTTTTAAGTGCGGAAACACCGCTTGGCGCCAAGGGTAGCTCGGTGCGACCTATATACTGTCCGTTAAGGTTGCCCTCGGTTATTCCATGGCGAATTAAATGCAATTTATAGGTTTTCATTATATCAGCTCCTCGATAAATGACATAATAATACTGTTCGAAACCAACATACCCTCAGGGGTGAGCGAAATATTATCGTTAACTATGCGGCATAAGCCGTTTTTCTCATAAAGCTTGGCTTTATCAAAAATACCGTTTGGCAGTGCCACTGTGTATCTCTTTAAAAATTCGGTATTACTAATACCTTTTTTAAGGCGAAGCCGTAACATAATATATTCATCTTGTCCGCCGCCAACGCCATCAAAAACTGTGGTTGGGTTATTTAAAAACTCATCCAAGCTGTTTTTATAGTAAAAGCGTTTGCCGTCCAAAAACGAGTGGGCGGCAGGACCAATACCCAAATACTCACCGCAATCCCAATAAAGAGAATTGTGGCGGCTCTCAAACCCTGCCTTTGCAAAATTAGATATTTCATAATGTTCATAGCCGTGGGCTGTGAGCACATTATGTACCTGCATATATTCTTTAGCGGCGGTATCATCATCGGGCAATATTAACTCGCTTTGCTTTTTGTGTAAAACTGTGCCATCCTCGAGTTTTAGCATATAGGTGGAAATGTGCTCGGGGCAGAGGGACAAAACGGCATATAGCGAATTTTCAAGCGTTTTTGGGGTGGAAAACGGCAGGGAAGTCATTAAATCCAAAGAAATATTGTCAAATCCGCTTTTTCGGGCGGTTTCGACCGCCGCAATGCCATCGGCTAGGGTGTGTCGGCGGCCAAGCATTTTAAGCTCATCATCATTTCCGCTTTGGAGTCCAATAGATAGGCGGTTGCAACCCGATTTTTTAAAATCATGTAAAAGTGATGAAAGATTATCGGCAGGGTTTATTTCGGCTGTAATTTCAGCATTTTTTTCTACCGCAAAATTTTTGTATACAGCATTTACAAGCAAATCAAACTGCTTACCATCAAGCACACTTGGTGTTCCGCCACCGAAATATATAGAAGAAACGTGACGGGCTGTCTGCCCGCCCCAACGAGTAATTTCCTTAATTGCCTTTTCTACATAATCGGAAATAAGTTCCGTACGGCTAACCGAATAAAAATTACAGTAATCGCATTTTTTCAGGCAGAACGGTATGTGTATGTAAATGCCAATGGGCTTAGTCAAGGATTAACCCTGTGCAGCCACCGGGGATTGCTGCGGCATTTGCTTCATCGGTATCTAAATGCATTGCAAGACTATAGCTCGGGCTTACCCTTGCTACTACATCGGCAAATACGAGGGAGCGTTCATCGGTAGGAATTTTAACCGATACAATTTGCTTATCTACAATGCCGTACTTCTCGGCATCCTCGGGTGTCATATGTATATGGCGCTTTGCAGCGATAACGCCCTCGGTCAGCTCAACCTCACCGCAGGGACCAACCAGCTTACAAGCACCGCTACCCTTAACGTCCCCCGACTCACGAATAGGCGCCTTAACACCTATAGAACGAGCATCGGTAAGTGAAAGCTCAACCTGTGTTGCAGGTCTGCAGGGACCGAGAATAGATACACCCGCAAGCTCTTTTTTAGGACCAACAACGGTTACACGCTCCTCACAAGCGAACTGACCGGGTTGTGATAAATCTTTTTTAGGGGTGAGCTTATAACCCTTACCAAAAAGGGTTTCAAGGTCTGCCTCGCTTACGTGTACGTGGCGGGCAGAAATTTCAACTAAAACTGTTTTTTCCATGTTAATATCTCCTTGTTATCTTTTTACATTTTTATTGTACCACATTTTAAAATTATTTCAATAAAAAAATAAAAGACGAGTTAACCCCGTCTTTTATCAGATGTAATTATTCAGCAACGATTGCCTCAACAGGACAACCACCTGCACAAGCACCGCAATCGATACAAGCGTCAGCGTCGATTACATAGCGCTCATCGCCCTCGCTGATTGCTTCAACCGGGCAACCGCCGGCACATGCACCACAGCTGATGCATTCTTCAGTAATTTTATAAGCCATTATCCACACCTCCATTACATATCTCTATTTTAGCACATAAACAATAAAAATCAAGAGTTTTTTATAATTTACTCATTATCGGTATTCTCGGCATCTGCCTTTTGCTTCTTTTTCTTTGAGAATGAGATAACCTCAACCTGACTTTTGTGAATCTTTGTTGGAATTTCGTTTCCCTCGAGCTTAACCATAAGATTACCCGTTATATAGTTAACATCTACAACGGTGCCGGTGCCGGAATATGCCTTAACAACTGCACCAACGCCTGGAGTTGTTTTAAGCAAATGCTCGTAAGCATCCTGCTCGTATTTTAAGCAACACATAAGTCTTCCGCAAGAGCCCGAAATTTTTGTTGGGTTGAGCGATAAGCCCTGCTCCTTTGCCATTTTAATTGATACGGGCTGGAAGTCCGATAAAAATCTTGAACAGCAAAAGGGTTGACCGCAAAGACCTATACCGCCGAGCATTTTTGCTTCATCACGCACACCTATTTGTCTAAGCTCAATTCTTGCATGCAGCCGTGCCGCCAAATCTTTAACAAGCTTACGGAAGTCCACTCTGCCATCGGAAGTAAAGTAGAACAAGATTTTGCTGGAATCAAAGGCATATTCAACACGGGTTAGGCACATATCGAGATTATGCTCTTTAACAAGCTCTTCGCATATAGTAAATGCCTCGGCTTCCTTACGCCTGTTTTCCTCCATCTTTTCTAAATCCTTAGCATCGGCAATTCGAACAACCTTTTTTAAGGGCGCTACAATTTTATTATCGGGCACAAGGTGGTTACCCTCACTTACATATCCGCATTCAATTCCACGGGAGGTTTCAACAATTACATACTTACCCGATTCTATCTTATTAGAATCAGGGTCGAAGTAATAGATTCGCCCATCCTGTTTGAATTTAACGGCAATGACCTGTGTCATATTTGTCTGTTTCCTTTCCTAAATTTAAACTGTTAAACCGAGCGCAAATTACATACAAGCGCACTCAAAAACAGTGAAAGATTTATATTGGTTGTCAGCTGTGGCTCGGCATCACTTATTATATCATAGTATCGAATGAGTGTGTCAACCGTTAATTTTTGGTTTGTGCGCACACGAATTTTTTCGGCTATGTGTGCCTTTAAACTGATTATAAAATCAGCACAGTTAACCCTGTCCTTCTCAAGCGGAGCGACAGCTTTGAGCATTTCATAAGCGCTTCCGCCCGAAATTAAAATTTCGGCGAACGTAGCGGCAATATTTTGGCGTGACTTTGCCCTGCTTGATAGGTAGGACAAGGCACGACCTATATTATTGCGATTAACCCGAAGCGCTTCGGCAATGGCATCATCACTCGCCTTGGTTATATCCTTTAAATATTCGTTTGCCTCGCAGAATTCGGGAACCGAGAGCGAAAACACAACGCAGCGGGATACTATAGTGCTCAGCATCATAGAGGTGTTTTCGGTAATAAGTATAAAAATCACATTTTGGGGCGGCTCCTCAAGAATCTTAAGGAGTGCGTTTTGCGACTGCTCATTCATACGCTCGGCAAGAGGTATTATAAAAACCTTTTTGCCTCCCATATGCGGTTTTATATAGGCGTCAGACCTTAATGTGCGAATTTGAGCTACCGAAATGTTCTTTTTTTTGTCCTCGGGTAATACCGTAATTATATCGGGATGATTGTTGCTTTTTGCAAGTATGCAGTTTTTACATTCTCCACAGGGTAAAACCGCACCGCTGCAAACAGCAGAAAGGGCGATGTGATGTGCTAATGTCTTGCGACCCGTACCCTGCTCACCCTCAATCAAAATGGCGTGGGGAAGGGTGCCGCCTTTTATTAAGCACTCTACCGCTGCAATAACCCTTTTATTTCCTGCAAACTGCAAGCTCATAATACAAAGCCAACCTTTTTCATAACCTTCGAGAGAGTTCTATTTGCTATATAGGCGGCCTTTTCATCACCCATACGGTAAATATCCTCTAACTGCTTTTTATCACTAATAAATGTTTCATAACGCTCTCTAATGGGACGTAACTCCTCGGCTACTGCCTCGCCTACGGTGAGCTTGAATTCGCCATAGCCACGACCTTCAAATTCTTCAGTGATTTGCTCTGCTGTTTTGCCGGTTACTGCCGAATATATACCAATAAGGTTGTTTATACCCGCCTTGTTTTCACCAATGCAAACCCTTGCCTCGCTGTCGGTTACGGCACGCTTAAATTTTCTTATAATGTCATCCTTGCTGTCGAGTATAGCAACCCAAGCGTTAACGTTTTCATCAGATTTAGACATTTTTTTGGTCGGCTCCTGAAGTGACATAACACGAGCGCCAACCTTTGGAATATAAGCATCGGGAATGGTAAACACATCCCCATAATTATGATTAAAACGAGTGGCGATATCACGTGCGATTTCAAGGTGCTGCTTTTGGTCTGCACCTACGGGTACCAAATCGGGCTTGTAGAGTAAAATATCAGCCGCCATAAGCACAGGGTAGGAGAATAGACCTGCATTTACATTATCGGTATGTCTTGCCGATTTTTCCTTAAACTGTGTCATACGGGATAACTCACCGAACTGTGTGTAGCATGAAAGCACCCAAGCGAGCTGCGAGTGTGCAGGCACGTGCGACTGTATAAATATATTGCTTTTTTCGGGGTCAATGCCAAGTGCTAAAAGTAAAGCCGCAGTAGAATATATTTGACTACGCAGTTTGGCGGGCTCTTGACGGACAGTTATAGCGTGAAGGTCGGCAACCGCATAGGTGCAGTCAAACTCCTCTTGCATGTTAAGCCAGTTTTTAAGCGCACCGATATAGTTACCGAGCGTTAGCATACCGCTTGGTTGAATACAACTTAAAACCTTTTTCTTTGTATTTGCTTCCATTGATATCACCTAAAATATTATTATTCATAATATTTTACCATAAAAAACCGATTTCGGCAAGTATTATATAAATAATTAAATTAACACTTGAAACTATTACGATAAAATTATATAATAAATTTGTATATTTTTAAAGTAGAGGCGATATTGTGTTAAAAATGGGGTTTGACAACGAAAAGTATATAACCTTGCAATCGCAAAACATTAAGGAGCGTATAGAGTTTTTTGGGGGAAAGCTTTACCTTGAATTTGGCGGAAAGCTTTTTGATGATTATCATGCCTCCCGTGTTCTACCGGGGTTTGCACCCGACAGTAAGGTTAAAATGCTGCTTAAGCTTAAAGAACAGGCGGAAATTGTAATTGTTATCAATGCCGACGCTATCGAAAAGAACAAAAAGCGTGGCGACCTTGGCATCAGTTACGATAAGGATGTTTTGCGCCTTATTGATATTTTTAGAGAAATCGGTCTTTATGTAGGTAGCGTTGTCATCACCTGCTTTAACAATCAGCATGCGGCTATTGCGTTTGAAAATCGCCTTAAAGCGCTTGGCATAAATGTTTACAGACATTATCCGATTGAGAATTATCCGTCGGATGTACCGCTGATAGTAAGTGATGATGGATTTGGCAAAAACGATTATGTTGAAACCTCTCGTTCCTTGGTTGTTGTAACCGCACCCGGTCCGGGCAGCGGCAAAATGGCGGTTTGTTTATCTCAGCTTTATCACGACCACAAGCGTGGCAACAAGGCGGGCTATGCAAAGTTTGAAACCTTCCCTGTATGGAATATACCGCTTAAGCACCCTGTAAACTTGGCGTATGAGGCGGCAACGGCTGACCTTAATGATGTTAATATGATAGACCCATTCCATTTAGAAGCGTACGGGAAAACAACGGTAAACTATAACAGAGATGTTGAAATTTTCCCCGTGCTTAATTCTATGATGGAAAAAATTCTTGGCGAATCGCCCTATAAGAGTCCAACAGATATGGGCGTAAATATGGTGGGTAACGCCATAATAGATGATAAGGCAATAGAATATGCCGCAAAGCAGGAGATAATTCGCCGTTATTATAAGGCGAGTGTCGAGGTGCGCCGTGGCACTGCAGATATTGAGCAGGTTAGAAAAATAGAATTACTTATGAAGCAGGCGGGCATTGAGGTGGAGGATAGAGCTCCCGTAAAACCGGCGCTTGATAAGGCGAGTGAAACTGGAAAACCCGCAGTTGCAATAGAATTAGCCAATGGCAAGGTAATTACGGGCAAGACTTCATCCTTGCTTGGCGCTTGCTCGGCGGCTATGCTTGATTCACTAAAGGAATTAGCGGGGATACCTGATGAAATAAAGCTTATTTCTCCCGAGGTTATAGAACCTGTGCAGCGGCTTAAAACGGGATATATGGGTAACCGCAATCCTCGGCTACATACCGATGAAATTCTAATTGCACTGTCAATTTGTGCGGCTACCGATGAAACTGCGGCAAAGGCACTCGAGCAGCTGCCAAAGCTTAGAGGACTTGAGCTTCATTCAACCGTTATACTTTCGGATTCGGACGAGCATACACTTAGAAAGCTCGGTATAAATGTAACGTGCGAGCCCACCCACGAAACTAAAAAATTGTATCATAAATAAAAAGTCTCGGGTTTAACCCGAGACTTTTTATTTTCCGTTTAAAAGATTTTCGGCAATGGAGCGAAGCTCTTCTTCGGTTTTACCGACACCGCTTGATTGCATAAGCGTCTCTTGCACAAATTTGGGCAGAGAATCAAAATAGTCCTTGAAATCAGGGTTTTCACGCAATAATTCCTTCAAAAAAATCACCTCTCGGGATTATTTTGTTCTTTGAGAGGTGAAAATATGTAATTATTTTTTTAATGCTTTTTGCTGTCTTATATCGGTGCCGAAAAACTTAATCATTTTATAGTTGCCTATAAATCTCGAAGAAATGCGGGGAGAATAGCGTTGCTCAATTTCGGCAAGTGATAAATTTGTGTTAATAATTGTCGGATGTTGGTTGAGAATTCTCGTATTTACTATATTATAGAACACCGACTGTGTAAAGGGGGATAAGAATTCGGTGCCGAGGTCATCTATAACAAGCAGGTCGGCATTTAGAAGCGCATCTATTTTTTCGGTGCTGCCCGAATAAGAAAAATGCTCCTTTTCCACCTCGGAAAATAAGTTTTGCGCCGAGCCGTAAATTGCACCAAAGCCCTTATCAACAACCTCAGAAACAATTGATAGGGAAATGTGCGTTTTTCCAAGCCCTGTGTTACCCATAAATAAAAGGTTTGGCGAATTTTTAGAAAAATCAATGCAGTATTCCTTTGCCATTTTAAGAATGCCGGTCATTATTTTCCTTGGCACAACGCCGTTTGCATCGGGCTTGTCTTGGTAAAACTTTAAATCAAAGCTCTCAAATTTTTGGTCGGTTATCGGCATTTGGCGTGACAATTCTTCAAAGGTTAACTGCTTTGCGATACGCTTAACACAGTCACAATAATGACCTTTAATAAAACCTGTATCATTACAGTCAGGACAGTTATATTCGGGCTTTTGTATTTCGGCGGCTCGTAAAATTTCCTCTTTGCGAGCCATTAATATTTTCGATTCTTTTTTTAAGTTGTCGAGCCCGTCAAAGTCACCCGAAAGTGCGGCAAGCGCTGCCTTGGAGCCAATTCGACCAAGGGTTGAATCTATGTTATTAAGCTCGGGCACCTGCTCGTAAGCGGTGGAAAGCTCGGCATTATACAGCGCTTCCTTTTGCTTTGCACTATCAAGCACAATTTTTAGCGCCCTTTTGTAGATTTCACTGTTGTATCCCATTATCAGTTTTCTCCGTATCCTTTGTTAATCATCTGTTCTATCAAAGCCAGTTCCTCGGCGGTGTGACCGAAATGTGCTGTAGCGACCTTTGGCTTTGCGTTGATTTTTTCCTTGGCATCCGCCTCGGTTTTAACACCTGAATTGTGCCAAGCTTCAAGTATTTTTGCTGTATATGCCATACTGAATTTAGATTTTGCATCAACACAAACTTCGTATGCAAGTTTTAAAATGGCACGGTTAAACTTCCACTCATTTATCCAAAGCTGTGAGTACTCGAGTTCCTTATTACTCGGCAGTCGGTCCTCAATACCAAATGCTGCCTCTACTATTTTCCAAGCCGTTTTCTTTTTATAAAGATTTGTTATGTATTTTTCGGCATCGGCAATAGTAGTAATACCATTGTCAAGCCACTCTGCCGCAGTGCGCTGTATAAATCCGAGGGTGCACTTGTTTTCACTCATAGCATATTCAAGCAGCATAAGGATTAGCGATACCGCCATGCCCTCATCCTCATAGAGCCACAAAAGTACACGAGATTCATTGTCTTTAAGTAACCTCCCGAATTTTGCCTGTGACTCTTGCAAAAGGAAGGCGAAGCGTTTATCCTCAACCGCACGGCGAGCCACATCCTGCCTTGTGGGCATTTCGGTTGCCGCTTTTTTAACTGATTTTTTAGGTACCTCAGCTTCTGTTTTAGGTGCTTCTTGTATGTCTTTAGGCATAAGAATTCCCGCCCGTTGCCAATAAAGCAGAGCGTCATCAACCTCACTCTTCGCCAAACGCAATGCTTCCGCAATTTCTTCAGCTGATTTGGCACAGGATAAGTGTCGGAAAATAAAAATTATTACCTTGAGCTGCGTGGGGCTTGCAAGCTTTAAGTGCTTGTCCGCAATGTCACCCGGTAGGGTAAAGGCACTTGTAAAGCTTGAGGGATTTACCAAAAAGTCCATAGCATACACCTTAAAAAATATAAATAAACATAATTTATGATATTATAACATTATTTTTTTTACTTGTAAACAGACCCTAAAATGCTAAAAAAACAAAAAACACAACAATTTGACTAATTTTTAATTTTTTTTAAAAAAACTACAAAATATTGATAAAAATTTTTTTAAAAACAGTTGCGACGAATATTAAAACATAGTATAATATGGTTTGTAAAAGAAACGGAGGCAGGAGTATGTCGGTATTAGTTACAGGCGGTGCAGGTTACATAGGTAGTCATACCTGTATTGAGATGATCAAGGCGGGCTATGATGTAGTTGTTGTTGATAATCTTGATAACAGCAGTGCTGAGTCTTTAAAACGTGTAGAGAAAATCGTAGGTAGGAAAATTAAGTTCTATGAAAACGATGTGAGAGATAAAGCAGCATTAAGAAAGATTTTTAGTGAAAATAAGATAGATGCGGTAATCCACTTTGCAGGGCTTAAGGCGGTTGGTGAATCGGTTGCTAAGCCCATCCAGTATTACGATAATAACCTTATAAGCACCCTTTATTTGCTTGAGGTAATGCGTGAGTTTGATGTTCGGCGTATAGTCTTTTCATCTTCCGCTACCGTTTACGGCGTTGCAAAGGAAATGCCGCTTAAAGAGGGTATGCCAATAGGTGCGATTAACCCCTATGGTAGAACAAAGCTGTTTATTGAGGAAATGCTTCGTGACCTTTATGTGTCGGATAACACCTGGAGCATTGCCTTGCTTCGTTACTTTAATCCCATTGGCGCACACGAGAGTGGCACCATCGGTGAGGACCCCAAGGGAATTCCCAACAACCTAATGCCGTATATTTCACAGGTCGCTGTTGGTCGCCGTGATAAGTTGCACGTTTTCGGCAACGATTATAACACTGTTGACGGTACGGGCGTGAGGGACTATATCCACGTTTGCGATTTGGCGGTAGGTCACGTGAAAGCGGTTGATTGGGCGCTACAAAACACTCAGTGTGAGGAGTTTAATTTAGGCACAGGCAACGGTACGAGCGTGTTAGAACTAAAATGTGCCTTTGAGAAGGCAAGTGGTGTGGAAATACCCTTTGTTATTGACCCACGCCGCCCCGGTGACCCCGATGAAGTTTATGCCGATGCTACAAAGGCAAATACTGTTCTCGGTTGGACTGCCGAGCGTAATATTGAAGATATGTGCAGGGATACTTGGAATTGGCAAAAAAATAATCCCAACGGATATAATAAGTAAAATTTACTTGATTGACAAATCAAAGGGAATTTGGTAAAATATAAATGAAATATAAAGCTTTACATAACTGACGGAATTTGCGGAGCACCGCAAGGGAATGTAGAGCGTGTTAAGCCGACCGTCTGGGCAATTCAGTATCACGCTGAATTGCCCTTTTATGTTAAGGAGAGAAAAATGGAACACAAGAATTGGAACGGATTTAAAGGTGGCGTATGGCAAACCGAAATCAATGTGCGTGATTTTATTCAGCGCAATTATAAAGAATATACGGGGGATGACTCGTTTTTAGTATCAGCCACACCACGTACCGAAAAGATGATGCAGAAGGTACAAGCCCTATTCAAGCTTGAACGTGAAAAGGGCGGCGTTCTCGATGTCGATACCAATACAGTGTCCTCACTTAAAAGCTATGCGCCGGGATACATTGACAAAGAGCAAGAAATAATTGTCGGCATGCAAACCGATTCCCCCTTAAAGCGAGGCGTCAATCCCTTTGGCGGCATTCGTATGGCTCGTCAGGCATGCGAGGCGTATGGGCACAAATTGTCCGACAAGGTAGAAACCGAGTTCCAATATCGCACCACACATAACGAGGGTGTTTTCAGAGCGTATACCGATGAAATGCGACATGCACGTAAATGTCACGTAATAACAGGACTACCCGATGCCTATGGCAGAGGTAGAATTATAGGTGACTATCGCCGTGTAGCCCTTTACGGTGTTGACAGACTTATTGAGGAAAAGCAAAGTGATAAGCGTAATTTAGCGCTCGGCAACTTTAACACCGAAACCGTTCGCCTTGACGAAGAATTATATCAGCAAATTGCCTTTTTGGGTTATTTAAAAGATATGGCGGCTATGTACGGTTGTGATATAAGCGGACCTGCCGCAAACACTCGTGAGGCGGTGCAGTGGACGTATTTTGCTTATCTTGCGGCTATAAAGGAGCAAAACGGTGCGGCAATGTCGCTCGGACGTGTTGCAACATTTTTCGATATTTATATTGAGCGTGATTTTGAAAAAGGCATATTAACCGAAGCCGAGGCACAGGAAATAATTGATGATTTTGTTATTAAGCTTCGTATCGCCCGTCATCTCAGAACCCCCGAATATAATGAGCTTTTCGGCGGTGACCCGATGTGGATTACCGAAGCGGTAGGCGGTATGGGTGAGGATGGCAGAACGCTTGTTACAAAGGGTAGCTTCCGTATGCTCAACACGCTTTATACCCTCGGCTCTTCACCCGAGCCCAATTTAACGGTGCTGTGGTCGAAGGATTTACCCGCCGGATTTAAGAGATTTTGCGCAAGGGTATCAGCCGAGACCGACTCAATACAGTATGAAAATGATGACCTTATGCGTGAAATTTACGGGGATGATTATGCTATAGCGTGCTGCGTATCGGCTATGAAAATCGGCAAACAAATGCAATTTTTCGGCGCTCGCTGTAATTTGGCAAAGCTGCTGCTTATAGCCATTAACGGCGGCTATGATACCACAAGCGGTATGTATATCGGTCCGCAGCTTCCTGTAATGGATGCTAAAAAGCTCGATTTCCAAGGGGTAATTGAGCGCTTTGATATTTATATTGCTTGGCTTAGCAAATTATATGTAAACACAATGAACGTCATCCACTATATGCACGATAAGTATGCGTATGAGAAAACTCAAATGGCACTTCACGATACAGATGTACATCGTTTTATGGCGTTTGGCATTGCGGGACTGTCGGTTGTTGCCGATTCCTTGAGCGCAATTAAATATGCCAATGTAACCCCTGTAAAAAATCAGGATGGCTTTATTATTGGGTTTGAAACGGTGGGTGATTTCCCGAAATACGGCAACGATGATGACAGGGTAGACCTGATAGCCAAGGATATGACACATAGGGTTATAACCGAGCTTCGAAAGACACCTACATATAGGAATGCCGAGCATACGCTTTCGGTGCTTACAATCACTTCAAACGTTATGTACGGCAAAAATACGGGAGCCACGCCCGATGGGCGTCACGCCTTTGCACCCTTTGCCCCGGGTGCTAATCCAATGCATAATAGGGAAGAGAACGGCGCTTTGGCATCTCTTAATTCGGTTGCAAAATTAAGTTATGATGACTGCCGAGACGGTATTTCAAACACCTTTTCAATTACCCCCGAGGCGCTCGGTAAAACACAAGGGGAGAGAATTGATAATTTGGTATCAATTCTTGACGGTTACTTTGCAAAACGTGCTCATCATATCAACGTAAACGTGCTAAACCGAGAAACACTTATGAAGGCATACGAAAACCCCGAGGAGTATCCGAATTTAACCATTCGTGTATCGGGCTATGCCGTAAACTTTAATAAGTTATCTCGTGAACAGCAAAGGGAAGTTATAAGCCGTACCTTCCACGAGGTAATGTAAAATGGTGGGTAGGGTACATTCTTTACAGTCACTTGGCACTTTGGATGGACCGGGTGTTAGATATGTTGTATTTATGCAGGGGTGTTGTCTTCGGTGTAAATGCTGTCATAATCCTGAAACTTGGGATATATCGGGCGGCACCGAATATACTGCAAAAGATATACTTGATAAAGCAATGCGCTTTCGAGAGTATTTCGGAGAAACGGGAGGCATTACGGTATCGGGCGGCGAGCCGCTTTTACAGGCCGAGTTTTGCGCCGAATTATTTACACTTTGCAAAAACAACGGCATAAATACCTGCCTTGATACTTCGGGCAGTATCTTAAACGAAAACGTTAAAAAACTGCTTAACGTTACCGACTGCGTTTTGCTTGATATAAAGTATATGAATAATGAACTTTATGAGCAAAATGTGGGTTGTATTATGCATCTGGTAATGGAATTTTTGCAGTATTTAAACCAGAAAAAAATCCCCACTACTGTCCGCCAGGTAATTATACCTACCATAAATGATAATGATAAAAATATAGAGTTTTTAAAGCAAACGGCAAATAAATATCCTTGTATTGATAAAATAGAATTACTGCCTTTCCGTAAAGTATGCATTACTAAATACGATGCTTTAAAAATCGAATTTCCGTTTGGCAATTTACCCGAGCCCACAAACGAAAAAATGACCGAGCTTAAAATAAAACTCGGCAATAAGAAAAGTTAAGAAAACCGCCGACTGATTAGTCGGCGGTTATTGAATATAAATTATAAAAATATTTATTCATTTTGTTCACTGCCTGGCAATGATGAATCAATAGCGCCAACAAAATACAAGGTTTTAATTTCTTCTTCATTTACTAAAGAGAGTATTTCGGATTTTGTTAATCGCGCATTAAATCCGGAGGTAATATAATGACCACTTTCGCTGGGAGCCATTACAAGGATGTCATCTTTATACCAGGGCAGTTTTTCGATTCCAAGCCAAGGTGAATTTTCGTGGATTATACGCTTATCTGCTATATTGTTACGCAGCATTATTTCGTTGATATAGTTGTCAATTATTTTATTAAATTCCGTATAGGTAAAACTTTCTGTCGGTGATTTAAACGGCCAAGCTTTAAAGTTCTCTTCGTTATAAAATTCGTTACGTGTAAGATTTTGGTCTAATGCGTATTTACTCGAATTATCAAGCACACTCACTGCCGCAATCTCTATGGTGTCATCATCATCCATTTGCTCTAAATAATAGGTGAGAGTATCACTTATTTTTTTGCTGTATTCACCCGTGCGCTCAGGTAATGCCAAATATATACTGGTAGTGCCACGCTCGGCTATTTTATTGATGGTATCAGCTGTAAGTTCCATAATATACGTACTTGTGAGGGTGTTTTTTGCTATTTCGGAATGTTCGGTAAATTTTCTTATGGTTGCATCGCCTGACATATTCTTTACAGTTTCTGATTCCTTTTGCCAGTTGGCAAAAAGTTGCTCACGTGCTAAAACGTCCTCTTCACTATGGATTTTTATTATTTCTTCATAAAATGGGTCTCTTTTTGCATCCAATTCATCAATTTGTTTTTTTATAGTAACTATTTCTTCTTTAGTTAAATCATCAAGATGTGGATATAGCCGTTGCTTTTCCTCTTCGGTCATTTCTTTTAATATGGGTATGCTTGGGTCCAAATGAGGTCCATAGGGATATATTTTTTGTAGCTCTACAATTTGTTTTTCATAATATTCGGCATTTTTATATAACTCGTCTAACCTTTTTGTTACCTCATCGCTGCTGACAAAGTTATCATATTCTTTTAATTTTGGGAAACGCACGTATACTGAAAACAATACGTCCTGACCTTCATATTCCTCCATTTTTTGCTTTAAAGATTCGGAAATTCCGTTTGCCTCTTCGTATAATGAGCTATCAATCCATCCATTTGGAAGGTTATCGGTGCCTGTAGCATAAATCACAGGTCTTGTGTCGATGGGCTGAGGTGTGGGTGTTACACCATTAAAATTGATATTATTAACCCCTAAAATTACCGATACAACAACCACTAATGCCGCGGCGGCGGTGGCTATTCTTTTATAATAAATATGGGATATATTCTTCTTTTTGGGATATTCTTTTGTAAATGCGGCGGCGGGAAGTAGTTTTTTGCTTGTCGGTATATTTATTGCATTTATACCGCTATTCAGTTGCTTTTTTATAAAAGCTACTCGCATAAACTTATACCTGCCTTTCGTTTTGTTTTAGTTTGTCTACGGCGCGTTTATACTTTTGCCGTACGTTTTGCGGCGATAGATTTAAAATTTTTGCGATTTCGGTGTGGCGCAGTCCCCACGAAAACCTGAGTATTATAATTTCCTTTTCATCGGTGCCTAAAGGGGAGAGTAGCTCAAAAAATGCCAAATCGCTGTCAATATCGGCGGCGATATCGCCTATATGTAGATTATGGTCAATTTCTACTGTCGGCACGGTTTTTCGTAAATAATCAAGCGATAAATTGCGGCATATTGTAACCATCCACGCCTTGACACTGCCGTTTTTGCGGTGCTTATAGGAAGCGGCATTTTCGGCTATCTTTAAAAAAGTGTCCTGCAGGACATCCTCGGCGGTTTCACGGCTACCGGTCAGCGTGAAAGATACCTAGAATAAAAGTCGGGCGAAGCTTTCGTAAAGAATTTGAAGCCCCGACATATCGCCGCCAGCAATGTCTCGCAGGGCTTTCTCACTCATTTCATTTTGAAATAGTTTATTCATTACGTCTCCTCCTCTCGACCGTAGAGACAGCAGATTTTACCATCTCTATTAATGTAACGAAAAACAATGTAAAAATGTGACAGAAAATTAGGATTTAGGATGTGGGATTTAGGGGTTAGAAAAACCGCCGAACTTTTTTGTTCGGCGGTTTTCGTTAGTCTTCGTTTTCTTCGGTTTCTTCTTCGGGTAATCTTTCGGCAGTAATACGAGTGATTCGGCGTTCCTCAACCTCTTCAACCGTAAACTTGTATCCGAGCAATTCAACCGTGGGGTTTTCATCTTCACCCGGTATACGTCCGAGCTCTGCCATCAAAAGACCGCCGATAGTGTCATATTCGCCCTCGGGGAACTTGGTGTCCAGTATTTCCTCGACCTCTTCAATATCGGTTGTACCATCCAAGCTAAATGTGGTTTCGTTAACCTGTTCGATTTCCTCTTCCTCGTTGTCGTACTCATCCTGCATATTACCAACGATAGATTCGAGCAAATCTTCCATTGTAACAATACCGGCGATACCGCCATACTCATCACAAACAAACACCATTTGTAGGTGCTTCTCTGTCATTTCATTGAACAAATCACGGCATTTTTTAGATTCGGGGAAGAAAAATGCTTCACGCATTATATGTGAAATTTTAAAGTTTTTAGGAACACTTTTACCGACATATTTAAGCAGGTCTTTAACATAAACAATACCTTTTATATTGTCAAGGTCTTCTTCGTAAACGGGGATACGTGAGTAGCCCGCCTCAAGAGTTT
Source organism: Acutalibacteraceae bacterium (assembly GCA_045650565.1). GTDB lineage: Bacteria > Bacillota > Clostridia > Oscillospirales > Acutalibacteraceae > SIG565. Next base: position 36,860 of record JAZRRG010000044.1, on the reverse strand, counting down.
TTTCAATAATATCGGAAATATCATCTGTTATCTCAACCGCCTCAATATCGGTGCGGTGCGTCATAACATCGGCTGCAACAATATCATCAAACTCAAAGATATTGTTAATCATTTCTTTTTGGCTTTCTTCAATAACGCCCTTTTCTTCACCCGCATCAACCATCATACGAATTTCTTCCTCGGTAACCTCTTCTTCACTCGCATTGGGGTCGAAACCTAAAATACGAACTACTATATTGGTTGCAAAGGAGAGCACCTTTACAAAGGGTCTGAACATACCGTTAAAGAAAAGGAGAAGTCCTGCTATTTTAAAGGAAATCGACTCGCATTTCTGCATTGCTATGCGCTTGGGCGCTAATTCACCGAGCACAAGCGAAAAGAAAGATATAATAAGGGTTATAAGTACAAGAGAAGCCGTTGATAACCAAACGGGTGGAACTGTGAAATTTAAAAGTTTTGCAAAAAAGTCTGCAACGGGGTCTGCAAAGCTTTCAGCTGCCGCTGCCGAGGTTAAAAATCCTGCAAGGGTTATACAAATTTGTATGGTGGATAAAAAGTTTGAAGGATTTTTGGTAAGTCGCAGTATCTGCTTTGCCTTTTCGTGTCCTTCCTCTGCCATGCGTTGCAGCTTTACATCATTTAGTGTAATAATAGCAATTTCGCTCATTGCGAAAAACGCATTTACAAGGATAAGAAAGAATAAAAGAACAATTTTTAAAATTAAATTCCCAGGGTCGCCGTCCATTTTGAACAAATCTCCATTTCAATATATATTTATTTTCATAATACAACCTTTTGCATAAAAAGTCAATGTTTTTGAAAAATGTGTCGTTTTCACGTTAAAAAACCAAAAAAGTTTAAATTTTACTATTTACTTATTGGCGTGTAAGTAGTATTATATATTGTGTATGGAAACTAAAATTTTGGGAATTAATTTTGTTTTCAAAAACTTTGTAATATTTTAAAGGGAGGAAATTCCAAATGGCAAGAAAGTTCAAAACTATGGACGGTAATAATGCTGCGGCTCATGTGTCCTATGCGTTTACTGAAGTAGCAGGTATTTATCCGATTACTCCGTCCAGTCCTATGGCTGATTATGTTGACCAATGGTCTGCACAGGGACTCAAAAACATTTTTGGCACAACTGTGAATGTAGTTGAAATGCAGTCAGAAGCAGGTGCTTCGGGTACTGTTCACGGCTCACTCGCTGCTGGTGCACTCACAACAACATATACAGCTTCACAGGGTCTCTTACTTATGATACCCAATATGTATAAAATAGCAGGTGAGCTGCTTCCGTGCGTATTCCACGTATCAGCACGTTGCGTAGCTTCTCATGCGCTTAACATTTTCGGTGACCATTCAGATGTTTATGCCTGCCGTCAGACAGGTTTTGCAATGCTCGCTGAAACAAACACCCAAGAGGTTATGGACCTTGGTGCAGTTGCACATTTGGCATCTATTAAGAGCCGTGTTCCGTTCCTTAACTTCTTTGATGGCTTCCGTACCTCTCACGAAATTCAAAAAATTCAGGTTTGGGATTTTGAGGACCTTAAGGAAATGTGCGATATGGATGCAGTTGATGCATTCCGCAAGCGTGCATTAAATCCCGAACGTCCCGTAATGCGTGGTTCACACGAGAATGGCGATATCTTCTTCCAGCATAGAGAGGCCTGCAACAAGTACTATGATGCAGTTCCCGCTATAGTTGAAGAATATATGGATAAGGTTAATGCTAAAATCGGTACCGATTATAAGCTCTTTAACTACTACGGTGCACCCGATGCTGAAAAGGTTATCATTGCTATGGGCTCTATCTGTGACGTTGCAGAAGAGGTTATTGATTATATGATAGCAAACGGCGAGAAGGTTGGTCTTATCAAGGTGCGCCTTTACCGTCCTTTCTCTGCTAAGCATTTAGTAGCAGCTATTCCCGAAACTGTAAAGAAAATAGCAGTTCTCGATAGGACCAAGGAACCCGGTTCCTTAGGTGAGCCGCTTTACTTGGATGTAGTAGCAGCTCTTGCATCAGTTGGTCGCAAAATTGATACCGTTATCGGCGGTAGATACGGTCTTGGCTCTAAGGATACTCCTCCTTCAAGCATCTTTGCAATTTATAATGAACTTGCTAAGGATGAGCCGAAGCCCTACTTCACCCTCGGTATCGTGGATGATGTTACAAATCTATCACTTGATGAGGAAGCAGCACCTAACACGGCTGCTGAAGGCACAATCGAGTGCAAGTTCTGGGGTCTTGGCGGTGACGGTACCGTTGGTGCTAATAAAGACTCTATCAAGATTATCGGTGACCATACCGATAAATATGTTCAGGCATACTTCCAGTACGACTCAAAGAAAACAGGTGGTATCACAATTTCTCACCTGCGCTTTGGCGATAAGCCCATTAAGAGCCCGTACTATATAAACAAGGCAGACTTCGTTGCTTGTCATAACCCGTCTTATGTAATTAAGGGCTACAAGATGGTTAACGATGTTAAGCCCGGCGGTGTATATTTAATTAACTGCCAGTGGTCAGCTGAGGAATTAAACGAGCATATGCCTGCCGAAGCTAAGCAGTACATTGCTAAAAACAATATTCAGCTTTATACTGTTAACGCTATTGATTTGGCAGCCGAGATTGGTCTTGGTAAGCGTACCAACACTGTTCTTCAGTCTGCATTCTTTGCACTTTCAAAGGTTCTTCCGCCTGAGGAAGCTATTGGCTATATGAAAGAAAAAGCCCAGAAGTTTATGAAAAAGGGTAAAGAAATCGTTGAAATGAACGAGAAGGCAATCGATGCTGGCGCTACCGCTTTTGTTAAGATTGATGTACCTGCTGACTGGGCAACCGCAACCGATAGCAAGGCAGAGGTGACAGAGAATGGCCCTGCTAAGCTTATTAAGATGGTTGATGGCATTATGAAGCCGGTTGGACTTATGGATGGCGATTCGTTGCCGGTATCTGCATTTATTGACCATGCTGACGGTACATTCGAGCAGGGCGCATCGGCTTACGAAAAGCGTGGCGTTGCCGTTATGGTACCTGAGTGGAACAACGAAACTTGTATCGGTTGTAACAAGTGTGCATTTGTGTGCCCACACGCTACAATTCGTCCGTATGCTTTATCGGCTGATGAGAAGGCAGCGGCTCCTGCAAATATTAAGATAGCTACTAAAGAAAAGCTTGTTACCAACAAGGGCTATGCTTATACAATGACAGTGTCACCCCTTGACTGTATGGGTTGTGGCGTTTGTGTGGGCGAATGTCCGACAGCGTCTCTTAAGATGGTTGCTCAAGAATCTCAACTTCAAGAGCAAAAGGTATTTGATTACTGTGTGGCAAACGTTACCGAGAAAGACGGTATCGCTACCGATGCTAACGTAATCACTTCGCAGTTTAAGAAACCGCTTCTCGAGTTCTCGGGCTCTTGTGCGGGTTGTGCTGAAACAGCTTATGCTCGTCTTATCACACAACTCTTTGGCGATAGAATGTATATCTCCAACGCAACAGGTTGTTCATCTATTTGGGGTGGTCCTGCTGCTACATCTCCGTATACTGTAAATGCTGAGGGTCACGGTCCTGCTTGGGCTAACTCATTGTTCGAGGATAATGCTGAGCACGGTCTTGGTATGTATCTCGGTCAAAAGGCACTTCGTGACCAGCTTATCGCTCAGGTAAAAGAGATGGCTGAGTCTGATAAGGCATCTGCTGAATTCAAGGCAGCAGCTAATAATTACCTTGCAACCGTTGACGATGGTAACAAGAATACTGCCGCTACAAAGGCGCTTGTTGCAGAGCTTGAGAAAGCAGCAGCTGAGGGTTGCCCTGTAGCTCCCGCTGTACTCGCTAAGAAGGAATATCTCTCCAAGAAGTCGGTTTGGATATTCGGTGGTGACGGTTGGGCTTACGATATCGGCTTCGGCGGTCTTGACCACGTATTAGCATCGGGTAACGACGTAAACATAATGGTATTCGATACCGAGGTTTACTCTAACACCGGCGGTCAGGCATCTAAGGCATCTAATATCGGTCAGGTTGCTCAGTTCGCAGCTGCAGGTAAGGCAATTTCTAAGAAATCTCTTGCTGAAATAGCAATGTCTTACGGCTATGTATATGTAGCACAAATTGCTATGGGCGCTGATATGAACCAGACACTCAAGGCAATCAAGGAAGCCGAGGCATATCCGGGTCCGTCACTCGTTATCGGTTACGCACCTTGCGAAATGCACTCAATTAAGGGCGGTATGGTTAACTGTCAGAAGGAAATGAAGAAGGCAGTTGCCGCAGGTTACTGGGATATGTTCCGTTACAACCCTGCACTCAAGGCAGATGGCAAGAATCCCTTCTCGCTTGATAGCAAACCGGCTACTGCTGATTATAAAGAGTTTATCTTGGGTGAGGCACGTTACTCTTCACTCACACGCTCATTCCCCGAGCGTGCTGAAGAGCTCTTTGACCAGGCAGCAGAAGCTGCAAAGGCACGTCGTGCTCATCTAGAAAAGCTTGTTGAACTTTACGGTAAGTAAAATTTAAACAAAATTTCAAAAGCCCGATACTTAAAATGTATCGGGCTTACTTTAAATATTGAGGTATTGTTTTGGAAAAATTTAAAAGCTGCTGCTTTACGGGCTATCGCCCACACAAATTCGGATTCCCGTTTGAAGCGGAGAACAAGGAATATATACAATTAGAAAATAAGTTAGTTGATGCGGTTTTTTCGCTGCCCGAGGAGAATTGCTTTACCTTTTATTGCGGTATGGCAATGGGCTTTGATATTTTGGCAGGGGAAATAGTAGCGCTGCTTAAAAACACCTATAAGACTGCTAAAATCGAGCTGGTTGCGGTAATTCCGTTTGAAAAGCAAAGTGCCAAATTTGATGAGCACTGGAAAGAGCGTTACGATAAGCTACTAAGAAAGGTTGACCGCATTATATATGTTTCACGTGAGTATCACAAGGGGTGCTTTGCGCAGCGGAACAAATATATGGTAGATAACAGCGATTATGTTATCACCTGGTTTGACGGTCAAAGCGGAGGTACGGCGAGCACACTTTCATATGCCTATAAAAACGGCAAGAAAATAGTTAACCTATCTGAAAGCGGCGTTCATTCCTACGAATTTGAGGACCCGTTTGAAATAATAGTGGATGATGAATAAAAACACCCGAGTAACAACTCGGGTGTTTTTTATGATACTACATTAACGGGAGTTCCATTTAAGAATTGTTCTATATTGTCGGTTACTATGTCAAACAACCTTGCCCTTGTGCTTTTAGGCACCCACGCCGAGTGGGGTGTAATAACAATGTTGGGTGCTGTCAGTAACGGACAGTCTGGCTTCATCGGCTCGGTTTCAATAACATCCACCGCCGCACCCGATATTTTTTTGCCCTTTAGCGCATCTGCCAACGCCTTTTCATCAACCAACCCACCACGTGCGGTGTTTATAAAAAAGGCACCGCTTTTAAATTTACTAAATGTGTCGGCATCAAACATTTTTGCATTTTGCTCGGTAAGCGGACAATGCACCGAAACTATGTCGGAGAGTGCTAAAAGCTCATCTAACGATACAAATTTTGTTTCGCCATCCTCACGCACGGTGCGGGTGTGAACAAGTATATTCATATCAAATGCTTTGGCGATTCTCGCAACGGCTTTACCGATACTGCCGTAGCCGATAATTCCTATCGTTTTGCCCATAAGCTCATCGGTTGGGAAGGCAATAGGGGAGAATAACGGACTTTTAACCCATCCGCCCTGCTTTACAAAGCTATCATAATCGGAAATACGGGAAAAATGATTTAGAATATATCCAAAGGTCTGTTGCGCCACAGCAGAGGTGGAATAACTACCTGCATTACAAACGGTTATGCCGTTTTTACGGCAATAGTCAATATCAATATTATTGTACCCCGTAGCAAATGTACCGATGTATTTTAGCCGTGTGGCTCTTTTTAGTATATTTTTATCAACCCTTATTTTGTTACAAAGCAAAATATCGGTATCAATAATCTCATCTTTTAATTGCTCGTATGTCAGGTTGTCAAATACGTGTACTTCTCCGAATTTATTGAAACCCTCAAAGGACATATCGCCCGTTGTAAGTACAGCGCCTTCGGTAATAATTATTTTCATTTTTTCTTTTTCGTCACCTTTGTTTTACTGCCGTCTTTTCCCACAATATATGTGTTTTCAAGCTGACTAACAAGAGAGCGCTTAAAGGAGTCGATATATTCTCGGCGGAGTACTGATTGCTCTGCCTTTTCCTCCTCGGTCAGCCCCTCTGCTTTTTGCTTGCGTGCTAATTCATTTATGCGGTTTATCTTTTCTTGTGTCATAAAATTAAATCTCTTTTCGTCCGTCAAGAGCTAAAGCCAGGGTTGTTTCCCCTGCATACTCAAGGTCGCTTCCAACGGGGATTCCGTACGCCAAACGGGTAATTTTAATGCCCATCGGCTTTATAAGGCGGGAAAGATAGCTTGCGGTTGCCTCTCCCTCAACGGTTGGGTTTGTTGCCATAATAACCTCGGTTACTGTGCCATCTGCCAAACGGGATAGCAGCTCTTTGATTTTTAACTGCTCGGGTCCTATATTATCAAGAGGGGAGATGCAGCCGTGAATAACATGATAAAGCCCTCTATATTCACGTGTTCTCTCAAAGGTGAGAACATCCTTGGGCTGTTCAACAACACAAATAGTTGTCCTGTCCCGTGCAGTATCGGAACAAATATCGCAAACATCAAGGTCGGTAAATGCCTGACAGCAGCTGCAATAATGTATTTTTGCTTTCGCATTTATGAGCGCAGCGGCAAATTTTTCGGCATAATCACTCGGTTGTGATAAAACAAAATATGCCAAACGTGCCGCTGTTTTTTTGCCGATACTCGGAAGCCGTTCAAACTGCGATACCAATTCGTTTAAAGATACGATGTTAGCCATAGCTTTTTACCCTAAAAAAGCCCCGGCATATTAAGACCGCCTGTTATGGCGCCCATTTCTTCTTCGGCGGTCTTTATGGCGTTTGAAATGGCTTCGTTCACTGCCACTGTTACAAGGTCCTCAAGCATTTCCGAGTCATCAGGGTCTACTGCATCGGGGTTTATTTTTATGCTTTTTATTAGGTGCTTTCCGTCCACTGTAACGCTTACAAGTCCGCCACCGGAGGTTGCGCTATATTCACGGTTTTCAAGGTCGACCTGTAAATTAGCCATATCCTCCTGCATTTTTTGTGCCTGCTTTAGCATGGCGTTCATATTTGAACCACCGGAATTAGGTATTCTGCATTTCATAATCTAAATCTCCTTTACTTTTGCCCGGGAACTTCGAGTTCCCTTAGCTTGTTGCGAAGCGCATCTAATGGGTCTTGACGGCTGTTTATAATAGCACTTTTTTTGTATGGTCCTAACTTGTAGGATTGACCCGTAGCAGCGGCAACAGCACGTCTGAGAATTTCCTTATATCTGCCGTTTGATGAGTTCATAAGCTCGGCAAACTGTGGATTCTCGCATTCAACCAAACAAAACTCGCCCTTAATATATGCACGTGATTTACTGAGAATGCCACGAAGCAAGGGTGCACTTTTAGATAATTCCTCAAGAATGGTAAGCCATACCTCGTTATCAACAAGACCGTCATCAGCTACGTCTTGATTATCGGCTGTTGTTTTCTCGTTTCTTTCCTCTACTTCTTCTAACACGTTTTCGTTTTGTGCTTCGGCTTCTATTTTGGACTCTACCACATCGGCGGAGGGCTTTGTAACAACCGAGACAGGCGGCGCTTTTTCAAGCGCTGCAATTCTGCGCTCAAGACTGTCAAAATCGTGGCGCAGAGCAGGGGAGCAAAGGCGTACGAGTAAAAGTTCCATTTCGCTTCGGCGGTTACCGCTTTGCATTTTCACAGCGGAATCCTGTAAATACCTAAGCGTTAAAATAACATCCTCAAGAGCATAGCTCATCGCCTGTGCGGTTAGCTTTTCAAGGTGCGAAGCCGAACAAACAATGGGCTTGTGAGCGCCCTTTACCGTTTTAACAATCATAAGATTGCGGTAGTGCAGTATTAGGTCATTTAAAAGGCGGAGCATATCAACCGATGAATTATAAAGCTCATCGGTAAGCAGCAATGCATTTTGAACATCTTTTTGGTGAATATAATCTGCCAATTTAATTAAGTAATCATTACCTGCAAGTCCACAGGTCTTGGCAACTACTTCCTCGGTGATGTTTTGGTCGGCAGATACACATAAATCAAGCGTTGATAATGCGTCACGCATACCGCCATCGGCAATAGATGCAATCATAGCGGCGGCATTATCGGTAACAGTGAAGTCCTCTTTCTCGGCAACAAATTTTAGACGCTCACAAATATTTTTCGGTTCTATACGCTTAAAATCAAAGCGTTGGCAGCGGGAGAGAATTGTTGAGGGGAGCTTGTGTACCTCGGTTGTTGCCAATATGAATATAACGTGTGCGGGTGGCTCCTCAAGTGTCTTAAGCAAGGCATTAAAGGCGCTGAGGGTGAGCATATGCACCTCGTCTATAATATAAACTCGGTATTTAGCATTAGCAGGGGTGAAATTTACCTGCTCACGAAGCTCTCTTATGTTTTCAACACTGTTGTTGGAGGCGGCATCTATTTCAACTATATCCATAACCTCGCCATCATCAATGGCTCGGCAAGATTCACACACTCCACAAGGGTTACCGTTTTGAAGCGATAAACAGTTTACCGCTTTTGCTAAAATTTTAGCGCAGGTGGTTTTACCTGTACCACGAGTGCCGGTAAACAAATAGGCGTGAAACAGCTTACCGGAATTAAGCTCACTTTGAAGGGTAGTGGTAATATGCTCCTGACCTACAACATCTGAAAATGTTGCAGGGCGGTATTTTCTGTAAAGTGCTTTGTAGGACATTGGCTTCACCTCGCAAAAAATCGTGTAATTTGACGCACGAATGAGCCGATTTACTGCGGCGCACAGAAAGAACTACTTAATGCTGCTCGGTTCCCCGCCTGACATGGTTCGTAGTTTCCCGTCGCACAGGACCCGCCCATTCGCACGCCAAATCACACGATAAATTAAAGTATACATTGTTATTATAATATAAAAACAAATTAATATCAATAGTTACTTTTTAAAAAATTGTGTTGTATTTATAGTGTGTTTTAGGTATAATTAAAATGTATAATTATATTATTTTGAGGTGAAAGGAATGCAAAGGTTAACGGTATCAGAATTGTTTTCATTAGAGCATACCGTAGCGGCCGACTTATTTTCGGGTGTAGTGTACCCTTGGGAAGTGTTGCCGCAAATAAGTCATTTCATTAAAGAACTCGGCAAAGAATTGCCTGCAGAAAAATTTAAAAAAGTTAGTGAAGATATTTGGATAGCCAAAAGCGCAAAGGTAGCATCCACGGCGTCCATTACAGCTCCTTGTATAATTGATGAGGATGCTGAGATAAGGCATTGTGCATTTATTAGAGGTAATGCACTTATCGGTAAAGGATGTGTTGTTGGAAATTCAACCGAGCTTAAAAATGTTATTTTGTTTGACTCGGTACAGGTGCCTCACTACAATTACGTTGGCGATTCGGTGCTTGGCTACCGTTCGCATTTAGGGGCGGGAGCAATAACATCAAATGTTAAATCGGATAAGTCACTTGTAACCGTCAATTTAGAGGGTAAGAAGGTACAAACAGGTCTTAAAAAATTCGGAGCAATGGTTGCCGATTTTGTAGAGATTGGCTGTGGCAGCGTGTTAAACCCCGGAACCGTTGTCGGCAAAAACACAAATATTTATCCACTATCAATGGTGCGTGGCTACGTACCTGCCTTGAGTATATACAAAAGGCAGGGCGAAGTGGCGCAAAAGGAAAATTAGTATGGAAAAGTGGGAGATATTAAATTCAAACGGTAAGCCGGTGGGGAAAACGGTTGTCCGAGGAAGAAGCGTGTTGGCGAGTGGCGAATATCACCTGGTAGTGCATATTTGGGTTATGTCCGATAGCGGCAAATACTTAATTCAAAGGCGTTCCGAGAAAAAACGCTTAATGCCGGGTGAATGGGCTGCTACAGGCGGTGCGGCAGTTGCAGGTGAGGATTCATTTACGGCTGCAGCAAGGGAACTTAAAGAGGAATTAGGAATAGAATCTACAAGGGAAAACCTTAAATTTTTAAAGCGAATAAAAAGGAGAAATTCCTTTGTGGATATTTGGGTAATAACCACTAATATTCCGATATATAGATTAAAGCTTCAAAAGAGCGAGGTATCCTCTGCTAAATGGGTTAGCAAGGAAACGCTACTTAAAATGATAAAGGAAGGCAAGTTCCACGATTACGGCGAATACTACTGGCAGGTGGTTTTGGGCGAGCGTGAGGTAAAAGAAAGTATATGAGTTTAGAAAAAGAAAGGCAAAGCTGTGCAGTATGCCATGCATACTTATTTGAAGAGGATGATGTTGTATGCTGCCCAATATGCGGTGCGCCGCACCATAGGGAATGTTATAATTCAGTAGGTCATTGTGCTCTTGAGCATTTGCATGGCACACCGGAACAGTACAAAAGAGTGGGTGGTAATGCGCAACCGCTAAGCGAAACGCAAACCGATCCCAAAAAGCCACCCAAGGTATGCGCATACTGTATGAAAAAAATAGATGCGGATGCTAAGGTTTGCCCTTACTGCGGCAGACATATAGTTAATGCCCCATATTTAAATATTGATTTATCGGGCGGTGTTCCGGATGATACCGATTTAGGCGAAGGTGTTACCGCCCAAAGAGTTAAGGAATTTGTTTTTGCTAACACAAGGCGTTATTTACCAAGATTCTCGGCATTTAAAAACGGAACTAAGTCATCGTTTAACTGGTTGGCGTTTTTAATACCGCAGGGTTGGTTCTTTTCACGTAAAATGCATAAGACAGGCGCACTCGTTTTTGCCATACTGTTAGCACTGCAAATTTTTCTTTTTCCGCTTAATATGGTGCTTAATCAAAATGTGTTCAACGATTATAGCGAGGTAACACTTTTTATAATGAACTATCTAAATGAATGTATAGCAGGTGGGAATTATTTGCCGCTTATAATGGCGCTGATAGGCACGGTAGGACCCCTTATTTTGCGTATAATCACAGGATTTTTAGCAGATAAGCTTTATTATAACCACACAATTGAAAGTATAAAGGCAATGGATAAATCTAATTTATCCAAAGAGGAATATAATCATAAATACGGCGGTGTGAATATTTTTGCGGGACTGCTTGGAATATTAGCATTTAATTATTTACCCAATATAATATTTATGCTGTTTTAGGAGGACGACAATATCAGTAAGTTTTGTGTTAAATGCGGTATTGAAAACAAGGATGAGCACCGCTTTTGTAAAAGCTGCGGTACTCAGTTTTGGGAGTATGCAAACGAGCCGAAAGGCACAGGGCAGTATGCTGCCGATAATACCGACGAGGATATTAAAATATTTGTAGGCAAAAACAGTGATAAAATACTGCCGAAATTTTTGGGTATGGAGCTTGGCTCATCACGGGTTTCGTGGTGTTGGCCTGCAGCTATTTTGAGTGCGCTTTTCGGCTTTTTCGGAACGGCAATATGGTTCTTCTACCGAAAGCTGTATAAGGCGGCTTTGGTGTGTGTGGCTATAGCAACCGCATTTTGCATAGCAAAAACTATAATTACATACGATGCAACGGTGTTGATGCTATCACAGTATGTCGACTTTTTCAAAACGATACTGTCAAATCCCGAGAGTTCGCTTTCGGAGCTCCAAAACTTTTTACAGGGACTACAGTCAAACATTGTAGGCATAAATGTGGCAGGTATTTTATCGGATTTTGAAACCTTTTCATCGTTTATCTTGGGCGGATTATTCTCCCTTGGCGTTTATAAAAACTACGCTTATAAAAAGGTGGAGGAAATACGCTCGTTTTGCATAGATAATGACAATTTACGCACTAGATTTGAGTACACAGGAGGGGTCAGCGGCGGTATGGCGTTTTTAGGCGTTATACTAATGCTTGCCATCACATCTATAATAGAAGCAATCCCAATTATGATGTTCTTTATGTCCTTGTAAGGCAAAAAAGGAGGATTTTTATGAAAATCAAAAAGGCGATTATTCCGGCAGCAGGACTTGGCACACGTGTGCTTCCCGCATCAAAGGCGATACCAAAGGAGATGCTGCCTATCGTGGACAAGCCCGCTATACAGTATATCGTTGAAGAGGCGGTCAAGGCGGGTATAACCGATATACTTATTATCACTAACCGTGGCAAAGGTGCTATTGAGGACCATTTTGACCATTCAATAGAGCTTGAGGGTATGCTGAAAGCCAAATCAAAAAAACAGGCGTATGAGGAAATAACCTCGGTAACAAAGCTTGCTAATATATACTTCATTCGTCAAAAGGAAACAAGGGGTCTTGGAGATGCCGTGCTTCGTGCCAAGGAGTTTGTGGGCGATGAGCCGTTTGCCGTGCTCTACGGAGATGATGTTATCATAGGTGAAATTCCCGCAATAGGTGAGCTTTGTGAGGCATACGAAAACTACGGCAAAAATGTTGTTGGAATAAAAGAGGTAACCGATGAGCAGGTGGTTAAATATTGCTCTTTAAAGGTATCCCCCGTAGAAGAGGGCGTTTTTGAAGTGAGCGATATGATAGAAAAACCGAGTATTTACAATAAATTTTCCAACTATTCTATTTTGGGTCGTTGTGTGCTTGATGCCCGTATTTTTGAAATACTCGAGCATACGCCGCTTGGTGTCGGTAACGAGCTTCAGCTGACCGATGCTATGAAAACCGTTGCACGCCGTGAGGGTATGATGGGTGTTGTATTTAGCGGTGAGAGGCACGATATGGGTAATAAGTTTGGTATGCTCAAGGCAAATATCGACGTCGGTCTTACCCATCCCGAAACAAGAGAGGAATTAAAGGCATATATAAAGAAGTTGGCGGAGCAAATGTAATGCAAAAATACACTACACTGCTTATCGATGCGGATGATACATTGCTCGATTTTAAAAAAGCGGAGCAAACGGCATTTTGCTTAATGATGCGGCAGAGAAATTTACCGTTAGAGCCCACCGATGCTAAACTTTACAGTAAGGTTAATATAAGCTTTTGGGAAGCATTTGAACGGGGAGAAATTGAGAAAACCGATATAATTGTAGGCAGGTTTAAAAAATTCTTTGAAATAAAGGGTATAGATACCGATGCCGATGCCGCCGCTAATACCTATGAGCAGTATTTATGCCGTCAGCATTTTATGATAAGCGGTGCCATGGAAATGCTGTTAGAACTTCATAAGAAGTATAAAATTTATATCATAACAAACGGAACAGAGCATATACAAAGGCAGCGCTTGGCAGATAGCGGAATAAGTGCTCTTGTCGATGGGGTGTTTGTATCCGAAGTGATAGGGGCGCCAAAACCAGAAAAGCAGTATTTTGATTATGTGCTGCAAAATGTAACCGAAAAGGATAAATCAAAAATTCTTGTGGTGGGCGACAGTATGTCATCTGATATACTCGGCGGCATCAATGCAGGGCTTGATACCTGTTGGTTTAACCCGCATTCAAAAAGTCCTAAATATACACCTACATATCAAATTAAATCTTTAACGGAAATTAAAAAAATATTATAAAAAACAAAACCTTAAGAAAGGAGGATGCTTGATGTTTGCGTCGCAAAGAATCCCGCAATACATTTTTTCGGTATTGGCAGCCAAGGGCATAAAAACCGAAAATATTTATCTCGCAACCTATTGCGATATGGATGCGGGTCATGTGTTTTGCGATACCTATGTAATTGTAACTGATGACACGGTTTATGTGCTTTCAGGATACGAGGAATTAGAGAAAAAAGACGCTCATCGAAAAGGTCTAAACCTTTGCTTTAACGAAAAGGCGTTTGAAAAGTATCCTCTTTGTGAAATCCGTGAAATATGTGTAGAGCAGCTGCTATCTGGTGTTAGACTTACTGCGGTTACTGAAAACCGAGAAAATATATTACTGTCGGCAATGAGTAATTTTTGCAAGGCAGATGCGCAAATATTTGTAAAATACTTTAATCGCATAAAAAAAGGCGATATAACCTCACCCGATTTCCCCATAGATTTAGAGGATGACCCATCAGAGACCTGTTGTCCGAAATGTTCTATGAGGTATCCCGACCGTGACCGCAAAATTTGTCCTCATTGTATGGAAAAGGGTAAGCTGTTTTCACGCTTTTGGGTGTTCCTTGCAAAGTACAAAAAAGAAATTGTGCTAATGGCATTGTCCCTCGTTATGCTTACCTCCACCGCAATACTCGTGCCGTATTTCTCAAACGGATTCTTTTTTGATAATGTGCTTGATAAAAACGGAAATCTTTACGGGCAGGTGCTCTTGGCGGTAGGTATAGTTGTGGCAACCAAGGCGTTATCACACATTGCCGATATCATAAACGGCTATGTAACAACGAGAATTTCAGCAAGGATAGTATACGACCTTAAAAATACAATTTTTGGCGCTATAGAAAAATTGTCAATGCGTTTCTTTATGGGCAGACAAACGGGCGGACTAATGACTCAGGTTAATTCCGACTCAAATACAATTTACAGCTTCTTTTGCGATGCGGTACCGTATTTTCTTATAAATATTGTTCAGGTAGCGGTATTAAGTGTTGTGCTGTTTGTTATGAATCCGCTACTCGCAATGCTATCTCTCATTACAGTTCCCGTGTTTGCAATAGCGTTGCGCTTTACCTTCGGCGTATCAAAAAAATTACACGCAAGGAAATTTGTAGGCGATAGGGGAATGAATTCCCACCTTGCCGACACACTTTCGGGTATTCGTGTTGTAAAGGCGTTCTCTAAAGAAAAGGAGGAGCTTGAGCGTTTTTATATTGGAAGCAGTAGGGCGGCTCTCAGCAATAAAAAATTAGCGGCCTTTAATAACTATACATATCCATCCATCGGACTTATTCTGTATCTTGGAAATATAATTGCCTTTGGTGTGGGCGGTTATATGGTTATGAAGGGCACCTTCACCTACGGCTCACTCATAACCTTTATAGCGTATGTAAATATGATTTATAACCCCATACATTTCTTTATTGAAATGATGGATTGGTCAGCTTCCTGCACAAATGCATTGCAGCGTTTGTTCGAGATTTACGATACCGAGCCCGAAATCACCGAAAGGGACAATTCGGTTTATCTCCCAAAAATCGAGGGAAATGTTGAGTTTCGCTCGGTAGATTTTAGCTATGATACCTCCCGCAAGGTTCTTAAAAATGTGTCATTCGATATAAAGGCGGGTGAAACGCTTGGCATTGTGGGACATACGGGTGCGGGTAAAAGCACCATAGCCAACCTCCTTATGCGGCTTTATGATGTTGATGAGGGCGGAGTGTATGTTGATGGTGTAAATGTAAAAGACCTTTCTTTTGATTCGCTCTATCAAAACATTGCAATAGTATCGCAAGAAACATATTTGTTTATAGGAAGCATTCTTGATAACATAAGGTACGCAAAGCCCGACGCCACGTATGATGAGGTTATAGAAGCATCAAAAAAAGCGGGTGCGCACGAGTTTATTATGAAGCTGCCCGATGCGTATAATACAAAAATCGGCTTTGGATATACCGATTTATCGGGTGGAGAGAGGCAACGGGTTTCTATTGCAAGGGCAATATTAAGGCAACCCAAAATACTTATTTTGGATGAAGCTACAGCGGCTATGGATACCAAAACCGAAAAGCTGATACAAAACGCATTAACACTTCTTACTAAAGGAAAAACCACAATAATGATAGCGCATCGGCTGTCCACTCTTAGAGATGCCGATAAGCTTATAGTTATTGAGCGTGGCGAGGTTGTCGAAACAGGCACACACGCATCCCTTTTAGCAAAGCAAGACGGAGTTTATAACCGCCTATATACTTTACAGTTAGAGGCACTCAAAAATGCAGGAATTATAGAATGGAGTGAAAATAATGGAGCAAACAAAGAAAAAGCCCACCGCCCACCGCCCAGACCGCATTAACAAATTAGATTCGGGCAATGCACAGTTCTTTGAAAAAAACGGCTTTTTAGGGCTAAAGCTTACCGATAATGGTAACGAACAGGTATTTGAGCTTATATTTTTGCACCGTATTTTCCCGTTTGAAAAGCTTTTTGAGTATATTTCGGTGCTTGATGAGAACTCATCGGAGATAGGTATTATATACGATATTTGTGATTTTAGCGATGCCACAAGGCAACTGCTTAAAACCGAGCTTGAGCGCAGATACTATGCGCCGCAAATCAAAAGTATAGCTTCTCTTAAGGAGCGTTACGGCTTTTCTTATTGGAAAATAATAACAACAGATGAGCGCAATATTTCGTTTACAATGCAGGATACATTTAAGAATATGATACGCATAGGCGATGATAAGGCGATACTTCTTGATGTTGATGGAAACCGCTTTGTAATTGAGAGCATAGCGGCGCTTGACCGCAAAAGTCATAAAAAAATAGAAATTTATTTGTAGAAAGTAAAGTGCAAATGTTTGAAGACAAGATAATCTTTTCTTTTAAATACAACCTGCACCCCGTAAGGCCAAATGTAGTGCTTGACGGCACCGTTACTGTAGATAGCAAGAGCATACGGCTTTTAAACGGCGGTGAAATAGAGAAAGAAATATCGCTTTGCGATGTAGCTGAACTCATTACTGATATGGGTGTCGGCTGTGTTTTCGTGTCTTACAAGCTTAAAAAGGATAATAGTGTTCACCTGCTTTGCCGAAGCGATGCCAAGTTTTCAAAGCGCATTGTAAAATCGGTAAGGGACATAAATATTTATTTAGAGGATAATAGATTACCACTGCCACCCACGGCGGGAAGCACCAAGTGTAAAAAGTGCGGTATCCCCATAAAAAACGGCACCGATACCTGTGCTCGTTGCCGCAGCAAGAAGGAGTCGCTTCGTAGAATATGGAAGTTACTCTCTCCCTATAAAGCGTTTATTGTTACATCGGTTGTTATGTATCTTGTGATAAGCGCTATAAATCTAATACTGCCTTATGTGCAGCGTATAGGTGTAGATTCGTACATAAAAAACACTGCTGCTACCGACATTAGCGGTTTTGTTTTGGTGGTTTTATCATTACTTGCCTTGCAGGTAGTGGTTAGAGCATTCTCTATTATTCGGTCACATTTGCTTATAATTGCAAGTAACCGTATGGTAGTTGATTTGCGCAACACGTTGTTTGCCAAAATAGAAAGACTGTCAATTTCTAAAATTACAAAGTATGCCGCAGGCGACCTTATGCATAGGGTGACCACCGATACTGCGAGTGTTGAGAGGTTTTTGGTAAACTATCTGCCAAGCACATTAGAGCGTCTTACACTATTTGTTGCGGTGGCTGTGTATATCCTTATATACGATGCCCGTTTGTTTGTGATGATTATATTGCCAACTCCTTTTGTTGTGCTATCCTTCTACTTCTTTTGGAGGTTTATGCGCAATCTGTTCCTTAAAAGGTGGAAGGCGGCAATTAACACCAATTCGCTTTTGCACGATATCTTTTCGGGAATTCGTGTGGTTAAGGCATTCGGTATGGAGGAAAAGGAAGGTAAGCGCTTTGAAGGGGCAACCCACTTAGAAAAAGACCTTCAAGAAAAAACCGACTGTATATGGAGCGTATTAATGCCGATAATCCGTTTCTTTATGGGCTTTGGCGAATTTATTATACTTTTTTATGTCGGCAATAAAATACTCGGCGGCAGTATGACCTTTGGTGAAATGACGCAGTTTTCGGCGTATGCGGGTATGCTTTATGAACCACTTAGGATGATATCGCATTTGCCACGCCAGGTAATAAACTTTATGACCTCCTTTGGTAAAATTTTTGAGGTGCTTGATGAAACCGAGGATATAACAGATTCCGAAAGACCTGTTGATATTAAAATCAAGGGTGATGTCGATATAAATAAAGTGTCCTTCGGTTATGAAAGCAGCAGCGAGGTATTACATAAGGTAGACATTCATATAAAAGCCGGCGAGTTTATAGGAATTGTTGGTGCATCGGGTGTGGGGAAATCAACCCTTATTAACCTTGTTATGCGACTTTATGATGTTGAGGATGGCTCAATAACGGTTGATGGTGTAGATATCCGTAATATTTCGCAAGAAGCCCTGCGCAGCCAAATAGGTGTTGTTTTGCAGGAAACATACTTGTTTTCGGGTACGGCTTATCAAAACATAGCATACGCTAAGCCGACAGCCACGAGGGAAGAGGTAATAGCCGTTTCACGCCTTGCGGGATGCCACGAGTTTATAACTCAAATGCCCGATGGCTATAATACAAAAATCGGCGAAAAGGGTATGACACTCTCGGGCGGAGAACGGCAAAGAATTGCTATCGCAAGAGCGTTGCTGCACGACCCGAGGATACTTATTCTCGATGAGGCAACGGCATCTCTTGATACCGAAACCGAAAAGCAAATACAGGATGCACTCGCACGATTATCAAATAAGCGCACAACGATTGCTATAGCGCACCGCCTTTCAACCCTTCGCAACGCCACACGACTTGTGGTGCTCGATAAGGGCAGAGTAGCCGAGGTTGGCACCCACGATGAATTGGTTGCTAAGAAGGGAATTTACTATTCGCTTGTTATGGCACAGCGTGAAATGTCAAATATAGATATAAACGATTAAAATACGGCTCCGAAATAACGGGACCGTATTTTTATTGCCTTTTTGCCTAAAACTAATACCGAAAGGTGACGCTATGAAGATGTTTAAAAATGTAAATCTAAAAACGGCGCTGGGCGGTATTGCTATAGGGCTTATAAACGGTACGCTCGGTGCGGGTGGCGGTATGATAGCCGTACCAGTGCTAAAAAAGTTAGGCTTCTCACAAGCTCAGGCACAGGCAAATGCTATAGCCGTTATTTTACCAATATCGGTGATAAGCGCCTCGCTATATTTATTTAGGGGAAATGTCACAATAAATGATGCGTTAATTTATGTTCCCGGCGGTGTTTTAGGTGCGCTAATCGGCACCTTTTTGCTATCACGCTTATCTCCAAAATGGCTTAAGAGAATTTTCGGTGCATTTATGGTGTGGGCAGGCATACGCCTGCTGATGAAATGAATATTTCCGCCCTTTTAGCAGGGCTTTTTTCGGGTGTTATTGCGGCTATGGGTATGGGCGGCGGTGCGGTACTGCTAATATATTTGGCGGTGTTTATGTCGGTGGAGCAGCTGATGGCACAGGGAATAAACTTGATATTTTTTATTCCCATAGGTCTGCTTTCGGTGATAATCTATGCGAGAAAAAAACAAATAGATTTTAAAAAGACCGTGCCCCTGTCGGTGTTCGGAGCTTTGGGAAGTGTTATGGGGCTTTGGCTTACAAAAAGTTTAAATGCGGCATTTATTTCTAAAATCTTTGCGGCCTTTTTAATCGTTTTGGGTTTGATGGAAATATTTAAAAAGGATAAAAATACCCCTTGAAAATAGCGGCAGTCTTTGTTATACTAAAAAAAAGAATAAATGTTCGGGAGGACCTTTGTATGTCAAGACCGTCACTTAAGGAAAAACAGTTAAAGGTATACAATTTTCTTGTAAAGAAAATATCGGCAGGTTTGCCACCTACAGTAAGGGAAATTTGCAATGCAACGGGGATAAAATCAACCTCCACCGTGCATGAGATATTAAATGTATTAGAAGAAAACGGTTATATATATCGGGATGCGAGATATTCCCGTGCTATCAGAATTGAGGGCGCTACCGAATCCTCACAAGTGCCCGTTATCGGTAGGGTAACGGCGGGTCAACCGATATTGGCGGTTGAGGAAATTGAAGATTATATTCCGTTTCCCACTCGAGATGCAGAGGGGCTTTTTGCCTTGCGGGTTAAGGGCTTAAGCATGAAAAATGTCGGTATTATGGATGGGGACATCGTTGTAGCCCAAAAGGATGCCTATATTAGAGAAGGCGATATTGTTATAGGTATGGATGGCGAGGAAGCCACAGTTAAGCGCTATATAAAGGAAAACGGTAGGGTTGTATTTATGCCTGAAAACGAGGATTTTGACCCCATCTACCCCGAAAACCCGTCGATACTCGGCAAGGTTGTGGGCAGCTACCGAAAGTATTAGGAGAAAAGTATGAAAAAGTATGTTGAAATATTTACTGACGGTGCCTGCTCGGGCAATCCCGGTCCGGGAGGATGGGGAGCTATTCTTCGTTATGGCGGTAAGGAAAAAGAGCTTTGTGGCGGAGAAAGGGAAACCACAAATAACCGTATGGAACTAACGGCGGCAATTATGGGGCTTCGTGCTTTGAGAGAGCCGTGTATGGTTCGCCTTGTAACCGATTCAAAGTATGTAGCCGATGGTATTACAAAGGGTTGGGCTGAGTCTTGGCGAAACAATAATTGGCGTAAGGCCGATAAAAAACCCGCCCTTAATACTGACCTGTGGGCACAGCTTTTAGATTTGTTGGCGGTTCACGAAGTACGCATAGAGTGGGTGAAGGGACACGCAGGGCATCGTGAAAACGAGCGATGCGATGAATTAGCCGTAAATTTCTATAAAAATTTTTAATATAGCTATTGAAATGTATACTAAAATAGTATAAAATAAGCATTGGTAAAATTTTAAAGTACAAGGGAAGAAATATGGGAAAATTTATTTATGCTGATAATGCGGCAACAACATCGCTATCATCTAAGGTTTTAGAGGGTATGATGCCGTACCTAACAACTCAATATGCAAACGCTTCCAGTCTTTATGCTTTCGGCTCGGCAGCTAAGGCGGCGGTAGAAAGTGCAAGGAACCAGGTAGCCACCGCTATAGGTGCTAGGGATAATGAAATTTACTTTACAGCCGGAGGCAGCGAAGCGGACAACTGGGCAATCAAGGGATATGCTCACGCTATGCTCAAAAAGGGTAAAAATCATATAATATCCACTAAATTCGAGCATCACGCAGTACTGCATACCTTAAATGCGCTTGAAAAAGAGGGTTTTGAAATTACTCTTTTAAATGTTCACTCGGATGGTATTGTCAGAGTGGATGAATTGGTTTCAGCAATAAAGGACACAACGGGTCTTGTAACGGTTATGTATGCTAATAACGAAATCGGCACGGTGCAGCCCATTAAAGAAATAGGTGCTATATGTCGTGAAAAGGGAATTGTTTTTCATACAGATGCTGTTCAAGCAGTAGGAAATATAGAAATTGATGTTAAAGAGCAAAATATAGATATGCTATCAATGTCGGCACATAAATTCCACGGACCTAAGGGTGTAGGTGCGCTTTATATTAAGCGTGGCATTCCGTTTGGCAATTTGATAGATGGCGGCGCACAGGAGAATAGGCGCCGTGCAGGTACCGAAAACACAGCGGGTATTGTAGGTATGGGCATCGCTATTGCCGAAGCAGTAGCGAGTATGAACGAGCGTAACCAAAAGTGCCGTGAAATAAGCAATTTCATTATGGATAACTGCCTAAAAATCGAGCGTTCAAGGGTTAACGGAGATAGAACACATCGTTTGCCGGGGAACGTAAATATGTGCTTTGAGGGAGTTGAAGGCGAATCATTGCTCTTAATGTTAGATGCAAAGGGTATTTGTGCGTCCTCGGGTTCTGCTTGCACATCGGGCTCGTTGGACCCAAGCCACGTGCTGCTTAGCATTGGACTTCCGCACGAGGTAGCGCACGGCTCGTTAAGACTTTCGTTTAGTGACGATAACACAATAGAGGATGCAAAATATATATGCGAGTGCTTACCGCCTATAATAGAGCGTTTGCGCTCAATGTCACCGCTTTGGGACAAAATTAAAGCTGAGGAGAACAACTAATGTATACTGCACAGGTAATGGAGCATTTTGAAAATCCACGCAATGTTGGGGAGCTTGCCGATGCTAATGGTATTGGTGTGGTTGGTAACGCAAAATGCGGAGATATAATGAAAATATTTTTAAGAATCGAAAATGGCATCATAGCCGATGTACGTTTTAAAACCTACGGCTGCGCATCGGCAATAGCAACAAGCTCTATAGCAACCGAAATGATAAAGGGTCAACCGCTTAATAAGGCAATAGAGCTTTCTAACAAGGCGGTTGTTGAGGCACTCGGTGGCTTACCGCCGCACAAAATTCACTGCTCGGTTTTGGCGGAGCAGGCAATAAAGGCAGCAGTTGCCGATTATTATATACGCCAGGGGGTTGACCCAACACCCATCGTTGGCGAAATTGAGCATGACTGTGAGCATTGTGAGGGCTGTGCCCACTAATTGAAATTATCTATCATTATTATTATCTTTTTTTCATATAATTTTTTGTAGAGTTTATGAAAAGAAAGGTTTGATAATGATGAAGGGCTACTTCCCTGAGGGTTGGCTTGGTAACACAATTTCCAATAGAAAGAAAACATTTACACCGCTTAGTATTACTCAATCGGTGCAGTCGGGTGATATACTCGAAGCAGATGTGCTTTTGTGCGATGCCGACCATAATTTAATAGTGAATCTCGGCTGTATGCGGGGCTTTGTTCCCCGTGATGAAGGAGCCATTGGAATAAAAGAGGGCAGTGTTAGAGATATTGCACTGATTTCACGTGTGGGCAAGCCAATTTGCTTTACTGTAAAATCGGTAGAAACCGATAGTGAAGGAAAGATGTACGCACTGCTATCACGCCGCACAGCACAACAGCTGTGCATTGAAAATTACATAAGAAAGTTAGTACCGGGCGATGTTATAGATGCGAGAATAACGCATTTTGAGTCGTTCGGCGCATTTTGTGATATAGGTTGCGGAGTAATAGCAATGCTTCCGATAGATGCAATATCGGTCTCCCGTATTTCACACCCTCGTGACCGCTTTAGAATCGGCGATGATATAAAGGTTGTGGTTAGGCAAATAATGCCCGATGGCAAAATAATGCTAACCCATAAGGAATTACTCGGCACTTGGCAACAAAATGCCGAGCGTATATGCGCAGGGCAAACGGTATCGGGGATTATACGCTCGGTAGAAAGCTATGGCGTTTTTGTTGAGTTAACACCCAACCTCGCAGGTCTTGCCGAGCCCAAGGAGGATGCTCGTGTCGGACAACAGGCGAGTGTGTTTATAAAGAGTGTAATACCTGAAAAAATGAAGGTAAAGCTAATAATAATTGATAGCTTTGATACCAATTATGTAACACCTATAGAATATTTTAGTGATGCTACACATATTGATGAATGGTATTATTCACCACCCGATTCACTAAAACAAATTTATACACAGTTTTAATATTTTAATGTAAAAAAAGGATGTAAAAAATGAGTGAAAGAAAATGTAATGAAACATCGTGTAATGGGGATTGCAGTAACTGTGCATCGGCAGCGAAACAGCCGCAAAGTATGTTAGCCCCTTTAAATGAATTCAGCACTATAAAAAAGGTTATAGGCGTTGTAAGCGGTAAAGGCGGTGTCGGCAAATCTTTGGTTACGGGCGGCTTGGCGGTTAGCATGAACCGTGCGGGATACAAATGCGCAGTGCTTGATGCCGATATTACAGGCCCGTCAATTCCAAAAATGTTAGGCGTAACGGCAAGGGCTATGCAGGATGCAACGGGTATTTTACCCGCTGTAACCACAAATGGCATTAAACTTATGTCGGTTAATTTATTATTAGAGGATATAGAGGCGCCTGTTGTTTGGCGAGGACCTGTTATTGCGGGGGCTGTAAAACAGTTTTGGACCGATGTTGCTTGGGGAGATGTCGACTATATGTTTGTTGACTGCCCACCGGGCACGGGGGATGTACCGCTAACCGTTTTCCAGAGCTTACCGCTTGACGGCATAGTAATCGTTACTTCTCCGCAAGACTTGGTATCTCTTATAGTTAAAAAAGCATACAATATGGCTAAAATGATGAATATTCCAGTGCTGGGTATAGTTGAAAATATGAGCTATATCAAGTGTCCCGATTGCGGTAAGGAATTCCACATTTTCGGCAGCGGCAAAACCGAAACGGTTGCCGATGAACTGGGTGTACCGCTTCTCGCACGTATTCCTATAGATACCGATATGGCTTCACTTATCGATAACGGTATGTTCGAAAAGCATACGAACGATTACTTCAAAGAAGCCGCAACATATATTGATGCAAAACTTAATAAGTAATATAAAAAATGCATTTAAGTTATCTTAAATGCGTTTTTTCTTGAAAATATTATGATATATGGTATACTGTTAGTAAGTATTGTAAAAAAAGAGGAATTGTTATGAGGATTGTTGTAAAGGTTGGAACTTCTACTTTGGCTTACGAGTCGGGGCGGCTTAACATCCGTCATATAGAAGATTTTTGCCGTGTGCTTAGTGACCTTAAAAATATGGGTCACGAGATTATCGTGGTATCAAGCGGTGCTATCGGTATGGGTATGGGTAAATTGTCACTAAAAAAGCGGCCACAAGATATTCCAACCCGTCAGGCAGCGGCGGCTGTGGGGCAGTGCGAGCTTATGTATACATACGATAAAATGTTTGCCGAGTATAACCACACCGTAGCACAGCTTCTTATAACTAATTATGTTATAAATAATTCCGATATGGCGGAGAATTTTAAAAACACGCTGAACCGACTGATTGATATGGAAGTTATACCGATAATTAACGAGAACGATACCGTATCGACTGCCGAAATCGGCATAGGCGATAACGATACATTAGGTGCCATTGTAACGGTGCTATCAGGTGCTGATTTGTTGGTGCTTCTTTCAGATATTGACGGTCTTTTCACTGCCGACCCGCATAAAGATAAAAATGCTCGGCTCATTTCCGAAATCACCGAAATTACTGATGAAATGCGTAAAAATTCGGGCGGTGCGGGCAGTGAAAACGGTACGGGCGGTATGGTTACAAAGCTTAATGCCGCAGATATGTGTATGAAGTCGGGCTGTGATATGATTATCGCAAACGGTGCAGACCCCAAGGTTTTATATGATATTATGGATGGTAAAAAGGTAGGAAGCCGATTTATCGGGCGGAGGTAAGAAATGACCACCAAGGAGATTTTAGAACGTGCAAAAATTGCGAAAAAAGAAATAGCACTGTTAAACACAAAACAAAAAAACGATTTGCTGTTTAGTATGTCTGATTCTCTTTTATCGAACACCGAAAATATTTTAAATGCCAACAAGCTTGATATAGAAAAAGCTAAAGCTACAGTGAGTGAAGTAATGCTTGACCGCCTAACGCTAACGCACGAGCGTATTAAGGGTATGGCGGATGGTATCCGTGAGGTAGCAGCGCTACAGGACCCCGTAGGTGAGGTTTTGAGTGAAACTACACGCCGTGGTATGCAAATTAGAAAGGTATCGGTGCCTATGGGTACTGTTGCTATTATATACGAAAGCCGCCCCAATGTAACATCCGATGCGGCGGCTCTGTGTATTAAAAGCGGTAACGCCTGTGTACTTAGAGGCGGTAAAGAGGCATACAATTCCAACAAAGCGGTGGTTGATGCATTAAAGTCGGGTATTGCAAAGCTCGGCTTATCCGATGATTTTATAAATCTTATAGAGGACACAACTCGTGCTTCCTCCACCGAGCTTATGACGGCGGTGGGTTATGTGGATTTACTTATCCCTCGTGGCGGCAAAGGGCTTATTAGTGCATGTGTCGAGGGCGCTAAGGTGCCCTGTATACAAACCGGTACGGGCATTTGCCATATCTATGTGGATGATACTGCCGATTTTGAGATGGCGCTTAATGTTATAGATAACGCCAAAACCTCACGCCCATCGGTTTGCAATGCGGCGGAGGTATTGCTTGTAAATAAAACAATAGCAAAGGAATTTTTGCCGCTTTTATATAAGCGGTTGGTAACCGATAGGTGTGAGAAACACCTAATTCCCGTAGAACTTCGCCTTGACAATACGGCGGGTGAGATAATAGGCGGCACAAAAGCTAAAGCGGATGATTTCGATACCGAATTTTTAGATTACATTTTGGCGGTGCGCTGTGTGGAAAATGTGAGGGAAGCGATAGAGCATATAGCACTTCACTCGACGGGGCACAGTGAAGCGATTATCACAAATAGTACCGAAAATGCCGAATTGTTTGCCTTGGCGGTTGATTCGGCGGCTGTCTATGTAAATGCATCTACCCGTTTTACCGATGGCGGTGAGTTTGGTCTTGGATGCGAGATGGGTATTTCTACTCAAAAGCTTCACGCAAGAGGCCCTATGGGACTTAAAGAGTTAAATTCGTATAAATATGTTATAAAGGGTAACGGAGAAACAAGGTGATAAATATGCTGAAAATTGGTTTTATAGGCGTTGGAAATATGGGCGGAGCTTTAGCTACAGCAGCCGCAAAAAGTGATGATACCGAAATTTTGGTTACAGATTATGATAACCAAAAGGCAAATGCGGTGGCTCAAAAGCTTGGTGCTGAAAACACAAGCACTGTCAAACTTTGCGAGACAGCAAAATACATTTTCTTGGGTGTTAAGCCGCAAGTTTTACCTTCGGTCTTAAAAGAAATAGCACCGATAATAAAGAAACGCAATGATGTAACGCTTATCAGTATGGCAGCGGGCGTGAAAATCGAAAAGATAATAAATATTTTGGGCTTTAGCGTCCCCGTTATTAGAATAATGCCCAACTTACCCGTAACTGTGGGTAGCGGTATGGTGCTTTACACGGCAGAAGACCAGGTAAACACCGAGGAAATTGTATCGGTAATGCGGTATTCGGGTGTTTGGGAGAAAATTGATGAGCAGCTTATTGATGCCGCATCGGCAGTAAGCGGCTGCGGACCTGCCTTTGTGTTTATGTATATCGATGCTTTGGCTCGTGGCGGGGTAGAGTGTGGGCTTACGTATGATACTGCATTAAAACTCGCCGCACAAACGGCCTTGGGCTCGGCTAAAATGTTAATGGAAACAAATCGTTCTGCCGATGAGCTCAAAACTGCAGTATGCAGCCCCGGTGGCAGCACAATAGAGGGTGTTAGGTCCTTAGAGGGCGATAAGCTTGATGAAACGGTTATAAGGGCAGTTAAGAAGTCATTCAAACGCACAATAGAGCTTGGCAAATAAAAAAGCAGACTGAATTTCAGTCTGCTTTTTTAGAATAAAGGGGATATTTATCGTTTTTTATCCTTATCATACGGGATGTATTTTACCTTTCGGCGTTTTTTGTTGCTTGTATTAAGTCGTATGCATATTCCAATAAATACTAAAACGCCAACACCTAGTATTACTAATAAAATTTTAAAGGCGGTAGAAGAAACTATACCTTTTACAACAGCGCCGATTTGCAGGAATAAATTAGGTTTTACATCTTCACGGGAAATAAGATTTACCGTACCAATAACCTCACCCGCATATAAAATATCGGCAGTGCCGAGCACAGTACCCGCCGCTACGGGTGCCTTGACCCGTTCGCTTACAAGTGTTGTATCAATAGTGATGGTGGATTCATCTGCCTTAATAGGCAAAATGCTTGTAACACTTTTTTCGGGGAAAAGCGGTATATAATCGGTGTTGAGCGACAAATCAACAGGAATTTCCGCAACGGGTTTGGTAATATCCAAAACCGATTTATATTCAAAATTATTAAAAGCCCAACGGTATAGGTTACGGCTATCGACAAATTCGTTTCTAACACCGCCCTTTGTTGTGCACCCCATAACTATACATAAATATGAGTAGCCATCAAGCGAAGCGGTACTGACAACACATCTACCTGCCTCATCCGTAAAGCCGGTTTTAAGACCCTTGGCATATTTATAAAAATAGTTGGTAGCGGGGTCAATTAAAAAGTTTGTTGTTGATAAATAGCGTACACCCGACATATTTGTAGCGGGTAATTGATAGCGTGCAAGGGAGGTGATTTCAAGTATTATATCGTATTTAAGCACATATTTTGCAAGTAATGAGACATCCTTCGGTGTAGTATAGGTATAATCATCGTGAAGACCTACGGGGTTGCCAAAGTTAGAGCTTGTCATACCAATTTCCTGTGCCTTGGCGTTCATCATAGCCATAAAACTTTCGGTACTGCCGCCATAATGCTCGGCTATGGCATAGGCAACGTCTCCGCCCGAGGAAATCAGCAAACAATAAAGTGCTTGGCGTGCAGTTAATTCTTCACCTATCTTAAGACCTATAACACTAGCCCCCGTACCCAAAATGGCATTGTTGGCATCATTCGTGTAGGTGATAACCTCATTATCAAGATTTTGTGTTTTATCAAGCACAATAGCCGCCACAAGCAATTTGGTAATTGATGCGGGGTACATTTTTTGGTCGGCATTTTTAGAGTAGAGCACTTCATCGGTATCAAGAGAAATAAGTATAGCGCCCCGTGCATTAAGTTCAAATCCGCTTATTTGAAAAGCCGACACCGAAAGAGTGCAACAAAATATTGCAAATATCAATATAAATGATATAATAAATTTAAAGAACTTCTTATTCATACAACTTCCTCAATATAATATTAACCTAAAAACATTATACATTAAACAATTCAAAAAGGGAAGAATTAAATTGAAATTTTAGGAGGTGTTTGCTTGATTTATATAACTGGAGATATGCACGGCGATGAAGAGCGCCTTTATGATAGAGAGTGGTTTAAGCTAAAAAAAGGCGATGTGCTTATTGTATGCGGAGATTTCGGCTATTTGTGGAATGGCGGCGAAAAGGAGCGAGAGTATATAGAATATCTCGGCAGCCGTAAATTTACAGTGGCGTTTATAGATGGCACACACGATAACCTTGATTTGATAAACAGTGCACGCCAGACCTATTGGAAGGGCGGCAAAATCCACCGCATAAAAGGCAATCTTATACATTTAATGCGTGGGGAGATATTTGATATTGATGGCAGCACATTTTTCACCTTCGGTGGAGGAGAGAGCACCGATAAGGATATGCGGCTTGAGAACGGTCTTTGGTGGAAGGAGGAAATGCCATCTCCCCTTGAAATGACCAAGGCGGCAAAGCTGCTTGATGATAGAGGATGTAGGGTTGATTATATAATTACACATGAGCCGCCCTCGTTGGTTAAAAGCGCAATGCTTTTGCGTAGCGGCTCCGAGCAGGGTGTTAACAAGCTTAATGGATATTTTGAAGAAATTGATGAAATGTGCGAATACAAGCATTGGTATTTCGGCTCACTGCACGAGGACCGCAAGGTAACACCGAAGCACACCTGTGTTTTTAAGCGTATACTACCTATAAAGTAAAAGGTTACAGAATAGAAACTATACATTTGCAGTTGATTGTGGTATAATAAAAAAGCGGATATGTCAAACTCTTTTCAAAGGAGAAATTTATGTTAAACACAGATAGATTATGTCTTGGATGTATGAACGATAACGGCGGCGAGGATGTTTGTTCAATCTGCGGTTATAGTTCAAAGGAATCTAATGACAATGAGTTTTTAGCAACACGCACATGGATAAATGAGCGTTATTTGGTGGGTCGTGCTTTTGAAAGTAACGGCGAGGGTGTTACATATATCGGTTGGGATAACACCAACAATTCGGTGGTTGATATACGGGAGTATTTCCCAAAAGGTATAGCCACAAGAAAAAGCGATGGCAGTATAGCCATAATACCCGGAAATGAATTTACCTTTAATGAGGGTGTAATGAATTTCCTTGAGCTCAACCGTAAAATTTCTAAGCTAACCGGAATCCCATCCTTGCAAGAAACGGTTGAGGTTTTTGAAAGCAATGGAACGGCGTATGCCGTCTTTAAGGCAGTGCAGGGAATAACTTTGCGTGAGTTTTTAATAAGAAACGGTGGTAATCTTAAGTGGGAACAGGCACGTCCGTTGTTTTTGCCGCTTATCACTACCGTGGCTGCATTGCACGAGCAGGGCATTATACACCGTGGCATATCTCCCGAAACAATTATTGTCGGTCGTGATGGTAAGCTGCGGCTCACGGGTATTTGTATAAGGCCTGTAAGAATGTCGAAAAGCAATATGACGATTCAGCTATTCCCCGGTTATTCGGCGGTTGAACAGTATGGATATGATATTGAAGCTCAGGATGGTACACACACCGATGTTTACGGTATGGCGGCAACCCTTTTCCGAGTGCTTATGGGTAAAGCACCCACCGATGTTACCGAGCGTATTTCTAACGATACAATGCAAATTCCATCCCGTTATGCCGAAACCTTGCCGAGCTTTGTTTTGTCATCCCTGGCTAACGCCCTGCAAATATTACCCGAAAACAGAACTCAGGATATGGAGGCATTCCGTATATCCTTAACACCCGTATCGGGTAACACGGGCATGGTGAATAATGTTGCGCATACTCAGGTGGTGCCTGACGTTGCGCAAATAAGCGAAAAAACCGAAAAGAAGGCAACCAACAACAAAAGATATGTGTTGGTCACAGCGGCAATTACAGCGGCTGTATTTGTTATCTTGGCATTGGTTGTTTACTTTGCTTTTCTTAAACCAACAGGGGATAATAATGGTGATACTCCCTCCACTCCAAGTAACAGTGTACCCACAATAAATTCCGAAGCTTCAAGCGAGGTTATCATACCGCCCGATGTAAGCGATAATCTTTATCAAGTTCCCGATTTGGTTGGTAAAAAATATTCAGATGTTATCGATAAGATTGATTATAAATCTTACTTCACATTTGAGGTGGTTGATAAGAACTTTAGTGATAAATATCCACGAGGATATATTATCTCTCAAACCCCCACAAGCGACCAGTCGGTTAAAAAGGGTACTAATATTGAGCTTGTTTTAAGTCTTGGTCCACGCACTATTGCAGTACCGGACTTAACGGGCAAAACTGTTGATGAAGCCAAACTTGAGCTTCTCAAGCTGGGCTTTGATTACAACAATATAAGTGTTATTGAGGTTTATAATGCCGAAAAACCCGCCAGCACGGTTATTGAAATTGAGCCGGGCATTGGAACAAGGGTGGATAGTGATGCACATATACAGCTTCGTGTAAATTCGGCATCAGTAAGCTCCGATACATCCTCTGACAGCACATCTAATTAGAATTAAAAACTGCCTGATTACGAAAGGTAATCAGGCAGTTTAATTTTGTAATCAAATATTTTAATATCATCTTCACTGATTTCAATTATTTGCACATATTCGCCGAACCCTACAAGGCGTATGTTTTTGTAGGCATAGCAAATGCCGTAAATCAAAAGAATAAGATTAAAGAAAATAATAGAACTCAGCTTTACCGTTCTCCAAAAAATATTTTTACTTCTCATTATTTTAGTGTATTCAGTAAGCTTACAAGTGCTGTTGCGGCACACTCTGCGGCATACTCGGCTTCCGAAAAGGTGTTGGCCTCACTGCCAACTTCAAGTAAAATCGAGCCGACGGTTAAATTCTGATTATATTTTGCACTGTTGAGTGTTATTGCTCTTGCAAGTGATGGATACATAACCTCCAAGGTTTGTTGATATTTTACCGCAAGACTTAAATTTTCCTTCCATTTCGGAAAGTTTGTAATGCCTCCCGTTTGGCTTCCCATAACAAGCATAACCTGTGCGGCATCCCGCCCGTTAATTTGGGCAATTGGGCGTGTCTTGGTTTTGCTCGAATCTGTTATGGCATCTCGGTGTATGTCAACCACTATTTTTATACTGGGGTTGTTTTTTAGGTGCTTTTTCACCGTTTCGGCAGAACGGTCATAGCTACCTGTGTACGATGGGTGGTCATGCAGTGTTTTATCGTGTATAACCCCAATTCCCGCCTCCGTTAGCTTTTGGGCAAAAACTTCACCTATAAGAGCCATATTTTTTTCGGTATCGGTGCTTCTTGAAGCATCGCTTTCAAGATAGTAGTCCCGTTTTTCACTCATATAGCTCTCGGTCGTGTGGGTGTGAACTATAAGCACCTGCGGGGAGGAGTCCTTTGATATTTTAAAGGATAGCTGCTGCTTTATTAAAGATTTCAAATCAACCGAAACCCCTGTGTTGTTTTTAAGATAAACATTGTTGTAAGAGGTGTTAGCCCCATAGGGCGAAATTAAACGGGTTGTAATTTTGCCCAAAGCCGATTCAGGCGTTGCTGCGGGAAGAGATGCTTCTTCTTTTTTTGTTAGTTCTGTTTTGTCTGTTTGGGTCACAGCTTGATTAGTATCCACAACGGACGACGGGAGGGAGTTGGTTGTTACACTGTGGGTTATCTCGGTGCTAAGCGAGGGGAAGCGGTAATCGATATATTTTAGAACCGAGTCAAAGCTGCTATAAAGTGCTGCAACAATAACGAGCAGCAAAAATAAAACACTTTTAAAATTCATTAAACCACCGTTTTATATTATGAAAACAAATGGAATATTATACTAAAACACGCAGTATTTCGCTATCTATTTCGGGCTGCAGCGCACGGTTAAGTGAAAAGCCCAATAGCCGTGCAGAGTGTTCAATAATTGTATCAATCTCCCTTGGCGTTACAATCATTTTACCGTATATGCTGTGAGAGTGTTTTTGCTCGGTAAGGTCGTAAATCAGGGTAGATGCCTCAACAACGGTTGGTATACCAATAGATATAACAGGAACGCCGAGTGTTTTGGAGTTTATTTCCTGACGGGCATTTCCCACACCCGAGCCGGGAGATATACCCGTGTTAGATAGCTGCACAGTGGTGCCGAGCCGCTTTATGCTTTTTGCGGCAAGTGCATCAATCACAATTACGGCATTGGGCTTTATGCGCTCTACAACAGCGGCTAATATTTCGCCCGTTTCAATACCTGTTTGTCCGAGCACTCCGGGGGATATAACGGCAACACTTTTGAGGGAAGACAAACCTATCTCCTCCGCCAACGCAGCCGAGATATGTCTTGTTGCAAGAATGCATTCGGCGGTTTTAGGACCCAAGGCATCGGGAGTTATATCACGATTGCCAAGTCCCAACACCAAAACGCATCGGCAATTTTTTGGTAGCAATTTTTTTATTTCCCTTGCAATTACCTCCTCGCTCTCCTCGGGGTGAGTAGAGCTTTGCGGCGGACAGTCGAGCGAAACTGTTATATATTCTCCTATGGGCTTACCCAGAGCAGTAGCGCCGTTATCATCAAGTATTACGGTGTGAGTCACCGAAATATCGCCATAAAATGTCTCGGTATTTGTAATACCGTTTGGCAAGGCGGCAGCGTCGGTTAGCTTCTCAACCGCCAAATCAGTTCTGTTAAACATAATATCACCACAATCATTATTATTAACATATTTAAAATTTTTATAAAAAAAGTGTTGCATTTGGGATGAAAAAGTGATAATATATCTTTACGTGAGTATTTTAGAGGAGGTGCGATAATATGCCTAATATTAAATCTGCAAAGAAGCGTGTTCTCGTAAGCGAGGCAAACAATCAGCGCAATAAGGCCTATCGTTCGGCTCTCAGAACAGCAGTTAAAAAGGCGGATGCTGCTATCGAGAGCAAGGATGCAAATGCCGGCGAAGCAGTAAAGGCCGCTGTTAAGAAGATTGACCAGGCAACTGCTAAGGGTATTCTTCATAAGAATACAGCAGCTCACAAAAAATCTGCTTTGGTTACTCGTTTTAATAAAATTGATGCATAAGTTTAGAAATTCAAACAGGTCTGTATTAACAGACCTGTTTTTTCTTTTTAAAATATACTGTGAAGATTCACCCTTGAATCGTTTTTTATGTGCGTTAGCGTCATTTCAATTATGCGGCACTCAACTAAAAATATATTGTCTTTATCCTTGGCAAGTGGCTCAAGCTTTGAAACCGAAACACCTATATCATCAATTAAATCGTGGTTAGTGAATAGCGAGAACATTCCTTCCCACTCGGTCCAATTACTTTCAAGCTTCTTTGAGTAATTTTCAGCTGTTAAATAATCTCCCGATTCAAAAGCGGTGCGACATTTTGCAATATCATCGGTTAGTTTATCATATATACGGTCAGTTATAATAATATCGGCTGTGCAGAGCGCTGCAACGATAAGCGCCAAAACGACAGCGGCAATAATTCTTTTCATCGCTTTTTCTCCCGCTTTGTTATGATGTAGTTTCCGAGGCGGTCAAGTGTCATAAGAAAAACATCTTTAAGTTTTATATTTTCATTGTGAAGAATATCCCCAATTTGTGTTTCGTTACTGCCCACGGCATTTAGCGAGTTGTCTATTATTTGTCCATCGGTTATTACGGGCATATATAGTGCATCGTTCTCGGTGGGTATATTCAGTTGTTTTGCTGTTACGGGCTGCTCGGTGTTTTTAAGAAGTACGCTTAAGCTTCCGTTAACCTCAAGCACCGCATACGCCACGGTGGAGATATCAAAAATTTCCTGTGCCCGTAATAATTCTATTAAGTCGATAACGGTAAGCCGTAACTGCTTCATGGCTTGTTGGTCTATCTTGCCATCCGAGATTATAATTATTGCTTTTCCGCTAAGCAGCTGGCGCAGCCGTGTAAATTTCATAGTGAGTACCGAAATAATAATTTCAATAATCACCAACATAAAAATCGCCACAATTCCGTTAACTACGGGCTGTGTTGTGTCCTGTAGCGGTATGGCGGCGATTTCCGAAATAAGCAAAGTAACCACAAGCTCGTTGGGTTGCATATCACCGATTTGGCGTTTGCCCATTAAACGAATACCTATGGTTACAAATATATATAGTATTACCGTGCGGATGATTACAATTGCCATTTAATTCACCGCACTTATTTTGTGTAGGTAAAACCTAATTATTCTTTAAACTGTAGGATAAAGTCATTAAGCTATCTCCCAAGTGGACATTTTCAACCTGAATATCTTCGTACTTCACCGATAAATCATAATGGCTGAAATTAAGGAAGCCCTTTACACCGAGATTTATTAAATGCTCTGCAATTTGAGGAACTGTCTCTTTGGGTATGCAAAGAATAGCCGCCTCGGGCTTGTTTTCACGGCAAAAATCATCAAGAGAAGAAATATTTCTTACAGGAATATTGTGAACGATATTGCCGATTAGCGATTCTTTTTTATCAAATATACCTATAAGATTAAATCCCTTGTTCTCAAAATTTAAGTGGAGAGCAACTGCTCGACCGAGATTTCCCATACCTATAAGTATTATTTTTTTAGGAGAATCGATACCTAATATAACACCGATTTCCTCTCGAAGCAAATCGGTGTTATAGCCATAGCCCTGTTGACCAAAACCGCCGAAACAGTTTAAGTCCTGTCTTATTTGACTGGCTGTAAGTCCCATTTTTTGAGCCAACTGACCCGAGGATATTCTTTTTACCCCCGCATCCGATAATTCACCTAAAAATCGGTAGTATCGGGGAAGGCGTTTAATAACATAATTCGATATACCCTTGTTATTCATAAGGTTTACCTTCTTTCTATACCCTTATATTATGGTACAAAAAAATTTTTTTGTCAATATTTAAAAAAAGTACTTGACAAAAAATTATATTTGGTTATACTAAAAGTAGTAATCATTACTGTTTTTGAGGAGGAGCAAATGAAAAATCACTCAAAACGCAGAGAAGTGGTGTTAAGTGTATTAAAAGGCACCACCACACATCCCACAGTAAATTGGATTTATGAACAAGCAAGGCAGCAAATACCCAATATAAGTCTTGGCACGGTATACCGTAATCTTGCTGAGCTTAGCAAAGAGGGAATAATTGCCGAGGTTTATGTGGGGGATGGCTATGAGCATTTTGATGCTAATGCCAAGGAACACATACATTTCCATTGTCTATGCTGCGGAGGTATATATGACTGCCCCGTGCACGATAACGGAATAAAAGAATATATTGAAAAAACTCTCGACTGTTCGGTAGAATCTGAAAGACGTATGTTTGAAGGAACCTGCAGTAAATGTCGAGGTTTAAATAAAAATTAAAATTATTTTAAGAGGTGTATATTTATGAAAAAATTTGTATGTTCAGTTTGCGGTTATGTTCACGAGGGTAATGCGGCTCCCAATGAGTGTCCGATTTGCCACGTTCCCGCTTCAAAGTTTAATGAAGTTGAAGGCAAGATGGAGTGGGCTGCCGAGCACGTGCTCGGTGTAGCACAGGGCGTTGATGAGAGAATTATTGCGGGTCTTCGTGAGAACTTTCAGGGCGAGTGCACTGAGGTTGGTATGTATCTCGCAATGGCTCGTGTGGCTCATAGAGAGGGCTACCCAGAAATCGGACTTTACTGGGAAAAGGCAGCATTAGAGGAGGCAGAGCATGCCGCTAAATTTGCCGAGCTCTTAGGCGAGGTTGTAACCGATTCTACCAAGAAAAATCTCGCAATGCGTGTAGATGCCGAGAACGGTGCTACAATGGGTAAATTTGAACTCGCAAAGCTTGCAAAGGAATTAGGACTTGATGCAATACACGATACCGTGCACGAAATGGCACGTGATGAAGCCCGACACGGTAAGGCGTTTGAAGGCCTCCTCACTCGTTACTTCAAATAAGCGAAAAACCGCATAAAATAAGGGTTTTCAGGACATCCACCGCTTTGGTGGGTGTCCTTTGCTTTTGTGGGTAAATCTGTGATAGTGTGCATTTTACACACTCCAAAACATACCGAAAAAATTATTTTTTAATGGGTGTGTGTATTTCGGCGTGTAAATAAAAAAGATATGAGTGAAAGTTCTTATTCTGGTATTGTGTTCTTGAGTTGGCGGTGTGCTATACTGCAGATGTTCCAGATGTTTTTGTATTTTGGTGAAGGCGATTCGTATTTGTGTTTTCTGGTGGCGACCATTTGAGAATGGTCGCTTTTTCTTGGTGTCTTTAGACGTGGAAATAAACCCCCAGTTCTACTGGGGGAAGATAAAAAGAGTAGTGCTACAATAAAAAGTGGCGAGGCGAGTGCCAAGCCACAAAGAAATATTGGAAAGAATTAAACCTCCAAGTATAATGGTA